>NZ_JBICWT010000006.1:75395-477250 GCF_043199955.1 Streptomyces sp. NPDC048514 | reverse complement strand
TCAACGCGCACAAGGCCGGCACCATCAAGGGCCTGACCGCCGACATCGGCGCCTCCATCACCTCCGGCGCCGCGATCTGCGAGATCAAGGACTGAACCGCCGCTGAGCCGCCCGTCGCCCGGCCGGCGACGAGGGGCAGTTGACCGAGGGGCACCGGCAACCGCACGGCAGGCCACCAGGCACTCGTGGCCCCTGCCCCACGGCGAACACGTTGCGAAGCCGCCGGCCGTCCGGCTCCGTGACGGTCAGTCCGCCGGCACCGGGGTGCGGGCCGGCCACGGGATCCAGCGGGTCGTCAGCGTGACGACCAGGGCCGAGGCGGCCACCGTGGCCATGCCCAGGGTCAGGTTCGCCGCGCCCGCCACGAAACCGATCAGGGCGGGGCCGCCCAGGAGTCCCGTGGTGCCCATGGCGGCGACCAGGGCCAGCGCGTCCGAGCCGGCTCCGGCGGCCGCGACGTACACGCAGGGCGTGACGGCGGCCGCGCCGAGGCCGACGCAGGCGAAGCCGAGGAGCGTGGGGACCACCCCGCCGGCGAGCAGCGCGAGGGCCAGGCCGGCCGCGGCCACGGCGCTGCCCGCCAAAACCACGCGTCCGTCGCCCCAGCGGGTGCGCCAGCGGTCCGCGCACACCCGGGCCAGCAGCATCATCACGGAGACGACGGCGATGCCCAGCGGGGCCACCGTGGCGGACGCCTCGACGACGTCCTTCATGTAGAGCGTGGACCAGTCGTTCATGGCGCCCTCGGTGATCGTGCCGAAGGCCATGGCGCAGCCCATCAGCAGGGTGGCACCGGTGGGCAGGGTCAGGCGTCCGCGCCGCTTCGGGGCGTCCGGGGCGGAGGGCGCCGCGTCCGTGCCGGCCAGCAGGCCCGTGCGGGAGCAGAGCAGCAGGAGCAGCAGCAGGGCCCCGGCCACCGTGAAGTGGGCCGGGACGGAGCCGGTCACGGTGGTCACGCCGGAGGTCAGCAGGGCGGCGGCGAGCAGACCGGCGCTGAAGGTGGCGTGCAGCTGGGACATGGCGGTGCGGTCGTACGCCTTCTCCAGCGCTGCGCCCTGCGCGTTCATGGCGACGTTGAGGCAGCCGACGGCGATCCCGTCGGCGCAGACTGCGAGGAGGGCGAGCGGGTAGTCCGGTACGACGGACAGGGCGGCCAGTACGCCGGCCAGCCCGAGGGCGGACAGCAGGGACAGCCGGCGGGAGCCGATGCGCCGCGTCAGGACGGCGACCAGGGGGAAGGACGCCGCTGCGCCGGCCCCGCAGGCCATCAGCAGCAGGCCAACCTCCCCGGCACCCAGGTCCAGACGGGACTTGAGGGCGGGGAGCCGGGAGACCCAGGTGCCGTACTGGAAGCCGAGGAAGCAGAACAGAGCCGCGATCGACCACTTGGCACGCTGGAAGGAGGGGGTGGCGGGGCCGGGCATCAGATCGCTCTCCGTCCGTCGTGGGGGCGGGTGGCGGCGGCCACCTCGGTCGACATGTAGACGGCGTCGGCGCCGTACTCCGGCGGGAGGGCGGTCTCGCGGTGTGCCCGGTAGCCGTTGGCCTGCCAGAAGGGTTCCTTGCCGGTGACCGCGACCAGCGACATGGTCTCGAAGCCGCGGGCGCGGGCGGTGTCGGTCAGATGGCGCACCAGCCGGGTGCCCAGGCCGCGCCGCCGCAGGGGCGGGCTGACGACGAGGTCGTGCAGATGGAGGTTGGCCGAGTGGTGGACGGCCCGTTCCGGGCGGGCGAGGTCGGGACAGCTCAGCCTCGGGTAGGGCAGGGCGAGGACATAGCCCGCGAGCCGGCCGTCGAGGTCGAGGACGAAGCAGGTGCCGGCCGAGACCCGGGCCCGCGAGCGCAGCAGTTCCTCGCCCTCGGTGAGGGAGAGGTCCGTGTACGCCTCGGCCTCCAGTGCGGCCAGCCGTGGCCAGTCGGCCTCGGCGATGCCCCGTACGCGCATGAGGTGTGCCCTTTCAGTGCCGTTCTTCGGGGGTCGCGGGCCCGCCGGTGCCGCGTACGCAGACGCAGGGCAGCGGGTGGATGCCGTTGAACCCCCGGGTCATGTAGCTGGTGGCGTAGGCGCCGGCGGAGAGGATCCAGACCGGGTCGCCGGAGGTGGCGGGCACGGGCACCGGCACCGGGTGCCTGCCGCCGCCGTAGGCGTCGTCGCTGTCGCAGGTGGGGCCCGCGACGATCGCGCGGACGTGTTCTGCCGCTTCGGGCCGGGCGGGGAAGACCAGCCGGTGCGTCAGCTGGTCCATCTCGTAGAGGCCGTTGTACTTTCCGCAGCTCAGGTAGAGCCAGTGGTCGTCCGTGCCGTCCGGCCGCCGGCGCCGGGTGAGCCGGGAGACGTGGGCGCGGACGGCACCGTGGTCGGCGACCAGGTGGCGGCCCGGCTCCATGACGAGGGCGAGGGGTGCGGGGGTGACACCGCGCAGGTGCTCGACGCCCTCGCGGAGCACGGTGAAGATCTTGTCCAGGGGCGGTTCGAGGAGGTGGCCGTGCCGGTCCCGGTAGCCGAGCGCGGGCAGGCCGCCGCCGAGGTTGACGTGGTCGGGTGTGATCCCCCGCCCGGCCAGCGCGGTCAGGGTCCCGGCGAGGGTGTCCAGGGCCTGTTGCCAGGCCTCGCCGGTCATCTGCTGCGAGCCGACGTGGACGGACAGCCCGGCCGGCGTCAGGCCGGCCGCGCGTGCCGTGGCCAGCACGCGGACCGCGTCGTCCGGTGCGCAGCCGAACTTGCGGTTCAGGCCCCACAGGGCGCCCTCTCCGCTGGTGGCGAGGCGGCAGAACACCCGGGCGCCGGGGGCGTGTGCGGCGATGGCGGTGACGTCCTCGACGCTGTCGGTGGCGAAGGTGCGGATGCCGAGCCGGTGGGCCTCGGCTATGTCCCGGTCGGACTTGACGGTGTTGCCGTAGTGGATCCGGTCCGCCGGGGCGCCCGCGCGCAGGGCCTGGGCCACCTCGGCGGGGCTCGCCGCGTCGAAGCCCGCGCCCCGGTCCGCGAGGCAGCGCAGCACCTCGTCGACGGGGCAGGCCTTCAGGGCGAAGCGGACCCGGAGGCCGGGCAGTTCGCGCACCAGGGTGTCGTACTGGTTCTCGATGCCGGTGAGGTCGTAGACGACCCGGTCCTCCGCCGAGGCGTCCAGTGCCGCGGCGAGGGCCGCGCTGAGCCCCGGGCCGGGTGGTGTGCCGTTCTTCACGCCGGTCCGTCCCCGGGGCCGAGGGCGGTGGTGCGGGCGGCGCGCACGAGCGCGGGCCAGGCCTCGACGAGGTGGGCGAAGTCCGCGATGTCCGACTCCGCCTCGTCCAGCAGCCGGTCGCGTTCGGCGGCCAGCCGGTCGGCGAAGGCGGCGTAGCGGCCGCCCAGTTTGCGGTAGGCGGTGTCGACGCGGTCCAGCCGCCACACGTTCTCGGCGCGGTCCAGACCGGTGCTCTCGCGCAGCAGGGCGGTGACCGCCTCGGGGCGGACGCGCAGTGTCCCGTCCAGCAGCCGGTCGCCCTCGGCCGCCATCCGGTCGTAGACGTGGTGGAAGTAGAGCATCGACAGCAGGAACTTCACGAAGCGCCGCTGGTAGGCGGGGAAGCCGGTGTCGGAACGGCGTTCGGGGGTGTGGAAGTTCTCGATGTGCCGGTTGTGCAGGATGCCGGGCAGCCGCGCGTCGTGCACGAGGTGCAGGAGGAAGTAGTCGCTGCCGATGGTGTCGGTGGCGGGTGGCAGCGGGATCCGCTCGTACACCTCCCGGTCGAAGGCGATGTTGCACATGTCGACGCGCATCGGGTCGACGAGGGTGAGGGCCGAGTGGTCGCCGGTGAAGGGGGTGGTGCCCGCGCCCGTGAAGGACTCCTCGACCAGTTCCCGTTTGCGCTCCTCCGGCCAGCCGGGCGGTGCCCAGAGACTGACCACGTCGTGGTGGACGCCCTCGTCCAGGCGCCGTATCTCGCCGATGTCGACGGAGAGTTCACCGATGAAGGAGGCACCGGCGAGTGACACGGGGCGGTCGGCGAGGGTGGCGTCGAGGTCGGTGCGGGTGACGCCGGCCGCCGCCTCGCCGGCGGGCCGGCCCAGCCAGGGCAGTTCGTGGTGGACGGGGAACACCGGTCGGCCGGCGTGGAGTTGGTAGGTGCTGTCCGAGTCCCTGCGGTGCACGGACCGGCAGCCGAGGGCGGCGGCAAGCAGGAAGGCGCGGTTGGTGCAGGCGCCGTAGGAGACGGCGGCCGGCAGCATCAGGCGCAGCAGCCGGTCGGGGTCGGGCAGGCCCGTGGCCCGGACGACCCGGCGCAGGAAGTCCCGCTGTGGTTCCTCGCCGAGGTGGTGGACGCTCACCCCGGGGACGGCCGGCAGGCCGGCGACGACCCGTGCGTGCTCGGCGCGGGTGGGGTGGCCGGAGGAGTCGAGGACCAGCAGCCGGACGTCGGCGGCGAAGCGGCGGGCGGCGTAGGCGGCCTCCTCGTGGATCGCGGGGAGGGTGGCGGAGCAGGCCCGGTTGGTGGGCAGGGTGAGGCAGATGCGGGGTGCGGTGCGGGGCTGGTTCACCGTGCCGTCCCGTCCGTGGTCCAGGAGTCCAGGCCGAGCAGTCTGCGGCCGAGCGGGTCGAGCGTGGCGGGGCCGTAGCGCAGGGCCTCCGGTTCGCGGGCGTCGCCGAGCAGGGTGCCGTTCCAGTCGGGGGTGGCGAGGGTGCGCCAGGAGTGCACGCGGGAGTCGCGCAGGGCGGTGTGCTCCTCCAGCGCGGGCATCATCGACACGTACTGGACCGCCCGGACAGCGTTGTCAGAGAGGTTCGGGGCCACGCCGTGCGCCAGCAGGCCGTTGAAGATCAGCAGGTCGCCGGCCTGGAGGTCGGGGCGGACCACGGGGAATTCGGTGCGGTCGATGTCCGGGCGGATCGGGTCCCGGCCGGGTGGCTGGGCGAGGCGCCACTCCTCGAAGCGGCGGAAGAGTTCCGGGGCGCACTGGAAGCCGCCGAGTTCGGGCCGGGTGTCGGTGAGGGCGATGATGCCCTGGACCCGCTGCGGGAGCACGGCGAGGGTGGTGTCGACGTCCCAGTGCAGTTCGATGTCGAAGCCCTCGTCGGTGGGCTCGATCAGGGAGCGGGAACGGGTGCGCACGTTGGGCGGGTTGAGGTTGAGCCGGTCCAGGGTGACCCACAGTTCCGGGCAGTCCCAGACGTCGGCGAAGGCGCCGTGGACCCGCGGGTTCTGGCGGCTGTCCCAGAGCAGCTGGTGGTGGTACGCCTCGACGAAGCCGTAGATGTAGAGGTGCTGGTCGAGTTCGGAGCGGAACTCCGGTTCCGTGTACCAGGTCTCGGGACGGTCGGGGTCGAGGCCCTGGAACTGCCAGGCGAAGTCGAGCAGGCCCTTGGCCTCGCCTGGGGTGATGGCCTCCCGTACGACGACATAGCCGTAGGTCTGCCAGAAGGCGTGATCCTCCTCGGACAGCACCCTGAGGGGTTGTGTCCTGTCGAGGTGGCGCAGGGGCGTCTGGGCGAGGTAGGTCTCGCCGTCGGCGCTGAAGTAGGGGCGGCCGGTCGCCGCTCGGTGGAGGTAGGGGGCGGACGTCTGCATGCGATCGCTCCGGGGTGACGGGAGGGCAAGCACAACGGGTCGGGCGTGAGACATGTGCCGGTGGCAAGCGCCAGGGCGCGAGGAGCCACCGGATTCGCCGGGAGAGGGGAAGAGGTGGGCCGCCCGCGGGGAGGTGCGGGCGGCCGGTGGGCCGGCGGGTCAGCCGGCGACGACGGCCTCGGCCGCCGCCACGCCACAGACGCGCGCGGCGCCGTAGGTGGCGATGTGCAGGGCGCCGCGCGGCGGCGCCTGGGGCAGGCCCATCTCGACCACGACGGTGTCGGGCCGGGCGGCGAGCAGGGTGTCGAGGGCGGAGCCCATCCAGTGGTGCCGGTGTTCGTCGCGGACCACGGCGACGATCCGGCGGCCGGCGGCCGCGGCGAGCACGGCGGTGGCCGCGTCGGCGCCGGTGAAGGAGCCGGACGCGCTGCCGGGCAGCAGCCGCTCCAGCTCGGCGGCCACGCCCCAGGGGGTCTGGTCGCCGACGGCGATGTTGGGGGCCGGGTTGAACTGGGCCGCGTACACCGGCTCGGTGAGCGGTGCGGCGGCGCCGGTGCGGGTCACGGTCAGAGCGCGGCGGGCCGCGACCAGGCCGATGTCCGGGTCGGGCTCGGTCTTCCCGGCGGCGCCGCGTGCCTCGGCCGTCCAGCGGGCCAGCCGGCGCACCCGGGCGGCGGCGTCGGCCAGCCGCTCCTCGGGCAGTTCGCCGGAGCGTACGGCGGCCACCAGGGCGTCACGCAGCCCGAGCACGGTGCCCTCGTCGCACAGCCCGCCGCCCACGCAGATGGCGTCGGCGCCGGCCGCGATGGCGAGGACCACACCGTGCTCCAGGCCGTAGGTGCCGGATATCGCGCGCATCTCCATGCCGTCGGTGACGATCAGGCCCTGGTAGCCGAGTTCGCCGCGCAGCAGGTCGGTGAGGATGCGCCGGGAGAGGGTGCCGGGGCGGTCCGGGTCGAGGGCGGGCACGAGGATGTGCGCGCTCATCACGGCCCGGGTGCCGGCGGTGATGGCCGCGCGGAAGGGCGGCAGTTCCCGCTCGTAGAGGGTGTCGGCGTCGACGTCGATGCGGGGTACGGCGTGGTGGGAGTCGACGTTGGTGTCGCCGTGGCCGGGGAAGTGCTTGGTGCAGGCGGCGACGCCGGTGGACTGCAGGCCCTCGACCCACGCGGCGGTGTGCCGGGCCACCAGGCCGGTGCCGGCGCCGAAGGAACGGACGCCGATGACGGGGTTGTCGGGGTTGGCGTTGACGTCGGCGGAGGGCGCCCAGTCGAAGTTGACGCCGCAGGCGGCCAGCCGGCGGCCCAGCTCGCGGGAGACGGCCCGGGTGAGTTCGGGGTCGTCGACGGCGCCGAGGGCGTGGTTGCCGGGGAAGGAGGAGCCGGTGCGCACGTCGAGGCGGGTGACGTCGCCGCTCTCCTCGTCGATGGCGACCAGCAGGTCGTCGCGTTCGGCACGCAACTGGGCGGTCAGGGCGGTGACTTGCCCCTCGCTGACGACGTTGCGGCCGAACAGGGCGACGGAGGCGAGGCCTTCACCGAGGCGGCGGCGCACCCAGTCGGGCGCGGTGGTGCCGTCGAACCCGGGCTGCAGCACCGCGAGGGCGTCCCGGGTGAGGGTGTCCGGGCCGGTGGCGAGTGTGGTCATCGGGGGCGTCATCCCTTCACGGCGCCGTCGGTCAGACCGCTGACAGCCTTGCGTTGCAGGAAGATGAAGAGGATCAGGATGGGCAGCGCGAACAGCGACGAGGCGGCCATCGTGGCGCCCCAGTCGTCGCCGAAGGCGGTGCGGAACTGCGACAGCCACAGCGGCAGGGTCTGCTTGTCGTTGGCCTTGTTGAGGATCAGGACCAGCGGGAACTCGTTCCAGGCGGTGATGAAGCCGAACAGCGAGGTCGCCATCAGCCCCGGCGCCAGCAGCGGGAAGATCACCTTGACGAAGGCCTGGAAGCGGTTGCAGCCGTCGACCATGGCCGACTCCTCCAGCTCCTTGGGCACGGCGGCGACATAGCCGCGCAGCGTCAGGATGGTCAGGGGGAGCACCATCATCGTGTAGAAGACGGTGAGCGGGACGAGGCTGTCGAGCATGTCGTTGTCCCGGACGATCATGTAGATGGCGATGATCATGACCTCCCAGGGGGCCATCTGCGCCAGCATGAAGGTCACGATGAGCCCGCGTCGGCCCTTGAAGCGCATTCGCGTGAGGGCGAAGGCGGCGAACAGGGCGATGACGAGCGAGAACACCACCGACAGCACCGTGACGGTGACCGAGTTGAGGACCAGCGTCCAGAAGTGGTCGGCGGCGACCGCCTTCCTGAAGTGCTCGAAGGTGACGTCGGTCGGGAACCACACCGGGTCGTCGGCGATGATGTCGCCGGCCGGTTTGAAGGCCGTGGCGAACATCCAGTAGACGGGGAACACGAAGCCGACGAAGAGGACGACGGCGGTCGCGTTGGGCCAGATACGGCCGAGAACCGAGCGCTTCACAGCTCGTCCTCCTCTTGCTTGAGCACCATGCGCAGGTAGTACGAGGTGATGACCAGCAGGACCGCGATGGTCAGGAAGGAGATCGCCGCGCCGACCCCGAAGTGCTGGTTGCCGACGCCCTCGACGTAGGCGTAGATCGGCAGGGTCTCGGTGAGGTGGTCGGGGCCGCCCTCGTTGAGCGCGAAGATCTGCGTGAACGACTTGAAGACCCAGATGACCTCGAGGAAGGTCGTCGCGTACAGGAACGGCCGCAGGAAGGGCAGGGTCACCGAGGTGAAGCTCTTCCACGCGTCGGCGCCGTCCAGGGCCGCGGCCTCGTACAGCTCTCTGGGGATGGTGGTGGTGGCCGCGTAGAGGTTGATCGCCACGAACGGGATCGACTGCCAGACGATCAGCAGGGTGACCACGGCGAAGGTGGAGAACTGGGTCTCCAGCCAGTTGTGGTCGGCCATGGAGTGCCAGCCGAGCTTGTCCAGGACCCAGTTGACGACGCCGAAGCGCTGGGCGAACAGCCACTGGTACACGGTGGTGGCCGCGACGATGGGCATGGCCCAGGCGAGGACCAGGCCCAGCAGGAGCAGCAGCCGCATCTTCCTGCCGAGCCGGGCCAGCAGCAGTCCGACCAGGGTGCCGATCAGCATGATCAGGACGACGTTGGCGGCGGTGAAGAAGACCGAGCGCTCGACGACGTGCCAGAACTCCGACTCCCCCAGGACGTCCCGGTAGTTGTCGACGCCGTTCCACTCGGTGAGGTGCTGGATGAGCTGCCGCGGGTTGAGGTTCTGGAACGACAGCATGCCGTTCTTGACCAGGGGCCAGCCGAGCAGGACCAGTGTGGCCAGCAGAGCGGGCAGCAGGAGCAGGTAGGGGGCGGCGGCGCCCCGGCGGGAAGGTCCCCGGGAGGTGCGGTCCTCACCTCGCGGCGGCGCCGGCACCCGGGCCTTGTGGACAGCGGGCTCCCCGGCCGTGTCCGTGCCTTCGGTCTGCACTGACATGAGTTGTCATCTCTTCCGTGGCCGTACGAACGACTTCCTCGGCCGTGCCTACGGCGTCCGTGGCCGTACGCACGGCACATGACTGCCGGGGGCGCCCGTGCGGCACCCCCGGCGCGGTCATCAGTTCTGCTGGGCCAGGCGCTTGTTGATCTCGCCCTCGACCTGCTTGGCGGCGTCCGCCGGGGACTTACCGTTCAGCACCGCGGTCATGTAGGACTTGATCGGGTTCGGGGTGTTCTCCACCGCGGCCCACTCGGGGATCAGCGGAGTGGTGCCACCGGCCGCGGCACCCGGAGCGGCGGCCTCGGCGGCGCCGTTGCCCTTGAGGTTGGTCTCCAGGGACGTCTTGTTCGGGATGACGCCGTTGGTCTTGGCCAGCTGGCCCTCGAACTCGTCGGACAGGGCGATCTTCAGGAACTCCTTGGCCAGGGACTGCTTCTTGCCGTTCTGGGCCACGGCGAGGTTGGAGCCGCCGAGGAAGACGCCCTCGGGCTTGCCGGCCGTCTCGCCGGGGATGGTGAAGTAGCCGAGGTCCTTCTCGATGGCCTTGTTCGTCTGGACCGCGGTGCCGGCCTCCCAGCCCATGCCGATGAAGGCACCGGTCTTGCCCTTGGCGAAGACGGTCGCCTGCTGCGGGGTGGCCTCGTCCTTGTCCTTGGGGGCCTTGGAGTAGGAGGCGTACTTCTTGTAGATCTCCATCGCCTGGGAGACCTTCGGGTCGGCGAGGTTGGAGACGTACTTGCCGCCGTCCTTCTTCACCAGGTCGGCACCCTGGCCGATGGTCAGGCCGTCGAAGAAGTACCAGTTCTGGCCGGGCAGGTAGAGCGGCTCGGCGTCGGTCTTCTTGCCGATGGTCTCCAGGTCCTTGAAGAACTCGTCCCGGGTCTTGGGGGTGTCCTTGATGCCGGCCTTGGCCCAGATCGCCTTGTTGTAGACGACGACACGGTTGGCGAAGTACCACGGGGCGGCGTACTGCTTGCCGTCGTAGACGGAGGACTGCGAGACCGACGGCGTCCAGTCGGCGCCGATCTGCTGCTTGAGGTCGCCCAGTTCGGCGAGGCCGCCGGTGGCCGCGTAGGCCGGGGTCTGGGTGTTGCCGACCTCGAGGACGTCCGGCGGGTTGGACTCGGAGAGGGCGGTGGTGATCTTCTGCTGGATCCCGTCCCACTTCTGGATCTCGAACTTGACCTTGGCGCCGGTCTTCTTCTCGAAGGCCGCCTGGACGTCCTTGGTCCACTGCGGTGGCGCGGAACCGTCCATCGTCCAGACCGTCAGCGTCTGGCCCTTCCAGCTCTCCGGACCCGCGTCCTTACCGCTGTCCTTGCCGTCGTCGCCGCCACACGCCGAGACGGAGACCATCATGCCCGCGATCACGATCGCGGCAGCAAGCTTGCGCTTCACGCCACCCTCCTCAGGGATGCCACTAACCCCCCACGCCCTCGGCGGTGACCTGCGTACGACGCTGTTGCACGTAGGGCTCGGGCCTGGCCACTAATGGTGTAGACCAGTACCGTGGAGCTTGGCCTAGACCTTTCGGGGTGTCAAGGGTGGTTCAGGAAGCCGGTGACTGCCGTTACGAGAACGTCATCGGAGCGCGTTCGCCCCTTTGGCCGCCCTCTTCGCCCGGCTTCTCCCGGAGCGTTCAGTTGGACTAGACCATAGGGCAGTTGGTCGCTATAACGGGAGCCCACCGACACAGCCGGGAAGGCAGGCATGACCACCGACGTCAGCAGCGCCCAGCCATACAGGGGGGCGCCCGGCCGCACCGCGCGCGTGCCGAAGTACTACCGGATCAAGCAACGGCTCCTCGCCATGGCCGAGGCGCTCGAACCGGGTTCGGCCATGCCCGCGGAGCGTCTGCTCGCCGTCCGGTTCGACACCTCCCGGACCACCGTCCGGCAGGCACTGCAGGAACTCGTGGGCGAGGGCCGCCTCGACCGGATCCAGGGCAAGGGCACCTTCGTCGCCCAGCCCAAGCTGTACCGCACGCTCCAGCTCACCTCGCACACCGAGGACATGCGCGCACAGGGGCTCACGCCCGCCTCGCAGACCCTGGACATCGGCGAGATCCCGGCGGACGAGAAGCTGTCGGGCCTGCTCGGCGTCGGCATCGGCGAACGGGTGCTGCGCATCGAGCGGCTGCGGCTCGCCAGCGGCGACCCGATGGCGATCGAGACGACCCACCTGTCCGTGCGGCGCTTCCCCGGCCTGCGCCGGTCCCTGGCCGGCCGCCCGTCGCTCTACACCACGCTCGCCGAGGTGTACGGCGTCCATCTCGCCGAGGCCGACGAGACCATCGAGACCTCGCTGTCCACTCCGCGCGAGGCACAGCTGCTCGGCACCGACGTGGGTCTGCCGATGCTGCTGCTGTCCCGGCACTCGCGGGACGCGGGGGGCACCCCGGTCGAGTGGGTGCGCTCGGTGTACCGCGGCTCCCGCTACAAGTTCGTGGCCGCGCTGCACCGGCCGGACCTGCGCCTGCCCCCGACCGTGGTCCGGCGGAGGAGCGCTCCGCCGGACCGGGAGGGCCTCGGCCTCGGCTGAACCGGGCGACGGCCGGGGCGAGGTGTACGACTCCGTGCGCTCCCGCTCGGTCCCGGGCGGGCGTGCCGTCCGGGGGCCGCGCGCTCCCGCTCGGTCCCGGGCGGGCGTGCCGTCCGGGCGGGCCGCGCGCTGCCGCTCACCCCAGGGCGAGCGAGACGTCCAGGCGGGGCCCGGCGCTCCCGCTCACGCCTTGGCGAGTGAGACGTCCTGGTCCGTGACGGCGTGGAAGGCCGGCAGCGGCACCAGGCCCGTGGGGCGCAGCTCCATGAGCGTGGCCCAGACGTGCGCCTTGCCCACCGCGAGCGAGTCGCCGGAGGCCGTGCCGGAGTTCAGCCAGCGGTGCTCGGCGCCGTCACACCGGGCACCGCTGCCGCCGATGCCGTACCTGACGTGGGGATCGCTCTGGCTGACCGAGGAACTGACGAACACCGGGCCGGTACCCGGGGTGCAGCGGTAGCTGCCCGACAGGGTGACCGTGCCGTCGGGCGCGATCCGGCCGACGGGGTCGACGGTGACGGTCTCGGAGGGCTCCGCGGGGGCTGGAGGGGGGGCGGTGGCACCGGCGGCGGCCGGAGCGGTCGCGGCGGCGGCCGGAGTCGCGGTGGCGGCGCAGAGCAGGGCGGAGGCGACGGCGGCGATCGCGGTGAGGGCGGGGCGTAGGGGCATGGGGCTGCCTCCCGGTCGTGGGGGGGGGTCGGGGGCCTCCACTGGTACCCGACGGCCGTGCCCTCGGCCGTGACCGTCACCCGCTCGGTGGCGCGTCATGGCAGTACGGCGAACCCGTCCAGCTCCACCTGCGCCCGTTCGTCCCACAGCCGTACGACCTGCACGACCGCCATGGCCGGGTAGTCGCGGCCCGCGAGTTCCCGCCAGATGCGCCCGAGCCGGCCGGCCTGGGCGCGGTACTCGGCGACGTCCGTGGCGTAGACCGTGACCCGGGCGAGGTCCGCGGGGGTGCCGCCGGCCGCGCGCAGGGCGGTGAGGAGGTTGCCCAGTGCCGTCTCGAACTGCTCGGGGAGCGTGGCGCCGGTGACCTTGCCCGCACCGTCCAGGGCGGTCTGGCCGGCGAGGAACACCACGCGGGAGCCGGCCGCGACGACGGCGTGCGAGAAACCCGTGGGCGGGGACAGCTCGGGCGGGTTGACGCGCTCGGTGCTCACCGGGCCTCCCGGTCGTGACTCGTGGCGTACAGCTCCTTGGCGATGATGCTCCGTTGCACCTCGCTGGCGCCCTCGTAGATGCGCGGGGCGCGCACCTCGCGGTACAGGTGTTCGAGGAGGTGGCCGCGGCGCAGCGCGCGGGCGCCGTGCAGCTGGACGGCGGTGTCGACGACGTACTGCGCGGTCTCGGTGGCGAGCAGCTTGGCCATCGCGGCACGTCCCGGCACGCCGGGGGCGCCCTCGTCGTGGGCCGTCGCCGCCGCGTACACCATCAGGCGGGCCGCCTCCGTGCGCAGGGCCATCTCGGCGACCTGGTGGGACACCGACTGAAGGTCCATCAGCCGGCCGCCGAACGCCTCGCGCTCGCGGGTGTGACGGAGCGTGGCGTCGAGCGCGGCCTGGGCCATGCCCACCGCGAAGGCGCCGACGCTGGGCCGGAAGAGGTTGAGGGTGCCCATGGCGACGGCGAAACCGCGGTCGGGCTCACCGAGCAGGTCGTCGGCCGTGACGGCCACGGCGTCGAAGTCGAGGGCGCCGATCGGGTGCGGGGAGATCATCTCCAGTGCGGTGCCGGTGAGGCCGGGCCGGTCGGCCGGGACGAGGAAGGCGGTCACGCCGCGTGCTCCCGCGCCGGGTGAGGTGCGTGCGAAGACGGTGTAGAAGTCGGCCTCGGGGGCGTTGGAGATCCAGCACTTGGCGCCGGTGAGCCGCCAGCCGTCGCCGTGCGGCTCGGCGGCGAGGGTCAGTGCCGCCGCGTCCGATCCGGCCCCGGGCTCGCTCAGCGCGAACGCGGCGACCGCGCTGCCGTCGGCGACGCGCGGCAGCCAGTGCCGGCGCTGCGCCGGGGTGCCGTGGGCATGCACCGGATGGGCGCCCAGGCCCTGCAGGGCGAGGGCGGTCTCGGCCTCCGTACAGGCCTGGGCGAGGGACTCGCGCATCAGGCACAGGTCGAGCGCGCCGGAGGTGAACAGCCGTGCCGTCAGCCGGAGCCGGCCGAGTTCGGCGAGCAGCGGGCGGTTGACGCGGCCCGGTTCGCCCTTGTCGGCCAGCGGGCGCAGCCGTTCGGCGGCCAGTGTGCGCAGCTCGGCACACCAGGCGGTCTGCTCCGGTCCGAGTGAGAATGCGGTCACCGGCGCTCCTCCCTCCGGGCCGGGCCACGGCGGCCCCGCCCACCATCCGGGGGCTGGACCACCGCGGCCCTGCCCGCCACCACCCGGGACGGACCATCGCGGCCCCGCCCGACACCGCTCCGGGTGGACCACCGCGGTCCCACCCGGCGCCCTTCGGGAGCGGGCCGCCGCGGACTCTCCCCGGCGCGCACCGGGGCGGCCTGCACCGCTCCTCCCCTGCGCCCACCGACGTTATCGCGCACAGTTGACTGCCGTCACCAACACGATACGCTCGAACCGGCAGGGGGAGTCCGGATCGAGTCGGCCGAAAGGCGCGGTGCCCGCCCGGGCGACGGCGGTATGCCGGAGGTCGTCCCCTGTGCCCGCCGGACGCCGGTGCCCACCACGACGCCCGTCCCGACGCTCGTCACGGCAAGGGGGCGAACCGCCATGCACCTCTCGGCCCACGTCGACACCTTCGCGCGCGATCATCTGCCCCCGCCCGGCGAATGGCCCGAGCTGCGGTTCGAGCTGCCCGGGCTGCACTACCCCGAACGGCTCAACTGCGCCGCGGAACTCCTGGCCGGCGCCGACCCGGGCCGCCCGGTCTTCCGCACCCCCACCGGGCCCGGCTGGACCTACGGCGAACTGCGCGGGCACGTCGACCGGATCGCGCACGTGCTCACCGGCGACCTGGGCGTGGTGCCCGGCAACCGGGTCCTGCTGCGCGGCTCCACCACACCCTGGCTCGCCGCCTGCTGGCTGGCCGTGCTGAAGGCGGGCGCGATAGCCGTGACCGTGCTCGCCCAGCAGCGTCCGCACGAGCTGGCGACGATGTGCGAGATCGCCCGGGTGCGGCACGCGCTGTGCGACGTCCGGGCGGTGGACGACCTGGCGAAGGCCGGGATACCCGGGCTGCGGATCACGACATACGGCGGCGACGCCCCCGACGACCTCCTCCGCCGCCCGGCGTCCGCCACCCCCTACCCGGCCGTGGACACCGCTGCCGACGACGTCGCCCTGATCGCGTTCACCTCCGGCACCACGGGCCGCCCGAAGGGGTGCATGCACTTCCACCGGGACGTGCTCGCCACGGCGGACACCTTCTCCCGGCACGTGCTGCGCCCCGTCGGTGACGACGTCTTCGCCGGCAGCCCCCCGCTCGGCTTCACCTTCGGCCTCGGCGGCCTGGTGGTCTTCCCGATGCGGGCCGGTGCCAGCGCGCTGCTGATGGAACAGGCCGGGCCCCGACAGCTGCTGCCCGCGATCGCCGAGCACCGCGTCTCGGTGCTGTTCACCGCCCCGACCGCGTACCGCGCCATGCTGGACGTCCTGGACGGCCACGACGTCTCGTCCCTGCGGCGCTGCGTGTCGGCCGGCGAGAACCTGCCCGCGGCCACCTGGCGGGCCTGGCACGAGCGCACGGGCGTGCGCATCATCAACGGCATCGGCGCGACCGAGCTGCTGCACATCTTCATCTCCGCCGCCGACGAGCACATCAGGCCCGGCACGACCGGCGTCCCGGTGCCCGGCTGGCAGGCACGCGTGCAGGGGGCGGACGGCACTCCGCTGGCCGACGGCGAGCCCGGCCTGCTGGCCGTGCGCGGCCCGGTCGGGTGCCGCTATCTCGCCGACCCGCGCCAGCGCGCGTACGTGCGCGACGGCTGGAACGTCACCGGCGACACCTATGTCCGCGATCCCGACGGCTACTTCCGCTATGTGGCCCGCGCCGACGACATGATCATCTCGTCCGGGTACAACATCGCCGGACCGGAGGTGGAGGACGCGCTGCTGCGCCACCCGGACGTGGTGGAGACGGCCGTCGTCGGGCGTCCCGACGAGGCGCGCGGCCAGGTGGCGGTGGCGTTCACGGTGCTGCGCGACGGGGTCCGGCGCGACCCCGAGGCGCTCCGCGCGTTCCTCACCCTGGAACTGGCGCCCTACAAGTGCCCGCGGGAGTTCGTCTTCCTCGACGCACTCCCCCGCACGGCCACCGGCAAGCTGCAGCGGTTCCGGTTGCGCACCGGAGGGGACCGGCAGTGATGCCGACGACCTAAAATGATCAACGTGTCCGAGCAGCACGCACCCAGGTCCCTCATCGTCACGCTCTACGGCGCGTACGGCCGCTTCATGCCCGGGCCGGTGCCCGTGGCCGAGCTGATCCGGCTCCTGGCCGCGGTCGGCGTGGACGCGCCGTCCGTGCGTTCCTCGGTGTCCCGGCTCAAACGGCGCGGTCTGCTGCTGCCGGCCCGCACCGGCTCAGGCGCGGCGGGGTACGAACTCTCCCCCGAGGCCCGCCAGTTGCTGGACGACGGCGACCGCCGCATCTACGCGACGGCACCTCCCGAGGACGAGGGCTGGGTGCTGGCGGTCTTCTCCGTCCCGGAGTCGGAGCGGCAGAAGCGGCACGTGCTGCGCTCCCGGCTGGCGGGCCTGGGCTTCGGCACGGCGGCCCCCGGCGTGTGGATCGCGCCGGCCCGGCTGTACGAGGAGACCCGGCACACGCTGCGCCGGCTGCACCTGGACCCGTACGTGGACTTCTTCCGCGGCGAGCACCTGGGGTTCGCGGCGACGGCGGGGGCGGTCGGCCGCTGGTGGGACCTGGCCGCGATCGCCAAGGCGCACGAGGGCTTCCTGGACGCGCACGCGCCGGTCCTGCACGCCTGGGAACACCGGCCGGGCACCCCCTCCGAGGAGGCCTACCGCGACTACCTCCTCGCCCTCGACTCCTGGCGCCACCTTCCCTACACGGACCCGGGCCTGCCCACCCACCTGCTGCCCGCCGACTGGCCCGGTGTCCGCTCGGCGGCGGTCTTCCGGGCCCTGCACGACCGGCTCCGGGACGCGGGCGGCGAGTTCGCGGGAGTCTGAGGCGAGGTCCCGCCGTCCACCGCCCCGGCCGCCTCAGCCGCCTGGACCGCCGAGCGACAGACGGGGTCTCGGGGCGTCGGTGCGTCCGGTCCGCGGCCGCCGGCTGCCCGCGCGGTAGGGGTCGGGCCAGCCGGCGCCGGGGCCCTCGTAGCCCTGCTCGGCCGCGGCGTGCAGGGTCCAGTGCGGGTCGTACAGGTGCGGGCGGGCCAGCGCGCACAGATCCGTACGACCGGCCAGGATCAGGGAGTTGACGTCGTCCCAGGAGGAGATCGCGCCGACCGTGACCACCGGGACGCGCACCTCGTGCCGGATGCGGTCGGCGAACGGCGTCTGGTACGACCGCCCGAACTCCGGCCGCTCCTCGGCCACCACCTGCCCGGTGGACACGTCGATGGCGTCGGCGCCGTGTGCGGCGAAGGCGCGGGCGATCTCGACCGCGTCGCCGGCCGTCGTACCCCCCTCGGCCCAGTCGGTGGCGGAGATGCGCACGGTCATCGGCCGTTCCGCCGGCCACACCGTGCGTACGGCGTCGAAGACCTCCAGGGGGAAGCGCAGCCGCCTCTCCAGCGAGCCGCCGTAGGCGTCGGTGCGGTGGTTGGTGAGCGGCGAGAGGAAACCGGAGAGCAGATAGCCGTGCGCGCAGTGCAGTTCGAGCAGGTCGAAGCCGGCCCGCGCGGCCCGCCAGGCGGCTGCCGCGAACTGCTCGCGCACGTCGGTGAGCTGGGCCCGGGAGAGCCGGCGCGGGGTCTGGCTGCCCGGCTTGTAGGGCAGTGCGGAGGCGGCGACGAGCGGCCAGTTGCCGTGCGGCAGCGGCTCGTCCATGCCCTCCCACATCAGCTTCGTGGAGCCCTTGCGGCCGGCATGCCCGAGCTGCACGCCGATCGCGGTGCCGGGTGCGCTGGTGTGCACGAAGTCGGTGATGCGCCGCCACGCCTCGGCCTGCCGGCCGGTGTAGAGGCCGGCGCAGCCCGGGGTGATGCGGCCCTCCTCGCTCACGCACACCATCTCGGTCATCACCAGGCCGGCTCCGCCGAGGCCCCGGGCGCCCAGGTGGACGAGGTGGAAGTCTCCGGGGACACCGTCGGTGGCGGAGTACATGTCCATCGGTGACACCACGACGCGGTTGCGCAGGGTCAGGCCGCGCAGCCGGAACGGGGTGAACATGGGGGGCGTGCCGGGCGGGCAGCCGAACTCGCGCTCCACGGCTTCGGTGAAGTGGGCGTCGCGCAGGCGGAGGTTGTCGTGGGTGACGCGGCGGCTGCGGGTGAGCAGGTTGAAGGCGAACTGGCGGGGCGGCTGGCCGAGGTACAGGCGCAGGTTCTCGAACCACTCCAGGCTGGCCCGCGCGGCCCGTTGCGTGGAGGCGACGACGGGGCGCCGCTCCTCCTCGTAGGCGGCCAGCGCCGAGTCGACGTCGGGCTGTTCCTCGAGGCACGCGGCCAGGGCCAGCGCGTCCTCCACGGCGAGCTTGGTCCCGGAGCCGATGGAGAAGTGGGCGGTGTGGGCGGCGTCGCCGAGCAGGACGACGTTGCCGTGTGACCAGCGGTCGTTGACGACCGTGCGGAACGTCGTCCAGGCCGAGTCGCGGGAGCGCAGGGGCCGGCCGCTCAGCGCGTCCGCGAAGATCTTGGCGCAGCGCCCGACGGACTCCTGTTCACCGAGTTCGTCGAAGCCGGCCGCCCGCCAGACGTCCTCGTGCATCTCGACGATCACGGTGGACGCCTCGGCCGCGTACGGGTAGCCGTGGAGTTGCATGACACCGTGCTCGGTCTCGGCGATCTCGAAGCGGAAGGCGTCGAAGGCGAAGTCGGCGGCGAGCCAGATGTAGCGGCAGCGGTGCCGGGTCACGCGGGGCCGGAACGCATGGGCGTGGGCGGCGCGGGTGGCGCTGTTGATTCCGTCGGCGGCGATGACGAGGTCGTGGTCCGCCGAGAGCACGTGCGGGGGCGGGGCCTCGGTGCGGAAGTGGATCCGCACGCCGAGGGAGAGGCAGCGGTCGTGCAGGATCTCCAGGAGGCGGTGCCGCCCCAGGGCGGCGAATCCGTGGCCTCCGGAGGTGTGCCGGCTGCCTCGGTGGACGATGTCGATGTCGTCCCAGCGGACGAAGTCCCGTTGCAGCGCCTCGTGGACGACCGGGTCGGCGTGTTCGATGCCGCCGAGGGTCTCGTCGGAGAGGACGACTCCGAAGCCGAAGGTCTCGTCGGGGGCGTTGCGCTCCCAGACGGTGATGTCACGGGCCGGATCGAGGCGTTTGAGCAGCGCTGCCGCGTACAGGCCGCCGGGGCCCGCGCCGATGATCGCGATGCGCCGGGCGCCGTGCCGGGGGCCTGCGGCCGCCGGCCGCGGGTCCGTCGTGGTCGCCCGCACCCCTGGGGCCGGCGCGCCTGAGGTCGGCATGAAAGATCACCTTCCCTGCCATTTCGGCGGGCGCTTCTCCGTGAACGCCGCGTGGAACTCCGCGTAGTCGTCGCCGTGCATCAGCAGGGCCTGGGTGGCGGCGTCCAGTTCGATCGCCGCCGCCAGCGGCATGTCCAGCTCGGCCGTGAGCAGGGCCTTGGTCTGGGCGTAGGCGAGCGCCGGGCCGTCGGCCAGGCGGCGGGCCAGCGCACGGGCCCCCTCGTCCGCGCGGCCCTCCTCCGTCAGCTCGCTGATCAGGCCGATGCGCTCGGCCTCGGGTGCGCGGACCGGCTCGCCGAGCATGAGCAGCCGGGTGGCGTGCCCCAGGCCGACGAGCCGGGGCAGCAGGTAGGCGGCGCCCATGTCGCCGCCCGAGAGGCCGACGCGGGTGAAGAGGAACGCGAAGCGTGCCGAGGGGTCCGCCACCCGGAAGTCGGCCGCGAGGGCGAGTACCGCTCCCGCGCCCGCCGCGACCCCGTGCACGGCGGCGACCACCGGGAACGGGCATTCGCGGATCGCCCGGACCACCTGGCCGGTCATCCGGTTGAAGTCCAGCAGCAGGGCGGTGTCCATGCCCAGGGTGGCGCCGATGATCTCCTCGACGTCGCCGCCGGAGCAGAACCCGCGCCCCTCGCCGGTCAGCACCAGGGCGCGCACCGAGCGCTCCCGGGAGAGTTCGGCGAGCAGATCACGCAGATCGGCGTAGGCGCCGAAGGTGAGGGCGTTGAGTTTCTCGGGGCGGTCGAGGGTGACGGTGACGACACCGTCGGCGAGGTGGACCCGCAGATGCTCCCAGTCGGAGGTGCGGGCGGCGGAGCCGGTGAAGGGACTCATGACGTGCGGCCTCCCGGGGCGGCGGTGCGTCACGTTGCGGCGGTCGGTTCCTCACGGTGCTGCTCCATGAAGTTATCACCTGTTTGTGACTGTCGTCACCAGCACGCGACAAGCCTCCGCCGAACGGCGGACCGGCCGGCCGCGTAACCGATCGTCGACAGGGCCGTAACAGTGGGCGCCGCCGGGCGAGCCGGGGCGTTCGGCCGGGTAGGCCGCCCGGTACCGGGGCCGAGGGTCCCGGGCGAAGCCCGTCGACGGCCCCTGTGGCCGGGCCCGTACCATTTCCTACAGTCGAAAGCAGGACAGCCTGCTCCATGAACGGACCCGCCTTGCACGAACGCCTCACCGAACCGGCCTCCTGGCGCATCGCGCTGCCGCACACCACGGCGGCGGTGCCCGTGGCGCGCGCCCTGGTGCGCACGGCCCTCACCGAGGTGGAGCACCCGGCCGACTGCGACACCGCGGAGCTGCTCACGGCGGAGCTGGTGGCCAACGCGGTGGAGCACACCGCCGGGCACGGCCCGATAGAGCTGGTGGTCGAGCTGCTGCCGACCGGCTGCCGGGTGGAGGTGCACGACCCCGATCCGGCGCCGCCCGGCCATCTGGCCCGGCCGGTGATCGAGGAGCCCGATCCCTGGTCGGAGGGTGGGCGCGGGCTGCTGCTGATCCGCGCCCTCAGCTCGTCCTGCGGTCACCGCCCCACCCCGTCGGGCAAGGCGGTGTGGTTCAGACTGCCTGCGGTTCCCGCTCAGCGGCGTCCGGCGTGACCTCGGGGGCCGTGCGGGCCAGCGTGGAGTGCCGGCGCCCGTAGGCGGCGTAGACGAGCAGTCCCACCACGAGGAACACGGCGAACTGCAGCCAGGTCCGCCAGCCGGTCTCGTACATCAGGTACAGGCAGAAGCCGATGCCGAGCAGCGGGGTCACGGGGTGGAAAGGCACCCGGAAGCTGCGGGTGAGGCCGGGCTCGCGGCGGCGCAGGGCCATGACCGTGATGTTGACGACGGCCATGATGGCGAGCGTGCCGATGGTGCACAGGTTCATGACGGCGTCGAGGGACGCGAAGGCGGCCGGCAGTGCGAAGACCACGGCGACGATCAGCGTGCCGGCGACCGGCGTGGCGGTCTTCGGCGACACCTTCTCGAAGACGCGCGGGATCAGGCCGTCCCGGGACATCGACATCAGGATGCGGGTCTGGCCGTACATGACGGCGAGGACCACGGAGGCGATGGCGACGACCGCGCCGAAGGCGATGATTCCGCCGCCGATGCCGGAGCCGGTGACCTCGTTGACCACGTAGGACAGCGCGGCGGGGCGGCCGGCCACCTGGTCGCCGCCGATGGCACCGATCGCGGCGACCGCGACCGCGCAGTACAGCAGCGTGACCAGGCCCATGCAGACCATGATCGCCACGGGGATGTCCCGGCGCGGGTTCTTGGCCTCCTCGCCGGCGGTGGTGATCGCGTCGAAGCCGATGTACGAGAAGAACGCGGCGGTGGTGCCCGCGCCGATGCCGCCGAGACCGGCCGGGGAGAACGGCGTGAGGTTGCCGTCCTTGAAGGCGCTGTAGCCGATGGCGCAGAAGGCGATCAGCACGACGAGCTTCACGGCGGCCATGGCGGCGGTCGCCCGGGCGCTCTCCCGCACCCCGCGCACCAGCAGCACGGAGGCCATGGCGATGACGATCACGGCCGGGAGGTTAACGATCCCGCCGTCGCCCGGCCCCGCGGACAGGGCGGCCGGCAGCTGCGCGCCGGTGAGGCTGTGCAGGAGTTCGTTGACGTACTGGCTCCAGCCGACGGCGACGGCCGAGATGGAGATGCCGTACTCCAGCAGCAGGCACCAGCCGACCAGGAAGGCGGTGGACTCCCCGAGGCCCGCGTAGGCGAAGGAGTACGAGGAACCGGAGACCGGGATCGCGCCGCCCAGCTCCGCGAAGGAGAACGCGGTGAAGACGCAGGTGAGCGCGGCGAGGACGAAGGAGACGACGACGGCGGGTCCGGCCTTGGCGACGGAGTCGGAGAGACCGACGAAGATGCCGGTGCCGACGATGGCGCCGACGCCGAAGCAGATGAGCTGGAAGAGGCCCATGGTGCGCTTGAGGCCGTGTCCCTCGCGGTCGGCACCGGATTCGGCGACGAGCAGCTGCGGGGACTTGATGCGGGGAGCGGGCATGCGGGTGGTGCTCGTTTCTGGTGGTGCGGGCGCCCGTCGTAGAGGCGCGGCGACGGCACCGGAAGGGGTGGCTCCGGGCCGCCGGCCAGGATAAGGCTGGTCAGGCGAGTGTGGCTACCAGCACCGCCTTGATCGTGTGCAGACGGTTCTCGGCCTCGTCGAAGACGACGGAGTGGGCGGACTCGAAGACCTCGTCGGTCACCTCCAGCGACCGCAGACCGTAGGCCTCGTAGATCTCCTGGCCCACCTTGGTGCCCAGGTCGTGGAAGGCCGGCAGGCAGTGCAGGAACTTCACGTCCGGGTTCCCGGTGGCGTCCAGGACGTCCATGGTCACGGCGTAGGGCGCGAGGGCCTTGATCCGCTCCCCCCAGACCTCCTTGGGCTCGCCCATCGAGACCCAGACGTCGGTGGCGACGAAGTCGGCACCCCGGACGCCCTCGGCGACGTCCTCGGTGAGCGTGACGACGGCACCGCTGGCCTCGGCGAGCTTGCGGGCCCGGGCCACGATCTCGCCGTCCGGCCAGTACCGCCGGGGCGCGACGATCCGTACGTCCATGCCGAGCAGCGCCCCGGTGACGAGGTAGGAGTTGCCCATGTTGAAGCGGGCGTCACCGAGGTAGGCGAAGGTGATCTGCCGCAGCGGCCTGGTGCTGTGCTCGGCCATGGTCAGCACGTCGGCGAGCATCTGGGTGGGGTGCCAGTCGTCGGTGAGCCCGTTGTAGACGGGCACTCCGGCGCAGGCGGCCAGCTCCTCGACCTTGGCCTGACTGTCCCCCCGGTACTCGATGCCGTCGAACATCCGGCCGAGGACGCGCGCCGTGTCCCGCACCGACTCCTTGTGCCCGATCTGGGAGCCGGAGGGGTCGAGGTAGGTCGTACGGGCGCCCTGGTCGGCGGCGGCGACCTCGAACGCGCAGCGGGTGCGCGTCGAGGTCTTCTCGAAGATCAGCGCGATGTTCCGCCCGCGCAGGTACTGGATCTCGGCCCCGGCCTTCTTGGCGGCCTTCAGCTCCGCGGCCAGCTCGACCAGAGCGCGGAACTCCTCCTCGGTGAAGTCCAGCTCCTTGAGGAAGTGGCGGCCGGCGAGGGCGGTCGGGACTGTCGCCATGAGGGCGCTCCAGGGTGACGGCTGACAAGGACGTTGAAATTCTATACGACAGTCAGCATTTCTATGCGACCTTCGGACGTCCGCCCGGTCACACCGCGTCGCGTTCGACCGGGCAGCTCATGCAGCGCGGACCGCCCCGGCCCCGGCCCAGCTCGCTGCCGGGGATCTCGATCACTTCGACGCCCTGCTTGCGCAGATGGGTGTTGGTGGTCGAGTTCCGCTCGTAGGCGATGACGACCCCGGGTTCGACGGCGAGGACGTTACAGCCGTCGTCCCACTGCTCGCGCTCGGCGGCGTGCACGTCCTGGGTGGCGGTGAGCACCCGGATCTCGCCCAGGCCGAGGGCGGCGGCGATCGCGCGGTGCATGTGCTCCGGCGGATGGTCCGTGACCTTCAGCTCCCGATCACCGGTACCCGGTTCGATGGTGTACGAGCGCAGCATCCCGAGCCCCGCGTACTGGGTGAAGGTGTCGCCGTCGACCATGGTCATCACCGTGTCGAGGTGCATGAAGGCCCGCCGCTTGGGCATGTCGAGCGCGACGATCGTGCGCGCCGAGCCGGCCGCGAACAGCTTGTGCGCCAGCATCTCCACGGCCTGCGGGGTGGTGCGCTCGCTCATGCCGATCAGCACGGCGCCGTTGCCGATCACCAGGACGTCGCCGCCCTCGATGGTGGAGGGGTAGTCGGCCTGCCCCCGGGACCAGATGCGGAACGTCTCGGCACGGAAGAGGGGGTGATGGCGGTAGATCGCCTCGAAGTGGACGGTCTCGCGCTGCCGGGCGGGCCAGCGCATGGCGTTGATGGAGACGCCGTCGTAGATCCAGGCCGAGGTGTCACGGGTGAAGAGGTGGTTGGGCAGCGGGCGCAGCAGGAAGTCGTCCAGGTCCATGACGTGGAAGCGGACGGAGGTCGGTTCCGCGTGCGCGTCCAGGAACTCCCGCTTGGTCATCCCGCCGACCAGCGCCTCGGCCAGCTCGCCGGGGGGCAGCTCGTCGAAGGCGGCGCGCAGGTGGTCGGTGGCGAGCGGACCGTACTCCTTCTCGTCGAAGACGCGGTCCAGGACGAGGGTGCGGGCCTCGGGGGTCTCCAGCGTCTCGGTGAGCAGGTCGCCGAAGAGATGGACGGCGACCCCGCGGTCGCGCAGGACGTCGGCGAAACCGTCGTGCTCGGCGCGCGCCCGGCGCACCCAGAGCACGTCGTCGAAGAGGAGGGCGTCCTTGTTGCTGGGGGTGAGCCTTTTGAGCTCGAGATCCGGACGGTGGAGTATGACCCGGCGCAGCCGCCCGGCCTCGGAGTCGACTTGGAATCCCATGCCTCCATCCTGACCATCGCGCCCCGGGTTCACCCGCTCCTCGGCGGTTTCCGCCGCCGGTTGTTTTCGTCCCCTTGACGACAAGTGACACGGCGATTATCGTCTCACTGACGAAAAAGAGGGGGTCGCATGGCCGACATCACCCGGCGCCTCGGTCGGCGCCATCTGCGCGGAGCGCCCACCGCGCACATCCGCCACCACCGTTCGGGCCGGCTGGTGCACGACGGTCCCGGACTCAGCTTCTGGTTCCGCCCACTGACCGCCGCGCTCTCCGAGATCCCCGTGGACGACCGCGAGCTGGCCATGACCTTCCACGCCCGGACGGCCGACTTCCAGGACGTGACGGTGCAGGCGACGGTGACGTACCGGATCGGCGACCCGGCGCTCGCCGCCGCCCGCCTCGACTTCTCCATCGACCCGGACACGGGCGCATGGCGCGGCACCCCGCTGGAGCAACTCGGCACCCTGCTCACGGAGACGGCCCAGGAGCACGCCCTGGACGTCCTGGCCCGGGTGCCGTTGTCGACCGCGCTGACCGACGGCGTGCGCACGGTGCGCGAGCGGCTCGCCGCCGGGCTGGCCGCCGAGCCCCGGCTGCCGGCCACCGGCATCGAGGTGGTCGCCGTCCGCGTGGTGGCCGTGCGCCCGGAGCCCGAGGTGGAGCGGGCGCTGCGCACCCCCGCCCGGGAGCGGATCCAGCAGGACGCCGACCGGGCGACGTACGAACGCCGGGCCGTGGCCGTCGAGCGGGAGCGGGCGATCGCCGAGAACGAGCTCGCCAGCCGCATCGAACTGGCCCGGCGCGAGGAGCGGTTGGTGGACCAGCGGGGTGTCAACGCCCGGCGCGAGGCCGAGGAGCAGGCGGCCGCCGACGCCGTACGCGCCGACGCCGAGGCGTCCCGCACGGTGCGCCTCAGCGAGGCGGAGGCGACCCGTACGGAGCGGCTGGCCCAGGCGGAGGCGATCCGCACCGAGCGGCTGGCCGAGGCGGAGGCGGCCAAGGCGGTACGGCTCGCCCGCGCCGAGGCCGAGAAGGCCCGCGTGGTGGGCGAGGCCGGTGCCGAGGCACGGGCGGCGTGGCTGCGGGTGCACGCAGAGGTGGAGGTGGCGGTCCTGCACGCTCTCGCCGGCATACAGCTGGCCGAGAACGTGCCGCACATCGACAGCGTGACCATCTCGCCGGACGTGCTGACCGGGCTGCTGGCCAGGCTCGCCGCACCGGGGGCGCAGCCGTGAGCCTCGCCCCGCGCGCGGTGCTGATCCACCGGACCACCGAGTACGAGGAACTGGTGGCCAGGCACGGCACCCACGGCCAGGCCGCGTTCTTCCTCGCCTCGCGCGGCCGGGACGTCGAGGAGGTCGCCGATCGCCACCGCCGGGTCCGCCGGGCGCTGGCCGAGGTGACCGCCGCGGTGCCGCTGACCTGGCGCCGGACCACGGTCGAGCGGGCCGATCTGGAGCGGTTCCTGTTCGCTCCCGAGGACCTGGTCGTGGTGGTCGGGCAGGACGGACTGGTCGCGAACGTGGCCAAGTACCTGGCGGGGCAGCCGGTCATCGGCATCGACGCCGATCCCGGCCGCAACCCCGGTGTGCTGGTACGGCACCGTCCGCGGGACGCTGCGCGCCTGCTGACGGCGGCGGAGGCGGTGGGGACGGGGTGCGACGAACTCACCATGGTCGAGGCGGTGGCCGACGACACCCAGCGGCTGGTGGCGCTCAACGAAATCTATCTGGGCGCGCCCGGTCACCAGACCGCCCGATACCGCCTGGGCCTCGACGGCGACGGGGGTGCCGCCGAGGCCCAGGCCTCCTCCGGGGTGCTGGTCGGGACCGGCACCGGCGCGACCGGCTGGCTGCGCTCGGTGTGGCGGGAGCGGGGAAGCGCGCTCGCGTTGCCCGCCGCCACCGAGGAGCGTCTGGTGTGGTTCGTCCGGGAGGCCTGGCCGTCGCCGGCCACCGGGACGCGCCTGGTCGCCGGTGAGCTGGCCGCCTCGGCCGCGCTGACCGTCACCGTGGAGTCCGATCGGCTCGTCGCCTTCGGCGACGGCGTCGAGTCGGACGCGCTGCGGCTGACCTGGGGGCAGACGGTCCGGTTCGGGGTGTGCGGGCAGCGCCTGCGGCTGCTCGGCTGACGGTGCCGGACCCGCTTCGCCGCCCGTAGGGCCGGCCCGGGATCAGATCGCGGTGCAGGGCACGGGCCACTGCCGCAGCCGGGGCGGCAGCGCCACCGCCCAGCCCCCGCAGGTCAGGACCAGCCGCTCGGCGGCGAGCAGGCCGGCGGCCTCCCGCTCGGTGTCGTCGAGGACGCCGAGGCGCGTGGGCTCCAGCAGTCGCAGGAAGACGGCGTGCAGGTCGGGGTGGTCGAGGGTGAGCCGGACGGCTCGGCCCGCCTCCCGCCGGTCCAGGACCGTCACGAAGCCGGGGCCGCGGCGGTGGTACAGGCTGCCGTAGGCGTACGCGGACCGCCAGGCGGCCCACTCGTGGACGCCCGCCGGTCCGGTGGGCGGTGGCAGGTGGCGCAGCACGGACGGGTCGTACGACGGCCGGCCCGTGGCGCGCCAGCTCACGCTCAGCCCGCGGCTCTGGCACTCGCGCAGGAACCGCACCGCCTCCACCGTCTCCCGGCCCTGCCCGCCGAGGTCCAGGGGCCCCGTGGTCTCGACCCGGCGGCCGGTGAGCCGGTGCGGCACGGCGGCCGGCAGCCCGCTCACCCGGCCCCCTCGGTCAGACGGACCGGCTCGCCCCAGGTCGGCAGAGCGACATAGGTGAGTCCGTCGCGGAACAACAGGCCCAGCGCGAATACCTGTTGGACCCATTCCGCCAGTGCGTCCGGGGTCACCTCGTGACCGTCGGCGGTCAGCAGCCGGTGCACGGCGGGGACGGTCCGGCCGTCCTCCAGCCGCCGCAGGGCCGCGGCCCGCCAGCCCGTGAAGCGGTGGGTGGCCGGGGGCCGGCCGTGCCGCCGGTCGTGGACCAGCAGGGCCCCGCCGTCCTCCTCGAACAGCAGCCGGGAGTGTGCGTGTCCCGCCCGCCACGCGGCGACGGCGTCCGTCAGCCGCTGCTCGGCCGGGCCCGCGATGCCCGCGTCCTCCGTGTCGAACAGGTAGACCAGATCGGCGAGTTCTGCCTCGGGGAGGTCGTAGACGTGCTGGTACATCTCGGCCGGCCGGCGCTTGCCGAAGCCGCGTGCCGGGTCGGTGAAGTGCGGGCTGAAACGCTCCAGCTGGATCCGGTGCGCGCCGCTCGGCGGCTGCAGGTGCACCAGGGCGGGGAGCTGGTCGACGACCGGCGTGTAGTCCTCGGCCCGCTCGCCCGGGAAGCCGTACAGGAGGTTCCAGGAGCAGGTCAGCGCGTGGTTCTCGCACTCGCGCAGGGTGCGCACGTTACGGGCGCCGGTGACGCCCTTGTCCATCAGGTCCAGGACCCGGCTGCCCAGGCTCTCGATGCCGGGCTGGATGTGCACGGTGCCGGACTCGCCGAGGATCCGGAGCTGCCCGGGGGTGAGGTTCGACTTGACCTCGTAGTGCAGCCGCAGGTCCCAGCCGCTCTCGGCGACGCGGGGCAGGAAGTCCCGGAAGTAGGCCATGTCGATGATGTTGTCGACCGTGACCACGTCGAGGACGCGGTGGCGGCGCACCAGCCGGTCGATCTCCGCCCACAGCCGCTCCCCCGGCTTGGCGCGGAACGCCATGGCCGAGCCGTTCAGGCCGCAGAAGGTGCAGTGGTGCTTCTCGCCCCACCAGCATCCGCGGGCCCCCTCCACGACCAGCTTCGGGTGGACGTGTTCCCGGACCGGGGAGGCGTCCAGCGCGGCCTGCCACTGGTCGTAGTCGGGCGAGGGGATGTCGGCGGGTGCCACGGTCCGCCGGGTCTCCGGATTGGCCCGCGAGCGGGTGCCGTCCCACCAGCACAGGCCGGGCACGTCGACCGGGGCGGTGCCGGCGTCCAGGTGCCGTAAGAGGGCCGGGAAGGCGTACTCGGCCTCCCCGCGGACCACGTGGTCCACGAAGGGATGGTTGCGGTGCAGGGCGTGGCCCATCGGGCCGTCGCAGTTGCTGCCACCGAAGACGATCACCGACTCCGGGCGTCTCCGGCGGAGTTCGCGGGCGAGCGCCAGGGAGGCGACGTTCTGCATGAACGTGCTGGTGAACCCGATCACGTCCGGCTCGGCCGCCAGCACCTCGGTGGCGCACTCGGCGATGAAGGCGGCGGCGTACGGCCGCATGGCGACGGCGGTGTCGATGAAGACGTCCCGGCCGGCCGCGTAGTGCCGCAGCCGGGCCAGGCCCCAGCCGGGGTCGTCGTAGAGGGCCCCGGAGAACACCCAGTCGCCCAGGCCGTGGAAGATCGCGTCGCTGCCGACGGCCACGTAGTCCCCCGGGCGCAGCCGGCCGCCGGAGTGTTCCAGCAGGAACTCCGCCCAGCGCAGGGACCCGTGGAACTCGGTCACCTCGTCGCCGGGGCGGGCCCCGCGCACGACGCGGTGGAGCAGGCCCAGCTGCAGCGAGGGCAGGTCGATCGGGTGCCACGGCATCGTGACCAGGTGGACGCGCATGCTCAGCGGGTCGGCCGCTTCTCCAGGATCGCCGGTCTGCGAGTGGTGCTCCGCTGGTCCTCGCGGACCACGACCTTCTTGATCTCCATGTCCACCGCTCCCCTCGGATCCGCCAACGCCCTTGTGCCGCACAGGTGTCCACCATATGGACAGAT
The DNA here is from genome assembly GCF_043199955.1 of Streptomyces sp. NPDC048514. Classification (NCBI taxonomy): domain Bacteria; kingdom Bacillati; phylum Actinomycetota; class Actinomycetes; order Kitasatosporales; family Streptomycetaceae; genus Streptomyces; species Streptomyces sp. NPDC048514. The sequence goes on along the minus strand of NZ_JBICWT010000006.1, from coordinate 448,005 downwards.
GCTTGCGCGGCACAAGGGTCGCGTGGGCCGGGCTCGCCGGGCTCAGAGGCGTGGGTCCACCGGCTCCGACTCCAGTGCCAGCACCCCGAAGACCGCCTCGTGGACCCGCCACAGCGGCTCACCCGCCGCGAGCCGGTCCAGGGCCTCGAGGCCGAGGGCGTACTCGCGCAGGGCGAGGGACCGCTTGTGGTTCAGGAACCGCTGCCGCAGCCGGGCGAGGTTGTCCGGCCGGGTGTACTCGGGACCGTAGACGATCCGCAGGTACTCGCGGCCCCGGCACTTGATGCCGGGCTGCACCAGCCGCCCGTCCCCGTCCCGGACCAGCGCGCCGACCGGCTTGACGACCATGCCCTCGCCGCCCCGGCCGGTCATCTCCAGCCACCAGTCGACGCCCGCGCGCACCGACTCAGGGTCACCGGTGTCGACGTACAGGCGGCGGGTGGTCTGCAGCAGTCCGGTGCCGTCGTGCTCCACCATCCGGTCGACCAGGGCCAGTTGCTCGTCGTGCGGCAGCCCGGCGAGGCTGCGTCCGCTGCTCGCGAGGATCTGGAAGGGGGCCAGGCGGACGCCTTCCAGGCCTTCGGTGGTCCAGCAGTAGCGGCGGTAGGCGGTGGTGAACGCGTCGGCGTCGGCCGCGCGTTCGCGCTGCCGGTCCAGCAGTCCGTCCACCTCGGCGCCGCGCGCGGCGGCGGCCTCCAGGGCGGCCAGCGCCCCCGGGAACACCGCGCCGGCTGCGGCGCCCACGGCCGCGTACTGGCTGCGCAGCAGCCCCGAGGCCTTCAGCGACCACGGCATCAGCTCGGCGTCCAGCAGCAGCCAGTCCGTGTCGAGTTCCTCCCACAGGCCGGCGTCCGCGATCGCCGAGCGCAGGCGGTCGAGGATCTCCCCCGTCACCTTCTCGTCGTCGAAGAACGGCCGCCCGGTACGGGTGTACAGCGAACCCGCCGGACCGTCCGCGACGCCGAAGCGGGCGCGGGCCGCCTCCGCGTCCCGGCACACCAGGGCCACGGCCCGCGAGCCCATGTGCTTCTCCTCGCACACGACCCGCGCGACCCCGTCCCGCGCGTACTGCGCGAAGGCCTCCTGCGGGTGCTCCAGGTAGCCCTCCACCCGCGAGGTCGCCGTGGGTGCCATGGTGGGCGGCAGGTACGGCAGCAGGCGCGGGTCGATCGCGAAGCGGCTCATGACCTCCAGGGCCGCCGCGGCGTTCTCCTCGCGGATCGCCACCCGGCCCGCGTGCCGGGTCTCCACCGCCCGGCGGCCGTGCACGTCCGCCAGGTCCAGCGGCCGTCCATCGTGACCGCCGGGCGCCTCGGTGCGCAGCGGCCGCGCCGGCTCGTACCAGACCCGGTCGGCCGGCACGTCGACCAGCTCGCGCTCGGGCCAGCGCAGCGCGGTCAGCTTGCCGCCGAAGACGGCTCCGGTGTCCAGGCAGATGGTGTTGTTGAGCCAGGTCGCCTCCGGCACCGGCGTGTGGCCGTAGACCACCGCGGCCCGGCCCCGGTACTCCTCCGCCCACGGGTAGCGCACCGGCAGGCCGAACTCGTCCGTCTCGCCGGTGGTGTCGCCGTACAGGGCGTGCGAGCGGACCCGGCCGGAGGTGCGGCCGTGGTACTTCTCGGGCAGACCGGCGTGGCAGACCACGAGCCGCCCGCCGTCGAGGACGTAGTGGCTGACCAGCCCGTCCAGGAAGCGCCGGACCTCGGCCCGGAACTCCTCGCTCTCGCCCTCCATCTGCGCGACGGTCTCGGCGAGTCCGTGTGTGTGCTGCACCTTGCGGCCCTTGAGGTGACGGCCGTACTTGTTCTCGTGGTTGCCGGGGACGCACAGGGCGGCGCCGGACCGCACCATCGACATCACGCGGCGCAGCACGCCGGGACTGTCCGGGCCACGGTCGACGAGGTCGCCGACGAAGACGGCGGTACGGCCCTGTGGGTGCACGCCGTCCACATAGCCCAACCTGACCAGCAGCGCCTCGAGTTCGGACGAGCATCCGTGGATGTCGCCGATGATGTCGAAGGGGCCGGTGAGGTGGGTCAGGTCGTTGAAGCGCTTCTCGGTGACGACGGTGGCACTCTCCGCCTCCGCCACCCCGCGCAGGACGTGCACCTTGCGGAAGCCCTCGCGCTCCAGTTGCCTGAGCGAGCGGCGCAGTTCACGGACGTGCCGCTGGATGACCCGGCGGGGCATGCCGGCGCGGTCGGTGCGGGCGGCGTTTCGTTCGGCGCACACCTCCTCCGGCACGTCCAGCACGATGGCGATGGGCAGCACGTCGTACTGCTTGGCCAGCTCGATCAGCTGCCGCCGGCTGTCCTGCTGGACGCTGGTGGCGTCGACGACGGTCCGGCGGCCGGCCGCCAGCCGCTTGCCGGCGATGTAGTGCAGGACGTCGAAGGCGTCCCGGGAGGCGCTCTGGTCGTTCTCGTCGTCGGAGACCAGACCGCGGCAGAAGTCCGAGGAGATGATCTCGGTGGGCTTGAAGTGCTTGCGGGCGAACGTCGACTTGCCGGAGCCGGAGGCGCCGACGAGGACGACCAGGGAGAGGTCGGTGACGGGCAGGGTCCGTCCCGTGCGGGTCTCGGTCATGCGGCCTTCGCCTCCTTCTCGTCCGTCGGGGTCCTGAGCTCGAACACGGCCATCTGGGTGGGCGGCCCGACCTCCGGGTCGTCCGGTCCGACGGGGACGAACCCGACGTCGTAGCCGTGCCGTCCGGCCACCTCGCCGGCCCAGGCGCGGAACTCCTCGCGGGTCCACTCGAAACGGTGGTCGCCGTGCCGGACATGCCCGGCGGGCAGGGTCTCCCAGCGGACGTTGTACTCGACGTTGGGGGTGGTCACGAGGACCGTGCGCGGGTGGGCGTGCCCGAACACGGCGTACTCCAGGGCGGGCAGCCTGGGCGGGTCCAGGTGCTCGACGACCTCGCTGAGCACGGCGGCGTCGTAGCCCTTGAGCCGGTTGTCGGTGTAGGCGAGCGAACCCTGGACGAGCCGCACCCGGGACGCCCGGCGCTCGCCCATGCGGTCGAGCCGGAGCCGGCGGGCGGCGATGGTCAGCGCCCGCATCGAGACGTCCATGCCGACGATCTCGGTGAAGCGCACGTCCTCGAGGAGGGCCTGCACCAACTGGCCCTGCCCGCACCCAAGGTCCAGGACCCGGGTGGCACCGGACGCGTGCAGGGCGGCGAGGATCGCCTCCCTGCGCTGCACGGCGAGCGGCACCGACGTCAGCCCGGCATCCGAAGCCTCCGGCTGGGCCCCGGTCTGCGCCTGGGCCCCGGTCTGCGCCTGGGCCTGGGTCTGCGGCCGGGCCCCGGTCTGTGTCCGTGCCCCGGCGTCGGCCTCCGGGACGGCGTCGCCGGCGTCCTCGACCGCGTAACCGGCGTCCTCGGCCACGTCGATGTCCTCGACCGCGTTGTCGATCTCCTCGACCCGGCTGTCGTCGGCCTCGGCCAGCCGCACGAGTTCCAGCCGCTCCATCGCCTGCCGGGTCAGGGACCAACGGCGGGACAGATATCTGCTGGTGATCAGCTTCTGCTCCGGGTGGCCGGGCAGCCAGCCCTCGCCGGCCCGCAGCAGCTTGTCCACCTCGTCGGCGGAGACCCAGTAGTGCTTGGCGTCGTCGAGGACCGGCAGCAGGACGTACAGGTGGCGCAGCGCCTCGGCGAGGGTGAGCGTCCGCGCCTCCAGGACGAGGCGGACGTAGCGCGAGTCGCCCCACTCCGGGAACTCGGTGTCGAGCGGCACCGGATCGGCGCCCACGGTCCAGCCGAGCGGCGCGAAGAGGCGCCGCACCAGCTCGGCGCCCCCTCGGGCGGGCAGGGCCGGTACCTCGACACGCAGGGGCAGCGGCGCGGCGGCGCGCTCCGGGCGTGCGGCGCACACCCCGCGCAGGGCGCTGGAGAAGACGCCGCTCAGCGCGACCGCGAGCAGCGAGGAGGCAGCGTAGGGGCGGTCGTTGACGTACTGCGCGAGCGCCGCGTCGGGTGCGCCGCCCCGTCCCTTGCCCTTGCCCCGCCGGACCAGCGACACCGTGTCGATCTCCAGCAGCAGCGCGGCCGTGCAACGCCGGTCGTCCGCCTCCGGGTAGAAGACATGGGCGGTGCCGTAGGACGTCGAGAACCTCTGCGCCTTGCCGGGATGCTTGTGCAGCAGGTACCCGAGGTCGGTGGCTGGTCTGGCGGCGTCGCCGCTGGTGGTGGAGATCGTCAGGAACACATGTCCGAGTCTCCCCTGCTCCCGCCCCGCCGACCACCGTTTTTCGCCTGACGCCCGGCTCCGTCGTCCCGCTAGCGGCCGGTGTCCTCCTTCTTCCACGGGCCGACGCCGAGCCGGCCCGTCGTCCCGAGGTCGAGCTCGGGTGTCACGACCACCGGGGCGGCGCCCGGTCCGGGCCGTACGCGGACGTAGGGGGCGTTGACCGGGTCGCCGGACTCGGTCGTGTTGCGCCAGGTGAGGACGGCGTAGGCGCGCTCGCCGGGGGCCAGGGAGAGGGGGCTGGGCGTACCGTCCGCGCCGGTGCCGGTGGCGATCTCCTCGCCGTGCACGACGCGCACGCCGCTGACGGGTTCGTGGTCGGCGTCGACGACCTGGACGGCGGGGCGGCCGTTCAGGGGGTAGGCGCGCGTGCCGCAGTTCTCCAGGTGCAGGCTCACCGCGCGCAGCCCCATGGCGGCGTCGCCCTGGTCGGCGTAGACGTGCACCCCGGAGGGCGGACAGGGGCCGCCCGCCGAAGGGGCCTCGCCGACCGGGACACTCCTCACCTTCTCGACCGTCACGTCCGTCACCGCCGGGACCCGTGCGGCCGGTTCGTCCATGTCGGCCGTGCCCGTCACCGTCCGGCCCGGCGGGACCGCGGCGACGATCGTCCTCGCCGTGCCGGCGGCGCCGTGGGACTCCGACAGGAAGCCCAGAGTGATCGTGTACGTCATGGCCGTGCCGGTGTCGTTGGTGACCGTGAAGTCGGCGGAGAAGCCGGCGGCCGCGCAGTCCTGGCCGGACGTCCGGCCGTACAGCCCGGTGATCCGCACTCCGTCCGTCGCCGGCCGGGTGCCACCGGGCAGGGGCAGCGGTGCCCGGGAGGGCCGGGGGGTCGTGCTCGCGGACAGCCCGGCGCCGGTGGATGCCGGGCTCGGGGCGGAGGGGCGGCCGGCCGTGGCGACGGAGGCGGGTGACGGGCCGCCGGCCCCCGCCGGGTCCGGGGTGGCGCCGTACCGGGGCATGCCGGACGGGCACGGCCGGTCGGCACCGACGGCTCCGGCCCCCGCGACGGGACGGGCGCTGCCGTCCTTCTCCGCACCGCAGCCGGTGAGGACGAGGACCGCGGCCGTGAGGGCGGCGGTCGCCGCGGCGCCGGGGGTGCGGACCGGCCTGCTCATGAATTCCAGGCGCATGACACCCGTGCTCATGACACCTCTGCCGACAACACCTCGGCGTGTACATCCCGGCCCATGGCTTCTCGGACCGCGGTCGCTCGGACCGCGGTCGCTCGGACCGCGGTGCCTGGGACCCCGGTCGTTGGAACCCCGGGGGGTGGAAACCCGGGCGTGGGGTCCCCGGGGGCGGGGGCCAGGGGGGCGCGGTCCCCGGGGGGCGGGGCGGGGGGGGGGGCTCGGGGGGGGGGGGGGGCCCCCCCCCCCCCCCCCCCCCCCCCCCCCCTCCCGTATGACAGTGCCGCAGTCCCGCGCTGTGTCAGTGCCGCAGTCCCGCGCTGCCGATTCCGATCACCGACAGCACCGGGTCCTTCGGGTGGCTGTCGTCGCGTTCCATCGCGCGCCGGGCGAAGAAGGCGTGTCCCTGCTCGTACAAGACGTCCGACTGCTCGGGGTCGCCGAGTTCGGACGCGTCGTCCTCCGGGAGGTGGAAGAGGAGGTAGGGGGTCTCCTTGTCGGTGCGGGGGTTCCAGCCGACCACGGCCGCGGGCTGCACGTCGTCGAGGGTGCTGCGGAAGACGATCAGATCGTCGCCGCTGGTGCGGACGGGGAGCACCGGCTGGAAGGGGCGGCCGTCGAACCGGGCCACGGCGGTTCCCTTGACGGGGTCGAAGGCCGTGATGTGGTTGGCGGGCTTGCGGATCTCGTCGCTCTCCTTGCTCATCACGAAGATCCGGTCCCGGCCGGTCACCACGCCGTAGCACTTGTCGACCGTGCCGAAGAACGGGCCGGGGTACATCGCGGCGCCGCAGTCGGGCTGGTAGCCGCGCATCGAGATGCGGGCCCGGCGTTCGCCCGACGCCGGGTCCAGTGTGATCAGGTCGGTGACCAGGGTGTCCCCCGCCGCTACGGCGACCACGGGCGGGTCGGCGGACGGCAGGTAGACGTCCTGGACGCCCTTGCTGACCGAGTACCGCCACCGGACCTTGCCGGTGCGCGGGTCGAGCTTCTCCACCCGGTAGTCGGTGTCGTCGTCGTCACCGCAGGTGACGAGGGCCAGCAGGGCGCGGCCACCGGCGAAGCCCGTGTCGTGGCACTGGGAGGTGGCGAGGGTGGTGTTCCACAGCCGCTTGCCGCTGCCGATGTCGTAGGCAACCGATCCCTTGCCCCAGGCGACGGCCACGACACCCCGGGTGAGTGCCAGGTTGGTGTTGGTGACATAGGCGAAGTCGGCCGACGGCATCTTCTTCTGCCAGAGCTTCTCGCCGGTGTCCAGGTCGACGACGAGCACCTCGTTGCAGACGCCCTTCTTGGCTGCGTCGGGTGGCTGGACGACGACCGCGGTCCGGCCGTCGGCGGTGACGTCGCGGCTGACGGCGCAGACGTGGCCGTCGAGCCGCAGCTTCCAGGCGGTGCTGGTGAGGTCGAAGCGCGGGTCGATCGGGTAGCCCTCGATGCGGTGGCCGACGGCCCGCGCGAGGATCTTGCCGGTGGCCCAGGTCCCGGGTGCGTACAGCTGATCGTCGGGGAGGCCGGTCTCGTTGTGCATGACGACGGCCTGGCCCTCCGGTGAGCGAGGCGGCCTCTCCACGGTCTCGCGTACGGCGTCCGGTGCTTGCCGGGGCGCCTTGGCGTCGCTCCGCTCCTGGCCGTGACCGCCCGAGTTGTACCAGAGCAGGCCGGCGCCGACACCGAGCACGGCGACCACCAGCGCCGCGACCGCGCCGAGCAGCCGCCTGCGGCGCTTGGACCGCGATGTGTTCGCGGCCACGGTGGACTGGGTGTACATCGATGGAGGTGGGCCGAAGCTCACGCTGAACTGTCCTTTCGGAGGCTGTGAGGGTGACCGGGGTGGCGCCGGCGTCGCGGTGGCGCCGAGCGTGCGACCGGGCCGGCGCGGGCGGTGATCCCGGCGCCCGGTCGGTCGGGATCAGCCGCTGGTCGCCCACCGTGCGGTGGGGCCAGCGGTCACTCGCAGGTATCCCACCGGGCTGTCGAGCCGGCGGTCACTTGCTGGTCATCGACCGTGCGGTCGGGGCGGGGTCACACGCAGGCGACCCACCGTGCGGTCGGGCCGGCGGTCAGTTGCAGGTATCCCACCGTGCGGTCGGGCCGGGGTCACACGCAGGCGACCCACCGTGCGGTCGGGCCGGCGGTCACTTGCTGGTCATCGACCGTGCGGTCGGGCCGGAGGCACACGCAGGTATCCCACCGGGCTGTCGGGCCGGCGGTCACTTGCTGGTCATCGACCGTGCGGTCGCGTACACGTCGAAGACGGCGAGGGTGAGCGGGATCAGCGTCAGCAGCACGAAACCCTCGCAGATCTCCAGGAAGCGGCCCCAGAACGGAGTCAGGCCCCGGCGGGGAAGGATCAGGCCCAGCGCCGTCACCAGAGCGGTCGCGGCGGCGATGGCCGCGCTCAGCCAGACGGTGCGGATGTCGAGGTCGGTGCGGTGGCCGTCCAGCGCGGCGGCGACGATGTGCGGCGGCGGATTGAGGGCGAGACCGAGACCCAGCAGGACCAGCACGCCGAGGCCCGCCGCCAGAACGGGGGCTACCTGGGCGGTGTAGCGGAAGAGACCGGCACGCATCAGCATCGCGACGCCGGTGGCGAGCGCGAGCAACTGGGCCCAGACGTCGTCCGAGAAGCCCAGGACCGCCGAGGCGCCGACGGCGAGAAGCGCGCAGCCGCCGACCAGGCCGACGAGGAGTTCGTGGCCGCGCCGGGCCTGCGCCTCGACGCGTGCGGTGTCCACGGGCTCGGGCCCGGCGGCCTCGGCCCCGTAGGCGGAGCGGGAGGCGCCGCTGCTCGGGTTCTCGAAACTGATCGGCAGCCGGGCGAAGCGCATCGACATGCCGGGCAAGAAGGCGAGGGCGCCGACGGAGACAGGGGCGCACAGGCCGGCCGTCTCGATCGGGGACCAGTCGGTCAGGGTCGCCACGAAGACGACGACCAGGGCGACCGCCGAGGCGAAGACGAAGGCCACGAACGGCCCGTCGCCCTGCGGTGAGCACAGGGCGAGGACGAGGGCGGCGAGGAGGACCGCGGCGCAGGCCAGCAGGAACTGGAGTCTGCCGATGCCCTCGCCGCCGCTCAGGGGCAGCAGTCCGCTGCCCGCGACGCCGATGTTGGGCAGCGCGCCGAGACCGAGGGTGAGGGCCGAGCCGCGGTCGTCGTAGACCCGGGCGCGGACCGCGGAGAGCACCACCAGGAGGACGCCGGTGACGGCGGCGAGGATGCCGGCCAGGCCGTGCATGTCGTGCCGCGGGTCGGCGGTCCAGGCGACGAACGCGAGCAGCGCCGGCAGCACACCGCCGCCGACGAGTCCCGCGGCGCGCGTCAGGTCGCCGCTCCACAGCTTGTGCTGCCGGGTCACGGCCGAGGCGACGGCCTCGGCGACGTCGTCGAAGACGGCCGGGGGCAGCGATTCCGCGAACGGGCGCAGGGTGAGGAGTTCGCCGTCGAGAATGCGCTGCGCGGCGAAGGAGCGGGCGCTGTCCAGCACGGTGCCGTCGGTGCGGACGAGGTGGTAACCGACCGGGGCGCCCGCCTCGGCGCCCTGCTGCGACAGCCGGAGGACCTCCGGGTAGAGGTCCGCGACGGGGACGTCGTCGGGCAGTGCCACATCGATGCGGCTGTCCGGCGCGACAATGGTGACCCGGCAGAAGCCGAGTCCGTTGCCGGACCCGGAAGGCGCGCCCGTGCCGGGTCCGCCGGTGGCGGCGGCCGTCATGCTCACCTGCTGTTCCCCCTCGGTGGTGGTGGTGCGTCTGTGTCGTGAAGGTCTGGTGCCGGTTCGCGCCGGGCACGGCCAGGAAGGTGCCGGCAGACGGAGTTCCGGGGCCTCCTCGCTCCGACATCGGGCGAGTTGGCCGTATATGTCCAGTCGACTCGGCGTGTGCTCACGCGAACATCCGGCACCCTACCGCTCACCCATGTGCGGTGAACTCAGTAGGATCACGCGGCGGCCTGCGCTCGCCGACACGGGGCGGTGGGTGGAAAGCCTGGGTCGGGCAAGGGAATTGGTGAGCAGTGAGCCAGATCGTCGTCAAACGCCCGCCACGGGCGCTGCCGTCCGAAGTGCCCACGGAGGACATCGCCGTCCAGCCGCCGCCGGAACTGCCGCGCGGGGCGCAGGAGAGCGTGCTGATGCAGCTCCTGCCGACCCTGGGCATGGGCGGCTCGGTGGTGTTCTTCTTCACGAACGGTCAGCCGTTCATGAAGATCATGGGCGTGATCATGATCGCCTCGACGGTGGCCATGTCCATCGCCATGGTGGTGCGCTTCCGCCGCGGCTCCCAGGGACAGCTCGCCGACATGCGGCGCGACTACCTCGGCTACCTTTCCCAGGCGCGCGCCTCGGCGGTCGAGACGGCGAAGCGGCAGCGGGACGCCCAGTACTACCTGCACCCCTCCCCCGAGCAACTGTGGGCGCTCGTCGCCGAGGGCAGCAGGGTGTGGGAGCGGCGGCCCGGCGACGAGGACTTCGCGCACGTGCGCGTCGGCCTGGGGCCGCAGCCGCTGGCCACCGCGCTCATCGCCCCCGAGACGGGGATCGCCGAGCAGTTGGAGCCGCTGACCGCGAGCGCCGTGCAGCGCTTCCTCGCCGTCCACAGCACGGTCGCCGACCTGCCGATGGCGGTGTCCCTGCGCGCCTTCTACCACGTCACCGTCAGCGGTGAGCCGCAGTCCGTACGGTCCTGCACCCGCGCCCTGGTCGGCTCGCTGGCCTCCCTGCACTCGCCGGAGGACCTGGTCGTCGCCGTGTCCACGGGCCGCGAGGCGCTGGCGCACTGGGACTGGGCGAAGTGGCTCCCGCACACGCAGATCGCCGGCGAGGTGGACGGCGCGGGCTCCCGCCGGCTCATCAGCACCGATCCGCGTGAGCTGGAAGACCTGCTCGCCGCCCGGCTGACGGGCCGGCCGCGCTTCCACCCCGCCGCGTCGCCGCTGCTGGACGCGCCGCACATCGTGCTCGTCCTGGACGACGTCTCCCTGCTGCCGGACTCCGTGCTCGCCAACCCCGAAGGCCTGCAGGGTGTCACGGTCGTGGAAGTCGTCCCCGGGGAACTCACCACGCCGGGCGGCGACCTGTCCGTCGTCGTCCAGCCGGGTGTGCTGCGCCTGGAGTCCGGACACGGTGAGGTCTACGAGGGCACCCCCGACGGCCTCTCCCTCGAGTCCGCCGAGGCGCTGGCCCGGCAACTGGCCCCGCTGCGCATGGCCTCCGGCGGCGACGACGACCAGCCGCTGCTCGCCAACCTGGAGTTCACCGACCTGCTGGGCCTCGGTGACGCGGCGTCGGTCGACACCAAGCGGACCTGGCGCCCGCGCGCGCTCGCGGAACGGCTGCGGGTGCCGATCGGTCTCGGCGAGGACGGCCGGCCCGTGATGCTCGACCTGAAGGAGGCCGCGCAGGAAGGCATGGGCCCGCACGGCCTCTGCGTCGGCGCGACCGGTTCCGGCAAGTCGGAGCTGCTGCGCACGCTGGTGCTGGGGCTGGCGGTCACCCACTCCTCGGAGACGCTGAACTTCGTCCTCGCGGACTTCAAGGGCGGCGCCACCTTCGCCGGCATGGCCCAGATGCCGCACGTGGCGGCCGTCATCACCAACCTGGCCGACGACCTCACGCTGGTCGACCGCATGGGCGACTCGATCCGCGGCGAGCTCAACCGCCGCCAGGAGATGCTCCGGGACGCCGGCAACTACGCCAACATCCACGACTACGAGAAGGCACGCGCGGCGGGCGCACCGCTCCAGCCGATCCCCTCCCTCGTCCTCGTCATCGACGAGTTCAGCGAACTCCTGACGGCGAAGCCGGACTTCATCGAGATGTTCGTGCAGATCGGCCGGATCGGCCGTTCGCTCGGCGTGCACCTGCTGCTGGCCTCGCAACGCCTGGAGGAGGGCCGGCTGCGCGGCCTGGAGACGTACCTGTCGTACCGCATCGGCCTGCGGACCTTCTCGGCGGCGGAGTCCCGGGCCGCCCTCGGCGTCCCCGACGCCTATGAACTCCCGAACGTACCCGGCTCCGGCTTCCTCAAGTTCGGCACGGACGAGATGCTCCGCTTCAAGGCGGCCTACGTCTCCGGCGTCCACCGCACCGGTCCGCACCGCACGGCCCTGGACGGCGGCCCCCTGCCGGTCGACCGGCGGCCGGTGCTGTTCACGGCCACCGAGGTGCCCGTTCGGCACACGGCCATCCCTCAGCAGCGCGCCCAGTCCGCGCCCGAGGTCGACGAGGCGCTGGCCGACACGGTCCTCGACGTGATCGTGCGCCGGCTGGAGGCGCAGGGCCCGGCGGCCCACCAGGTGTGGCTGCCGCCCCTGGAGAGCCCCCCGTCACTGGACGCCCTGCTGCCCGGCCTCGCCACGGTGCAGGGCCGCGGACTGACCCAGCCCAACTACGACGGCGCCGGGCGCCTGGTGGTCCCGGTCGGCCTGGTCGACAAGCCGTACGAGCAGCGCCGGGACCGGCTGATGCTCGACTTCTCGGGCGCGGCAGGCCACATGCAGATCATCGGCGGCCCCCAGTCCGGCAAGTCGACGCTGCTGCGCTCCCTGATCTGCGCGTTCGCGCTGACGCACACGCCTCACGAGGTCCAGTTCTACGGCCTCGACTTCGGTGGCGGCGGCATGGCCGCGGTGGACGGCCTGCCGCACGTCGGCGGCATCGCCTCCCGGCTCGACCCCGAACGTGTCCGCCGCACGGTCTCGGAGGTCTACGGCGTGCTGACCCGCCGCGAGGAGTACTTCCGCTCCGCGGGCATCGCCTCGATCGCCGACTACCGCAACCGCCGTGCCCGCGGCGAGATCTCGGTCACCGACCAGCCGTGGGGCGACGTCTTCCTGATCGTCGACGGCTGGGGCAACTTCCGCACCGACTACGAGGCCCTGGAACCGGTGGTCCTGGACATCGCCGCACGTGGCCTCGGCTACGGCATCCACGTGGTCGTCACGGCGTCCCGCTCCATGGAGGTCCGCTCGAACCTCAAGGACCACCTGATGAACCGCCTGGAGCTGCGCCTGGGTGACGTCATGGACTCGGAGATCGATCGCAAGGTGGCCGTGAACGTCCCCACGGGCGTACCCGGCCGCGGTCTGTCCCCGCAGAAGCTCCACTTCATGGCCGCGGTCCCGCGCATCGACGGCCTGACCTCCGACACCGACCTGGCCGAGGCGACGGCCGCGCTGTCCACCGAGGTCGGCCGCCACTGGCAGGCACCGGGCGCCCCGAAGGTACGGCTGCTGCCACGCCAGCTGGAGGCGACCGAGCTGCCGCCGGGCGACCGCTTCCCGAAGCGGGGCATCTCCTTCGCGCTGGACGAGGAGAACCTGGAGCCGGTGTACCTCGACTTCGATCAGGATCCGTTCTTCCTCGTCTTCGGCGAGAGCGAGTCCGGCAAGTCCAACCTGCTGCGGCTGCTGATCCGGCAGCTGACTCTGCGGTACGGCGGCGACGAGGCGAAGTTCTTCGTCGTCGACAACCGCCGCTCGCTGCTGGACGTCACCCCGGCGTCCCACCTCGCCGAGTACATTCCGATGTCCAGTCAGATGGACCACCACATGGCCGCCCTGGCCGACCTCATGCAGCGCCGCACCCCGACGGCCGACGTCACCCCGCAGCAGCTGCGGGACCGCAGCTGGTGGCGAGGCCCGCAGGTGTACGTCGTCATCGACGACTACGACCTGGTGTCCACCTCGAGCGGCAACCCTCTCAACGGCCTGACGGAGATGCTGCCCTTCGCCCGCGACGTCGGCGTCCGCTTCATCATCGCCCGCTCCTCCGCGGGCGCGGGGCGCGCCTCGTACGAGCCGTTCATGCAGCGCATGAAGGAACTCGGCGCCCAGGGCCTCGTCCTGGCCGGCGACCCGGGCGAGGGCGACATCCTCGGCGGCGTCCGTCCCCGCCCGATGCCGGCGGGACGGGGCGTCTTCGTGTCGCGGAAGCGGGGGAAGCCCCTGGTCCAGACGGGGCTCGTGGACGTGGAGTACTGACCTCGGTGCCGTCGACGGCCTGCCCGGGGGGGATCCCCCTCCGGCCGGGTCGACCGGGGCCCTCGCCTGCGAGAGGGGGGGTGGCCGGGAGCACTGGGCTCCGGGCGGATCGGCCGGCAACACTGGGCTCCGGGCGGATCGGCTGGGAACCCGCGGCCTCGTAGGGGGCCGACCTGAGATGCTCGGCTTCGGGCGGGCCGGCCGGCCGGCCGGGAACACACGGCCACAAGCGGGCCGGCCCGGGATGCTCGGGTTCGGGCGGGCCGGTCGGAAATGGGGAGAGTCATCGGAGGTGGGGAGAGTCACCGTCGCCCGCGCGTCTCCCGCACAGCTCGCGTACCCCCTGCCCCCTCCCCCTCCCCCCGCGCATGACGACGGGGTGGACACCCTCCGTGCGTGTCCACCCCGTCACCGCGCCGTCGCGCCGTACCCGGCCACTTACTGGAAGTAGCTCGCGGCCTTCTTGTCGCCGCCCATGTAGTCACCGCCGGCGGCGTGGACGACCTTGCCGATGGCGACGAGCGCCTCGTGGATGCCACGCGCCTCGCGGTCCCAGGCGGCCTGCTCCTGCACGTACGTGTTGTGGGCCTCGCCCTCCCACATGCTGGAGACGCTCTGGACCTTGCTCTTGATGGCCTCGAGTCCCTGCTCCAGCTTCTGGGCCTGCTGGCCGATCTGGGTGGCCATCTCGTCGAGACGGTCGTAGTGAACCTCTGTCACGCCACTGTCGTGAACGCCCATGATTCCTCCGTTGGTGAGAAGTGTGGTCCGGCCGGGGTCAGTAGTTCGTGAGCGCCGAGTGCGAACCGCCCAGGTCCACGTCGATGCTCTGCACCTTGGCGCGGACCTCGTCCTCGGTGTTGTCGTTGATCTTCATGGTCGTGTTCATGGCCTCGATGAACTTGACCAGGATGTTGCCCATGCGGACCATGCGCTCGTTGATCTCGGTCTGCTTGGTGTTGAACGCACCGGCGCCGATACCCTTCCAGTGGCCCTCGAGCGTGTCGATCAGGTGCTGGAGGCGGCCGAGCTGACCCTTGATGTCATCGAACTGGTTGAGCAGTTCCTTCTCGAGGCCGGCTACCTGATCTTTGGTGATCTTCTGCGTGCCTGTCGCCATTTCGATGCCTTTCTTCGTGGACTGACCTCGCCGGGTGCCGAGCAGGACTCGGCACCGCGGCAAGCGGGACGCTGCTCGCCCGGTGGCGAGCAGGTGTGCGGAGGGAACTCAGCGGTGACGACGCGCCCGCAGTACGCCGTAACCAGCGCCCACGATGACCAGTACGGCCGCTGCGGCGCCGAGGATCACCCCGGTCTGGACACCGCCGCCGGAGTCGGTGTCCTTCGCGGCGGCGGAGCTGGGAGCGCCGGCGGAACCGGCGTTCCCGGTGGGCTTGCCGGAGGGGGACTTGGCCGAGGGGCCGGGGTCCGGCGACGCACCGCCGCCGTTCTCCTCGGCCAGTGGGTCTACGCCGGCCGGCCCCGGGTCGATGTCCTTGTTGACCAGGACGCGCCGGGGGCGGACACCGCCATAGCCGAGGTACTTGCTGGGCTTGCCCTTCGGCCAGTCCCGGGCTGCGGTGTCGATCAGGGTCCGCAGGACCTGGTTGGCCGTCCAGTCCGGGTGAGCGGACCAGACGAGGGCGGCGGAGGCGGAGGCGATGGCGGAGGCGGGGCTGGTGCCGTCGGTGTCGCAGTACTCGGTGAACTGTCCGTCGCACCAGGAGGGGACGTTCAGACCTGGAGCCGCGAGGTCCACGTAGCCGCCATAGGAGGAAAATTTTCCCACCGTGCCGGACTTATCCAGAGCGGCCACACCGACCGCGTATGGGTAGATGGCCGGATATGCGGCGTAATTCCCCTTGTCCCCGTCGTTGCCGATGGAAACGAACATCAACTTGCCCTTTTCCGCCGCGTACTTCATGGCGGATTTGACACCATCTTCAGCGGTCGGACCACCGAAGGACATGTTGATGATCTTTGCGTCGCTGTCGGCCGCGGCCCGAATCGCTTTAGCTTGATCCGGTGTCCTGCTGATTTCCTCGGCGCCCCTCAAGCCCCCCAGGTCGATACGGAAGGGAATGATCTTGGCATCCGGAGCAAGGCCCTTGATGCCGCCGCCGGCTCCGGTACCGGCGATGAGTTCGGCCATGGAAGTCCCGTGGCCGTTGCGGTCGCTGGTGACGTGGTAGGCCACGGACTTGGGCACCTCATCGACCAGCACCTGCCCCTTGAGAGAGGATGTGGCCGGGTTGACCCCGCTGTCGATCACGGCAACCTTCACCCCCTTGCCCGTGCTGATCTTCCAGATTTCGTCAGCACCCATCGCGTCCAGGTACCACTCCTTGGACTGAACGTCGAGGGCGACGGCCTCCGGAGCAAGCGCTGCCGACGTGATGACGAGCGCACCGAGCGCCGAACACACGGCCGACAGACGCCGTGCATTGCGCCTCGTCAGGAGGGCCACCCTCGTGCTGCCTCGGCCGGTCCCTGGCTTCATGCCTATGTACGTCCTCGCTCGTGTTCAGTCGCTCGTCTGGGGCACATCGGGCCGCTTCTGCGACTGGGGGCGCTGTTCCCTGTCCGCCGTTCCACCCGGGCGGCCTCCCCCTCCACCCGGGGTCTGACGACTGCCCACGGCACCACGACCGAGCCCCGCACCGCTGGACTCGGCGCTCTTCGCAGACTTCCGGGGCGCGCCGATGGCACCTTCAGGGTTACTCGCCGCGCGCAGGGGCGCTTGGCCCGCGCCGGGTTCGGCCTTCGCCGCCGGAGCGCCCACGACTCCTCGCTGTCCGACGGTGCCCTTCGATGGCGTGGAGGTAGCCGGTTCCTCGGCGCCGACGACCATACCGCGCGGGACACGGGGATTGGTCGTCCCTCCGGGTGTACGACCGGTGACTGGCTTGCCGCCGACGACGCCGTTGCGCGCCTGACCGATAGGGCCGGTTGATCCCGTGCGCCCGCCAGGCGTGCCGGTGGGCCTGGGAGTTCCGCCGGTGACAGGACGACCCATCGGCGAACGACCGGCCTGAACAGGTCCTCGCGCACCCGGCTGGCCCGTTGGGTTCACCCTTCCCATGGCGCGAGCGGCCTGTGCCATGGGCCCCTGCGGCACACGACCACCGGATCCGGTCCGACCTGCCTGACCCATCGGGCCCTGAGGAACGCGTCCGCTCGAGACGGTACGTCCTGTCTGACCTGCGGGCCCCTGCGGTACTCGACCGCTCCCGACGGTACGCCCCTGGGCTGTCGCAGGAGGCCTGCCAGCCGGTCCATACCCGGAGGTACGACCCGAGGTGGGTGTGACGGGAGGCGCCATCGGCCCAGTGGGCAGCGGGGGCATCTGCCCTCCACCCCCACCGGAGGTCGGCAGGGTAGGCCCAGAGGGGCTGGGCGGTGTGGCCGGCACCTGGGGAGGCAAAGTGGTCGTTGTGTTGATTTCCGTGCCGACGTCGCGGCCGGGATGCGCAATGGGTTCGTGCACTTCCCGGGGGTGCGGAACGTGCCCCTTGGCCTCTGTGTCATTCAACGTAGTCGCACCGGCGTGACTCTCAGCCACATCGCCCCGGACCACGGCCGTCGACGCCGACTTCGACCCACCTGAACCGTACCGTCGCTTCTCCTCGCCGAAGCCATACACCTTCGGCACCCCGACGTCCGTGATCGGCTTGAGCGGCTGCGGCTCCTCCTGCTTGCCCAGGTCGATCGCGGCGACCTTGTAGTACGAGGCCAGCCGGTTCATCTGGTTGACGGCCTCTTGCCGGTGCTTCTCGACCCTCACCGCGGCCGCGTAGTCAGGATTGCCGTCGACCTGTTTGGCCTTGGGAAGCTCGGTGGGCAGCTTCTGCTCGTGTGCCGGCCGGGTGTCCCTGGGCGGCATGGAAACGCGCGCGGACGCCAGGCCGGTAGCCGCCACGGAGATATGGGTGCCCGCCTGGTCGGCATAGCCGGCCAGGCCGTGGGTGTACGCGATGAGCTGCTGCGTCCATCCGTGGAAGGAGTCGGCGCCCTCGCCCTCCCAGTCGACCTTGAAGTGCTGCTCCAGGTCCTTCGCGGCCTTGCGGATGGCTTTGCCGGCGTCGAAAAGGGACTTGCTGGTCAGTTCGAGGTGCTCGGGGTTGGCGTGCTCGACCAGGTCGATCATGTCGTTGAGGTCGTGCCCCTCGAAGTTCGTCGACCCGACGAGGTTGACCCGGACGCCACCGCCGAAGAACGGCATGTGCGCCAACATGTTCTGCGCGGTCGTGAGAGGCGCGACCTGCCGGCCGACCTCTTGATCGACCCCCTGGACGGCCGCTTTGTACTCGGGCTTCTGCTTCCAGTCGTCACTCACTTGAGGTTCGTCTTCCCCGTCGACTTGTTGCCGCCCTGGTGTCCCGCCTCCTGCTTGTCGGCGGGAGCAGCCTTCTTCAGGTCCTCCTGGTACTTCTTCATGTCCTCTTCGTACTGCGTACCGATCCGCGTATGCAGCTGCCAGAAGCGCTGCCGGACCTCTTCCTCGGTTCCGTCGTACGTGGCATCGGCCGCGTGCGAAGCGAGCTTCAGCGACTCGATGTGCAGCCCCAGCGTCTTCGACAGGTGGGTGAGGCGTGCGTGCACCGTCTCGTACGCCGAGTGCAGATCCCCCGCCTCGTTGAAAGGTGCGTGCGTTCCACCGAACGACGCCCTGCTGAGCGACTGCTGCGCGACCTTGGACGGGCCTCCATGGCCGCCCTCGAAGTCCGCTAGCGCGTCGTCGAGCTTGCTCTTGAACGCCTGCAGCGCATCGATGCCTCGCCTCATGCCTGAGCCGCCACCGCCAGCCACCGCGACCCCTTCCCCGTCTCCCCGTTGATACAGCCCCGCAGACCGAGCGGCTCCCGGCCGCATCCGGTCCATCGCCGACCACTGTAGTCACTGTGTAAATCGCGGCCAACTGAACTCTGCGACGGTTCAGTTGCAGTGCCGTCCCGATGTGACCGACTCGCGGCTGACAGAGATCGACAAGGCGGTCAATCGCGACAGAAGGGTTCCATCATCTGCACGGAAGCTTCACGTGCACGCGTCGGACGCGGTATGAGCGGGGGCTGGGGAGGGAACTTTGCAACCACAAAACCCGACTCGCGGACGGTCGGTCCGCGGGCGCCGGTCCGTTCGGGGGTCGGTCCTCGGCGTACCCCGCCCGGACGACTGACCGACGGTCGCCGGACCCCTCTGCGCCGAATTTTCACGCCCGACAGGTCGCACATAGCAGACATGACGCAAATTTTTGCCAGCCGTGGTTGCTAGTTTGGCGGACGCCGGACTAACCGCGGGGGAAGGGGCCTTCCATGGCATGGGACGAATGGGAGCAGCTCAAGACTGAGGCTGCTCAGGGGCAGCCGACACATATGCGGCTCAACCATGTCGATCCGGGTGGTGGCACCTACGGCCCCTATGTCCTGCCGAGCCAGACCGGTGACCTCAAGGTGGGTCACCAGGACCTGGAGAAGATCGGCGGCTCCGCGCACCATCTCTACAACCAGCTCTGGGACAAGGCGCGCGTGGCGACGCCCAGCAGCGACTCGGCGGCCGGTGATCTCTCCAAGCAGGGCTTCGCCCTCGGCGCCGGGCTGCAGCACGTGTCCACCCGCTGGGAGGAGCAGTTGAAGTCCCTGATGGACGCCTGCGCCCAGATCTCCAATCACATGCAGACCACCAAGAAGGTGCATGCGAACGACGAGAACTACATCCAGCGGCAGATGAGCAGCATCGACGCGTTGGACGACGGGTTCGACGAAAGGGTCGGGGCCCCGGGGAAGAAGAACTCCATCTACGGAGAGAAGGCCAAGGGCGAGAAGAAGGAGTAGCGGCACCGGAGGAGGCGGCGACACCTCCCTTCGCGTCAGAACCGACACCGCTACCCAGAGGACGACCGACCCACCATGGACTTCAACGCCCTGTACCACGCCAACTTCAAGCTGTTCGACGACGCGGTCTCCGACTGGTCGACGCTGGTGGAACATCTCGCGGACCTGAAGAAGGACGCGGAGGACGACCTGCACAAAGCCGCGCTCAAGGCCGACTGGGCCGGCGTGAACGCGCAGGTGTCCCGGCAGTTCGTCGGCAAGACGGCCGGCGAGTTCGGCGACGCCCACACGCAGGCCACCACGATTCACAACATCCTGCTCGACACCCAGGGCGAACTGAAGGCCTTCCACCAGCAGTTGAAGGACGCCGTCGCACGCGGCCAGAAGAAGAACCTCACCGTCGTGGACGACGGCGGCGGGAAGTTCTCGGTCATGGGCAACACACGGCCCGACTGGAGTTCCGACCCCAGCGGCAAGACGGGCGCCACCGACCAGAAGGACGTCGACGACCTCCGCGACGAGATCCAGGGCATCCTCGGCAAGGCCACCGAGAGCGACAACTCGGCCAAGACCGTCCTCATGGCTCTCGTAGACCAGACCAGGCTGGGCTTCTCCGACGCCAGCTATGCGAACCGGGATGCCGCCGCGGATGCCGTCAAGGAGGCCGACAAGCTGGCGAAGCTCGCCGCGAAGGATCCGGACGACCTGTCCGTGGAGGACTTCGACCTGCTCAACGCCGGGCTGAAGAAGTACGCGAACGACCCGTTGTTCTCCGAGCGCTTCGCCCGCGATCTCGGGCCGCAGAAGACGCTGGAGTTCTGGACCGGGCTCAGCGATCCCACCCGGGGCAACTACGAGGTGGGGCACAAGCGCCTCGACCAGCTCGACGACCTCCAGCGCAACCTGGGACTGACGCTGGCCCACGCCACGCAGAGCGATTCCGCCGACATGACCGAGTGGAAGCGCAAGATGATCGACCTCGGCGACAAGCCGCTCTACGGCGACCGGGGTGGCCCCATGGGCTTCCAGGTGATGAGCAACCTCATGCGCACCGGGGACTATGACGACCAGTTCCTGAAGGACTACGGGACCAAGCTCATGGTCACGGAACGGAAGATGACCGGTAACGGCGAGCACGGGAACCCGTTCTGGCAGCACCTGGGAGGGAGTGCCTGGCTGAACCGGATCGGCGACGACAGCGGAAACGACCCGCTCACCGGCTATCTCAAGGGCCTGTCCAACAGCCCCGACGCCGCGACCGACTTCCTCAACCAGGAGTACGTGTCCAAGGACGACCCGGACGACCCCTTCGAGCGGGACACGGACGGCAACGGCAAGAAGGGCAAGGTGTCGCTGTCGAACTTCCAGTACCTGTTCGAGGAGCGGGACTGGCCGCAGGAGTCCAACCTCCACGGCGACGACATCGTCACGGGCCAGAACAACCTGGCCCTGGCCCTGGAGGCCGCCACCACGGGGCACCCGGCCGGCGAAATGCCCACGGCGGACACACCTCCGCATTCGGCCGATCAGGCAAAGCTCATGCGGGCACTCGTCGACTCCGTTTCGGACGACCCGAGCCGCGTGAAGGATCACTCCTACATGTCGGACAGTCTCGGGCAGATCGGCTCCGAGTATCTGCCCGACATCCACCGCGCCATGGCCGACGGTCCTACGGTCCGGGACGGCAAGTCCGGCTGGGATCTGCTTTATCCGCTCGGGGGCACGGACGCCAAGCTCGATCACAGTGCCGTGACCCGTTTCCTCGTCACGGTCAGCCAGAACCCCGAGGGTTATGCAGCTCTGAACGTCGGCGAGAAGGCGTACACGGCGAGCCTGATGGACTACCACCTGAACCCCGATCTGCCCGCCGACCAGCGCTACCCTCATGACGCACACGAAACCATCACGAGCATTTCCCGCAAATCGGGAGAATTCAACGGCCTTCTCGCTCAGGGACGTCAGGAAGCCGTCCTGGGCCCCGCGGGTGAGCAGGACAGCGACTACGACTACGCCGTGAGCCAGAAGAAGAACTTCATCTCGGGTTTCGTCGGAACAGGCGTCGGAGTCGGCACCAGCTTCATCGCCAGCCCCGTGGTGGGCGCTGGCGTGGGCGGTGCCGCGGGCACGGTCACGTCCATGGTCCTCGAGGCTTTCTACAAGGACGACTCCGGCCAGTACCGGTCCGAGGCGGGACAAGACATCGCCACCCGATGGGAGACCATCAAGGATTCGACCAACAACATCAACTACACCGCGGCTCACGAAGCGGCCAAGGCCCATCACGCCGGCTACACGAACCAGATCGACTCGTGGGTCAGCGAAGGAACCGCCAGCGGCTTCAACGACGCGAACACTGATATCCACGCCATGGCCAAGGACATGGACACTCCGATCTCGGGCTGAGCCGAAGTCGACCGGGCGTACTTGCCATCTCTGCTTGAGGAAGCGATATGTACAGAATCTTCCGGGACGGTGTGCGCTCCACGGCTTGTCTTCTGGGCGCGGCGCTGCTGGTCGGGCTTACGGCATCCTGCTCGTCCTCTCCCACGCGGGCCTACGCGGTACCCGGCGACGTGTGTGGCACCAAGGTGACGAAGGCCGTGTTGGAGCCGTTGCTGCCTCCGGGAAAGGAGATCAGCGCTCGGCCGACGTCCGCAGTCGGCGTCAAGCGCTGTCGGCTGGTGGTGGACGAGAAGATCGTCTTCTCCAGCAGTGTGGAGAAGCATGGTGCCGGCACCACCGCCCGGGACGTGGCCCTGTCCGCCTACGGCGTGGAGCCGAACGACGCATCAGCGGACGGCGGCTACGTCGTCTATTCGCGAACGGGGGCGGTAGGTCTGGTCAAGTGTCCCGCCCGCTCGTCGGAGAATTCCGTCTGGGCCACCGTGCGAACCGAGCGCGGCGTGGAGCAGTCGGACATGCGCCGATACATCGAGGCATACGCAAAGGCCCTCTCCGAGAGCGGCGGATGCCGGTCACTGGAAGACCACTGAGGTGCGGCCACGGGCTCACAGGAGGAACTCATGAGAATGCGTGGGACGGCTGTGGTCGGCACGGTCGTGCTCGGTCTGTTGGCCGGCTGCGGTGGAGGGGGCTCCGGTGAAACCCGCTCTCTCGATGCCCGGCAGGCTGAAGCCGTGCTGCCGGATTCCGCTGCCATGCCCGGATGGGAGACCGTCGTGAAACCGGTCGCCTATCCGCTGAGAAAGTCACAGCAGTTCGGCTTCAGTCGCTGCTTCCCGGTGGGCGCGAGGAGTTCTTGCACCGGTGCCCGCTTTCTGGGCTTCTCTTCCTTCCAGGGCCGGAAGGGTCCGGACATGACCTTCCAGATCCAGACGTACTCCGACGACAGCGCTGCCCGGTCGGCGTACGGGGTCGTCTGGAAGGCGTGGAAGCAGCGCGTGCCGGAGGCGAGGAACCACTCGATCGAGAACCTGGGCGATGAGTGCAACGCGGTGCTCGGGCTGAGCGGAGCGGGGGTGCAGGGAACCGAGGGTTCGGTGATCGTGGTGCGGGAGGGCAGCGTTCTCATGATGTCGATGGCCGAATCCGGTACGCAGTTCGACATGGCGGATTCCTTCCTCACCCGATTCGCCGGCGCCTTCGCGAAGAGGGCCGAGGAAGCTCAGGCGGGCAGGACACCGACTGCCGGGGTCCGGGGCTGAGGCCGAGGCCTGGGTCCGGGACCGAGGCCGCAGTCCGGGCCCGGGGCCGAGGTCGCGGCCAGGGTCGGGGCCGAGGTGCCGGCCGCCCCCGCTCAGCCCGGTGAGGGGGGCGATGCATTGGACGCCCGTGTGGTGGCCGCGACGTCAGACTCGGCTCTCCAGGGCGCGGCGACGGCGTCTGGCGTCGCGTAGGGCCACCGCTCCCCCGCCCAGACCGGCCCCCAGGACGGCCACGCCCACCACGACGTACGTCGCGATCCGGGCCGTGCGCTCCTGGGGCGTCTCTCCGAGGGTGAGTTCGGCGGGGGTGGGGGCCTCGGCGTGGGTGAGTCCCGTGTCCGGGCGGGGAGACTCGATCGGGTGATCGTCCTCGGTGAGGGCACGCACCGGGTCCACCACCCCCCAGCCCACCAGGCGGTCGTTGCCGGGAATGGAGCGTTCGGCGGTCTGCTCGATCTGGGCCACGATCTCGGCCGGCGTCCAGTGGCGGTGCTTGGCCTTGATCAGTGCCGCCACCCCGGCCACGTACGGGGCGGAGAAGCTCGTGCCGTTGTCCGAGCAGTGGCCGCCCTTCGGGACCGTGGAGATCATGTCGACGCCGGGGGCCGCGACGTCGACGAAGTCGCCGGGCTGGGAGAAGGGCGCGCGTTCGTTGTTGCGGTCGGAGGCGGCCACGGCGAGGACACCGGGGTAGGAGGCGGGGTAGGTGTCCTTGTTCTTGCCGTTCAGGCCGCTGTTGCCCGCCGAGGCGACCACGACGATGCCGGCGTCCAATGCCTCGTCGACCGCCCGGTGCAGTTCCTCGTCCGGAGCGCCGGTCGTGTCCTGGGAGATGTTGATGACGTCGGCCTTCTCCTTGATCGCGTGCCGGATGGCCGAGACGAGGGTGTCGGCCGTGCCGTCGCCCTCGGCGTCGTTCTGCTTGATCGGGATGATCGTGGCCTCGGGGGCGAGGCCGACGAAGCCCGTGCCGTCCATGGGGCGGGCCGCGATGATGCCCGCCACGCGTGTGCCGTGGCCGACCGTGTCCGTCGTGCCCTTGGCGTTGCCGCGGTCCTTGATGGGCTGGCCCTTCTTGTCCTTCGGCGGCAGGAAGTTGGCGCCCAGGGACGCGTTCACGGCACTGGTGAGCTGCGGGTTGGCCGGGTCGACGCCGGTGTCGATGACGGCGACCCGGACGTTCTTACCCTTCGACTCGTTCCACAGCTCGTCGAGGTTGACGCGCTGCAACGCCCAGGGCGTGCTGGAGTACTTGTGGTTCGTCCTGGAGAACGTGCACTGGTCGGAGGCCGCGTCCGCCCTGGCGGAGGGCGCCGCCAGCAGGGTGGCGGCCATGGCCGCGGCCGCCGTCAGGGTGGTGCGGCGGCTGAGCGCGGACGTCAGGGTGGTGCGGCGGAGGACAGGGGTCATCGGCGCAGGCCTCGGGAGCATCGTCGTACCCCTCAGGAGCCCTGCGGCTGGCGGGCCGCCGCGGTCGACAGGCGGGGGCCGGTCGGCAGGAACTCCGACCAGGGCGCGGGGATGGGGGCGGGAGCGACGCCGGCGTATCCGAGACGGGTCTGCGCCAGCTTGGCCTCCTGCTGGAGCTGCTTGCGCTTCTGGTCGGACATGCCGATGCCCTTGTCGTCGCCCGCGCTGTCGTCGTTGGACTGGAGGGCGTAGCGCAGGCCGGTGTCGGTCACGAGGAACACACCGCCGACAGTGGTCTTGGTGCCCTGGAACTGCCGGTAGAGCTGGCCGGAGCCGGCGGTGACGTACGCGCTGGAGGAGCCGGTGGGCAGGACGGCCGGGAAGTCGGTGCCGGCCCAGGTGCTCAGGGTCGTCTCGCCGTCGTCGGGGTCGACGTGGTTCAGGACGTTGCAGACGGTGTTGCGGCTGCCGTCGGTCGTGGAGGCGCTGTTGACCGCCTTGGGCTTCTCGGTGGGCCACTTGTGCTCGGCGGCGAACGGCTCGCCCCGGACGATGGCGCCCGCGCTGACCTCGAGGGCGTGTCCGGCCTGGTTCAGCTTCACGAGGCTCTCGCTGGTCAGGAGGAGCTGGGCGACGAAGTCGGAGACCGGGGCGACCCGGCCGGGCAGCACGACGAAGTACTGCTCCTGGCCGTTGACCGGCGCCTGGAGCACCATGCCGACGCGGTTGGCGTGTTCGTCCAGCTGACCTGGGGCGTGAGCGGCGGCGGCCGGGACACCGGTGATCGGCGGGAAGGTGATCTCGTCGCCCTGGTGCAGGGTCTCGATCCACTCCTTGGTCACCTGCTGCGGGGTGCGGTCGGCACCCACCAGGGTCTGGAGGAGCAGCCTGTCGTCGGCGGCCACCGGATACGCCCGGCCGTGCGCGTCGACCACGTAGCGCTTCTTGTCCGGAGTGGCGACGTAGAGGAGTTCGCCGCCGTGCAGCTTCTTCTCGGCACCGGCCAGCTTGTCCCGGTCCCGCTCGGCCAGCACGAACGCGGCCTTCTGGATGGAACTGCCGCTGCCGCTCGGGCGTTCACAGACGGCCCACTCCTTGGCCGCCCCGGCCTCCTTGTCCGAGGGCAGCCGGTCGGGGGCGTAGGGGATGCCGATGGTGACGCCGTGCGGGATCTCGCCGTTGTCGAGGATCGACTCGTCGACGGTGACGACGTCGACGTCGCTCTGGGTGTCGAGGACGAGCTTGGCCGATGCCATGTTCAGGACCGGGTGGAGCTGGACCTTGTGCTTCGTCTCCAGCACGACGTACCGGGTGGTGGACTTGCTGGCGATGATCACCTTCTGCCCGGGCTTGTCCCAGTCCTGCGGGGCCGTCGGCTTGAACATGCCCCAGGCCCCGAAGGCCGCCAGCACGACCACGCCGAGGATGGCGCTGGGCACGATCGCGCGCAGCGGCCGGGGCGCCCCCTCGTCGGAGCCATCCGGTGACGACTGCACGAACGACGCGAGCATGCGGCGCTTCGCGAAGGTGTAGGCGTTGAGTTGGTCCCGCCGAGATGCCATCTGTGCCTGTTTCTCCCCGTGTCTCACGCGGAGCGCGCCAGGGGACCACGCTCCCCCGCCCTCCGTTGTCGGACCCGGCCCCTACTATGCCTGGTACGGAGCTGGTCTCGTGGAGCGGGTAGGGTACCTGGGCCCTCAAGGGCCTTGTTCGGTGGCCTGGTTCCAGCGAGTTGTGAGCAAATCGGGGGGATGGAGTGATGGCTTCCGGAACGCGGACGCGAGCGCGCGGCCGGTCGGCGGCACGAGGCGGCGCCGCCGGGTCCGTGACGCCGCCGCGGGGAAGGTCCGCCCAGCGCGGCGGCGAGCGACAGCAGGTCGTCCTCAGCCTCAGGCAGCGAGCGGGACAGGCCGGTTCGTTCCGTTTGCAACGGCTCATGCTGGTGGAATTGGCGGCGGCCGTGCTGCTCGTCGGCTGGGCCCTCGGCATGGCGGCCCTGGCGCCGGCCGCGGTGCTCGCCCTGCTGCTGGTCCTGCTGGCCTTCGTACGGCGGCGGGGGCGGTCCCTGCCGGAGTGGCTCGCCACCGCGCGGGAGTTGCGGGCGCGGCAGAAGCGGGCCGAGAACACCCCGATACCGCCGGGCACGGAGCCCGGACTGGTGCCGGCGGTCGAGTGCGAGCCGGCCCTGCGCACGTACTCGTACGGCGCGCGTGACCGCCGGCCGGTCGGCATCGTCGGGGACGGCACGTTCGTCACGGCCGTGCTCCAGGTGGAGGCCGACGCGACCGCGCTGCGGGCCGAGCGGAACCGCCAGCCGCTGCCGCTGGGCCTGGTGCGGGACGCGCTGGAGGTGGACGGGATCCGCCTGGAGTCGGCCCAGATCGTGCTCCACACCCAGCCGGCCCCCGCGCTGCACCTGCCGCAGCAGTCCGTGGCCGTCGCCAACTACCTTCCGCTGCAGGAGCAGACCGGTGCCCCGGCGGTCCGTATCACCTGGATCGCGCTCAAGCTCGATCCCGAGTTGTGCACGGAGGCCGTGGCCGCGCGCGGCGGCGGGCTGACGGGGGCGCAGAAGTGCGTCGTCAGGACCGCGGACCATCTGGCGAGCCGGCTGACCGGCGCCGGGTTCCGGGCGCGGGCGCTGGACGAGGAGGAGCTGGTCGCCGCGCTCGCCACCTCGGCCTGCGCCAATCCGCTGGTCACCGCCGAGGCGGGGCGCGGTGAGACCCGGGAGCGGCGCACGGAGGAGTCGGGGCGCAGCTGGCGCTGCGACAACCGGCGGCACACGACGTACTGGGTGCGGCGCTGGCCCCAGCTGGGTGGTGGCCGGGCCGAGTCCCTGCCGCAGTTCGTCGCCGGGGTCACGGCGGTACCCGCCCTGGCGACCACCTTCAGTCTGACTCTCGCGCGTGGGGAGCGGCAGGAGGTTGCGCTGTGCGGGCACCTGCGGGTGACCGGCCGCAGCGACGACGAACTCGTGGCGGCGCGGCGCGCGTTGGAGGGAGCGGCTCGGCAGGCCGGGGCCGGTCTGACCCGGCTCGACCGCGAGCAGCTGCCCGGCATGCTGGCCACTCTGCCCCTCGGAGGTGCGCGGTGACGACCATTCCGACGACTGCCCCGGCGCCGGGCGCAACCGCGCAGGGGGCGCGGCAGCCGTCCGGGCCGCGGCGGGCGGTCGAGCGGCTGCGGCACGGGCTCGGACTGGTCGGGCCCCGGCACGGCCGTCACGGCCTGTCCACGCAGCAACTGGACGCACTCGCCCTGCCCATCGGCGACGACGGCGTGGTGGCCGGCATCGACGCCGAGGGCCAGCCGGCCGTGCTCGGCATCAACCGGCCCACGCCGTACGACGTCGTCCTGATCAGCGGCCTGTGGACGGCGCAGGTGCTGGCACTGCGCTCGGCGGCCACCGGCGCCCGGGTCGCCGTGGAGACGGGCCGGCCGCAGGCATGGATGCAGATGGTGCATGCCATGGGCGGCGGGCAGAACGGACTGTCCGTGTACGACGTCGGACGAGTGCCGCCACAGGGCGCCTCCGCCGGTACGCCGGTGCTGGTGGTGCGGGACTGCGGTATGCGGCCCCCGCGCGGCCGGGTGGTGTCCGGACCCTGGCAGTCGGTGCTGACCCTGCTGCCTTATCTCAGCCCCGTCGCGCCCCGGCTGCTCAGGCAGGCACGGCTCGCCGGCATCCAGCGGGTCTCGCCGGACGAGGCGGCCGAACTGGGGCGCACGATGGGGCTGTCGCGGACCGAGGTGGAATCGCTGCCGGCACTGCCCGACGGCGTCACCCTGTGGTGCACCGACCGTGACCGGCAGTACGTGCTGACGCAACCCACCGACGCCGAGATCGGATTGTTGGGCACGCCTCGACGGATGGACTGAACTGCCCTTGTCCGTCCCTTTTGTTCAGGGTGTCGTACGCGGTTGTCCGGGGGTTGCGCAGGGATCCGGCCGTGCGGTGACCCGCTGGGCGGGTGCGCAGAGGCGGGCGGGCCTGCCACGGTGTACCTCGTGGTGATTAGGCTGGGAGCGGGCGCGATGGCAGGAACGTGGAAGGACCGGGCGTCGGTGTCCCGGGGGGAAGGTCCGATACGCCGGACCGCCCCGAACGACTACGGCCGACTCGGTACGACACGACATGGTCGCCCCGGCATGGCATGAGGGTGCTCGACCACACCAGGAGGAACTGTGAGCAGCGATCGGGACGGGATGCGCGGGGGCTGGGACACACCCGGCGATGACCAGCCCGACGCGGAGGCCGTCGAGACCACCGGTGAGTTCACCATCGACTACGCTCCCCCCGCCTGGTACACGCAGAACGCGTCCGGTACGGCGGCGGGCTCCGGCACCCCCGCGGACCCCGGAGGCATGAGCGGTTTCGGTGGGTCGAGCGGCTCCGGTGCCGTCGGCGCCCCGGGAGCTCCGGCCGCCTCCGGGATGCCGTCGTTCCCGGCGGCCCCACCGGTAACCGACCCGACGCCGCCGCACGCACAGCAGCCGGCCGCGCAGCCGGTGGGCACACCGCCGCAGGGCACTCCGTTCACCCCGCCGCAGGGTGCTCCGTTCACCCCGCCGCAGGGGAACGCCTACGTACCGCCCGGACCGGCGCAGGGGCCCTCCTTCACCCCGCCGCAGGGGACGCCGTACGGACCGGCCGCTCCATCCGCGGCGACGGAGGGCGCGCCGTACGCCCCGGTCGCGCAGTCCGCGCCGCCCGTGCCACCGGCCGGCGGTCCCGCCCCGGCGCCGCGACTGCCCGAGGGCTTCGAGCCGCGGCACCCTCAGCCGGATCCGCAGGAGGCAACGGCCGCCGCGGCCGAGCCGGAGACGGACAACGGCGACCTGGAGAGCGGGGCGACCATGCGGTTCTCCGCCGTCGCCCTGAAGCGCCAGATGGCCGAGATCGCCGAGCGCACGGCGGCTCTCGGGGAGCCGGAGGAGTCCGCGGGCGAGCGCTCGGCGGATGTCTCTGCGGGTGTCTCTGTGGAGAGTTCCGCTTCGGTGGGCCGGGACGACGCCGGATCCGTCCCTCTTACGACAGGCTCCGCCGGTTCCTCGGATGCCTCCGGTCACCCGGGTGCCTCCGGTCCCTCGGACGTCTCCGGTGCGGAGGAGCCCGCCGGTGCCGGGTTCTCGGTCGCCTCGAACGCCTCGGGTACCGAGGGCGCCGTCGACGGTGTCACCACCGAGGAGTCCGGGGACGGTGCCGCGGCGCGGGACGACGCTGTGGCGGAGGCCGCCGTGTCGGGGGGCTCCACGTCCGGCGGGGATGAGGAGCGGGGCGGAAACGGCCCGACGGACGCGGCCGGGGAATCGGCCGTACCGGGTGCCGTGGAG
This sequence comes from Streptomyces sp. NPDC048514, assembly GCF_043199955.1. Classification (NCBI taxonomy): domain Bacteria; kingdom Bacillati; phylum Actinomycetota; class Actinomycetes; order Kitasatosporales; family Streptomycetaceae; genus Streptomyces; species Streptomyces sp. NPDC048514. The sequence goes on along the minus strand of NZ_JBICWT010000006.1, from coordinate 418,395 downwards.
TCGGCCGCCATTGAGGCGTCCGCGGCGGAGTCGGGTGTCGCCGAGACGTCCGCGGCCGAGGAGAGGGCCGCCGAGGCCGTGCGTCCCCACGCGCCGGAAAACGCCATCGGCGCCGAGCCGACCGACGCCCCGGAGTCCTCGGACACCGGGGTGGCGAACGGGGGTTCCGGGGACGCCGTGGACCCGGACAGTGCGCCTCAGCAGGGCCCCTCGGTGAACAGCACTCCGGGAGACGGCACCGCGACTGACGGCGCCTCGGACCACACCTCACTTCCGGCAGCCGCGCAGCACGCGGACGCCGAGCAGGCGGGCACCCCGCAGCCCGGCGCCCCCCAGCCGGGCGGCCACGGCTTCCCCCAGCCCCACGCGGCGCACCCCGGAACTCCGGAGCACGGTGCCCCACAGGCCGGTGCCGCTCAGCCCGGCCCCGGCGCCCCGCACGCCGCAGTACCGTCCGCTCCCCCGGCGCCGCCGGGCGCCCAGCCCGGCTGGACCCCGCCGCCCGCGCCGCAGAACGGGCTGCCCCCGCTGCCGCCCTCGTACCAGCCCGCAGCCCCGGCTCCCGCAGCCCAGTGGCCCGCCCAGAACGGGCAGCCCACCACGCCCGGGCAACAGCAGGCCGCCCCGCAGCAGCCCGGGCCGCTGCCCGGCGACCAGCCGCAGCCGTCGTCCGGGCCGGGGCCGGCCGGCGCCGGTATGCCCGGTCCGCAGCCGCCGTTCCAGCCGCAGGCCCCGCAGCCCGCACCCGCCGCGTGGAACCAGCCGCATCAGTCCCCCCAGCCGAACCAGCCGCATCAGCCCGCCGCGCCCGTGCCCGGCCAGCAGCCGGCACCCAGCGGCCCTACCCCGCCGAGCGGCTACGGCTTCCCTCAGCCCGGCGTGCCCAATCCCCCGGCACAGCCGAGCGGATACGGCTTCCCGCAGCCGGGCACACCCAACCCCCTTGCCCAGCACGGCGGTTACGGCGTCCACCAGCCCCCGGCACAGGACCAGGCCCAGGCCCAGGGTCCCGCCCAGCCCCAGGGGCCGGTCCCCCAGCCGAACCCCAACGGCCCCACTCCGCCGAGCGGATACGGCTTCCCCCAGCCCGGTGTGCCCTACCCCCCGGCACAGCCGAGCGGATACGGCTTCCCGCAGCCGGGGAGCCCCGACCCGCAACCCCAGCCCGGTGGATACGGGTTCCCCCAGCCTCCGCAGACCCCGGACGGCGGTCCCGCCGTAACGTCCGACGCGTCGCAGGCGGCCCCGCACGCCCCTGTCGACCCCCGCTCCGGTGCCGCCTGGCCGCAGCCCATCCAGCACGATCAGCGGCAGCCGACCAACCCCGGTGCCGCGCCGCTGGGTTACACGGCCGCGGTCGAGCTGTCCGCGGACCGGCTGCTCAACAACAAGCGGCAGAAGGCGAAGAGCGGGCGGCCCACCGCGGCCGGCAGCCGGTTCAAGCTGGGCGGCAAGAAGGAGGAGGCCGAGCGGCAGCGCAAGCTGGAGCTGATCCGCACGCCGGTGCTGTCCTGCTACCGGATAGCGGTCATCAGCCTCAAGGGCGGTGTCGGCAAGACGACCACCACCACCGCGCTCGGCTCCACCCTGGCCACCGAGCGGCAGGACAAGATCCTCGCCATCGACGCCAACCCGGACGCGGGTACGCTCGGCCGCCGGGTGCGCCGCGAGACCGGGGCGACCATCCGTGACCTGGTCCAGGCGATCCCGTACCTGAACTCGTACATGGACATCCGGCGGTTCACCTCCCAGGCACCCTCGGGTCTGGAGATCATCGCCAACGACGTGGACCCGGCCGTCTCGACGACGTTCAACGACGAGGACTACCGGCGGGCGATCGACGTGCTCGGCCGCCAGTACCCGATCATCCTGACCGACTCGGGCACGGGCCTGCTCTACAGCGCGATGCGTGGCGTGCTCGACCTCGCCGACCAGCTCATCATCATCTCCACGCCCTCCGTGGACGGCGCGAGCAGCGCCAGTACGACCCTGGACTGGCTTTCCGCGCACGGGTACGCGGATCTGGTCTCGCGATCGCTCACGGTGATCTCCGGGGTCCGGGAGACCGGCAAGATGATCAAGGTCGACGACATCGTCTCCCACTTCGAGACGCGGACCCGCGGAGTCGTGGTCGTGCCCTTCGACGAGCATCTGGCCGCCGGTGCGGAGGTCGATCTCGACATGATGCGGCCGCGGACGCGCGAGGCGTACTTCAACCTCGCCGCCATGATCGCCGAGGACTTCGTACGTCACCAGCAGGCGCATGGGCTGTGGACCAACGACGGCAACCCGCCACCGGTGGCCGCACCGCCGATGCCGGGCCATCAGATGCCCGGCCAGCCCATGCCGGGCCAGCCCATGCCGGGCCAGCCGATGCCCGGCCAGCCGTATCCGGGGGGCCAGCCCTACCCGCAGGCGCCGCAGGCCTATCCCCAGGCACCGCAGCCCTATCCGCACGGTCAGCAGCCACCTTCGCAGGAGCAGCAGCCGTACCCGCCTCAGCAGGGGCAGGGGCAGGGGCAGGGGCAGCAGCCCTACCCGCAGGCCGCTCCCGGCCAGCCGTACCCGCCGCAGCAGGCACAGCAGGCGTATCCGCCGCAGGCGGCCCAGCACCCGCAGGGGCAGCAGCAGCCTCACACACCGCCTCAGCAGTAGGCGGCAGCCGACGGCAACAGCCGGCGGCCGGCTGCGAACGAACGGCACGACGAAGGGCGGCCGGTGCTCAGCGCACCGACCGCCCTTTCCCGTCGTCCTGTTCGTGCGATTCACACACCCCGCGCAACCCGCGCGGCCTCGGCGGCTACGCGTCCGCCGCCACGATCTCGCGGCAGCGCTTCACGTCCGCCGCCATCTGCTCCAGCAGCGCTTCCAGCGACTCGAACTTCGCCTGGCCGCGCACGTACGCGAGGAAGTCGACGGCGACGTGCAGGCCGTACAGGTCCAGGCCGACGCGGTCGATCGCGTACGCCTCGACCGTGCGCTCGGTGCCGTCGAACTGCGGGTTCGTGCCGACGGAGATCGCGGCCGGCATGGCCTCGCCGCCGACGTGCAGATAGCCGGCGTACACGCCGTCGGCGGGGATCGCGGTGTGCGGGAGCGTCTCGACGTTGGCCGTCGGGAAGCCCAGCTCGCGGCCGCGCTGGGCGCCTCGGACGACGATGCCCTCCACCCGGTGCGGGCGGCCGAGGATCTCCCGGGCGCCCGCGACATCGCCCTCGGCGACCAGGCGGCGGGTCAGGGTCGAGGAGAACGCCTCGCCGCCGCCGGCCTCGCCGGTGACGTACAGGTCGACGACCTCGACCTCGAAGTCGTAGATCTTGCCCTGCGCGGTGAGGAACTCGACGTTGCCCGTCGCCTTGTGCCCGAAGCGGAAGTTCGGGCCCTCGACGACCGCCTTGGCGTGCAACTTGTCCACCAGGACCTTCACGACGAAGTCGGCGGGCGACAGCTTCGAGAACCCGGTGGTGAAGGGGAGGATGAGGACCGCGTCGACACCCAGCTCGGCCATCAGCTCGGCGCGGCGGTGGTGCGGGGCGAGCAGCGGCGGGTGGCTGCCGGGGCGGACGACTTCGCTCGGGTGCGGGTCGAAGGTGACCACGACGGCCGGAACGCCCAGTTCGCGGGCGCGGTCGACGGCGTGCTTGATGATCAGCTGGTGACCACGGTGGACGCCGTCGTAGGAACCGATGGTGACGACGCTGCGCCCCCAGTCCTGGGGGATGTCCTCCAAGCCACGCCAGCGCTGCACTGTGACCGCTCCTCGAACCCGTGTCCGTGTCTACCTGACCTTGTGCAGGTCTAAGGGTGCCATGCCGGGTGCCCGGCTCCGGCATCGGCATGGGGCCTGTGACGGGTCGCACGCTCGTGGTGACGCTTCACCCGGCCCCCCGTCCGCGCCGCGCACTACGCCCGGACCGCCGTCCCCGCTCACACCACCCAGACAGCCCTCCCCACTCACGCCGCTCGCGCCGCCGGCCCCACTCACGCCGGCCAGCCCGCCGACGCCGCTCGCATCGGTCACGCCGACGCCGCCGCTCACACTGCTCGCGCGGGCACCCGTGCGCCCGCCAGGTTCTCGAGCATGCGACGGGTGCCGGGGCCGACCACGGCGGCCCAGTCGTCCGGGGCGTCCGTCAGCCAGCGGGCCATGAGCGCGGCGAAACCCGGCACGTGCCGGCCCAGGTCGACCAGGCCCCGGTCGAAGCGGGTGGCTCCCTCGGGGGTGCGGACGAGGAGCAGGCCGGTGCGGTGGACCAGTCCGCGTACCTCCTCGTCCTTTCGGCCGGACCCGTGTCCGGCCGCCGCGTGCAGGACGGCGTCCAGGACCGACGGCTCCCGCTCGTGCGTGAACACGACCTCCAGGAGTTCGCGGCGCAGTGGCCGGGAGGCGGGGGTCCCCGCGGCTGCGAGGACGGTGGCGAGAGCCGCCCGGACCTGTTCGGGTCCCCCTTCGAGCAGACCTGTGACGAGGGGCAGCAGGACCGGGCGGACGGTGGGCCCCTGCTCCAGCCGGCGGTCGACGTAGACGGCGACGTGCCCGGCGGTTTCCGGGCGCAGCCGCACCGCCTCCCCGACGAGGGCGGCGACGCGGCGGGCCAGGACCGGGGTGGTGACGTCGGCGAGGGTGCGCAGGGTGTCTCCGGCGTCCGGGCCGAGCAGGCGGGCGCGGAAGGTCTCCAGGACCGGTTCGGGGTGGGTGGTCAGGGCGGGCACCAGAGCGCCGGCCGGGACATGCGGATCGCCGTCGGCGAAGTGATGCAGGGCCGCGGCGAGGTGCCGGTCGCGGGTGTCCGGGTCGCGGATCAGGAGGGCGAGGGCACCGCCGTGCAGCGTGCAGTCGGCGGGGCGGGCGAGGAGGGCGAGGGCGGCGTAGCGCAGCAGCGCACGGTCGGCCACCGAGCTGACATGGGGGGCCGCGCGCAGTCCGTAGGTCACTGCCGCGACCCGGCGGGCGGGGCACTCGTCGTGCGCCCACCGGTCCACGGCCCGGCAGAGCGCGGAGGGCTCGTTCTCGGCGAGGGTGGCGAGCAGTTCGTCGGCACGCCGGTGCGCGCTGCGCACCAGCACCTCGATGAGCTCGTCCAGGGCGGTGTGCCGGTGGGTGTGCAGCAGCGCCTGGGCGGCGGCGGCCACGGTGGCGTGCGGGGTCGCGGGCAACGGCCGCTCGTCGTCGAACCAGTGGGTCAACTGCGCTTGTACGAGGACGGGCTGGGCGGCGAGCAGCCGGGCGGCGGCGTCGAGATAGCGTTCGCCCGGCGCAGGCGGTGCCAGGTCCGCGAGGACGAGCCGGCGCAGCAGGTCGAGCCGCTCGGCGTCGGAGACGGGCACGGCGGTCCAGAAGGCGGGGCCCAGCTCAGGTGGCACGGGACGTCGTTCGCGGCGCCAGGCGACGATGCGGTCGGCGAGGGGGCGCAGCACCTCGGTGTACGGCGTCGCGTCCGGCACGTGGAGAAGGGTCCGGGCGAGCAGCCGGGCGGCCCACCAGGAGCCCGGATCACGGTCCAGGACCTCCGCCAACTCACGTAGACGATCGGAGAGTTGCCGGTGGCCGTGCTGACGGGCGAGGAGGAGCATGGCCTGGACGACCGGCCCGACGCGGTGATGGGGCACGGGGACGGGGCGGGCCTCTCCCGCGCATCCGGGGCGGTGGACCAGGGCGTGCAGGGCCTCGTCCAGGTCGAGGTGGATGCCCTGGATCCAGTCGGCCAGCTCCTCATGGGCGAAGCGGTAGCCGTCGCCGGCCGGGACGAGGAGGCCTTCGGTCAGGACGGCGGAGGCCCAGCCGGTGCCGCCGCCCAGCCGGGCCGGGGCGGGGCCCCAGGGGAACACCTCCTCGAACGACGCCCGGTCCAGCCCGCCCTGGCCGGGGCCGAGGCTGCGCCGGGCGGCCTCGTGCACCTGACCGGCGACCCGTGCCGCGAGCCGTCGTACGGCCGAGCCGCGCAGCCCGTTCTCGGCGGCGAGCCGGACCGCGGTGCGCAGGCACATCAGGTCGAAGTGGGCGGCGAACACCTCGTGCCGGTCGACGGGTACGACGGCGGCCGGGGCGTCCGGTACGGCGGCGAGGATCTCGGAGAGCAGGCTCAAGGTCAGCGGGTGCCGGGCGTCACGGTCGCCGAGCGCACCGTCCGGAATGCCGTAGCGGGCCCGGGCCAGGCGCGCTTCCTCGTCGCCGAGTTCACCCAGCCGCACACAGGGCGGCATCGACACGAAAGGACCCGGGTCACCCGCCGGCCCATGGGACCCGGTGGGCCCATGAGACCCGGTCGGCCCATGGGACCCGGTCGGCTCACGAGACCCGGTCAGCCCATGGGACCCGGTCGGCTCACGAGACCCGGTCGGCTCATGAGACCCCATCGGCTCATAAGACCTCGGCTCAAGGGACGCCGTCGGCTCACGAGACCCCGTCGGCTCATAAGACCTCGGCTCACGAGACCCCGTCGGCCCGTAGGACCTCGGCTCAGGGGACGCCGTCGGCTCACTCGTGTCCACCGTGTCCACGGGCGGTGGCGTTTCCTGGCGGGTGTGCACGGTCGAGAGCAGGTCCGCCGGGAGCCGGGCTGCCCGCTCCCAGTCGTGCGGGGTGTGCAGCAGGTCGGCCGGGAACCCGGCGCCGGCCCGCTCCCAGTACTCCTCCCGGCAGGCGACCACCAGCCGAGCCCCGGTCTCCCGCAGCCAGTCGGCGGTTGCCCGGGTCCACTCCGGCAGCCGGTGGGCGAGGACCGGGGGCATCTCCTCGGGCCCGTCCAGGAGGAGCAGCAGCCGACGGCCGGTGCGGACGGCGACGCGGGCCAGGCGCTCGGGGGTGAGGTCGCCGAGGTCCTCACCGTTACCGGGGCGGGAGGCCGCGACGATCCGGGCCGCTCGTTCCAGGGCGCGGCCGGCGGCGTCCGCCACCGACGCGTCGGTGTCCTCGAGGTCGGCGCCGCGCAGCCACAGCGTGGGGGCGGCACGCTCGCCGCGTCCCCGGCGGGCCGCGAGGGCCGCGAGTTCCGTCGTACGGCCGCTGCCCGGCGCGCCGACGAGGCCGAGCACGGTCCGCTCACCCTCGACGAATGCCGTCAACTCCCTTGTCACCTCGCCGCGTTCGACGGGTTCCACGGCGCCGGCGCGGGTGCCGTGCGGGCCGTCCTGGGCCATCGAGGTGGCCGTCAGCTCCAGGATGCCGGCCAGGTTCAGATCGGCGCCGTAGGCCGGGACGGTGGCCGCGTTGCGGACGAGCAGGTCCCCGAGGGGCCCGTCGGCGGGCCGCAGGAGGGCCGCGAGGCCGGCGTCGCGCTGCGCGGTGTGCAGGGCCGTGCCGAGGACCGCGAGGACGGCGCCGGTACGGGCGTCGAGCACCGGTCCTCCGGCCGCCCCGCCACCGAGCCGGAGCGCGTCCCGCCCGGCGGTGCCGATCGCCAGTTCCAGGGCGTCGTCGAGGAGGTGGAAGCGGTCCGTGGCGGTGTACGTGGCCTGGGTGGCGGCCAGCACCCGGGCCTCGCGCCAGCAGCCCGCGGCGATCCGCACATAGGTGCCGGTGTCGATCCGCTCCCGCACGGTCAGCGGCAGCGGCTCCACGCCGAGGCCCTCGGTGCGCACCAGGGCCAGGTTCCGCTCGGGCAGGGGGGTGACGGCGTCGGCGCCGACCACACTGGTGCGGTCCCCGGCCGCGTGCAGCACCAGCCGGGGCAGGCCGTCGACCGTCTCGTGGCTGGTGACGAGGGTGCCCTCGTGGTCGGCGAGGAAGCCGATGCCGCGAGTGCGGCCGGCGAGGTCACGGATGCGGACCAGGACGGTGTCGTCGGGACAGGGCGCGCCGCCCGCGGGATCCGCCCCGCCCTCGTCCCCCCGCAGGTGCCCCGCACCCATGACGGACCCCCCGGCACCACTCCGCACGTCCTCGGCCGGCCCACCGGCATTCCCGCGTGTGTTCCGCGCACCCTCGACCGGCCCACCGGCACCACTCCGCACGCCCCAGGCGCACGCGGCCGCCCCGACGGCGCCACCACGCGCGCCCCCGCCCGGCCCACCCGTACCAGGCGTCTGCTCGTGCGTGCCGTTCGTGTCCGTGTCGTCCGGTGTCATCCGGTGCGCGTCTCCGGTGCGCGGGCGCCGTCCCGCCATGGCCGTACCTCCCGCCCGTACACCTGCCCTGCCGTCGACGGTAGGTGCGCGGTGATCGGCGGGACAGATCGCACGGTGAACGCGCCCCCTTCCGCTCCCCCGGTTCACTCCGAGCGCCTGCCCGGACGGGTGAATAGGCGCGGGCGGTTGGATAACCCTAGGGGTGGGGGAACCGAGGGGGACCGTGGAGCGGCGGCAGGGGTTACCCCCGTGGCCCGGCCGCCGCTCCGCGGACGACCACGGGCAACCGAACGTGGCCCCGCCGCCCTTCGACGGGCGACCGTCCGTGGCCGGCCGGCGCTCGGGCAACCGGACGTGGCCCGGCCGCCGCTCCACGGGCGACCGTCCGGTCGCCTGTCCACCCGTCCACCGGCGACCCCGCGCCCGTGCGCGTGCCCCGGCGGGATGTGTCAGCCGAAGACGGCCAGGCTCTTCGCCTTGCCCTTGTGCTCCTCGACGAGGGCGAGGAAGCGACCCTCGGGGTCGAACACGGCGACCGGGCCGGCGCCCGCGTACTCGCCGGGCATCTCCAGCCGGACGCCGTTCAGCAGCAGCCGTGAGCGCCTGTCGTCGACCTGCCAGCGCGGGAAGGCGGCGGTGGCGGCGTCGGCGATCGGCAGCACGGTCAGCTCCTTCTGGAGCTGGTCCAGCGTCTTCGCCGCGTCGAGCTTGTACGGTCCGACGCGCGTCCGGCGCAGCGCGGTGAGGTGGCCGCCGACGCCCAGGCCGGCGCCCAGGTCGCGGGCGATGGCGCGGATGTAGGTGCCGGACGAGCAGACGACGGACACGACGAGGTCGAGGACCTGGGTGCCGTCCTCGGCGACGGCGTCGCGCACGTCGTACACCGCGAACGAGGAGATGGTCACCGGCCGGGCGGGGATCTCGAAGTCCTCCCCCTCGCGGGCCCGCTTGTACGACCGCACGCCGTCGATCTTGATGGCGCTGACCTTGGACGGCACCTGCATGATGTCGCCGGTCAGCTTGGTGACGCCGGCGTCGATGGCCTCCCGGGTCACCTTGGAGGCGTCGGCGGACGAGGTGATCTCGCCCTCGGCGTCGTCGGTGAGGGTGTTCTGGCCCAGGCGGATGGTGCCGAGGTACTCCTTCTCGGTGAGCGCGAGGTGCCCGAGGAGCTTGGTGGCGCGCTCGATGCCGAGGACCAGGACGCCGGTCGCCATCGGGTCCAGGGTGCCCGCGTGGCCGACCCGGCGGGTCCTCGCGATCCCCCGCATCTTGGCGACCACGTCGTGCGAGGTGAAGCCCGACGGCTTGTCCACGATGACGAGGCCGTCGGGCGGGGTGGGCTTGCTGGTCATTCGGCGGTGTCGTCCGTCTCGTCGTCTTCCTCGCCCGGCTTGCGGTACGGGTCCGCTTCGCCGGCGTACTTGGCGCCCGCGGACACCTCGCGCACCTTCTCGTCGGACTGGCGTGCCTTGTCGAGGAGGTCCTCGATGGTCCGGGCGGTATCCGGGAGGGCGTCCGCCACGAAGGTCAGGGTCGGGGTGAACTTCACACCGGCGGCGGCTCCGACGGCCGAGCGGAGGACGCCCTTGGCGCTCTCCAGACCGGCGGCGGCGGCCTGCCGCTCCTCTTCGTCGCCGTAGACCGTGTAGAAGACGGTCGCCTCCCGCAGGTCGCCCGTGACCCTGGTGTCCGTGATGGTGACGTGCGAGCCGAGCCGCGGGTCCTTGATCCCGCGCTGCAGCTTCTGGGCCACCACCTCTCGGATGAGGTCCGCCAGCCTTTTCGCCCGCGCGTTGTCGGCCACTGGTCCGTCTCCCGTTCTTTCTCTTGCTTGCGTTTCGTGGTCAGTCGTCGTCGCCGTGGAAGCGCCGTCGCACGGACAGCAGCTCCACCTCGGGGCGGCCGGCGACCAGCCGTTCGCACCGGTCCAGGACGTCGGTGAGGTGCCCCGCGTCGCCGGAGACCATGGCGAGGCCGATGATCGTTCGCCGGTGGAGATCCATGTGCTCCACCTCGGCCGCGCTCACCGCGTACTTCCGCTGGAGTTCGGCGACGATCGGGCGGACGACGGAGCGCTTCTCCTTCAGCGAGTGGACGTCGCCGAGGAGCAGGTCGAAGGACAGAGTCCCCACGTACATGTGTGTAACCGGTTAACCCGCCGGTACGGGATCGATGGCCCCGGGTCCGTGTGGGCCGGGGACATCAAGAACGGTACCGCGTACCCGTCGATGGCTCGACAGGGTTTCCCGGCACCGTCGGTTCGGGAAAAGCCGTGCTGGCCGGCGGAACCGGAGTCCCGCCGGCCAGCATCACAGACCGTAGGCCGTTACGCCCGCGGCTTCTCGCGCATCTCGTACGTCGCGATGACGTCGTCGACCTTGATGTCGTTGAAGTTTCCGAGGTTGATACCACCCTCGAAGCCTTCGCGGATCTCGGTGACGTCGTCCTTGAAGCGACGCAGACCCTCGATGTTGAGGCTCTCCGCGACCACCTTGCCGTCGCGGATGAGGCGGGCCTTGGTGTTGCGCTTGACCTCGCCGGAGCGGATGAGCACACCGGCGATGTTGCCCAGCTTGGACGACTTGAAGACCTCGCGGATCTCCGCCGTGCCCAGCTCGACCTCTTCGTACTCCGGCTTGAGCATGCCCTTGAGGGCCGCCTCGATCTCCTCGATCGCCTGGTAGATGACCGAGTAGTACCGGACGTCCACACCCTCGCGCTCGGCCATCTGCGCCGCGCGGCCGGCCGCGCGGACGTTGAAGCCGATCACGATGGCGTCGGAGCCCATCGCCAGGTCGATGTCGGACTCCGTGACCGCACCGACACCGCGGTGCAGGACGCGGATGTCGACCTCTTCGCCGACGTCCAGCTGGAGCAGGGAGGACTCGAGGGCCTCGACGGATCCGGAAGCGTCACCCTTGATGATCAGGTTCAGCTGCTGGACCTCGCCGGCCTTGAGCACCTTGTCCAGGTCCTCCAGCGACACGCGGCGCGTGCGCTTGGCGAACGCGGCGTTGCGCTCACGGGCGGCGCGCTTCTCGGCGATCTGACGGGCCGTACGGTCCTCGTCGACCACCAGGAAGTTGTCGCCCGCACCCGGGACGTTGGTCAGGCCGAGGACCTGGACCGGCGTCGACGGGCCCGCCTCGGCGACGTTGTTGCCGTTGTCGTCGAGCATGGCGCGCACTCGGCCGTAGGCGTCGCCCACGACCATCGTGTCGCCGACCCGCAGCGTGCCTCGCTGGACGAGGACCGTCGCCACGGCACCACGGCCGCGGTCGAGACGGGACTCGATCGAGATGCCCTGCGCGTCCTGGGCCGGGTTGGCCCGCAGGTCGAGCGAGGCGTCGGCCGTGAGGACCACGGCCTCCAGCAGCGAGTCGATGTGCAGACCCTGCTTGGCGGAGATGTCGACGAACATGGTCTCGCCGCCGTACTCCTCGGCCACCAGGCCGTACTCGGTCAGCTGACCGCGCACCTTGGTCGGGTCGGCACCCTCGACGTCGATCTTGTTGACCGCGACCACGATCGGCACGTCGGCCGCCTTGGCGTGGTTGAGCGCCTCGACCGTCTGCGGCATGACGCCGTCGTTGGCCGCGACGACCAGGATCGCGATGTCGGTCGACTTCGCACCACGGGCACGCATGGCGGTGAACGCCTCGTGACCCGGGGTGTCGATGAAGGTGATCTTGCGCTCTTCGTCGTTGACCTCGGTCGAGACCTGGTAGGCACCGATGTGCTGGGTGATGCCGCCGGCCTCGCCCGCGATGACGTTGGTCTTGCGGATGGCGTCGAGCAGTCGGGTCTTACCGTGGTCGACGTGACCCATGACGGTGACGACCGGCGGGCGGACCACCAGGTCTTCCTCGTCGCCCTCGTCCTCGCCGAACTCGATGTCGAAGGACTCGAGCAGCTCGCGGTCCTCCTCCTCGGGGCTGACGATCTGAACCGTGTAGTTCATCTCGCCGGCGAGGAGCTCCAGCGTCTCGTCGGACACGGACTGGGTGGCCGTGACCATCTCGCCGAGGTTCATCATGACCGCGACGAGTGACGCCGGGTTGGCGTTGATCTTCTCCGCGAAGTCGGTGAGGGACGCACCGCGCGACAGGCGAATGGCTTCGCCGTTGCCGCGAGGCAGCATCACGCCGCCGACCGACGGGGCCTGCATGGCCTCGTACTCCTGGCGCCTCTGCCGCTTCGACTTGCGACCGCGACGCGCGGGACCGCCGGGACGGCCGAAGGCGCCCTGCGTGCCACCACGGCCACCGGGACCGCCGGGACGGCCACCGAAGCCGGGACGGCCACCGCCGCCACCGCCGGGACCACCGGGACGGCCGGCGAAGCCGCCGCCACCGCCACCGCCCGGACCACCGGGACGGCCGGCGAAGCCGCCGCCGCCACCGCCACCCGGACGACCGGCGAAGCCGCCGCCACCCGGACGACCGCCGCCGCCACCGGGACGACCGCCGCCACCGGGACCGCGGCCGCCGGGGCCACCGCCGCCGGGACGCGGGCCGGCAGCGGGACGCTGCGGCATCATGCCCGGGTTCGGGCGCGGACCGCCGGCCGGACCGGGACGCGGGCCGCCCTGCGGGCGGGGCATGCCGGACGGCGACGGGCGGGCACCGCCGGGAGCCTGCGGACGCGGACCGCCGCCCTGGGCGCCGGGCGTCTGCGGACGGGGACCGGCGCCGGGGGCACCGGGACCACCGGGACGCGGGCCGCCCTGCGGGCGCGGGGCCTGCGGGCGGGCCATGCCGGTGGAGCCACCGGAGGTGAAGGGGTTGTTGCCCGGACGAGGACCGGCCGGACGGGAGCCGGGACGCTGGCCCTGGCCACCGGAGCGCGGAGCGCCCTGGCCGGGACGGGACGCCTGGCCCTGACCCTGACCCTGGGCCGGACGGCCACCGGGCTTCGGGGCACCCGGACGGGCGCCGGGACGCGGACCCTGGGCGGCCGGAGCCTGCGGGGTCTGGGCGGCCGGAGCCTGCGGGGTCTGCGCGGCCGGAGCGGCCGGCGGAGCGGTGAACTCCGGGGCGGCCGGAGCCGGACGGGGCGCGGGCTTGGGGCCCGGAACCGGACGCGGGCCCGGGGCGGGCGCCGAGGACGCCGCCGGGGCCTCCGGCTGCTGGGCGGCCGGAGCCTGCGGAGCCGCCTTGGGGGCCGCCGGCGGCCTCGGGGCAGCCGGACGGGCCGCCTGCACCGGAGAGGGTGCGGCGGGCTTGGGGGAAGCCTTGCGGGGGGCGGGCTTGCCGGCGGACTTGCCGTTGCCACCACCCTGGAAGGCGTCGGTCAGCTTACGTACAACCGGCGCTTCGATGGTCGAAGACGCCGAACGGACGAATTCACCGAGTTCCTGGAGCTTGGCCATGACGACCTTGCTCTCGACACCGAACTCCTTGGCGAGTTCGTAGACCCGGACCTTAGCCACTTCGCTCCTTTGAGGTCCGGGTTGAAGCCGGACCGTCGCTAGTTCATGGGCGTACTCATCGCGTACTCATCGAGTGCTCATCGCAATCTCGACCTGCTTTCGACTCGCGAGGTACCAAGCCGCACGGGGTTCCGTACGGCACGTCTTACGGTGTTGCCTGCTCGGCAACTGTTGTCTGCTCGACGTATCGGCGCAACGCCTTTGTGTCGAGCGCTCCCGGGACGCGCAGTGCCCGCGAGAACGCCCGGCGGCGGACCGCCAGGTCGAGACAGACCAGGACGGGGTGTATGTAGGCACCCCGGCCGGGCAGCGTACCGCGAGGATCGGGGACGCATGCGTCCCCGCTCTCCACGATCCGCAGGAGATCGTTCTTGGCCGCTCGCTCCCGGCACCCCACACAGGTGCGTTCCGGGCATGCTCGGGCGTGCGTCCGGCCAGACACGGTTAAGTCTACCTCCCCGTACCGGCCTCACCCCTTCGGGGTAAAGATCGAACGGTTGTTGTCGTAAACGGAGCGGCTTACGGCCGGGATCTATTCCCCGGACCGCCGTCCGGCCTGGTCCTCAGCCTGCTCGGTGTCGGGCCGGATGTCGATCCGCCAGCCGGTGAGCCGGGCCGCGAGGCGGGCGTTCTGGCCCTCCTTGCCGATCGCCAGCGACAGCTGGTAGTCCGGCACGGTCACCCGGGCGGAGCGGGCGGCCAGGTCGACGACGTCCACCTTGCTCACCCGAGCGGGTGACAGCGCGTTCGCCACCATCTCGGCCGGGTCGTCCGACCAGTCGACGATGTCGATCTTCTCACCGTTCAGTTCACCCATCACGTTACGCACCCGGCCGCCCATCGGGCCGATGCAGGCACCCTTGGCGTTCAGACCCGAACGAGTGGACCGAACGGCGATCTTCGTACGGTGACCGGCCTCACGGGCGATCGCCGCGATCTCCACCGAACCGTCGGCGATCTCCGGCACCTCCAGGGCGAAGAGCTTCTTCACCAGGTTGGGGTGCGTGCGGGAGAGGGTCACCGAGGGACCGCGGACACCCTTGGCGACCCGGACGACGTACGACCGCAGCCGCAGGCCGTGCTGGTACGTCTCACCGGGCACCTGCTCCTGCACCGGCAGGATGGCCTCGAGCTTGCCGATGTCCACGAGCACGTTCTTCGGGTCGCGGCCCTGCTGGACCACGCCGGTGACGATGTCGCCCTCGCGGCCGGCGTACTCGCCGAGCGTCGCGTCGTCCTCGGCGTCGCGCAGCCGCTGCAGGATCACCTGCTTGGCGGTGGTGGCGGCGATACGGCCGAAGCCGGACGGGGTGTCGTCGAACTCGCGGACCTCCTGGCCCTCCTCGAGGTCCTCCGGGTCCTCCTTCGCCCACACGGTCACATGCCCGGTCTCCCGGTTGAGCTCCACGCGCGCGTGCCGGCGGCTTCCCTCGGTGCGGTGGTAGGCGATGAGGAGGGCCGACTCGATCGCCTCGACCAGCAGGTCGAAGGAGATCTCCTTCTCCCGCACCAAGCCCCGCAGGGCGCTCATGTCGATGTCCACGGCTACGCCTCCTCCTCTTCCTTCATGTCCTTCTTGTCCTTGCGGTTGAACTCGACCTGCACGCGCGCCCGGTCGATCTCCGGGAAGCCGAGCCGGCGAGTGGTGGCCTTGCGGCCCTTGACCCCGGGCACCTCGACGTCGAGGCCCTCGTCGTCGACGGTGAGGATCCGGGCGACCAGTTCGCCGCCCTCGGTCAGCTGGAATCGCACGAGCCGGTCGGTGGCGCGCACGAAGTGCCGGTGCTCGCTGAGAAGGCGCTCCGCGCCGGGGGTCCCGACCTCCAGGTCGTACGCGCCGTCACCCATCGCGTCGGTCTCGTCGAGCTTCGCCGAGAGCGCGCGGCTCACATCGGCGATGGCGTCCAGATCCGCCCCGGTGTCGGAGTCGACGACCACGCGCAGCACCCGCTTGCGTCCGACGGAGTCCACAGCGATCTCTTCGAGATCCAGCCCCTGGGAGGTGACGAGCGGTTCGAGCAGCTCTCGCAGCCTCTCGCTCTGGGTCGTGCTCATCCGGGTGACTCCTCGGCCGCGTGTGCTGTTGTGGGTTTGGTCGCGTGTCTGGTCAAAGGGTATCCGGTCGCGAGGAGTGTTGCCGTCCACCTGTGTACGGGCGGTGCCGGTGAGTGGTGCGCGGGGGGTGCGCGGGTACGGTGATCACGGGCGTGCCGCCCGAAGCCGTTCTTCCCCTGCCACGAGTTCCCCGAGGACGTCCGCAGTGCCGTACTCCCCACCGCCGCGCACCCCCTCGGGGCCGCGCAGAAGATCCCTGCTCGCCTCGGCCGCGGGTGCCGCCCTGCTGGTGGGCTGCTCGGCCGATCCCGACTCCGGCGGCGGCGACGGCCCGTCCGCCACCGCCGAGGCACACGCGCGTGCCGCCCGGGACAGCCGGGGGCTGCTGGAGCGGTACGACGCCGTGCTGGCGGCACACCCCGGGCTGGCCGAGCGGCTGCGCCCGCTGCGCGACCAGGTCGCGGCCCACGTCGAGGCGTTCGGGGACGGTACGACGCCCGCACCGGCGACGTCCTCGGCCTCCCCCGCCCCGGTGCCGGCCGCCGAGCGGGACGCCGTCGCCGGGCTGGCCGCCGCCGAGCGCGCCCTCGCCGACCGGCGCGCCGCCGACCTGCTGAAGGTGCCGGGCGAGCCCGCGCGGCTGCTGGCCTCGGCCGCGGCGGCCGGAGCGGCGCACGCCTACCTGCTGACGGAGGGGGCGAAGTGAGCGAGCAGGCGAGCGAGGCCGAGCTGACCGCGCTGCAGGCGGCGCTGGCGGCGGAACACGCGGCGGTGTACGGGTACGGCGTCGTCGGCGGCCGGATCGGCGCACGGCGGCGCACCGAGGCGCTGGCCGCGTACGACGGCCACCGGGCGCGCCGGGACGCGCTGGTGCGCGAGGTGCGCGACCTGGGCGGCGAGCCGGTCGCCGCGAGCGCCGCCTACGCGCTGCCGTTCCGGGTGGCCGACGCGGCGGCCGCGGCACGGCTGGCCGCCGGTCTTGAGGAGCGGGTGGCCGGGGTGTACGCGGACCTGGTGCGGGCGGCGTCGGGCGCGCGGCGCGGCGCGGCGGCCGCGGCCCTGCGGGAGTCCGCGGTGCGGTCGGTGCGCTGGAGCGGGGAGAGCGTAGCCTTCCCTGGGCTCGCCGAGCGGTCCTCCGGCGAGGGCACCGGCGCCGCCGGCACGAACCCGTCGGCCTCCGCCCCGGTGTCCCGATAGGCACGGAAGCGGACGGACCGGGCGGCACGGCAGACCTGGCCGGGCCGGACCGGCACGGCACGACGGGACCCCGTACCGCGGACCCCTACGGGCAGGACCCGTACGACAGGGCGGCCGGAAGGCCCCGGGGGGCGGGACTCGTCCGGCAGAACCCTGCCGACCGGCCCCGCCGGCAGGGCCTGTACGACAGGACCCGTGCGGCGGACCCGTACGGCAGGACCCGTGCGGCGGGTCGCGTACGAGAGGTGTCGTTGGGCAGGGCCCTTCGACAGGGGCCGGCGACATGGGCCGACGACGTGGGCCGGAACGGCAGGATCCGTGATGGCGGGATCCGTGGAGAAGGGAAAGACTCGCGCATGGCTTTCGAACCGCCGCAGCGCCTGGTGCGCGCGCTCGGTGAGACCGCACCGGCCGGGGACGACTGGCTGGCACGGCTGCCCGAGGCGGCCGAGCGGGCCGTGGCCCGGCGCGAGTCGTCCGTCGAGCGGGTTCAGGTGCCGGGGGGCCGCAGCAGCCTGGTGGTGCTGGTCCGGCGGGCGGACGGCACCCCGGCGGTGCTGAAGCTGGCCCCGCCGCGGGCCCGGCCCGAGAGCGAACGGGCGGCGCTGGCGCACTGGGCCGGGCTGGGCGCCGTACAACTTCTGGAGGCGGAACCCGAGGACGCCACGGAGGGTGTGCTGCTGCTGGAGCGGCTGCATCCGGATGTCTCGGTGCGGTCGCTGCCGGAGGCCAAGGCGCTGCTGGAGGCGGCGGGAACGCTGCGCCGGCTGTGGGTGGAGCCGCCGGCCGGCCATGTCTTCGAGACCGTCGGGGAGCGCACCGGGCGGCAGGCGGCGGCCATGCGGGCGGGCGCCGAGGCCGACGCCGGGACGGCGCCGCTGGTCGACGCGGCGCTCGCGGCCCGCGAGGAGTTGCTGGCCGGGCCGCCGGAGGACCGGTTGCTGCACGGGACGTTCCGGCAGAGCAAGGTGCTCGCCGGGGAACGGCTGCCGTGGCTCGCGGTGGGCCCCGACCCGGTGGTCGGCGAGTCCGCCTTCGACCTGGCGCGGCTGGTGCGGGACCGGGTGGAGGACCTGATCGCCGCGCCGTCCGGCCCCTCGACCACACGGCGCCGCATCAAGCGGCTCGCGGAGTCGCTCGAGGTGGATCAGGAGCGGCTGCGGGGCTGGACGCTGTTCCGGGCGGTGGAGTCGGGCGTCCGGGCACTGCGGGTGGGCCGCCCGAAGGACGGGGAACTGCTGCTGGAGTTCGCCGGCTGGCTCTAGCGAGGCCCGGGGGCCGCTCCGGCGGACTGCCTGCGCGCACCGATCCGGTCACGGGGCCGACAGCCGATCGGCGCTGCGACGCCTCCGGGACCTCTCACGGAGGGCGTCGTCAGGCCGTCGGCCTCGGACGGCAGGCCAGCAGGCGGCCAGCCCCGGGCGGCTGCCGGCCTGACCTCAGGCCGTCAGGCGGTCGACCTCCCGCCGTCAGCGGTCAGGCCGGCAGCCCCCGAGGACAACGGCCAGGCCAGCGGCCCCGGAGGACAGCGGCCAGGCCGGCGGCCCCCCGGCGTCACGCCGCGAGGCCCGTCGCATACCCGTCGTCAGGCCGTCAGGCCGTCAGCGGTCGCCGGCAGCCCCCCGAGGACAGCAGCCAGGCCGGCGGCCCCCCCGGCGTCACGCCGCGAGGCCCGTCGTACCCCCGTCGTCAGGCCGTCAGGCCGTCAGGCCGGCAGCCCCCCGAGGACAGCAGCCAGGCCGGCGGCCCCCCGGCGTCACGCCGCGAGGCTCGTCGTACCCCCGTCGTCAGGCCGTCAGGCCGTCAGGCCGGTAGCCCCCCGAGGACAACGGCCAGGCCGGGAGGCCTCCCGGCGTCACGCCGGGAGGCCCGTCGTATCCCCGTCGTCAGGCCGTCAGGCGGGCGATCGCTTCCTCGACCGTCAGTTCCTCGCGCTCGCCGGTCTTGCGGTCCTTCAGCTCCAGAACGCCCTCGCCGGAGCGGCGGCCGGCCACCAGGATCTGCGGTACGCCGATCAGCTCGGCGTCGGTGAACTTCACGCCCGGGGAGACGCCGGCCCGGTCGTCCACCAGGACCCGGACACCCGCGGCGGCCAGCTTCTCGGCGACGTCCAGGGCCAGCTCGGTCTGCAGCGCCTTGCCGGCGGCGACGACGTGCACGTCGGCCGGGGCGACCTCCTTGGACCACACCAGGCCCTTGTCGTCGGCGGTCTGCTCGGCGAGCGCGGCCACGGCGCGGGAGACGCCGATGCCGTAGGAGCCCATGGTGACGCGGACCGGCTTGCCGTTCTGGCCGAGCACGTCGAGCTTGAGGGCGTCGGTGTACTTGCGGCCGAGCTGGAAGATGTGGCCGATCTCGATGGCTCGGTCCAGCTTCAGGCCCGTGCCGCACTTGGGGCAGGGGTCGCCCTCCTGCACGACCACGACGTCCACGTACGCGTCGACCTCGAAGTCACGGCCGGCCACGACGTTCCTGGCGTGCGTGTGCTCCTTGTTGGCGCCGGTGATCCAGGAGGTGCCGGGGGCCACCCGCGGGTCGGCGATGTACGTGACCTTCTCGCCCAGGCCCTGCGGGCCGACGTAGCCGCGGACCAGGTCGGGACGGCCGACGAAGTCCTCGGCGGTGACCAGCTCGACGGCGGCCGGGGCGAAGTGCGCCTCGACCTTGCCCAGGTCGACCTCGCGGTCGCCGGGCACGCCGACCGCGACGATCTCGCCGTCCACCTTGACCAGCAGGTTCTTCAGCGTGGCCGAGGCCGGGACGCCGAGGGATGCGGCGAGGGTCTCGATGGTCGGGGTGTCGGGGGTGGGGATCTCCTCGAGCGCGGGCACGGCCGAGCCGTCGGCCGGCTTCAGCTGGTAGGTGATCGCCTCGGTGTTGGCGGCGAAGTCGCAGTTCGGGCAGTCCGCGAAGGTGTCCTCGCCGGCCTCGGCCGGGGCCAGGAACTCCTCCGACTTCGAGCCGCCCATGGCGCCGGCGGTGGCCGCGCAGATGCGGTAGTCGAGGCCGAGGCGCTCGAAGACCCGCTGATAGGCCTGGCGGTGCAGGGCGTAGGACTTCGCGAGGCCCTCGTCCTCCAGGTCGAAGGAGTACGAGTCCTTCATCAGGAACTCGCGGCCGCGCAGGATGCCGGCCCGGGGGCGGGCCTCGTCACGGAACTTGGTCTGGATCTGGTAGAGGATCACCGGCAGGTCCTTGTAGGACGTGCACTGGTCCTTGACCAGGAGGGTGAAGATCTCCTCGTGGGTGGGGCCGAGGAGGTAGTCGCCGCCCTTGCGGTCCTTCAGCCGGAACAGCTCCTGGCCGTACTCGTCCCAGCGCCCGGTCGCCTCGTAGGGCTCGCGCGGCAGCAGGGCGGGGAGGGAGACCTCCTGGGCGCCGATGCCGTCCATCTCCTCGCGGACGATGCGCTCCACGTTGGCGAGGACCTTCTTGCCGAGGGGCAGCCAGGACCAGATGCCGGCGGCCGTGCGGCGGACGTAGCCGGCGCGGACGAGGAGCTTGTGGCTGAGGACCTCGGCGTCGGCCGGGTCGTCGCGCAGCGTCTTCGCCATCAACTGGGACATGCGCTGGACCGGTGCGTTCGCCATGGTTCTCGTACTCCTGCCGGATGGGGGTCCCCCCGCCCGGGCGAGGCCGGGCACGGGGGAGGGTGTTGGCAGGAGGTTAGCCGGGCCTGCTGTGCCGGTGGAAATCGGATATGGGCGACCGGCCCTACTTACGGCGCAGGGGCAGGGGGGCGCCCATCACCGCGTAGGGCCTGGGCGCGCTCGGGAAGTGGACCTGGCGGGCGAGGTCGACGTAGCCGAGGGAGTGGTACAGGCCGCGGGCCGGGCTGTCGGTGTCGATCGCCGAGAGGATCGAACGGGGCTCGGCGGCGGTGTCGGTGATGGCGGTGATCAGGCGCCGCCCGATGCCGCGGTTCTGGTGGCCGGGGTGGACGTGCAGCTCGGTGATGACGAAGGAGCCGTCGAGCCAGCCGTCGTTGTCCTGGGCCCGGAGGTAGGGCTCCACGACGGTGGACCACCAGTGGAGGCGGGAGTTGGGCATGCCGTAGACGAAGCCCACGAGGTGGTTGCCGACCCTCGCGCCGAGGGCTCTCGCGCCCTGGTACTGCATGTGCCGCTGGACGATCTGCCGGCGTACGGCCACCTCTTCGGGGCCGAGGCCGAAGGCGACGGCTTGGACGGCGAGGGCCTCGTCGACGTGGGCTGCGAGGTCCAGGGGGCCGATCACGAGGTCCATGCCGGGAGCGTACAGGGGCTTCAGAAGAGCACACTCATGAAGGCGCCCACCTCTTGGAAGCCCACCTTGCGGTACGTCCTGCGCGCCGCCGTGTTGAAGTCGTTGACGTACAGGCTCACCACCGGGGCCACGTCCATGAGGGCGTAGCGCAGGACGGCGGCCATACCTGGGGCCGCCAGGCCCGTGCCCCGGTACTCGGGGGCCACCCAGACGCCCTGGATCTGGCAGGCCCGGGAGGTGGCCGCGCCGATCTCCGCCTTGAAGGCGACCTTGCCGTGCTCGTCGAGGCGGGCGAAGGAGCGGCCGGAGCCGACGAGTTCGGCGACCCGGGCCTGGTACAGCAGGCCGCCGTCGGCGGCCATCGGGGAGACGCCGACCTCCTCGGTGAACATCGCCACGCACGCCGGCATGATCGTCTCCATCTCGTCCTTGCGGACCCGGCGGACGTAGGGGTCCGGGACGATGTCGGCGGGCATGCGGTCGGTGACCATGAGCGGCTGCCGGCCGCGGACCTCGCGGGCCGGGCCCCAGTGGGGCTCCAGCAGGCGCCACAGCAGGGCGGTGGATTCGGCGGGGCCGACGACGGAGGAGCAGCGGCGGCCGGCCCGGCGGGCGCGGTCGGCGAAGGCGCGGACGGCGCGCGGAGTGGCGCAGATCGGGACCAGGTTGGCGCCCGCGTAGCACAGCGACGTGAGCATGCCGTCCTCGTACCAGCCCCACATCTCGCCACCGAGGCGCCACGGGTCGAGGCCGGCGACCTGGACCCGGGAGGTCACGAAGGCGTTGGCCACCGGGTCTCGGTCGAGGACGGCGAGCGCGGCGTCCAGGTCGCTCGGTTCGAGGACCCGGGAGGTGGTCTGGGTCAGCACGGGCGGGGCCTCACGGTGGGGTTGCCTGGTCCCCGCACTGTACCTGCCGGAATTCGACGGCGCCGCCCCGTGGTGGCGCACGGTACGGCTCCGGGTTCACGGCCGTCCGGCCAGGGCCCTCGGCCGAGGGGCGGGCCGTCGGCCGTCGGTTCCGGCCGTACGCCTCGGACGACAGCCGGGCGGGCCGGCTGCCGTCGATTCCGGCCGTACCCCTCGGACGACAGCCGGGCGGACCGGAGGCCGTCCGGTCACCGTGGGGTCAGTCGGCCACCGACACGGACGGCTCGCCGGAGGCGACGCCCTCGGCCTCCATCTGCTCGGCGAGCTTCATCGCCTCCTCGATGAGGGTCTCCACGATCTTGGACTCGGGGACGGTCTTGATGACCTCGCCCTTGACGAAGATCTGGCCCTTGCCGTTGCCGGAGGCGACGCCGAGGTCGGCCTCGCGGGCCTCGCCGGGGCCGTTCACCACGCAGCCCATGACGGCTACGCGCAGCGGGACCTCCATGCCGGTGAGGCCGGCGGTGACCTCTTCGGCGAGCTTGTAGACGTCGACCTGGGCGCGGCCGCAGGAGGGGCAGGAGACGATCTCCAGGCCGCGCTGCTTGAGGTTCAGCGACTCCAGGATCTGGAGGCCGACCTTGACCTCCTCGGCCGGCGGCGCCGACAGGGAGACGCGGATGGTGTCGCCGATGCCCTGGGAGAGCAGCGCGCCGAAGGCGACCGCCGACTTGATCGTGCCCTGGAAGGCCGGGCCGGCCTCGGTGACGCCGAGGTGCAGCGGGTAGTCGCACTGGGCGGCGAGCTGGCGGTAGGCCTCGATCATCACGACCGGGTCGTTGTGCTTCACCGAGATCTTGATGTCCCGGAAGTCGTGCTCCTCGAAGAGGGACGCCTCCCACAGGGCGCTCTCGACCAGCGCCTCGGGGGTCGCCTTGCCGTACTTCTGGAGCAGTCGCCTGTCCAGGGAGCCGGCGTTGACCCCGATACGGATCGGGGTGCCGTGGTCCTTGGCGGCCTGGGCGATCTCCTTGACCTTGTCGTCGAACTGCTTGATGTTGCCCGGGTTGACCCGGACCGCGGCGCAGCCGGCCTCGATGGCCGCGAAGACGTACTTCGGCTGGAAGTGGATGTCCGCGATGACCGGGATCTGCGACTTGCGGGCGATGGTCGCGAGGGCGTCCGCGTCGTCCTGGGTGGGGCAGGCCACGCGTACGATCTGGCAGCCCGAGGCGGTCAGCTCGGCGATCTGCTGGAGGGTGGCGCCGATGTCGGACGTACGGGTCGTGGTCATCGACTGGACCGAGACGGGTGCGTCTCCACCGACCGCCACGGTTCCGACCTGGATCTGCCGGCTCTTGCGGCGTTCGGCGAGCTTGGTCGGAACGGACGGCATGCCGAGAGAAATCGCAGTCATCTGCAGTGCAACCCCAAGTCGTGGATCAAGGTCCGGTCCCGTGAACGGCGGGCTCCAGGCTTCGAGATTACGGCACCGGCCCCGGCGCGGGCACATCCCACCCGATAAACCCACCCGATGGGAGGCGGCCGGGAACCACGGGGTCCCCGGCCGCCCTGAACATCGCGTGGCTAGGAGATTTTCACGGGGTTGACCACGTCCGCGATGAGCACCAGGACGGTGAAGCAGACGAAGATCCCGGCCACCACGTAGGCCACCGGCATCAGCTTGGCCACGTCGAACGGACCGGGGTCCGGCCGGCGCAGCACCCGGGCGAGGTTGCGCCGCAGCGCCTCCCACAGGGCGCCCGCGATGTGCCCGCCGTCGAGCGGGAGCAGCGGGAGCATGTTGAAGAGGAACAGCGAGAGGTTGAACCCGGCGAGGAGCATCACGAACCCGGCCACCTGCTGGGATGCGGGGATGTCCAGGGTGGCGATCTCGCCGGTGATGCGGGCCGCGCCGACGATGCCCATCGGCGAGTCCGGCTCGCGCGGGCCGTCGCCGAAGGCGGCGTCCCACAGGGCGGGGATCTTGCCGGGCAGGGCGGCGAGCGAGTCGACGGCGTCACCGACGCGGTCGGTCATCCAGGTCACCGAATCGCCGAAGTCGAGCTTCACCACGCCGGTGGCCGAGCTGAAGCCGAGGAAGCCCGCCTCGACGAACTTGCCCTGGACGTAGGCGCCGCTGGAGTCCTTCTTGGCGACCTGGTTGGTGGCGATCTTCGCGTGCAGGGTGAGCTGCCTGCCGTCGCGGTCGACGACGATCGGCACGCTCTTGCCGGCGCTGTCGCGGATCAGGTCGGAGAGGGTGTTCCAGTCCTTCGTGGCCTTTCCGTCGAAGGAGACGATCTCGTCGCGCTGCCGGATGCCGGCGGCCTGGGCAGGTGAGGCCGGGTCGGACTTCTTGCAGCTGTCGCGGTGCTCGCTCTGGTCGATGACGCAGGGCGAGACGGAAGCGACGGTGGTGGTCTGCTGCTGGATGCCGAAGCCCATGAGCGAGACGAAGAACAGGCCGATGGCGAGGACCAGGTTCATGAAGGGGCCGGCGAACATGACGATGACGCGCTTCCACGGCTTGCGCGTGTAGAACATGCGCGTCTCGTCACCCGGCTGTAGCTCCTCGAAGGCCGCCGAGCGGGCGTCCTCGATCATGCCGCGCCACGGGGAGGTGGAGCGGGCGGAGATCCGGCCGGCGTCGTCGGGCGGGAACATGCCGATCATGCGGATGTAGCCGCCGAGCGGGATGGCCTTGATGCCGTACTCGGTGTCGCCCTTGTTCCGCGACCAGATGGTGGGGCCGAAGCCCACCATGTACTGCGGGACGCGGATGCCGAAGAGCTTGGCCGTGGACAGGTGTCCCAGCTCGTGCCACGCGATCGAGACGAGCAGGCCCACCGCGAAGACCACTATGCCGAGGATGAACATCAAGGTCGTCATGCACGCGCCTCCGCGGTCGCCGTCGTGGCTGTGAGTTCGCGGGCCCGGGCCCGCGCCCAGGTCTCCGCTTCGAGGACGTCCGACACCGTGAGCGAGGTTCCCGCGAGCGGGGTGCCGTGCTCCTCGACCACCCGGGTCACGGTCTCCATGATCCCGTTGAAGGGCAGCACGCCGCCCAGGAAGGCCTCGACGCACTCCTCGTTGGCCGCATTGAACACCGCCGGAGCCGTCCCCGCGAGCCGCCCCACGTGCCGGGCGAGGTTCACCGAGGGGAAGGCCTCGTCGTCCAGGGGGAAGAACTCCCAGGTGGAGGCCTTGCTCCAGTCGAAGGCGGGCGCCGCGTCCGGAACCCGTTCGGGCCAGCCGAGACCGATGGCGATCGGCCCGCGCATGTCGGGGGGCGTCGCCTGGGCGATCGTGGAACCGTCGGTGAACTCGACCATCGAGTGGACATACGACTGCGGATGCACGACCACCTCAATGTGGTCGAAGGGAATGTCGTAGAGCAGGTGCGCCTCGATGACCTCCAGTCCCTTGTTGACCAGGGTCGCCGAGTTGATCGTGATCACCGGGCCCATCGCCCAGGTGGGGTGGGCGAGGGCGTCCTGGACGGTGACGTCCGCCAGCTCGGCCTTGGTCCGGCCGCGGAAGGGGCCGCCGGAGGCGGTGACGACCAGCTTGCGCACGTCGGCGCGGGTGCCGCAGGCCAGGGCCTGGAAGAGGGCGGCGTGCTCGGAGTCGACCGGGATGATCTGCCCGGGCTCGGCGAGTGCCTTGACCAGCGGTCCGCCGACGATCAGCGACTCCTTGTTGGCCAGCGCGAGGGTGCGGCCGGCCTCGAGGGCGGCGAGGGTGGGGGCCAGGCCGATGGACCCGGTGATGCCGTTGAGCACGGTGTGGCAGTCCGAGGCGGCGACCTGGGTGGCCGCGTCGGGGCCGGCGAGGATCTCGGGCAGCGGCTCACCCGCGCCGTACTCGCCGGCGAGCGCCTCGCGCAGGGCGGGTACGGCGTCCTCGCGGGCGACCGCGACGGTCCGCACCCGCAGCCGGTGCGCCTGCTCGGCGAGGAGGGCGATCCGGCCACCGTTCGCGGACAGCGCGGTGACGCGGAAGCGGTCGGGGTTGCGCAGCACGAGGTCGATGGCCTGGGTGCCGATGGATCCGGTGGAGCCGAGGATCACCACGTCCCTGGGTCCGCCCCCGGGGAGGGGGTCGTAGACGAGGTGGGGATCGGCGAGGGGCGCCGGACGGGCGGGACTGTCGGTCATCCCCCCATTGTCGCCGCAACCGGCGGCCGTCAGGACAGCGCGTCCCTCGGGCGGGTGCGTCGACCGTGCCCGATCAGTCCGTGACGAGTGGGGTGGGTGGATTTCCGGCTCATCGGCGTTGCGCGCTTTCCCGCCGTTCGAACTGCCGGTCGACGGGATCGGCGGGAAGGGCCGCGCTGCCGCCGGCATTCGCGCGTGCAGCGCGGGAGCCTCGTCCACGCGGTCGCGGAAGAAGTCGTCCGGGTCGGCGCTGGCGGCGAGCGGGCCGGCGAGCAGGGCGCTGTGCGCGGCGACCGCCTCGGGAAGTTCGGCTTCGCGAGCGTCGCGATCGCAGGAACCGAGGGCCCGGAGCCTCAGCCGGGCGACACCTGCCGGGCCGTCCCGTCCTCGAGAGCGGCGAGCGTGGAGCCGCCACCCCGGATGTCGCGGCCGTGATCCCGGAGGTCGCCCCCCGGTCTCGACGGCCCCGGGAACGGCGCGGGGCAGGGCGGGTCCAGGGGGCGGCCGGTGCGGGGCGGTTCCCGGAGGCGGCCGGTCCGGGGTGCGGCCGGGGCGTGGGGCTAGGTGCCGAAGGGGCGGCGTGCGTTCTCCCGGGCGGAGGGGCCGGGGGTCGCGTCCGCGATCCACACGCCGTCGCCGGACGGGTCGGCGACGCCCTCCTCCAGCCACTCGTACGCCCCGCCGAGGACCCCCTCGACCACCTTGCGGTCGAGGTCGTCGGTGTTGGTCCACAGACGGCCGAAGAGTTCCTCGACCCGGATGCGGGCCTGGCGGCAGAAGGCGTCGGCGAGCTGGTAGGCCTCGCGGCCGTGCCGGCCCTCACCGCGCAGCCGCTCGGCGCGGACGCAGGCCGCGCTCATGGCGAACAGTTCGGCGCCGATGTCCACGATCCGGCCGAGGAACCCCTGCTTGGTCTCCATCCGGCCCTGCCAGCGGGACATCGCGTAGAAGGTGGAGCGTGCGAGCTTGCGGGCGGTGCGCTCGACATAGCGCAGATGCCCGGAGAGATCGACGTCTTGCTTGAACTCACCGAACGCGGTGGGTAGTTGGCCGGGGCCCGCAACCAGCTTCGGCAGCCACTTGGCGTAGAAGACACCCGCGCTCGCGCCCGCCCGCGCCTTGTCCGACAGGGACTTGTCGGGGTCGATGAGGTCGCCGGCGACCGATAGGTGGGCGTCGACCGCCTCGCGGGCGATGAGGAGGTGCATGATCTCGGTCGAGCCCTCGAAGATGCGGTTGATCCGCAGGTCGCGCAGGATCTGCTCGGCCGGGACCCCGCGCTCGCCCCGCGCCCGCAGGGACTCGGCCGTCTCGTAGCCGCGCCCGCCGCGGATCTGGACCAGTTCGTCGGCCATCAGCCAGGCCATCTCGGAGCCGTAGAGCTTGGCGAGGGCGGCCTCGATGCGGATGTCGTTGCGGTCCTCGTCGGCCATCTGCGAGGACAGGTCGAGGACGGCCTCCAGGGCGAAGGTGGTGGCCGCGATGAAGCTGATCTTGGAGCCGACGGCCTCGTGCAGAGCGACCGGCTTGCCCCACTGCTCCCGCTCGGCCGACCACTCGCGGGCGATCTTCAGGCACCATTTGCCGGCGCCGGCGCACATCGCGGGCAGCGAGAGCCGGCCGGTGTTGAGGGTGGTGAGCGCGATCTTCAGCCCGGCGCCCTCGGGACCGATGCGGTTGGCGGCGGGCACCCGGACCCGGTGGAAGCGGGTGACGCCGTTCTCGATGCCGCGCAGGCCCATGAAGGCGTTGCGGTTCTCGACGGTGATTCCCTCGGCGGCGGCCTCCACCACGAACGCGGTGATGCCGCCCTTGCGGCCCTCGGACTTCGGCACCCGCGCCATGACCACGAGCAGGTCGGCGACCACGCCGTTGGTGGTCCACAGCTTCACCCCGTCGAGGACGTAGTCGTCGCCGTCGGGTACGGCCGTGGTGGCGAGGCGGGCCGGGTCGGAGCCGACGTCCGGCTCGGTGAGCAGGAAGGCGGAGATGTCGGTGCGGGCGCAGCGGGGCAGGAAGGTGTCCTTCTGCTCCTGGGTGCCGAACATCTTCAGCGGCTGCGGCACGCCGATCGACTGGTGGGCGGAGAGCAGCGCGCCGACGGCCGGGCTCACGGAGCCGACCAGGGCGAGGGCCTTGTTGTAGTAGAGCTGGGTGAGGCCGAGACCGCCGTACTTGGGGTCGATCTTCATGCCGAGGGCGCCGAGTTCCTTGAGGCCGGCGACGACCTCGTCGGGGATGCGGGCCTCGCGCTCGATGCGGGCGGAGTCGATGGCCGTCTCGCAGAAGACGCGCAGCTTTGCCAGGAATTCCTCACCGCGCCTGACCGACTCCTCGTCGGGCAGCGGATGGGGATGGATGAGGTCGAGCCGGAAGCGCCCGAGGAACAGCTCCTTGGCGAAGCTGGGCTTGTGCCAGTCCTGCTGCCGGGCGGCCTCCGCCACCTGACGCGCCTCGCGCTCGGTGACGTTGGTGCGTGGGGTGGTGGTGGCGGACATTGAGGCTCACCTCGCCGCGAAGAAGGATGATTGCGGACCGTTCCTTACCGACCAGTGCTACTGGATCGTTGGTACCTGAAACGGGCCCACCCCACCACCCCTCGCGGTCCGATCGGGTCGAATACCGTCCGGTCACCGTTCCGGCGCTCTGCCGAAACGGTGACCGGACCAGGGCGACGCGAAAGGACCCGCGCGGCTCGCGGTGGACACGGGCCAGGTGGGTGTCGATCGATTGACCGGCCCGGGCCGTGCCGGCCCGGGCCGGCGGGCCCCGTCGCGGGCGCGCTGGAGGATCTCGGCGGCGCCCGCCGGTGACCGGTCGCGAGTGGCGCCGACCGGACGGCACGCCGGACAGGCGAACGGCCGCAGCCCCCGCACAGTGGGCTGCGGCCGTTCCGTTTCCGACCTGTCCGTGGCAGGTCAGAGCGCGAGACCGGTGAGGACCAGCACGCGCTCGTAGGTGTAGTCCTCCATCGCGAACCGCACGCCTTCGCGGCCCACACCGGACTGCTTGGCGCCGCCGTACGGCATCTGGTCGGCACGGTAGGACGGGACGTCGCCGATCACCACGCCACCGACCTCAAGGGCGCGGTGGGCACGGAAGGCGATCTGCAGGTCGTGGGTGAACACGCCTGCCTGCAGGCCGTACTTGGAGCTGTTGACCGCGGCGAACGCCTCGGCCTCGCCGTCCACCTTCTGCACGGTGAGGACGGGCCCGAAGATTTCCTCGCAGGCGAGGGTGGTGTCCGCCGGTACGTCGGTGAGGACGGTCGGCGCGTAGGAGGCGCCGTCGCGGTCGCCGCCGGTGAGGAGCGTGGCACCGGCCTCGACGGCGTCCTTGACCCAGGACTCCACGCGCTTGGCCGCGTCCTCGCTCACCAGCGGGCCGACGTCCGTCTTGGCGTCGGACGGGTCACCGGTGACCTGGGCCTCGACGGCGGCGACGACGCGCGGCAGCAGCCGGTCGTACACCGACGCGTCGGCGATCACACGCTGCACGGAGATGCAGGACTGGCCGCCCTGGTAGTTGGAGAAGGTCGCGATGCGGGTCGCGGCCCAGTCCAGGTCGGCGTCGGAGGCGTAGTCGCCGAGGACGACCGCGGCTCCGTTGCCGCCCAGCTCCAGCGTGCAGTGCTTGCGCGGCACCGAGTCCATGATCGCGTAGCCGACCTTCTCGGAGCCCGTGAAGGAGATGACCGGCAGGCGCTCGTCCTGGACGAGGGCGGGCATCTTCTCGTTGGCGACCGGAAGGATGCTCCAGGAGCCGGCCGGCAGCTCGGTCTCGGCGAGCAGGTCACCGATGATCAGGCCGGAGAGCGGGGTGGCCGGGGCCGGCTTCAGGATGATCGGCGCGCCGGCGGCGATGGCCGGAGCCACCTTGTGGGCGCACAGGTTCAGCGGGAAGTTGAACGGCGCGATGCCGAGCACGACGCCCTTCGGGAAGCGGCGGGTGAGCGCGAGGCGGCCCTGGCCGCCGGCGTCGGTGTCGAGGCGCTGGGCCTCGCCGCCGTTGAACCGGCGGGCCTCCTCGGCGGCGAACCGGAACACGGAGACGGCACGGCCGACCTCGCCCCGGGCCCACTTGATCGGCTTGCCGTTCTCGGCGGAGATCAGCTGGGCGA
The DNA here is from genome assembly GCF_043199955.1 of Streptomyces sp. NPDC048514. Classification (NCBI taxonomy): domain Bacteria; kingdom Bacillati; phylum Actinomycetota; class Actinomycetes; order Kitasatosporales; family Streptomycetaceae; genus Streptomyces; species Streptomyces sp. NPDC048514. The sequence goes on along the minus strand of NZ_JBICWT010000006.1, from coordinate 388,248 downwards.
TCTCCTCGGTGCGCTCCACCAGCCGCTTGCTGACGTGGTCGAGGGCGGCGGCGCGCACGTGCGCCGGGGTGGCGGCGAACTCGTCCCGCACGGCGTAGGCGGCGGCCACGGCCTCCTCGACCTGGGCGTCGGTCGGCACGCTGACCTTGCCGACGAGGCGGCCGTCCCACGGCGAGGTGACATCGAAGGTGTCCTCGCCGGTGACCTGGCGGCCGGCGAGCCAGAAGGCGTGGGTGGAAGTCATGTCTTCCCGGCCTTTCCGCGTTGGAGGGTGTTGTGGGCTTTCGTGGTCCACGGTAGGCGGCAGGCGCCCGACGGTCGTTTGTCCGAGCTGTAGCAGTCGGGACGAGGGGTACGCCGGAATGGCGGGGTGGGGCGCGGGAGCGGCTGGGGGTGGGTGGACTGGTGGCCGCCCGCCGGGGCGCGGGAGCGGCTAGGGGGTGGGTGGACTGGTGGCCGCCCGCCGGGGCGCGGGAGCGGCTAGGGGGCGCGTGGACTGGCGGCCGCCCGCCGGGCGCGGCTGGAGTGGCCGCCTGCCGCCGGTCAGTCGGGGGGCGTGGCCTTGAGGGCGAGCCAGAGTTCCATCCGGACGTCCGGGTCGTCCAGCGAGCGGCCGAGGATCTCCTCGACCCGCCGCATCCGGTACCGCAGCGTGTGCCGGTGCACGCCCAGGTCCGCCGCGGCCGCGTCCCACTGCCCGTGCCGCGACAGCCACGCCCGCAGCGAAGCGACCAGGTCCCCGCGCCCCGTCGCGTCGTGTTCGTGCAACGCCCGCAGCAGCCCGTCCGCGAACGCCTTCACCGCGTCGTCGGCCAGCAACGGCAGCACGGATCCGGCGGCCAGCTGCTCGTGCTCCACCAGCACCCGGCCCCGGCGCCGCGCCACCGACAGCGCCTGCTCGGCCTGCTTGTAGGCCGCCGCGGCGGCGATCGGGCCGGCCGGCGCGGAGAGGCCCACGATCAGCTCGTACTCGTCCGCCACGGCCACTGCCGTCTGGTCGGACACCGTCCGCGACGCCTCCAGCGCGCCCGCGTACTGCGCACAGGCGGCCACCGCCGCACCTCCGTCCGCCGCGAGCACCACGAGCCGCTCACCCTCCGGCACGACCAGCACCGCCTCCCCGGAACGCGCGGCGGCGGACTCGACGGTCTCGGCGAGCCCGCCCAGCGGCTCACCGCCCGCGCCGGCGGCGGCAAGCACGGCAGCGGCACTCGGCTTGGCGACGCCGCCCGGCTTGGCGCCGGTCCCGGACTTGGCACCCGACCCGGACTTGGCACCCGAGCCGGACTTGACGGCGGACGCGGGTACGCGCGCGTGGGCATCGGCGTGCGCCCGGGTCGCCGGCCCGGACACCGACTCGGCGACGATCATCCGGAACGGCGCGTCCAGCAGAGCCCCGTACAGATCCCCGGCGACGGCCCGGGCGTGGTCGGGCTCCCCGGCGAGCAGCATGCGCAGCACCGCCGTACCGATCCGCTGCTCGGCGGCGTGCAGGGAGCGGGAGCGTTCGGTGGTCAGGGTGAGCAGGGCGATGGCGGAGTGGACGGCGTAGCGCTCGGCGGTGCCGAGGGCGGCGGCCGTGCCCACGGCGAGCGCGGCACGCGGCCGCCGGCCGGTGCCGAGGGAGTGCAGCTCGACCCGGTCCTCGTGTTCGGGGCCGCCGACGACGGAGGAGGCGGGGGCGGCCCGCTCCCGCAGCCGTTCGACGTCGGCGGTGAGCCGGGCGGCCCGCCGGCCGGCCCACTCCGGTGCGGCGGCGACGACGGCGCCCGAGGCGTCGTAGAGCGCCGCCCAGCCGTCGACCTGCGCGGCGAGCGCGCCGAGCAGGCCTTCGGGACCGGAGTTCAGGGCCTGTCTGGTCAGCTCGCGCTGGGCGGCGAAGCCTGCCGTGACCGCGCGGTACTGGTCGGCGGCGATCGCCGCGGAGACGGCCTTGCTGATGGCGAGGAAGGGGGTGCGGCGGGGGACCTCGAGCAGCGGCAACCCCTCGTCCCGAGCGGCGTCGACGAGGGCCTCGGGGATGTCCTCGTAGTTGACGCCGACGGCGAAGCCGAGTCCGACGACGCCCGCGCCGACCAGCCGCCGTACATACCGGCGCATGGCCTCCGGGTCCTCCGCGTCCAGCTTGAGCGCGGTGATCAGCAGCAGCTCGCCGCCCTCCATATAGGGGACGGGGTCGGCCAGCTCGCTGACGTGTGCCCAGCGCACGGGCACGTCGAGGCGATCCTCGCCCGCGCGCACGGTCAGTTTGAGCGCGGAGTGGTGGACGAGCGAGGACAGCGTCGGGGGCATGAGGCCTTCACGGTGAGGGGGGCCGGGGCGGGGTACGGGCAGGGGCGGGGTACGGGCTGGGGCGGGGTACGGGCTGGGGCCCGGGTTCAGGTCAGGGGTGGATATCCGGGGGGCGGGTTCGGGGTGGATTCGAGGAGCGAGTCCGGAGTAGGGATCCGGGGAGGGGTGCGGAGTGGGGATCCGGGGAGCGCAGGTGATCTTTTGGCCGCCGCGTACGAACGGCCTACGCCGATTCTGCCTCACCGTACGATCGCACGCTGGCCGTCACCCCCACCGCATCCGCGGCGGCCCCTCACGCGCCGCCCCACGCTGCTGCTCCACCGCCGCGGGCCCACGCTGCTGCTCCACCGCCGCGGGCCCACGCCGATGCTCCACCGCCGCGGGCCCACGCTGGTCCTTCACCGCCGCAGACTCACGCCGGCCCTCGCCCCCGCCGACCCACGCCGGCGGCCTCTCATCCCCGTAGATCCACCAGCAACGGCGGCGCGTGCTCCCCCCGCACGGTCGTCAACGACAACACCGCGTGCCCCGGCGGCACGCCGTGCGCCAACTCGGAGGCCGACCACCGCTCCCGCTCCACCTGCCGCACGGTGACGGCCCGAGCCGTCGGCGCCTGTCCGGTGATGACCCGCCGCAGCATGTGTACGGCCTTGCCGGCCGGTGTCTCGGCGATGATCTGCCGGTCGGTGACGTCCCGCGTCTCGGTCCATTCCTTGCCCCACACCTCGGCGAAGTCCTGCCCGTCCCACGGCGTGAGCCCGGACAGTGCCATCCGGCAGCCGATGGCCCCGAGCAGCGGACCGCGCAGCGGCCGGGGTACGTCGTCGAGGGTGCGGAGCGTGAGCACCGCACCGGCACCCGAGGAGCGCAGCCGCTGGATGCCCCGCACGGCCTCCGGGGTGACGACACCGGTGGCGTCGTCCAGCAGCAGGCAGGCGAAGAGCGACCGGTCCTCACGCACCGTCACGGCGGCGGTGAACTGGGCGAGCACCAGCCGGGAGAGGATCCGGGAGGCGTCCGCGTGGCCACGCTGGGGCAGGTCGATGCGGACCCGGACCGGATGATCGAGTGCTTTCAGGGAGAACGGCCGGCTATGCCCGGAGGTGTCGAAGAAGCCGGCGAAGGCGGGACGGTCGAGCAGTGCGATCCGGTCGGCTAGCACCGTGCCGACGTCACCCGGGTGGGCCATCTGGCGCTCGCGGGCGTCCAGTTCCCTGAGCAGCGGTTCCTGCCCGGTTTCGGTCAGCGCCGTGCGGAGCGCGGTCAGCGGGCCGGGGGCGCCGTCGAGGAGCTGCCGCAGTTCGGGTACGGAGGGGAAGCGGTCGTGGACGGCGCGGAACGGGCCGAGCAACTGGGCCAGGACCGTGGTGGAACGGCGACTGTCGCTGCCCGGGTGCGGGTCTGCGAGATCGCCGACCAGGGCCTCGGCGAGTATGGCGGCGGCCTCGTCGGGGTCGTTGGTCCCGCCGTAGAGGTCGAGGTCGTGGACGGATTCCGGGTGGCCGACACCGATCACGACGTCGTAGGCATCGGCCGACCCGAGACCGGCGCCCGCCGCGCCCACGACCACGACGGAGGCGCGGCCGGCGAGGGCGTGCAGACACAAGGACTCGGCGAGGGGCCGCACCAGGCCGCCGGTCTTCCCGGACCCGGCCGGGCCGACGGCGAGCAGCGAGGTCCCGAGCAGCTCGGGGCTCAGACCGAGACCCGCGCCGCGGTAGTGATTGGGGTTGCGGGGGTCGTCGGCGGTGGTACCGAGGCGGACCTGTCCGGTGTACAGGTCGTGCCGGGCGTGCCGGGCGGGCAGGTCGCGTGCGCCGGAGGGGTGCGGGCAGGCGGCGGCGCCGTCCTTCAGCACGGTGCCGGTGAAGGTGGCCAGGGAGTGCCGGCCGGACCGTACGCCCTGCCAGGCCCGGTTGATCCGCGCGTGATCGACGTCTCGCATCAGTCCGGCCCTCGCCTCGGCGGCCAGCCGCTCGGCGGCTTCGAAAGCACCGGCTTGGCGGAAGTGGGGGAACTCGGCGGGATCCTGCTCGGGGGCGGGCGGCCGCTCGACCGCCTGCTGGGCCGGACGCCAGGCGCGCGGACCGAAACGGCGCCACACCTCGCCCCAGCGGCCGAGGCGGCCGACGACGAGCAGGATCGCGACGGCGATGAGGGTGTAGTAGGTGTACCAGAGGACCGCGTTTCCGACGCGGTCGTTGCCCTGGCGCCAGGACTCCGGAGTGAACAGTTCCAGCGGCAGCACCCACCAGCCGCCGAGGTAGCCGTTCCACAGCAGGGACCACATCAGCCAGCCCACGAGAAAGGCGATCAGCGCGCCGCTGATCAGCTGCCGCGCCGGGATCTGCTCGGTCTCCTGCTCGGGCCGTGGCAGGTGGCCGAAGCGCCATACACCGGGTGCGGCCTCGGGGCGGGGGGTTCGCAGCCAGGTCAGGAAGGCGGAGCCGTCCGGCCTGGGTGGTGTGCCGGGTGGGAGCGGGGGCAGTGGCGGCGCCGCGGGGCCCTCCAGTGGCGCCGCCGGGTGCGGTACCGGGTTCGTGTGCGTGGCTCGGGTGTCGTGCGTGCCGTCGCTGTCCATCCGCCTTGCCCCCTGACCAGCCGTTCCGTCCACCATCAGCGAGCCAATCTAACGCCCCGGCAAGGGGAGTTCACCGCTTACGTGGCCGAGAGGGGCCGCCGGCCCGGCGTATGGCGGTCACCCGGCCGTCCCCCTCCTATGTCCACGGCGGACAACGGAAGCCGCCGACAACGCCCACATGGAGCATGCCCACCCCGCTCGCACGGCCCTAGCCTGCGAAGAAAGATAGGTATGCGTCCGAAAACGCACCGCCGGGTACAGCCCGGGACCGCCCGGTACGCAAGATCATCAGGGAGCCCCTCATGACCGCACTTCCGCAGGAGCGCCGCGTCGTCACCGCCATCCCCGGCCCGAAGTCGCAGGAGCTGCAGGCCCGCCGTACCGCCGTGGTCGCCCAGGGCGTGGGCTCCGTACTGCCCGTGTTCACCACGCGCGCGGGCGGCGGCATCATCGAGGACGTCGACGGCAACCGGCTCATCGACTTCGGTTCCGGTATCGCGGTGACGAGCGTCGGCGCCTCCGCCGAGGCCGTCGTGCGCCGGGCCTCCGCCCAGCTCGCCGACTTCACCCACACCTGTTTCATGGTCACCCCGTACGAGGGCTACGTGGAGGTCGCGGAGGCGCTGGCCGAGCTGACCCCGGGCGACCACGCCAAGAAGTCCGCGCTGTTCAACTCGGGCGCCGAGGCCGTCGAGAACGCCGTCAAGATCGCGCGTGCCTACACCAAGCGGCAGGCCGTGGTCGTGTTCGACCACGGCTACCACGGGCGCACCAACCTCACCATGGCGCTGACGGCGAAGAACATGCCGTACAAGCACGGCTTCGGGCCGTTCGCCCCCGAGGTGTACCGCGTGCCGGTCGCCTACGGCTACCGCTGGCCGACCGGTGCCGAGAACGCCGGTCCCGAGGCCGCCAAGCAGGCCATCGACCAGATCACCAAGCAGGTCGGCCCGGACAACGTCGCCGCGATCATCATCGAGCCGGTCCTCGGCGAGGGCGGCTTCATCGAGCCGGCCAAGGGCTTCCTGCCGGAGATCGTGAAGTTCGCCAACGACAACGGCATCGTCTTCGTCGCCGACGAGATCCAGTCCGGCTTCTGCCGGACCGGTCAGTGGTTCGCCTGCGAGGACGAGGGCATCGTGCCCGACCTGATCACCACCGCCAAGGGCATCGCCGGCGGTCTGCCGCTGGCCGCCGTGACCGGCCGCGCCGAGATCATGGACGCCGCGCACGCCGGTGGCCTGGGCGGTACGTACGGCGGTAACCCCGTGGCCTGCGCGGGTGCGCTCGGCGCCATCGAGACCATGCGGGAGCTCGACCTCAACGCGAAGGCCAAGCACATCGAGGAGGTCATGAAGGCTCGCCTCACCGCCATGGCCGAGAAGTTCGACATCATCGGTGACGTCCGTGGCCGTGGCGCGATGATCGCCGTCGAGCTGGTCAAGGACCGCGCCACCAAGGAGCCGAACCCGGAGGCCACGGCCGCGCTCGCCAAGGCCTGCCACGCCGAGGGCCTGCTGGTTCTCACCTGTGGCACCTACGGCAACGTGCTGCGCTTCCTGCCCCCGCTGGTCATCGGCGAGGACCTCCTCAACGAGGGTCTGGACATCATCGAGCAGGCCTTCTCGCGCATCTGAGCGAGTGGTCCGCACCTCTGACGGGTTCCTGCGGCAGGCCGTGTGAAGAACGTGTGCGGGGTGGATGACGGGACGCGTTTCCGTCTGCCCAAGCGCCTCGGGCTGCCGTAGGTTCTACCCAGATGAGAGATACACCCCGCCCGCAGGGAACTGAGGGCGGTCTCGGGCCGAGGCCTCCCCAGCTTCGACCTGGTCGTGCCCTCGCGCACACAGCCGGCGCCTGACGCCGGGATCTCCTCACCGATCGGACGGTCGCCGCCCCAAACCCCCCGGGGCGTGCGACGTTCCGGTCCGGACGGCCGCCCCGGAACCACCCCCCCTGTTCCCGGGCGGCCGACCTCCTTCTCCCGGATGTCTGCCAAGCTGGGCGTCGTGTCGCCCTCAGCCCGCCGCGCTTCGCTCATCGGCGTCCCGGCCGTCCTCTTCGCCCTGATCACCTGGCAGGTCGTCGCCCACGGTCCGCTGCTGCACCTGGATGCCCGGCTCAGCCGGGCCCTGGTCCACCCGGACCGGCTCTCCGAGCTGCTCTCCGACCTGGGCAACGTCGAGGTCGCGGTCCCCCTGCTCGCCTCGGCCCTCGGGTACGCGGCCTGGCGGGGGCGGGCCACCGGTCTGGGCCGGTGGTGGCTGCCGCCGCTCGCCGCTGCCGTGCTGATGGCGCTGGTCCCCGCGATCATCGTCCCGCTGAAGTGGTGGACCGCGCGGCCGGGGACCCCCGTGGTGCCCCCGGCCGTCGGCTATTTTCCCTCAGGACACACGGCGACGGCGACCATCGCGTACGGTTCCGCCACCCTGATCCTGCTGCCTCGGCTCCGCTCGCCCGGCACCCGCCGGATCCTGGTGGCCGGCTGTGCGGCGCTGATCCTCGGGGTGTCGTACGGCCTGGTCCGCCGCGGCTGGCACTGGCCGCTGGACGTGGTGGCCGCCTGGTGCCTCGGTTCGGTGCTGCTGACCGTCCTCGCCCTGGTGCTGGGCCGGATCGCGGCCGTCAGCCGAAGTAGGCGTCGAAGTTCTTCCGGAACTCCCAGTTCGACCAGCGGTCCCAGTTCACCGACCAGGTCATCAGGCCCCGCAGGGCGGGCCAGGTCCCGTGGGTCGCGTACGAGCCGCAGTTCGTCCTCTTCGTCAGGCAGTCCAGGGTCCTGGTGACCTCGGACGGGGAGACGTAGCCGTTGCCCGCGTTCGTCGACGCCGGCATGCCGATGGCGACCTGCTCGGGACGGAGCGGCGGGAAGACGTTGCCCGGGTCGCCGGCGACCGGGAAACCGGTGAGGAGCATGTCGGTCATGGCGATGTGGAAGTCGGCGCCGCCCATGGAGTGGTACTGGTTGTCCAGGCCCATGATCGGGCCCGAGTTGTAGTCCTGGACGTGCAGCAGGGTGAGGTCGTCGCGCAGGGCGTGGATGACCGGGAGATAGGCCCCGCAGCGCGGGTCCTGGCCGCCCCACCTGCCGGTGCCGTAGTACTGGTAGCCGTTCTGCACGAAGAAGGTCTCCGGCGCCATGGTGAGCACGAACTCGGAGCCGTACCGGGCCTTCAGGGTCTTCAGGGCCGAGATGAGGTTCACGATCACGGGGGTGGTCGGGTTCCTGAAGTCCGTGTCGTTCGCGTTCAGTGACAGCGAGTGGCCCTCGAAGTCGATGTCGAGGCCGTCGAGGCCGTAGGTGTCGATGATCTTCGAGACCGAGGAGACGAAGGTGTCGCGGGCCGCGGCCGTGGTCAGCTGGACCTGGCCGTTCTGCCCGCCGATGGAGATCAGCACCTTCTTGCCCGCCGCCTGCTTGGCCTTGATCGCGGCCTTGAAGTCGGCGTCGCTCTCGACGTTCGGGCACTCGGTGACCGGGCAGCGGTTGAACCGGATGTCGCCGGAGGTGGTGGAGGTGGGCTCACCGAAGGCCAGGTCGATGACGTCCCAGCTGTCGGGGACGTCCGCGAGACGGGTGTAGCCGGAGCCGTTGGCGAAGCTCGCGTGGAGGTAGCCGACGAGGGCGTGGGCGGGCAGGCCGGCCGAGCCGCCGCCGTTGCCGGCGCCGGTCGTCGCCGGCACGACCGCGGACTTCGCCGACTCGCCGGCGTCGTTGCTCGCCGTGACCTGGAAGCGGTACTCCGTCGAGGCCGCCAGGCCGGTGACGGTCGCCGAAGTGCCGCTCACCGTCGCGGCCTTGACACCGTCACGGTAGACGGCGTAACTCGTGGCGCCGGTGACCGCCGTCCAGGTCAGGGCCACGGAGGACGAGGTCACGGCGGTGGTCCGCAGGCCTGCCGGCGCGGCGGGCGGCTGCCCGGTGCCGCCGCCCGGGCCGACCAGGGAGATGTCGTCGGCCTGGTAGGCGCCGGTGCCGTACCAGCCGTGGGTGTAGATCGTGACCTTGGTGGTCGTGGGGCCGGTACGGAAGGTGGTGCCGAGCTTCTGCCAGTCGGAGGCGGACTGGGTCCAGGCGGAGACGTCCGTGGTGCCGGTGCCGCTCGCGCCGAGGTAGACGTAGGAGCCGCGGACATAGCCGGACAGGGTGTACTGGGAGTCGGGCAGGACGGTCACCGTCTGCGCGCACTGGGCGTTGTCGCTGCCGGCCGGGGTCGCCTGCAGTGCGTAACTCCCGCTGTGTACGGGCGAGTTCACCGTCGTACCGGCCGTGCAGGTCCAGCCGGTGAGGCCCGACTCGAAGCCGCCGTTGCGGCTGACGTCCGCGTCGGCCGCACGGGCGGCCGACGAGAGCGCGGTGACGCCGGGTACGGCCAGCAGCGCGGCGGTGAGCAGGGCGGACACGGATCTGGGGCGTCTGGCGCCGTGAGCGCGTGGGGCGCGTTCCACAAGGGCCTCCATGGGCAGGGGAGTTGGAGGGGGTGGAGCCCACTCAACTTGGTCCAGACCAATCCTCTTGTCAAGGTGTCCCGGCGCTACCCGTCCTCGCCCCTGCCCACCGCCAGCCCCGCCGCCGCCTCGTGCATCGCCAGTTCCAGCAGGGCGGGATCGGTCAGGGTGCCCGAGCCGTCCGGCGGGATCAGCCAGCGCACCCCCCGCGTCGCCCGGCCCGGATAGGGCACGACGATCCAGGTGCCGGAGCCCGCGGTACGGATGCCGGTGCCGAGCCAGCGGGCCGCGGTGCCGGGCGGCACGAAGAACCCGACCCGGTTGTCCCCGAAGTCGGCGAGCACCGGGCCGGGTTGCCCGAGGACGCGGGTGAGGACGTCCAGGGTCGGATAGCCGAGCTCCCCCGGCAGGATCAGGACGTCCCAGGCCTTGCCGGCGGGCAGCAGGGCGACCCCGAGGGGGTTGCGCTCCCATTCCCAGCGGCACGCCTCGGGGTCCGGTGTGACGGATGCCAGCCAGTCGGCCGCCGCCTTCGCCCCACTCGTCACGAAGCCTCCCTCTCTCGTGCGACGCGGTCGCGTCGGGAGGAGAGAGGGAGGCTCTACGGGGAGCATTACGCGTGTTCCACGTCCCCTTTACGGTGACCTGGGTCACATGCCGCTGTCGGCCGCTCCGGGTCCGGTGGACGGCTCAGCTGTCGAAGCCCAGCCCCAGCCGGTCCATCGTGCGCAGCCACAGGTTGCGGCGGCCGCCGTGTGCGTCCGCGCGGGCCAGGGACCACTTGGTGAGGGCGATGCCCGTCCAGGCGAAGGGCTCGGGCGGGAACGGCAGCGGCTTCTTGCGGACCATCTCCAGCTCGGTCCGCTCGGTCGGCTGCCCGTCCAGCAGGTCCAGCATCACGTCGGCGCCGAAGCGGGTCGCGCCGACGCCGAGGCCGGTGTAGCCGGCCGCGTACGCCACCTTGCCCTGGTGGGCGGTGCCGAAGAAGGCCGAGAAGCGGGAGCAGGTGTCGATCGCGCCGCCCCAGGCGTGGGTGAAGCGGACACCCTCCAGCTGCGGGAAGCAGGTGAAGAAGTGGCCCGCGAGCTTGGCGTACGTCTCCGGCCGGTCGTCGTACTCGGCGCGCACCCGGCCGCCGTAGGGGTAGATCGCGTCATAGCCGCCCCACAGGATGCGGTTGTCGGCGGACAGCCGGAAGTAGTGGAACTGATTGGCGCTGTCGCCGAGTCCCTGCCGGTTCTTCCAGCCGATGTCCGCCAGCTGCCCGGCACTCAGCGGCTCCGTCATGAGCGCGTAGTCGTAGACCGGGACGGTGTACGAGCGCACGCGCCGCAGCAGGCTCGGGAAGATGTTCGTGCCGAGCGCGACGGTGCGGGCGCGGACGGCGCCGTACGGGGTGCGTACGGCCATGCCGGCGCCGTGGCTCTTCAGGGTCAGCGCGGGCGTGTGCTCGTAGACCCGCACGCCCAGTGCGACGCACGCCTGCTTCAGGCCCCAGGCCAGCTTCGCCGGGTGCAGCATGGCCACGCCCCGGCGGTCCCACAGGCCCGCCTCGAAGGTGGGCGAGTTCACCTGCTCGCGCACGGCGTCGGCGTCCAGGAACTCGACGCCGCCGGCCAGACCCTTCTCCGTCAGCTCCCGGTGCCAGTCGCGCAGTTCCCTGGCCTGGTAGGGCTCGGTGGCGACGTCGATCTCACCGGTGCGCTCGAAGTCGCAGTCGATGCCGTGCCGGGCGACGGCCGCCTCGATTCCGTCCAGGTTGCGCCGGCCCAGCTCCTCCAGCCGGTGGATCTCGCCGGGCCACCGGGCCAGGCCGTTGGGCAGGCCGTGCGTGAGGGAGGCGGCGCAGAAGCCACCGTTGCGGCCCGAGGCGGCCCAGCCCACCTCACGGCCTTCCAGCAGGACCACATCGCGCTGCGGGTCGCGCTCCTTGGCGTTGAGCGCGGTCCACAGTCCGCTGTAGCCGCCGCCGACCACCAGCAGGTCGCAGGTCTCGGTGCCGGTGAGGGCGGGCTCGGCGGGTGGCTTGCCGAAATCCTCCAGCCAGTACGGGATCGGCTGGGCTTCGGAAAGGGCGGCGATCCAGTTGTCTTTGCCACGACTCATGGCGCTTGGGGCCATGATTTCAACTCCCTACAGAGCTTTACGCCTTTTGCTTGTTGCGGCGATTACTGATGACCATGGAGGTCAGGACGAACAGTACGGCGATGAGGAACATGGCCGTACCGATGACGTTGATCTGCACGGGTGTTCCGCGTTGCGCCGAACCCCACACGAACATGGGGAAGGTGACGGTCGAACCCGCGTTGAAATTCGTGATGATGAAATCGTCGAAGGAGAGCGCGAACGAGAGCAGCGCGCCCGCGGCGATTCCCGGTGCCGCGATGGGCAGGGTGACTCGAAGGAACGTCTGCACGGGGCCGGCGTAGAGGTCCCGGGCGGCCTCTTCGAGGCGCGGGTCCATCGACATCACTCGCGCCTTGACGGCGGTGACGACGAAACTGAGGCAGAACATGATGTGGGCGATCAGGATCGTCCAGAAGCCAAGCTGCGCGCCCATGTTGAGGAACAGGGTGAGCAGCGAGGCGGCCATGACGACCTCGGGCATGGCCATGGGCAGGAAGATCAGCGAGTTGACGGCGCCGCGCGCGCGGAAGCGGTAGCGGACCAGCGCGAAGGAGATCATCGTGCCGAGGATCGTGGCGCCGACCGTCGCCCAGACGGCGATCTGGAGGCTGATGGACAGCGAGCCGCACATGTCGGCGACCCCGCACGGGTCCTTCCAGGCGGCCGTCGAGAACTGCTGCCATTCGTAGTTGAAGCGCCCCTTCGGTTTGTTGAAGGAGAACACCGTGACGATGACGTTCGGCAGCAGGAGATAGGCGAGCGTGATGAGGCCCGCGATGACGACGAGACGGCGCTTGAGCCAGGTGACGAAGGGCATTTAGACGAGATCCTCCGTCCCGGATCGGCGGATGTAGATCGTGACCATGGCCAGGATGGCGGCCATGAGGATGAAGGAGAGGGCCGCTGCCGTCGGATAGTCCAGGATGCGAAGGAATTGCGTCTGGATGACGTTGCCGATCATGCGGGTGTCGGTCGAGCCGAGGAGTTCGGCGTTCACATAGTCACCGGCCGCCGGGATGAAGGTCAGCAGCGTGCCGGAGACCACGCCCGGCATCGACAGCGGGAAGGTGACCTTGCGGAAGGTGGTCGACGGTTTGGCGTACAGATCGCCGGCCGCCTCGTGCAGCCGGCCGTCGATCCGCTCCAGCGACGTGTAGAGCGGCAGGATCATGAACGGCAGGAAGTTGTAGGTGAGGCCGCAGACGACCGCCATCGGCGTGGCCAGCACCCGGTCGCCGGCCGTCCAGCCGATCCAGCTGGTCAGGTCCAGGATGTGCAGCGAGTTCAGGGTGTGCACGACCGGGCCGTTGTCGGCGAGGATCGTCTTCCAGGCCAGGGTGCGGATCAGGAAGCTGGTGAAGAACGGGGCGATCACCAGGATCATGATCAGGTTCTTCCAGCGGCCGGCGCGGAAGGCGATGAGGTAGGCCAGCGGATAGCCGAGCACCAGGCACAGGACCGTCGCGGCGGCCGCGTAGAGGACCGAGCGCAGGAACTGCGGCCAGTACTCGGCGAGCGCGTCCCAGTAGGTGGCGAAGTGCCAGGTGACCTTGTAGCCGTCCTCCAGCGAGCCCTGCTGCACGGAGGTGGAGGCCTGGTAGAGCATCGGCAGCGCGAAGAAGACGATCAGCCACAGCAGGCCGGGGAGCAGCAGCCAGTACGGGGTGAACCGGCCGCGCCTGCGCACGGGCTTCTTCGCGGGTTCGGCGGGGGCGAGAGGCGGGGGCGCCTCGGTGAGCGTCGACATCAGGCGGCGACCTCTTCCTCGGTGCCCGCGTCGATGTCCTGGTCCGCGTCCAGACCGAAGGTGTGGGCGGGGCTCCAGTGCAGGACGACCTCGGCGCCGGGGACGAGCCGGCCGTCCCGCTCGACGTTCTGCGCGTACACCGCGAACTCGTCGCAGAGCGGGGTGTCGATCACGTACTGCGTGGAGACGCCGATGAAACTCGCGTCGGCGATCCTGCCGGTGAGCCGGTTGCGGCCCTCGGGGATGGAACCGGCGTCGTCGGCGTGCGTGAGGGCGATCTTCTCCGGGCGGATGCCGACCAGCACCTTGCCGCCGGCCGTCGTCGGGGCCTGACATCGCGCCTCGGGCAGTACCAGCTTGCCGCCGCCCGCCTTGAGCACGATGTCGTCACCGCTCCTGGTGTCGACCTCTGCCTCGATGAGGTTGGAGGTGCCGAGGAAGTTCGCGACGAAGGTCGTCCGGGGGTTCTCGTACAGGTCGGTGGGCGCGCCGAGTTGCTCCACGCGGCCCGCGTTCATCACGGCGACCGTGTCGGCCATGGTCATGGCCTCCTCCTGGTCGTGCGTGACGTGCACGAAGGTGATGCCGACCTCGGTCTGGATGCGCTTGAGCTCCAGCTGCATCTGGCGGCGCAGCTTCAGGTCGAGGGCGCCGAGGGGCTCGTCGAGGAGGAGCACCTTCGGGTGGTTGATCAGGGCCCGGGCCACGGCGACCCGCTGCTGCTGGCCGCCGGAGAGCTGGTGCGGCTTCTTGCGCGCCTGCTCGCCGAGCTGGACCAGCTCCAGCATGTCCTCGACCTGCTTCTTCACGCTCTTGATGCCGCGCCGGCGCAGGCCGAAGGCGACGTTCTCGAAGATGTCGAGGTGCGGGAAGAGGGCGTAGGACTGGAACACCGTGTTGACCGGCCGCTTGTACGGCGGCAGCTGGGTGACGTCCTGGTCGCCGAGGTGCACGGTGCCGGAGGACGGCTCCTCCAGGCCGGCGATCATGCGCAGGGTGGTGGTCTTGCCGCAGCCGGAGGCGCCGAGCAGGGCGAAGAAGGAGCCCTGAGGCACGGTCAGGTCCAGCGGCTGTACGGCGGTGAAGCCGTTGTCGTAGGTCTTGGAGATACCGGAGAGGCGGACGTCGCCGCTGTTGTCTGGTGTCGTCTTCATCGTCGTCACGCCCCTGTGAGCTTCGCGAACTTCTCTTCGTAGGCCGTCTCTTCCTTCTGGCTCAGGGAGCGGAAGGCATGGGACCTCGCCTGCATGGCCTTGTCGGGAACGATCAGCGGGTTGTTCGCCGCATCCTTGTCGATCTTCGCAAGGTAGGGCTTCACGCCGTCGACCGGAGTCACGTAGTTGATGTAGGCGGCGAGCGCGGCGGCCTGTTCGGGCTCGTAGTAGAAGTCGATCAGCCGCTCGGCGTTCGTCTTGTGCCGTGCCCGGTTGGGGATGCACATGTTGTCGGTCGACGTCATGTAGCCGCTGTCGGGGATCACGAAGTCCACGTCGGGGCTGTCCGCCTTGAGCTGGACCACGTCCCCGGCCCAGGCGACGCAGGCGGCGAAGTCGCCCTTGGTGAGGTCGGAGGTGTAGTCGTTGCCGGTGAAGCGCCGGATCTGCCCCTTGTCGACGGCCTTCTGCAGACGGGCGATCGCCGCGTCGAAGTCGTCGCCGGTGAACTTCGCCGGGTCTTTGCCCATGTCGAGCAGGGTCATGCCCATGCTGTCGCGCATCTCCGACAGGAAGCCGACGCGCCCCTTCAGCCTGGGGTTGTCGAGCAGGTCGGAGACCGACTTCACCTCGATGCCGTCCAGCGCCTTCTTGTTGTAGGCGATGACCGTCGAGATGCCCTGCCAGGGGTACGAGTAGGCGCGGCCGGGGTCCCAGTCGGGGTTGCGGAACTGGGGCGACAGATTGCTGTAGGCGTGCGGCAGGTTGGACGGGTCCAGTTTCTGGACCCACCCCAGGCGGATCAGCCGGGCGGCCAGCCAGTCGGTGAGGACGATGATGTCGCGCCCGCTGTCCTGACCCGCTGCGAGCTGCGGCTTGATCTTGCCGAAGAACTCGTTGTTGTCGTTGATGTCCTCGGTGTAGTTGACGTTGATGCCGGTCCGCTTACGGAAGGCCTCGAGCGTCGGGTGGTGCTTGCCGCTGTCGTCCACGTCGATGTACTCGGTCCAGTTGGAGAAGGTCACGCTCTTCTCCCGGGCCGAGTGGTCCTCGGCGGACATGCCGCCCTGCGTCTTGCCGGCCGCGGGGATCCCGCAGCCGCTCAGCGCCCCCAGGCCGCCGACCGTGAGCGCGCCGCCCGCGGAGGCGCGCAGCAGTGACCGGCGGGTCATCGCCGCCCGGCCGGTCCGCAGGCTGCGCCGCACGGCGGCCGCTTGGGCCGGGGTCAGGCGGTCGGGCTCGTACTGCTCCATGCGCGTGGTGCCCTTTCGGGAGGAGGCCCGATCACGGGCCGGGTGGTGTCTGGCGGTCCCCGAAGATCGTGCGATGCCAGTCCTTCCTGGCCACCGCGGTGTTGTCGAACATTACGTGTTTGACCTGCGTGTACTCCTCGAACGAGTACGCCGACATATCCTTGCCGAAGCCGGAGGCCTTGTATCCGCCGTGCGGCATCTCGCTGATGATCGGGATGTGGTCGTTGATCCAGACGCAGCCCGCCTCGATCTCGCGGGTGGCCCGGTTCGCACGGAAGACATTGCTGCTCCACGCGGAGGCGGCGAGGCCGTAGGGGGTGTCGTTGGCCAGCCGGATGCCTTCATCATCACTGTCGAACGGCAGTACGACCAGTACCGGGCCGAAGATCTCGGACTGGACGACCTCGCTGTCCTGCGCCGCGTCCGCGATGAGCGTGGGCCGGTAGAAGGCGCCGTTCTCCAGGTCCCCCTTCGGAGCCTCGCCGCCCGTCACCACGCGCGCGTATCCGCGCGCCCTGTCCACGAAACCGGCGACCCGGTCCCGCTGGAGGTGCGAGATGAGCGGCCCGAGGTCGGTGCCCGGGGCGAACGGGTCGCCCAGCCGCACGGTCTCCATCAGGGCCGCCGTCCGCTCCACGAAGGCGTCGTACAGCGGTCGCTGCACATACGCGCGCGTGGCGGCCGTGCAGTCCTGCCCGGTGTTGATGAGCGCGCCGGCGACCGCGCCGTTGGCGGCCGCCTCCAGGTCGGCGTCGTCGAAGACCACGAAGGGGGCCTTGCCGCCCAGCTCCAGATGGAGCCGCTTGACGGTGGCGGTGGCGACCTCGGCGACGCGCTTGCCGACGCCGGTGGACCCGGTGAAGGAGGTCATCGCCACGTCGGGGTGGCCGACCAGGCGCTCACCGGCCTCCTTGCCGGTGCCGGTGACGATGTTGACGACACCGTCCGGGATGCCCGCGTCCGTGGCGGCCTGGGCGAACAGCAGCGAGGTGAGCGGGGTCAGCTCGGCGGGCTTCAGGACGATGGTGTTGCCCGCGGCGATCGCCGGGAGGATCTTCCAGGCGGCCATCTGGAGGGGGTAGTTCCAGGGGGCGATGGACCCGACGACGCCGATCGGCTCGCGCCGCACGTACGAGGTGTGGTCGCCCGAGTACTCACCGGCCGACTGCCCCTGCAGGTGCCGGGCGGCACCGGCGAAGAAGGCGATGTTGTCGATGGTCCCCGGCACGTCGAACTCGCGCGTGAGCTTCAGCGGCTTCCCGCACTGCAGGGACTCAGCGCGGGCGAACTCCTCCGCCCGTTCGGCCACCAGTGCGGCGAACCGGTGCAGGGCGTCAGAACGCTCACCCGGGGAGGTCGACGCCCAGCCCCGGAAGGCCTCACGCGCGGCGGCGACGGCCGCGTCGACGTCGTCGGCACCGGCCAGCTCGTAGGTGTACACCCCCTCGCCGGTGGCGGGGTCCACCACGGAGTGGGTACGGCCCGACGTGCCCTTGGTGAGGCGGCCGGCGATGAACTGCGCTCCCTCCGCGAACCGTTTCTGTGCGGGGAATCGTTCCGGGGTGGCGGTGCCCGGGTTGTGCATGTCGCTCTCCTCCGCCGTTTACCCGTCCCGGGGGGCGGGTGGCGTAGCTCCAGCTCGATTTGAGTGCCGATCCTGGCAGAGCAATAGGCCTCCAACAAGTGATTCCGTTGTTGCCTTTTGGTTACGCGACGAAATCTGTCGACCAGGTGTCGAGTCGGGGCGGAAAAGGGCGGACGGAGTGTCAGTGGTGCGTGCCACACTCGCGTGCATGGGAAAGATCGACGGGGTGGAAGCCCTGATCAGGGAGGTTCGGGCGGGGGCCCGCGTCGAGTACCTGCACTTCTGGGGGCACCGGCCGCTGCCGGACGGCAGGATCGGGGCGAGCTGCCTGAGCCGAGTGGTGGCCGTCCCCCTTCGTGGTCGACGGTGTGCACTACGCGACGGCCGAGCACTGGATGATGGCGGGCAAGGCGCGGCTCTTCGGGGACGCGGAGGCGGAGCGCCGGGTGCTGGCCGCGGAGCATCCCTCCCAGGCCAAGAAGGCGGGACGGCTGGTGCGGGGCTTCGACGAGGCGATATGGGAGCGGGAGCGCTTCGGGATCGTGGTCGAGGGCGGCGTGCACAAGTTCGCGGCCGACGACGACCTCCGGACGTTCCTGCTCGGCACCGGTGACCGGGTTCTGGTGGAGGCGAGTCCCGTGGACCGCATCTGGGGCATCGGCCTCGCCGCCGCCGACGAGGCGGCCTCGGACCCGGAACGCTGGCGCGGCCCGAATCTGCTGGGCTTCGCCCTGATGGAGACACGGGAGAGACTGGCGGGCGCGGGAGCCTGAGTGGGCGCCGGGGGGCGCTGGGCGGTGCGGGGCGCCCTGAGCGGTGCCGGAACGAGCGGGCGGCGGGGGCCCATGCGGTGCCGGGGCCCGGCGGGGCCCGTGCGGTGCCGGGGCCCGGCAGGGGTGGCGTTTCTCTTCAGGGGGGCGGGGGCGGGGTCCCTCTTCGGGGGTGGGGCGGGGGCGGAGTCTCTCTTCGGTGCCGGACGCGCGGCGCTCGTCTCAGACGAAGGCGATGACGAAGGCGAACAGGCCGAGTACCAGGACGATGCCGGCGGCTCCGCAGATGATCCCGGCCAGGGCCACGCCCGGGTTGGTGGCCTCGCCCCGGCGGGCCCTTCCCCTGCCGATCGCGCCGAAGATGATCGCCAGGATGCCCAGGATCGGGGCCACCGGCCACATCAGGAAGCCGATCGACGCCAGGATGCCGAGCACCAGGGAAGCCGTTCCCATGCCGTCGCTCGGAGCCGGTGGCACGGCGGGCCAGCCGTAGCCGTTCGCAACCGGGTAGGAGCCGCCGTACACCGGCTGCGGCTGCCCCGGATAGCCGTAGGCCCCGTAGGCCGCCGCCCCGCCCGGGTATCCGTACGGGACCTGACCCGGACCGTCCGGCGCGATGGGCGGCGGCGGCACCGTCTCCGCTCCCCCGTACCGCCCGTCGGCCGATACCGGCGGGGCGAACGGGTTGCCGGATGCGGCCGGGCCGGACGGCGGGGCGAACGCGTTGCCGGATGCGGCCGACGGCGCGAAGGGGTGCGCCGGGGACGGGTAGGACGCGGGCGCGAAGGGGCCCACGGGCGGCGCCGACGGGTACGCCGCCGAGTACGTCACGGGTGCGGCGGAGGCGGCGGGACTGGCCCAGGGCGCGGACGGGGTGCCGGCGGGCATGGGAACGGGCGGGGCCGAGGGCAGCGAGGTCAGCGTCTGCTGGTCGTGGACGGAGCCCGGGGCCGGGGCGGCGTCCGGCAGCGCCGCGGGTATGGCGTCCCGCACCGGCGCGTACGGCCCGCCCGGCGCCGGAACGGCGTCCGCCGGCTCGGTGGAGGTCCCGGCAGTGACCGGGCCCGGCGCCGGAACGGCGTCCGCCGGCTCGGTGGAGGTCCCGGCCGGGCCCGGCGCCGGAGCCGCGTCGGGTGCCGGGGCCGTCGGATAGTTGTCCAGGGTGACCCGGGGTGCCGGGGCCGCCGGATGCTTGTCCAGGGTGACCCGGGGTGCCGTCGCCCCGTCGGTCGTCCGGGGTGGCGTCGGCCCGTCACCGGCGTCCTGCTCCGGCGATATGGACCGCGGCGCCTCGTCGGACATGCTGGAAGACCCCTCTGCTGGACGTTCCGCCATGCTACGGGCAGGGCAGGACCGCGCGGCCCCGGGCCTACGATGATCCCGCGTCATCGATCAGCCGATCACCGCGCCCGGGCCGGACCCCGTTCCGCGGGCGCCCGTCCAGGGGAGGACCCCATGTCCGACAGCAGCTCCGTTCCCGCCATCGGTACGGCCGACCGCGATCTGCGGACCTTCATCGCCGGGCTTCCCAAGGCCGAGCTGCACGTCCACCACGTCGGCTCCGCCTCCCCCCGCATCGTCTCGGAACTGGCCGCCCGGCACCCCGACTCCAAGGTGCCCACCGATCCCGAGGCCCTGGCCGACTACTTCACCTTCACCGACTTCGCGCACTTCATCGAGGTGTACCTGTCGGTCGTGGACCTCATCCGCACCCCGGAGGACGTCCGGCTGCTCACCTACGAGGTGGCCCGTGACCTGGCCCGCCAGCAGGTGCGGTACGCCGAGCTGACCATCACCCCCTTCTCCTCCACCCGGCGCGGGATCGAGGAGACGGCGTTCATGGCCGCGATCGAGGACGCGCGCAAAGCGGCCGAGGCCGAGTTCGGGACCGTACTGCGCTGGTGCTTCGACATCCCCGGCGAGGCCGGGCTGGAGTCCGCGGAGGAGACCGTGCGGCTGGCCACCGACGACCGGATCCGCCCGGAGGGCCTGGTGTCGTTCGGGCTCGGCGGGCCCGAGATCGGTGTGCCCCGGCCGCAGTTCAAGCCGTACTTCGACCGGGCCATCGCCGCCGGTCTGCACTCCGTTCCGCACGCCGGCGAGACGACCGGGCCGGAGACGGTGTGGGACGCCCTGAGGGAACTGCGGGCCGAGCGCATCGGCCACGGCACCAGCTCCGCACGGGACCCCGAGCTGCTCGTCCACCTCGCCGAGCACCGCATCCCGCTGGAGGTCTGCCCGACCTCCAACATCGCCACCCGCGCGGTGCGCACGCTGGACGAACACCCCATCAAGGAGTTCACGCGCGCCGGGGTGCTGGTGACGATCAACTCGGACGACCCGCCGATGTTCGGCACCGATCTCAACAACGAGTACGCGGTGGCCGCCCGACTGCTCGATCTCGACGAGCACGGCCTCGCCGACCTCGCCAGGAACGCCGTCGAGGCGTCCTTCCTGGACGTGGCGGGCAAGGCACGGATCGCCGCGGAGATCGACACCTACACCGCGGCCTGGCTCGCCGGCTGAGGCCGCGCACCGGCGGAGACCCACCCGCCTCGCGGCACGGCGGTGCCTCCGTCATGGCCACAATGGGGTCATGCAGACCGTGACCGCCGTGGCCCACCGCGGCGACCCCTACCGCTTCCGCGAGAACACGATCGACTCGCTGCGTTCCGCGCTCGACCAGGGCGCGGACGCGGTCGAGGTCGACGTACGGCTCACCCGGGACGGCGTCCCCGTGCTGCTGCACGACGCGACGCTTGAGCGGTTGTGGGAGCTCGACCGGCCGTTGCGCGCGCTGTCCGCCGAGGAGTTGCGCGGAGTGACGGCGGGCGGGGTGCCGACGCTCGCACAGGCGCTGGCGGCGACCGGGGACAGCAGGGTGATGGTGGACCTGTGCGGGCGGGTCGACCGCCGGTTCGTGGAGCGGGTCATGGACGTGGTCCGGCAGTGCGGGGCCCGGGAGCGCGTCTACTACTGTGCGGGGGCCGAGGCGATGCTCGCCGTCCGGGCCGCCGATCCGGCCGCCGAGATCGCCCTGACCCGGACGACCCTGGCACCGCCGCGCCCCGCGCTGCTGGCCGTGGTCCGCCCGCGCTGGCTCAACTACCGCTTCTCCCTGGTCACCCGGGACCTGGCGGCCCACGTCCAGCGCACCGGCCACCTGCTGTCGGTGTGGACCCCGGACACCCGCCGTTCCATGCGCCGCCTGCTGGACCTGGGCGTCGACTCGATCACGACGAACCGCGTCGACGTCCTGCACGCTCTCCGCCCCCAGGGAACCTCCCGGCTTCCGGCGAGCCACAGCGGCGGCGCGACCAGCTGAGCTCCCGCGCACTCCCCCGCCCCCGGCCCGACCGGCACCGCGACCGCCGCCACCGGCGCCCCACCGCCCTCAGGCCACGGGAACCGGGACGGCCCGGGGCGCGCCGAGCGCCTCCAGTCGTTTGATCTTCTTCCGTACGACGTACAGCGGGACGACTCCGAAGACGCCGAACGACATGTCGATCAGGCTCCACCAGAACGGGATCCCCCGGAGCGGTCCGCACACGAGCGCGAGCGGGATGATGCCGGCGCAGGCGATCATCCCGAACTCGATCACCCAGATGTTGCGGACGGGGTCGCGGTACGGACCGTAGAAGGCGAGCGCGATGACGAGGTGTGCGAAGGCCAGCCAGTCCGTGCCGTACAGCACGAACGGGTACTCGGCGTCGGCGGTGTCGAGTCCCTCGCGCACCCTCGAGATCCACTCCACGAGTCCCGGCAGGTGATCCTGGACGGACAGCGCGCGCAAGGCGCTCTCCGTCCAGCGCAGTTCGTGCACCAGGGGGAAGGCGGTCGCCCCACTGAGCACGAGGCACACCACGAAGAAGACCAGCCACACGCGAATGCCCTTGAGCAGGGCGGCTCTGTCGCTCATGGCAGGAGCGTACGCCTCTATTTGAACGCGTTCAAAACCACCCCTCGGTCCGCCGTGTGGCCGACGCCCGGTCAAGTCCCCTTCGCACCGGGGGTGAACGCGGACATCAGCACCTTCAGAACCACCGCCGGATGGAACAGCGAGGCCGGGGAGGCCACCATGTTCACCACCCGGACGAAGCGCGACCACACGGCCGCGTCCTGTACCGCCACGTGGAACAGACGGGCGTTGTACCAGTGGGCCAGTCGCGCGGCGAACGGCCGGGGGCCCCGGCTCCACATCAGATCCGAGTTGGTGGCCAGCGTCCACGGGCCCAGCAGCAGGCGGCCCACCTTCTTCTGGAAGTCCCCGGCCAGCCCGGCCAGCCCGCCCGGTCCGGCCAGCCCGGCCAGCCCGGACGACCCGGCGTGCCCGCCCGCCCCACGGCGGCCGGCCAGCATCCTGTGCAGCAGCTCCGCCTCCATCGCGGCCACCGTCAGGCCCTGGCCGTAGACGGGGTTGAAGACGCAGACCGCGTCGCCGACGGCGATGAGCCCGTCCGGCCAGTTCCGGACGGCGTGGTAGAGCCGCCACTGGTTGTCGACGTTGGTGTAGCGATGCGTGGTCTCCTGGACGGTACGCCGGGCGATGTGCTGGGCGAGGCGCGGATTGGCCAGGCTCTCCGCGAAGGCCAGATAGCCCGTGTCGTCGGTCGGCGGCTGATCCTCGTGGGCGAACAGCGAACACGTCCAGCGGTTCCGTTCGACGGCCAGCAGGACTCCGGCACGGGACACCCGGGGGGCGAACAGCATCTGGTAGGCGACGTAGAAGTCCGGGTGGTCGAGGTGACCGTCCTCGGGCCGGTCGAAGGTCATCGACGTGTACGTGACCTTCGCCTTCACGGTCCGCTTCGGCGGCACGGAGATCCCCAGGGTGCTCAGCCAGTCCCCCAGTGCGCTGGACCGCCCGGAGGCGTCGACCACCAGCTCGGCGGCCACCTCGACGGGCTCCTGCGCACCCTGCCGCCTGCATGTCACCCCGCTCACCCGCCCCGACGGATCCCGGATCAGGCCGGTGCACCGGGTGGAGTCCATCAGGGTGACCTCGGGCCGCGCGAGCACCTTGCGCCGCAACCGGCGCTCGAGCTCGTCACGGGTGAAGCTCTGGATCCGGACGCCCGTGCGCCTGCGGGGCGCGAGGCCGGCGGGCAGCAGGAAGTCGATGCCCTCGCCGTAGTCGAAGACCGGCGCCCCCTCCGCCCTCAACTCCTCGCGCAGTCCCGGGAACAGCCGCTCCAGGATCTCGCCGCCCCTGGCCAGCATCGCGTGGGCGTGGAAGCCTTGCGGGGCGCCGGGATGCGTGCCGGTGCCCTCGTCGACGGCGTCGCGTTCCACGAGGACGACCTCCGTGAAGAAGTCGGCCAGCACCCGGGCGGTCACCAGCCCCGCGTAACTTCCGCCGATGACCACGGCCTTGTCCCACGGTCGGTCTGCTGTCATGTCGTCTCCCACGTGTGGCGAACGAGGCGTCCGCCTGGGTCAACGCCCCTTCGCCCGGCCGGGACACGGGGCTCGGGAAGCACTCGGACGATCGCGGCTCGCTCCTCGCGCGGGCCGGGCGACCCGTGCGGGCAGGTGCGCGGTGCGGCGGGGCGAGCCGTACGACGGGTATGCCGTTCGGTGGGCTTTGCCGTTCGGTGGTCAGGTGAGCCGCGCGGCCACCGGCTCGCGTTACCGGCCGGCTCGCGTTGCCGGCCGGCTCGCGTTGCCGGCCGGCTCGCGTTGCCGGTTCCCGGCAACGTTGACTACCCTCCGTTGGCCTGGCCGCCAAGGACACGTCAACGGTACGGCGGAATGGGGGCGGAGACCATGACGGAGCCGGAGACGGCCGGATACCTACGCGGGTACGCACGCATACTGGCCGACGTCTCCGCCACCGGGCGCAGGCTCACCCGCAAGGAACTGGACGAGCGCCGCACACTCGGGGAGCGGGCCGCCGAGGCCGGGCACAGTCTGCGTGATCTCGTACGGCTGCATCTTGCGGACACCCGGACGTCCTGGCCGGACGGCACCAGGGCCGGCGCCGTCGATGGCGTGCTGGCCGCGGTGGAACAGGCGGTCGACGCCTTCGCCGAGGGATACCAGCGGGCGCAGCACCTGGCGGTGCGTCAGGAGGAGTCGTTGCGGCGTGAGTTCATCGACGATCTGTTGTACGGCCGCTGCGACCTGGGGCGGCTCGCCGAGCGGGCCGAGCGGTTCGGTCTCGTCCTGTCCCGCGCGCACGCGGTCGCGGTGGCCGAGGGCCCGGAGGCGTACGACGACACCGTCCCGGTCACCCGCCGGGTGGAGACCGCCCTGCTCACCCGGTTCGGCGACCGGCGCATCCTGCTCACGACGAAGAACGGGCGGCTGATCTGCGTCGCGCCCGGCGACCAGGAGGAGGTCCTGGCCTACTTCGCCGGGCAGGCGCACGCCGCGACGGACGGCACCCGCGTGGCCATCGGGCGTCCGCAGCCCGGCCCGGGCGGCGTGGTCCACTCGTACGAGGAGGCGCTGAGCACCCTGGAGCTGGCCGGCCGGCTGGATCTGCGGGAGCCGGTGGTGCGGGCGGCCGACCTGCTCGTGTACCCGGTCCTCCTGCGTGACCGGCAGGCCATGGCCGACCTGGTCGTCAGCGCGCTGGGACCGCTCCGGGACGCGAGGGGCGGAGCCGAGCCGCTGCTGGAGACGCTGGAGGTGTACTTCGCGTCGGGGTGCACCGCGGCCGAGGCGGCACGCCGGCTCGCGCTCAGCGTCCGCGCGCTCACCTACCGGCTGGAACGCATCCATCAGCTGACGGGAAGCAACCCGGCCGACCCCATGCACCGCTACACGCTCCAGACCGCCGTCATCGGGGCGAGGTTCCTGAGATGGCCGGCCGAGGAGATCTGACGGCCCCGTGCCGAGAGCGCGGCTGATCCGGCCGCACTCCCGGCGCTACCGGCCGCTTCGCCGAACTCCCGCCGCTCGACGCCGCTTTGCCGAACTGCCGGCACTCCAAGCTGATTTACCGAAGCTCCGGCACCCCAAGCTGATTTACCGAACTTCCGGCACTCCACGCCGCTTTGCCGAACTCCCGCGACTCCAAGCCGATTTACCGAGCCCCCGGCACTCCACGCCGCTTTGCCGGCCGGTCGGCGCTCAGAGGCCCGCGATGCTGTTCCAGCGCTTCGCGAACTCCACCCGTTCCGTGGACGTGATGTCCCGGGCGATGGCGAGGCGGCTGCGCATGACCGGGTCCGGGAAGATCAGGGGGTTCTCGGCGAGGGCCGCGGTGTCCTTGTCCTCGTCGGCGGCCAGGATCTCGCGCGCCGCGGGGACCGGGCAGACGTAGTTGACCCAGGCGGCGAGCTTCGCGGCGACCTCGGGGTCGTAGTAGTAGTCGATCAGGCGCTCGGCGTTGGCCTTGTGACGCGCCCGGTCGGGGATCATCAGGGAGTCCGACCACAGCTCGGCGCCCTCCTCGGGGACGACGAAGTGGATGTCGGGGTTGTCCGCCTGGAGCTGGATGACGTCGCCGGAGTACGCCTGGCACGCGAGAACGTCGCCGCCGACCAGGTCCTTGGTGTAGTCGTTGCCGGTGAACCGGCGGATCTGACCGCGGTGGACCTCGCGTTCCACCTGGTCGCAGACCTGGTGGAAGTCGTCGGCGGTCCACTCGGTGATGTCCACCCCGTTGCCCTGCATCAGCAGCGCGAAGGACTCGTCCAGGCCGGACAGGAGCGTCACCCGGCCCTTCAGGTCGCTCGCCCAGAGGTCCTGCACGCCCCGTATCTCGCGGCCGAGCTTCCGGCGGTTGTACGCGATGCCGGTGATGCCCGACTGGTAAGGCACCGTGTGCAGGCGGCCCTTGTCGAAGGCGGGCGAGCGCAGCAGCGGGTCGAGGTACTTCGCCACGTTCGGCTGGTGGGCCCGGTCCATCTTCTGCACCCAGCCCAGCCGGACGAACCGGGCGCACATCCAGTCGCTGATGACGATCAGGTCGCGGCCGGTCGACTGGTGGTTCATCAGCGCCGGGCTGATCTTGCCGAAGAACTCGTCGTTGTCGTTGATCTCCTCGACGTAGTCGACCGAGACCCCGGTGCGCTTCTCGAACGCCCGCAGGCTGGGCCGCTCGTTGGGGTCGTCGTCGTCGGTGTCGATGTACAGCGGCCAGTTCGCCCACTTCAGCCTCTTGTCGGCGGCGGACGCGTCGGCCACGGCCCGGTCGCCCGGCGAGACGTACGCGGCGGGGACCCCGCAGCCGGCCAGGGCGCCGAGCGCGGCGGTGCCGCCGAGTGCGCGCAGGAGGGAACGGCGGGACGGCGCGGGGGTACGAGACGAAGTCTGGGGCACCCCGGCAGCATGCCGCCCCGGCGCTCGGGCGGACAATCGACGCTGCGTCGAGCAAGCCCCGGCCTGCCGGACACCTTGTCGATCAGC
This sequence comes from Streptomyces sp. NPDC048514, assembly GCF_043199955.1. Classification (NCBI taxonomy): domain Bacteria; kingdom Bacillati; phylum Actinomycetota; class Actinomycetes; order Kitasatosporales; family Streptomycetaceae; genus Streptomyces; species Streptomyces sp. NPDC048514. Next base: position 361,932 of record NZ_JBICWT010000006.1, on the reverse strand, counting down.
GCCCCGGCCCCCGGGCGGAGCCGGGGAAGCACGAGGATCCGGGCGGAGCCGGGGGGAAGCGGAGAACCCGGGACGGAGCCGGGGGGAAGCAGAGAACCCGGGACGGAGCCGGGGGGAAGCAGAGGACCCGGGACGGAGCCGGGGAAGCGCGAGCGGCCCCGGACGGGGAGGTGAACCCGTCCGGGGCCGCTCGTGTCACGCCGGGTACGCCGGCTCCTCGGAGAACGCGGAGTGTTACTCGCCGAGCGAGGTCATCACGTGCTTGATGCGCGTGTAGTCCTCGAAGCCGTACGCCGACAGGTCCTTGCCGTAGCCGGACTTCTTGAAGCCGCCGTGCGGCATCTCGGCGACCAGCGGGATGTGGGTGTTGATCCACACGCAGCCGAAGTCGAGCTTCTTGGACATGCGCATCGCGCGGGAGTGGTCCTTGGTCCACACCGAGGAGGCGAGGGCGTACTCGACGTCGTTGGCCCACTCGACGGCCTGGTCCTCGCCGGTGAAGGACTGGACGGTGATGACGGGGCCGAAGACCTCGTTCTGGATGATCTCGTCGTCCTGCTTGAGGCCGGAGACGACGGTCGGCGCGTAGAAGTAGCCCTTGTCGCCGACCTGCCGGCCGCCGGTCTCGACCTTGGCGTGCGCGGGCAGCCGGTCGATGAAGCCGGCGACCTGCTTGAGCTGGTTCGGGTTGTTCAGCGGGCCGAAGAGCACGTCCTCGTCGTCCGGCTGCCCGGTCTTGGTCCCGGCGGCCGCCTTGGCGAGCGCGGCCACGAACTCGTCGTGGATGGACTCCTGGACGAGGACGCGGGTCGCGGCCGTGCAGTCCTGGCCGGCGTTGAAGAACCCGGCGACGGAGATGTCCTCGACGGCCTTGTCGATGTCCGTGTCCTCGAAGACGACGACCGGGGCCTTGCCGCCCAGCTCCAGGTGGACGCGCTTGACGTCCTTGGAGGCGGACTCGGCGACCGAGATGCCCGCGCGCACGGAACCGGTGATGGAGGCCATCGCCGGGGTCGGGTGCTCGACCATCGCGCGGCCGGTGTCACGGTCGCCGCAGATGACGTTGAAGACGCCCTTGGGCAGGACCGAGCCGATGATGTCGGCGATCAGGACCGTGGAGGCGGGGGTCGTGTCGGACGGCTTCAGCACGACCGTGTTGCCGGCCGCGATCGCCGGGGCGAACTTCCACACGGCCATCATCATCGGGTAGTTCCAGGGCGCGACCTGGGCGCAGACGCCGACCGGCTCACGGCGGACGATCGAGGTCAGTCCCTCCATGTACTCGCCGGCCGAGCGGCCCTCGAGCAGCCGGGCCGCACCCGCGAAGAAGCGGATCTGGTCGACCATCGGCGGGATCTCCTCGGAGCGGGTGAGCCCGACCGGCTTGCCCGTGTTCTCCACCTCGGCCGCGATCAGTTCCTCGGCGCGCTCCTCGAACGCGTCCGCGATCTTCAGCAGGGCCTTCTGCCGCTCGGCGGGGGTGGTGTCGCGCCAGGCCGGGAAGGCGCGGGCGGCGGCCTCCATGGCGGCGTCGACGTCAGCCTGTCCGGACAGCGGCGCGGTCGCGTACGCCTCGCCGGTCGCGGGGTTGACCACCTCGGTGGTCCGTCCGTCGGCGGCGTCCCGGAACTCACCGTCGATGTAGTTGCGCAGACGACGCAGCTCGGTGCTCACTGCCGGCCTCCTGATCTGGTTCGAGGGTTCGAGCGGCTCAGTTCGTCCAGCCTGTCCGGCTGTCCGCTCACTGAGACACCCCACCCTAATCGCCGCACCGACGTTTTCAACACCCCCACTGCCATCCGTTCTGCGAAATCCGCACAGTCTTGGCTCCTAGACAACGAATTTCATCGCTCGGGCCTTGCAAAACTGTCGAGACGTCGTGCAGAGTGAGGTCGTGGCCAGTCGAAGCGCAGACCAGAGGGACTTGTCCCGCGAGTCCAGGAGCGGCACTCCTACCTTGGATGCCGTCTCCCTCGCCATCATTCAGCAGCTCCAGGAGGACGGCCGCCGGCCGTACGCCGCGATCGGGAAGGCCGTCGGCCTGTCCGAGGCGGCCGTGCGCCAGCGCGTCCAGAAGCTGCTGGACCAGGGCGTGATGCAGATCGTCGCCGTCACGGACCCGCTCACCGTGGGCTTCCGCCGGCAGGCGATGGTCGGGATCAACGTCGAGGGCGATGTCGAGTCCATCGCGGACGCGCTGACTGACATGTCGGAAGTCGAGTACGTGGTGATGGCCGCGGGCTCGTTCGACATCCTCGCCGAGATCGTCTGCGAGGACGACGACCACCTGCTGGACGTCATCAACAAACGCATCCGGGCGCTGCCCGGCGTGCGCTCCACCGAGAGCTTCGTCTACCTCAAGCTCAAGAAGCAGACCTACATGTGGGGAACCCGATAACCGTGAGTTCTAAGGACCTCAGCAAGACCGCGTACGACCACCTGTGGATGCACTTCACCCGCATGTCCTCGTACGAGAACTCCCCCGTTCCGACCATCGTCCGGGGCGAGGGCACCTATATCTACGACGACAAGGGCAAGCGCTACCTCGACGGTCTCGCGGGTCTGTTCGTGGTCCAGGCCGGTCACGGCCGCACGGAGCTCGCCGAGACCGCCTTCAAGCAGGCCCAGGAGCTGGCCTTCTTCCCGGTGTGGTCCTACGCCCACCCCAAGGCCGTCGAGCTGGCCGAGCGCCTCGCCGACTACGCCCCGGGCGACCTGAACAAGGTCTTCTTCACCACCGGTGGCGGCGAGGCCGTCGAGACCGCGTGGAAGCTCGCCAAGCAGTACTTCAAGCTCCAGGGCAAGCCGACCAAGTACAAGGTCATCTCCCGCGCGGTCGCCTACCACGGCACCCCGCAGGGCGCCCTGTCGATCACCGGCCTGCCGGCCCTGAAGGCCCCCTTCGAGCCGCTCGTCCCGGGCGCGCACAAGGTGCCGAACACCAACATCTACCGCGCGCCGCTCTTCGGTGACGACCCGGAGGCCTTCGGCCGCTGGGCCGCCGACCAGATCGAGCAGCAGATCCTCTTCGAGGGCCCGGAGACGGTCGCCGCCGTGTTCCTGGAGCCGGTGCAGAACGCCGGCGGCTGCTTCCCGCCCCCGCCCGGCTACTTCCAGCGCGTGCGCGAGATCTGCGACCAGTACGACGTACTGCTCGTCTCGGACGAGGTCATCTGCGCCTTCGGCCGCCTGGGCACGATGTTCGCCTGCGACAAGTTCGGCTACGTCCCGGACATGATCACCTGCGCCAAGGGCATGACCTCGGGCTACTCCCCGATCGGCGCCTGCATCATCTCCGACAAGCTCGCCGAGCCGTTCTACAAGGGCGACAACACCTTCCTGCACGGCTACACCTTCGGCGGCCACCCGGTCTCCGCCGCGGTGGGCGTGGCCAACCTCGACCTGTTCGAGCGCGAGGGCATCAACCAGCACGTGCTGGACAACGAGGGCGCCTTCCTGCAGACCCTGCAGAAGCTGCACGACCTGCCGATCGTCGGCGACGTCCGCGGCAACGGCTTCTTCTACGGCATCGAGCTGGTGAAGGACAAGAACACCAAGGAGTCGTTCAACGACGAGGAGACCGAGCGCGTCCTGTACGGCTTCCTCTCCAAGGCGCTGTTCGACAACGGCCTGTACTGCCGTGCCGACGACCGTGGCGACCCGGTCATCCAGCTCGCCCCGCCGCTGATCTCCAACCAGGAGACCTTCGACGAGATCGAGCAGATCCTGCGCGCCACCCTCACGGAGGCGTGGACGAAACTCTGATCATCCGACTGGATGATCGATCTCGGCCCCGGCGCCGTCCGTTCGAGTGAGAACGGCGGCCCGGGGCCGTGTGCTGTCCGGCCACACCGCCCCGGCTGCCTAGCGTTCCAGTGACCGATCGGCCCAGCCCTCGTTCCCCCGCACGGGGGAACAGACACGGGAAAACGGATCTGAACCGAGGTGTACGCCCATGGAGGCCCCGCCGGACAACGACGTGCTCTGGGCACGCTCCCTGCACTTCAAGCACCCCGACGGCTCGCCCGGACTCACCGGGGTCTCGCTCGGCGTGCGGGAGAGCGAGATCCTCGCCGTCGGCGGCCCCCGCGGCAGCGGCAAGACCACGCTGCTGCGCTGCCTGTCGGGGCAGGTACCGGTGCGGCACGGCGAGGTCTGGTTCAACAGCGCGCCCATGCACACCCTGGGCCCGGCGGCCCGGGAACGGCTGCGCCGGGACCGCTTCGGCTGGATCGACCCCGAGCCGGTCCTGATCCCCGAGCTGAACGTCTGGGAGAACACCGCGCTCCCGCTGATGCTGCGCGGCACCGGCCGCCGCCGCGCCAAGGTGGCCGCGCTGGAGTGGCTGGAACGGCTGGACGTCGGCGACAAGTCCCGCAGACGCCCGCACGAACTGCAGCACGCCGAACGCCAGCGCGTCGCCATCGCCCGCGCGCTCGCGCCCGCACCCACGATCCTCTTCGCCGACGAGCCGACGGCCCCGCTGCACCGCGCCGACCGCTCCCACGTCCTGCGCACGCTCACCGCGGCGGCGCGCTCGCACGGCATCACCGTGGTCCTCGCCACGCACGACTCCGACACCGCCGCCCTCGCCGACCGCACGGTGACGCTGCTGGACGGGCGGCGCGTGAACACCGTGCACCTGCCGGAGGCCCTCGAAGCGGAAGGCCGGGCCGCGTGCTCGCTCTCCGTCTGACCCGCGCCGCCCGGCCCGCCGTCCAGCTGCGCCGCCTGCTGGTGGCTGCGGCCTCGGCGGGTACCGGATTCCTCCTGCTGTCCTGCCTCGGCTACGCACTGGACCACCCCAGGGCGGCGGACGCCGCCGCCCTGCGCCTGGCCTGGTGCGCGGTGCCGCTGGCCGCCACCGTGTACCTCGCGCTCGCGGTCGCCCGCACCGACCCCGGCACCCGGCCGCGCACCGGGCTGTCCGCCGTAGGCCTCGGGCCGGCCCGTCTGATGGCGATCTCGGCCCTGACCACGGCGCTGGCCTGCGTCCTGGGCTCGATGCTGGCCCTGCTGGTCTTCCTGCACCTGCGTGGTGACCTGACGGGCATGCCCTTCGACGGCGCGGCGGCGGACTTCCTGGCCGCGGACCAGCCCCTCCCGGTCCCGGCCACCCTCACCCTGCTGGCCCTGCCCCCGACGATCACCTCGGCGGCGGTGGCCCTCGCCCTGCGCCCCACGGACCCGCGCCCGGCCGGCCCGGGCCCCCGGAGGTTCGGCCGTTTCGGGGCGTACGGCCACTCGGTGGCGCGCGAGACGTTCGGGGCGTACGCGAGGTTCGGCGCACGGCGCGGCGGCCGGCCGGCCGGCAAAGGTGTGCCGGGGGCCCCGGGCGCGGACGCCGAGGACGGCGGGCAGCGCGACCGCCGGACCGCGGCCGGTCACGGCTCAGCGGCGGCTCCCGTCCCCGAACCGTCCGGCCCAGCGGCGGCTCCTGCTCCGGAGTCGTCCGGCCCAGCGGCGGCTCCCGTCCCGGAACCGTCCGGCTCCCCGGCGGCGCCCGTCCCGGGCGCGGACGGCGCCCCGCCGTCGCCGGCCGGCGTGACCGTCGCCGAGCTGCCGGGCCCGAGTACCGGCACCGGCACCACCCGTACGGTCGACCCCACCCTCGCGCCCACCCCCGCACAAGCACCGGCGGATCGCGCTCCCGGTGGCCTTCCGTGGGGCATCGCCCTCCTCGCCGCCGGGCTCGCCGCACCGGCGTACGCGAACCGCTCGGTCACCACCCCCTCCCTCATCAGCCTCCCCGGCGACGCCGTCGCCGTACTGCTCGGCTGGGTGCTCACCGCCGCCGGGCTCGTCCTCGCCGCTCCGGGCCTGACCGACCTCTGCGGGCGGCTGCTGCAGTCGGCGCGCCCGGGTGCGCTCCGGCTGCTCGCGGGCCGGGTCCTCATGTCGGAGGCCGGCCGGATCGGCCGCCCCCTCGGTGTGGTCTGCGCGGTGGCGTCCGCCGGCTACGCCATGACCGCCCTGTACGACCACTCGGCACGCGCCGTCGGCCCGCTGACCACCCTCGGCGCGCTCCTCGTCGGCGGCTGCACGGTCGCGACCCTGCTCACCGCGGCGGTCGAGGCCCGCCAGTGCCGCGCCGGCACCACCGCGGCGCTGCTCCGCCTGGGCGCGCCGGCCACGATGCTGCGCGGTGCCGCCGCCCTGCGCGCGGCCGCCCTGCTGGCCGTGTTCGCCCCGCTCACCCTGGTGATCGCCACCCTCGCGGCACTGCCGCTCACCCGCTGAGGGATCCGGTACGAACGGCCGCCGAGCGATCCGGTACGAAAAAACTCTCGGCCGGCGATGAGTTCGGCGGGGGCCGCCGGTCTACCCACCGACCGCGACACCACGCGGGAGAGACACCCCCGACGGGAGAGGCCCCCATGTACCAGCAGATGATCTTCGTCAACCTGCCCGTGAACGACCTCGACGCCTCGAAGAGGTTCTTCACGGAACTCGGCTACACGATCAACCCGCAGTTCAGCGACGAGAAGGCGGCGTCCGTCGTGATCAGCGACACCATCTTCGCGATGCTGCTCACCAAGCCGTTCTACGCGACCTTCACCAAGAAGGAGGTCGCCGACGCGACGACGACCAGCGAGGTGCTCGTCTGTCTGAGCGCCGAGAGCCGCGAGAAGGTCGACGAGCTGGTCGGCAAGGCGATCGCGGCCGGCGGCACGGAGAGCGGCGAGACCCAGGACCACGGCTTCATGTACGGCCGGGCCTTCGACGACCTCGACGGCCACACCTGGGAGATCATGTGGATGGACCCGGCCGCGGTCCAGGGCTGACCCCGCGGTCCAGGGCTGACACCAACGTCGAACTTCCGTGCCAGCATGGGCGGGTGCATCCGATACCCGCCCAGCCGCTCCCCGTGGACCCCGGTCCCGCCCGAGCGGGGGACACCTCCGGCCCCGCCCCCGACCGCGAGATCGAGTCCCTCGCCGAGTTCGACGCGGTGGTCGCCGCGCACCGCTCGCTCGCCCGGTTCCGTGTGCAGGCCGTCGACCTGACCGGCCGCACCGACGTACTGCTCCGCCTGGACGCCACGGCCGCCGTCTTCCTCGGCTGCCCGATGACCCCCGAGGCCGCCGCCCACGTCCGCGCGACCGGCGCCCTGGTGTTCCCGCCGGTCCCCGGCCTCGCCTTCGACCCGTACCGCGGCCTGGTCTACACACCCGACGAGCTGTTCGAGTCGCTGGACGGGGAAGAGGGGTACGCGGCGACGCCGGACGCGCGGACCTACGCCTGGTTCCGGCGGACGAAGGCCGACGGTGACGTGTTCTCCTCGATGCTCAGGGCGATCCACGACGACGCCGTCTCCGACGCGCTGGACGAAATCCTCGACGGCACCCGGGTGGTGGGCGTCATGGGCGGCCACGCGATGGCGCGCGGGACGGCCGCCTATGCGGGTGCCGCCCGGCTGGGCCGCGAGCTGACCCGGGCCGGCTTCACGGTCGCCACCGGCGGCGGACCGGGCGCCATGGAGGCCGCGAACCTCGGTGCCTACGCGGCGCCCTTCGCCGACGGCATGCTCGACGACGCGCTCCGGCTGCTCGCCGAGGCGCCCTCGTTCCGTCCGTCGGTCACCGACTGGGCACGGGCCGCCTTCGAGGTGCGCGAACGCTGGCCGGGCGGCGGGGAGTCGGTGGGCGTCCCCACCTGGTTCTACGGCCATGAGCCGCCGAACGCGTTCGCCGCCCACATCGCCAAGTACTTCGCCAACGCAACCCGCGAGGACGGCCTGCTGGCCCGGTCCACCGCCGGGGTGGTCTTCCTGCCGGGCGCCGCCGGAACCGTACAGGAGATCTTCGACAACGCGACACCGAACTACTACGAGTCACGCGGTGAGCCGACGCCGATGGTGCTCGTGGACGAGGCGCACTGGACGCGGGAGCTGCCGGCCTGGCCGTTGCTGCAGGCACTGGCGCGCGGCCGGTCGATGGAGTCCCGTATCACCCTCGTTGACCGGATCGAGCAGGCGCCGGACGCGATCAAACGTCTAGGCGGTTAATAAGACGGCAAAGCCAACAGCTGTCGACGGCATATTCATTGACACTGCTTACGAGGCGCTTATAAACCTGTGAGCCTCTTGGGGGTGCTGGGACCTCACCTCATCCGTCGTCCCAAATCCCCCTCAGCCCCCCGCAGTTATGCTCTGTAAAGGACAAACGTGTCCATAACTCGTCGTAGCGCACGCCGTTCCGTGCGCATCCTGGGTGTCGCCTCCGCTTCGGCCGCGGTGGTGCTGGGTCTGTCCAGCTCCGCCCTCGCGTGCAACATCCGTGACTTCAAGGCCGAAGCGAAGTGCGACGGTGACAAGGGCGTCATCGTCGTGACCGACATCGACGCCACCGGCGTCCCCGCCACCGTCAGCGTCTTCCTCGAGGGCGACGGTGGCGTCGAGACCAAGGTGGGCGACCAGAAGGTCAAGGGTTCGAAGGAGGGTACGGCGGTCACCTTCCCGGAGGACTGGAAGCCGAACGCCACCTACCGCGTTCACATCAAGGCGGGCAAGTTCGTCGACGAGGACGTCAAGCCCAGCCTGGTGGCCCCTTCCACCGCCTGCAAGACGGAGGAGAGCGAGACCCCGAAGCCGCCGGCCTCCACGACGCCCTCGCCGTCCGAGTCGGCCCCGGCCGAGTCGGCGAGCCCGACGCCGTCGGCCTCCGAGTCCAGCTCCGCCCCGGCCGGCACGTCGAGCAACGCGCCGTCCCCGGCCGTCGGTGACTCCAACCTCGCCGAGACCGGCGCCAACTCCAACACCGGCCTCATCGCCGGCGTCGCGGCCGCCCTGGTCGTCGTCGGCGGCGGCGCGGTCTTCCTCGGCATGCGCCGGCGCGGCGCCCGCAACGACGGCTGACGCCTCCTCGTCCGGTACCGCACCGCGGCCCGTCCCCCCGTCCCCGGGGGACGGGCCGCGGTCGTTGCGCTACCAGTCCGGGCAGGTCGGCACGGTGGCGGACAGATCGGCGCCGGAGGTCACCAGAACTCGCAACTGCCCTACCTGGTGGGCGATTTCGTCGCAGTACCGGCCATGCGCGAGTGACGTCATGGCCTCAGCCTAGGGACCGGATGTCAATCGAGCACGACGATTTCCGCCACGTCGAACTCCACCCCGACCGCGTTCCCGACCTCCGGTGCGTCGCGGAGCGCGCAGGCCGCCTCCAGGCGCGGGCCGTCCTGGGGCCGGAGGCGGACGGCCACGTGGGTGCCCCGAAAGGTCCGGGCGGTCACCGTGCAGGGCAGGCCCGCGTCGCCCGGCACGAGCCGTACCCCGGCGGGCCGCACCAGCAGTGTGCGGCCGCCCTGCGCCGAGCCGTCGGGCACCGGCAGCTTGCCCCACGGGCTGTCGGCGACCGTACCGGCGACGGTCGCCGGGACCACGTTGTCGAAGCCGAGGAAGCGGGCCACGAACGCGTCGGCCGGCCGCCGCCAGACCTCGAGCGGCGTCCCGGACTGCGCGATCCGCCCGTCCCGCATCACCACCACCCGGTCGGCCAGCGCGAACGCCTCGCCCTGGTCGTGGGTCACGGCGAGCACGGTCGTACCCAGCCGGCCGAACAGCTCGCGCAGCTCGACCACCAGCCGTTCGCGCAGCGAGCGGTCGAGCTGGCCGAGCGGCTCGTCCAGCATGAGCAGCCGGGGCCGGGGGGCGAGCGCCCGGGCCAGGGCGACGCGCTGCTGCTCACCGCCGGACAGGCCGGCCACGGCCCGCCGGGCGGCCCCGGGCAGTCCGACCAGGTCCAGCAACTTCCCGACCTCGGCGTCCCGTTCGCCCCTGGCGACCCCGTGCATGCGCAGCCCGAACGCCACGTTGCCACCGACGTCGTGCTGCGGGAAGAGCTGGTGGTCCTGGAACATCAGCCCGACACCACGCCGGTGCGCGGGCGTGCCCGCCTGGTCGCGGCCGTCGAGCAGCACCCGACCGGAGTCCAGCCGCTGCAGTCCGGCGACGGCCCGCAGCAGCGTCGACTTGCCGCTGCCGCTGGGGCCGAGCACACACACCACCTCGTGCTCGGCGACGTCGAGGCCGACCGCGTCGAGCACGGCACGCCCACCGAAGCGCACGGTCGCGGCATCGAGGCTCAGCAGCATCAGAACTCCCCCGTCCGGTCGGTGCGCAGCCGCTCCAGGACGAGCAGCGCGACCGCGCACACCAGCATCAGAATCGTCGAAAGGGCCATCGCCTGGCCGTAGTTGAGATCGCCTGGGCGGCTCAGCAGGCGGGCCACGGCGACCGGCAGCGTCGGGTTGTCGGGCCGGGCGATGAACACGGTCGCCCCGAACTCACCGAGCGACACGGCGAACGCGAACCCGGCCGCGACCAGCAGTGCCCGCCGCACGAGCGGCAGGTCCACCTCCCGCCACACCCGCCACGGGGAGGCGCCGAGCACGGCCGCCGCCTCCCGGAGCCGGCCGTCCACCGCGCGCAGCACGGGCAGCATGGTGCGTACGACGAAGGGCGCGCCCACCAGTGCCTGGGCGAGCGGCACCAGGATCCAGGACTGGCGCAGGTCCAGCGGTGGCCTGTCCAGGGCGATCAGGAAGCCGAAACCGACGGTGACGGCGGACACGCCGAGCGGCAGCATCAGCAGCGCGTCGAAGCCCCGCACCAGCCGTCCGGCGTCGCGGCGGGCCAGCGCGGCGGCGGCGAGACCTCCGATCAGCAGGGCGATGGCGGTGGCGACGACGGCGTACTCCAGCGAGGTCCACACCGCGTGTACGGGCGCCACCAGGAACGTGCCGCCGTCGGGATCGGTCAGCGCCCGGTAGTAGCCGAGGCCGGGCGCGTCGAGCGAGCGCCGGACGAGGACGGCGAGCGGCAGCACCAGGAGCAGGGCGACGGTGGCGAGGACCCCGGCGAGCAGCGCCCACTGGCCGGCACCGCGCGGCCGGCGCGCGGTCACCTTGGGATCGACCAGCCTGAGGGCGGTCTCCCGCCGCCGTACCGTCCAGGCGTGCACGGCGAGGATCGCGCCGACGGCGGCGAACTGGACGAGGGTGAGGACAGCGGCCGTGGACAGGTCGAAGACCTCGGACGTCTGCCGGTAGATCTCCACTTCGAGGGTGGAGAAGGTGGGTCCGCCGAGGATCTGCACGACACCGAAGGAGGTGAAGGTGAAGAGGAACACCATCAGCGCGGCGGCGGCCACGGCCGGCGCGAGTGCGGGCAGGGTGATCTTCCGCCAGGCCGCGAGCGGCGAGGCGCCCAGCATCCGGGCGGCCTCCTCCTGCCGGGGGTCGAGCTGGGCCCAGAGCCCGCCGACCGTGCGGACCACGACGGCGAAGTTGAAGAAGACGTGGGCCAGCAGGATCGCCCACACCGTGGTGTCCAGCCGTACCCCCCACAGCTCGTCCAGCAGTCCGCCCCGCCCGACCAGCGCCAGGAAGGCGCTGCCGGCGACGACGGTCGGGAGGACGAACGGGACGGTGACGACGGCCCGCAGCAGGTGCTTGCCGGGGAAGTCGAGGCGGGCGAAGACATGGGCGGCGGGCAGGGCGAGCAGCAGGGTGAGCGCGGTGGAGGCGAGCGCCTGCCAGGTGGTGAACCACAGCACGTGCCGGATGTCCGGCTGCGTGACCACGTCCGCGATCCGCCCCAGCCGCCAGGTGCCGTCGGTCTTCAGGCCGCGCGCGACGATCGCGGCCACGGGCCAGGCGAAGAACAGCGCGAAGAACGCGACGGGCAGGGCGATGAGCCCGAGCCGCGCCGCGCTCACGCGGCTGCTCCGTCCGCTCCGTCCGGCGGTCACTTCAGTACGAGTGACGTCCACGTCTTGACCCACTGGTCGCGGTTGGCGGCGATCTTGCCGGGGGCCAGGGTCTCGGGGTGCTCGGCGGCCGGCCCGAACTCGGTGAACTCGGCGGGCACCTTCGCGTCCCGCACCACCGGGTAGACGTACATGTTCAGCGGCATGTCCTGCTGGAACTCCTTGGAGACCAGGAAGTCTACGAACGCCTTGGCGCCCTTGGGGTTCGCGGCGTTGCCGAGCACCCCGGCGAACTCGGTCTGCCGGAAGCAGGTGCCGGTCGCCACGCCGGTCGGGGCGGTGCCGGGCCGCTTCTTGGCGTAGATGACCTCGGCGGGCGGGGAGGAGGCGTACGACACCACGAGCGGCCGGTCGCCGCCGGCCTTCCTGCCCTGGGAGGAGCCGGAGAACTCCTGGTAGTAGGCCTGGTCCCAGCCGTCGACGACCTTGACGCCGTTGGCCTTCAGCTTCTTCCAGTAGTCCGGCCAGCCCTTGTCGCCGTAGCTCGCGGCGCTGCCGAGCAGGAAGCCGAGGCCCGGCGAGGAGGTGGCCGTGTTCTCGGTGACGAGGAGGTTCTTGTACCGCGGCTCGGCCAGGTCGGCGAAGGACTGCGGCGGCGTCAGCCTGTGCTCGGCGAACCAGGCCTTGTCGTAGTTGACGCAGATGTCGCCGTAGTCGACGGGCGTGACCCGGTGCTTGTCCTTGTCGAGCTGGTAGGCGGCGCCCACCCGGTCGAGGCCCTTGGCGGTGTACGGCTGGAAGAGGCCGTTGTCGAGGGCGCGCGAGAGGAGGGTGTTGTCGACGCCGAAGAAGACGTCGCCCTGCGGGTTGTCCTTGGTCAGGATGGCCTTGTTCACCGCCTGCCCGGCGTCGCCGTCCTCGAGGACCCGGACGTGGTAGCCGGACCGCTTCTCGAAGTCCGCGAGCACGTTCTTGGAGACGGACCACGAGTTGTGACTGACCAGGGTCACGGTCTTGGCGTCGGCGGACGACTTCCCGCCGGTGGAGCCGCACCCGGTCAGAACGGGCAGGGCGAGCAGGCCGAGCCCGGCGGCCACGGCCTTGAGGGTCTTGTGGTGCACTGGTATGTCCTCCTGGGGGTTGGCCAGGAAGAGACGCGGCCCCGCCCGGACTCCACGAGGGCTCCCGGGCAGGGCGCAACAGCTTGAGTGCTGACCGAACTCCCTACCCAGAATGACCTGGGCGAGGTTCAGAGGGTCTGCGGCCCGATTGCCGCACTCTCAGCGCTGTGGCGCTCCCCTGTCGGAATATGAAGATATGTGGACGCCGTCAGATTACCGTTCGGTGGCGGCGAGCTGACCACACGCCCCGTCGATCTCCTGACCCCGGGTGTCCCGGACGGTGACGGGCACCCCGTGCGCGGCGATGGCCTCGACGAAGGCCTTCTCGTCCTCGGGCCGCGACGCGGTCCACTTGGACCCCGGCGTCGGGTTGAGCGGGATGAGGTTGACGTGCACCGGCTTGCCCCGGAGCAGCCGGCCGAGCCGGTCACCGCGCCAGGCCTGGTCGTTGATGTCCCGGATCAGGGCGTACTCGATGGACAGCCGGCGACCGGACTTCTCGCTGTACTCGAATCCGGCGTCCAGCACCTCGCGCACCTTCCACCGCGTGTTCACGGGGACGAGGGTGTCGCGCAGTTCGTCGTCGGGGGCGTGCAGGGAGATCGCGAGCCGGCACTTGAAGCCCTCGTCGGAGAACCGGTGGATGGCCGGCACCAGACCGACGGTCGAGACGGTGATCCCGCGCTGCGAGAGCCCGAGCCCGTCCGGGGCGGGGTCGGTGAGCGCCCGGATGGCGGTGACGACCCGCTTGTAGTTGGCGAGCGGCTCGCCCATCCCCATGAAGACGATGTTGGACAGGCGCGCCGGTCCTCCGGGCACCTCCCCGTCGCGCAGCGCCCGCATCCCGTCGACGATCTGGTGGACGATCTCGGCGGCGGACAGGTTCCGGTCCAGGCCCGCCTGCCCGGTCGCGCAGAACGGGCAGTTCATGCCGCATCCGGCCTGCGAGCTGATGCACATGGTGACCCGGTCCGGGTACCGCATCAGGACGGACTCGACGAGGGTGCCGTCGAACAGCCGCCACAACGTCTTGCGCGTGGTCCCCTGGTCGGTCGACAGATGCCGGACGACGGTCATCAGCTCCGGCAGCAGCGCTTCCTGCAGCCTGCCGCGCGCCCCGGCGGGGATGTCGGTCCACTGCTCGGGGTCGTGCGCGTACCGCGCGAAGTAGTGCTGCGAGAGCTGCTTGGCGCGGAACGGCTTCTCACCGATCTCGGCCACCGCGTCCTTGCGCTCGGTGGGCGTGAGGTCGGCAAGGTGCCGCGGCGGCTTCTTGGCTCCGCGCGGGGCGACGAAAGTGAGTTCTCCGGGCTTAGGCATGGCTGTACCAGTGTCGCAGATCGACTTGGGTGACCTGCGGCCGTCGGTCGCCACGGCTGTCGGTAGTGGTCGTCGCCGGTTGCTGTTGCGCGGCCCGGACGGCCCAGGGACGGCCCGGCCAGGGACCTTGCGCCCGGCACCGAACCGGGGTGTACGCACATCTCATGCCGTCGAGCCGAGAGCGTACGAGGAACGCCATCGGCCGGACCTTCCTCAAAACGGCCCGGATCGATGGGGCTCGGGGGCAAGACTGATCGGATGGAAGCCACGATCGCAGTAGCCGCCATCACCGCCGGATCAACACTGGCGGCTGCCGGCTTGACCGGTTACCTCACACTCGTCCTCCATAAGCGGCAGGCAACAGCCGACCGGCGCAGGGCCCGTGAGGAAGCCCGCAGGCAGGCTTACGCGGATCTCCTCGCAGCATCCACGAGTACTTGGCTAGCCATCGACAAGATGTGGCAACTGCGACCGCCACAGGCGATGTCAGACGCCCCGCCTCAAGAAATCGCAGATGTGACGGAGAGCCTCAAGAGGCTCGATCACGCTCTTCACCTGGCAGTTCTCCATGGCCCGATGAAGATTGCCCCGGCGGCGGCAAGCCTCTACTTCGAAGCTCAAAAGGAGTTTCTCGAACTGGGGAGTCTGCTAGTCGACAATGCGGGTGACTCCCGGACCGCACAAGCCATACATCCAGGCAACGTGCCCGACCGGGCGGCGCGGATGGCTCTCCGCTCCACCTTCGTGGGCGAGGCGATGCGCGCAACCGGGGCGGACGTGGGCCCCTGACGGCCCAGAGACGGCCCAGCACACTGTGCCGGCCTCCCACCGGCACCGACGACGCAGGTGGGAGGCCCGTTCACGTCTGAAGCCCGCCAGTTCTCCGGGCCTAGCCATGGCTGTACCAGCCGTCGCAGATCGACTTGGGTGCCCTGGGCGCGAGCCGTGCGGGGCGGTCGTTGGCGCCGGTCACGGTGGTCGTCAGAGCGTCTTGATCTGGCCGCCGTCGATGGTGAACTCGGCTCCCGTGATGTTGCCGGCGAGGGGCGAGGCGAGGAAGAGGGCCAGGTCGGCGACTTCACGGGCTTCGGTGACCCGGCCGGTGGAGATGCCCATGCTCTGCGGCACGACGACGTCGATGGCCTCCTGCGCGGTGGTGCCGGCCCGGGCGGCCGTGGCCTCGGCGAAGCCGCCCGGAGCGGTCCAGAAGGGGGTGCGCACCGGTCCCGGGGCGATCGCGTTGACGCGGACGCCGCGCGGTGCGAACTCCTCCGACAGCGACTTGGTCAGGCTGGCCAGTCCGGCCTTGGCCGCGGAGTAGTCCACGACCGTGGGGAAGGGCAGGCGCGCGTTCACGGAGCTGATGTTGACGATGGCGCCCCCGTCCGCCGCCAGCAGGTGGGGAAGCGCGGCGCGGGCGGCCCGGACCGCGCTGAACAGGGTCAGGTCGAAGATCCGTCGCCATTCGGCGTCGTCGATGTCCAGGAAGCTCGGACGGGGTGTCGCGGCACCCAGGTTGTTGACCAGGATGTCGAGCCGGCCGCACCGCTCCACCGCCTGCCGCACGAGCGCGTCCGCCCCGTCGGCCGCGGACAGGTCGACCGGGACCGCGATGACGCCGTGGCTCTCGCCGAGCGCTTCGAGCTCGGGGGTGACGCTCCGGCTGCCGGCGACGACACGGACGCCCTCACGGGCGAAGGCGTCGGCGATGGCGAGGCCGATGCCCTTGCTCGCCCCGGTGACCACGGCGACCTTGTCGGTGAGCTGGAGGTCCATGGCATTCCTCTTCCGGTTTCGTCACCAGGCCACGGGCAGGGTCCTTGGGCCGCGGATCAGGCCGTTGCGCTGGAACTCGACCTCCCCGGGCGGAACGGCCAGCCGGATGCCGGGGAACCGGGCGAGCACGGTGCCGATGATCACCTCTGCCTCCATGCGGGCCATGATGGCGGCCAGGCAGTGGTGCGGGCCGTGCCCGAAGGCCAGGTGGCCCCGGTGTTCCCGGTCGAAGTCCAGGGCGTCGGGGTCGGGGAAGACCTCGGGGTCGCGGTTGGCGGAGACATAGGCGTTGTAGACGACCTCGCCGGCCCGGATCAGCCGGCCGCCGACCTCGACGTCCTCCATGGCGACGCGCGGGATGCCGACGCCGTTGCGGTGCGGGACGTAGCGGAACAGCTCGTCCACGGCCCGGGGCAGCAGCTGCGGCTCGCGGCGCAGCCGGTCCATCTGCTCGGGGTGGGTGAGCAGCGCGTACATCATCGAGCCGCTGTTGTTGCGGACCGCGTGACCGCCGCTGACCTGGATGGCCGTGGCGAGCGAGATCGCCTCGTCATCGGTGATCTCGCCCGTCGCGGCGGCCTGCGCCAGCACTCCGGCGAGGTCCTCGCGGGGCTCCGTGCGGCGGCGCCCGAGCAGTTCGGCGATGCGGGCCCGGGTGGCGCGGGCGGCCTCCCTGGCGCGTTCCTCGGACTCCGTGCCCGCGGACAGCAGGGCCTCGCCCGTCGCCGCCCAGCGGTGCCAGTCCTTCTCCTCCACGCCGAGGAAGTCCCGGACCACGGCGATCGGGAAGGGCCCGTGCAGGTGTTCCATGAGGTCGGCCGGTGCGCCCGCGCGTTCCATCGCGTCGAGCAGTTCGGTGGCCCTGCGCTCGGCCAGCGGTCGCAGCCGCTGCATGCTCCTGCCGGTGAAGGCACGGGCGACGACCCGGCGCAGCAGGGTGTGCCGGGGCGGATCGATGTACTGCAGGCCCGCCGTCTGCGAGGCCACCGGCACCGGCCGCATCGTGGTGACGTCCCTGCCGACGACCTGCTCCCGGGAGAAGCGCGGATCGGAGGTGACGAAGCGGACGTCCTCGTACCGGGTCACCAGCCAGGCGTGCCCTTCGCCGTACGGCAGCTTGATCCGGGTGACCGGATCGTCCCGCAGCATCTCGTCCAGGAACGGGTCGGGTTCGAGCGCGGGCAGGTCGTCCACCGTCCAGAACCGCACCGGCGGCACGTCCGCGCCGGCACCCGGACCGGGCGCCGTCGCGGCAGGGCTGAGGGAGGCTACGACGGGACAGGACGGGACTACGGCGGGGCCGGGCGGGGCCGCCGCCGGGCCGGGCGGGGCCACGGCGGGGCCGGGCGGGGCCGCCGCCGAGTCCGCCACCACAGTCGAGTCGAGCGACGCCACCGCCGAGTCGAGCGGGGCCACCGCCGAGTCCGGCAGAGTGAGCGCCGACTCCGGCAGGGTGACCGCTGAGCCCGGCGCGGCCGTCGCCGAGTCGAACGTGACCACGGCCGACTCCGGGAGGGCGACCGCCGAGTCCTGCCGGGCGACCGCCGGCTCCGCCGGGGTCACGGCCGAGTCCGGCGGGGTGACGGCAGGCTCCGGGGCGGCCGCCGTCGGGTCCGCCGGGGAGACGGCCGGGTCGGGCGGGGTGCCCGGGCCGGACGGAGCGGGGGCGGGGTCGTGGGGCATGGGCACACTCCCTGCGGCGTCGGAGGCGGCTGAGGACACGCACGCCGTCCTCTCAGGGAGTCTGCCGCCCACCGGCCCGGTCGGCGATTTCTGCTGCGGCATCCGGGGCCGAGGGCCGACGACACGGCAGCGGCCCCCCTCCTGCGCGCAGGAGGGGGGCCGAAGAAGCGGCCGACGCCACCGAACCCGGTCCACGCTCAGCCCCGGACACCGCCCCTACCGGCCGCCCGGACCGAAAGAGCGGCCGAAGCCACCGAACCCGGTGCACGCTCGTCCGGGACACCGCCCGTACCGTCGGCTCGGTGGGCGGAGTGCCGCTCTGTGATCCCGAGACGGTCGGCGCCGAGGCGCGTCGCGCGCCTCAGCTGCTGCCGACGAAGATCACCATCAGCAGCCAGACCACCGGTGCCGTGGGCAGCAGCGAGTCCAGGCGGTCCATGATGCCGCCGTGGCCGGGAAGCAGGGTGCCCATGTCCTTGATGCCCAGGTCCCGCTTGATCATGGACTCGCCGAGGTCGCCCAGGGTGGCGCTGGCCGCGACCGCGAGGCCCAGCAGCAGGCCCTGCCACCAGGCGCCGTCGTCGATCAGGAACCGCATGCACAGCGCGCCCGCGACCATGGCGAACAGCACCGCGCCCAGCAGGCCCTCGCGGGTCTTGCCGGGGCTGATGCGGGGGGCGAGCTTGTGCTTGCCGAAGCGCCAGCCGACCGCGTAGGCACCGGTGTCGCTGACGACCGTCAGCAGCAGGAAGGTGAGGACCCGCCAGGGCCCGTCGTCGGCTGTGAGCATCAGCGCGACGAACGTGGCCAGGAACGGCACGTAGAACGCCGCGAAGACCCCGGCCGTGACGTCCTTGAGGTAGCCCTCCGGCGGTTCCGTCATGCGCCAGACCAGGACGGCCAGGGCGGTGAGGGCCATGGCGACCCACGCACCCTCGGGCCCGCGCACGTAGCCGGCGACCACCATGGCCGCGCCGCCGACCGCGAGCGGCACGAGCGGCGCCTTGATGCCCTTGCGCTCCTGCAGCCTGCTGGTCAGCTCCCACAGGCCGACGACGACGGCGACCGCGATCACGCCGACGAACACGGCCTTGACGACGAACAGCGACGCGATGATCACCACACCGAGTCCGACGCCGACCCCTATGGCCGCGCTCAGGTCACGGCCGGCGCTCTTCTTCTGCGGCGCCGGCGGCGGCTGGGGGGCGTCGGGCATGGGCTCCGGATTCTGGCTCGCGGCCGGGACCGGCCGGTCGACCGGCCGGTTCTGGAAGGTCTCGTCTCGGAACAAGGGGCCACCCAGCCGAGCGGCCCCCCGCTCGTCGTCCTGGTCTCCGCCGTACGCGGGAACGTCGGGCACGATGGGCATGGGGCGAGTCTGCTGCGCCTGTGGCGCATCGTACGCGGGACCCGCCGGGGCGGCCCCCTGGGCAGGCCGGACCGGCCCGCCCTCGATGGACCCCCGGTACCCGGCCTGCCCCACCGGTGGCGGCCCCCAGGAAGAGTCGCTCATCAGACTTCGAGCAGCTCCGCTTCCTTGTGCTTGAGAAGCTCGTCCACCTGGGCGACGTACTTCGCCGTCAGGTCGTCGAGTTCCTTCTCCGCACGGCGGCCCTCGTCCTCACCGATGTCGCCGTCCTTGATCGCCTTGTCGATGGCGTCCTTGGCCTTGCGGCGCACGGAGCGGATGGACACCTTGGAGTCCTCGCCCTTGCCCTTGGCGACCTTGATGTACTCGCGGCGGCGCTCCTCGGTCAGCTCGGGAAACACCACACGGATGATGTTGCCGTCGTTGCTGGGGTTGACGCCCAGGTCCGAGTCGCGGATCGCCTGCTCGATGTTGCGCAGCGCGCTCTTGTCGAAGGGCGTCACGACCGCCATGCGCGGTTCCGGCACGGAGAACGAGGCCAGCTGGTTGATCGGCGTCACGGCACCGTAGTACTCGGCCACGATCTTGTTGAACATCGCCGGGTGCGCACGGCCGGTGCGGATCGCGGCGAAGTCCTCCTTGGCGACCAGGACGGCCTTCTCCATCTTCTCCTCGGCCTCGAGGAGGGTCTCTTCGATCACCACTTGCTCCTGCGTGTCTTGAGTGAGGCCCGGCTGCGGTTCCTCTGTCGGGCGGCGGCCGGCTGCGTCGCGTCTGCTTCCTGCACGGTTCCCGACCGGCAGGACATTGTCCATCCCCCGGTCAGGGCGCGTCCCGTCCGTCCCTCGGACAGGTGGCGCACCCCGGGCGACGGGGGTGTGCCGGTCAGTCCCGGCTGCCCTGGTCGCCCACCAGCGTGCCGATCTTCTCACCCTTGACGGCACGGGCGATATTGCCCTCCGCGAGAAGCTCGAAGACGAGGATCGGGAGTTTGTTGTCACGGCACAGCGTGATGGCGGTGGCGTCGGCGACCTTGAGGTCACGGGTGATGACTTCGCCGTAGCCGAGAGCGTCGAACTTGACGGCGTCCGGGTTGGTCTTGGGGTCGGAGTCGTAGACCCCGTCCACGCCGTTCTTGCCCATGAGCAGCGCCTCGGCGTCGATCTCCAGGGCGCGCTGGGCGGCGGTGGTGTCGGTGGAGAAGTACGGCATGCCCATGCCGGCGCCGAAGATGACCACGCGCCCCTTCTCCAGGTGGCGCACGGCACGCAGCGGGATGTACGGCTCGGCGACCTGGCCCATGGTGATGGCGGTCTGCACCCGGCTGTCGATGCCCTCCTTCTCCAGGAAGTCCTGGAGGGCGAGGCAGTTCATCACGGTGCCGAGCATGCCCATGTAGTCGGAGCGGGCGCGGTCCATGCCGCGCTGCTGGAGTTCGGCGCCACGGAAGAAGTTGCCGCCGCCGATGACGACCGCGATCTCCGCGCCGTCCCGGACGACGGCCGCGATCTCGCGGGCGATCTTGTGCACCACGTCCGGGTCCACGCCCAGGGCGCCGCCACCGGCGAAGGCCTCTCCGGACAGCTTCAGCAGAAACCGGCCGCTCACTTTGCCGTCGTCGCTCTTCTCGGCCTTGGTGGTCATGGGAATCCCGCCTCTTTCACGTGTTGCACATACGAAGAAGGCCATTGCCGATGGGGTCGTTTTTCGCTCCCATACGCGGCAATGGCCTCCTCGTCAGATCTGCTGCCGTCCGCCCCACGCCCGGGTGTGGCGAAGTGCGCGGACGACTGCTGTCGACCCTATCGAGATTTCCCGACGGGTCGCGCGTCGATCGCGGTACGGACTCAGATGCCGACCTTGATGCGCGAGAAGCGCTTCAGGGTGACACCGGCCTCGTCCAGCACCTTCTGGACCGACTTCTTGTTGTCCAGCGCGTACGGCTGGCCGAGCAGCGTGGCGTCCTTGAAGAAGCCGTTGACGCGACCCTCGACGATCTTGGCGATCGCGGCCTCGGGCTTGCCCTCGGCGCGGGTGGTCTCCTCGGCGACGCGGCGCTCGGTCTCGACGACCTCGGCCGGGACGTCCTCACGGGAGAGGTACTTCGGCGCGAAGGCGGCGATGTGCTGGGCGATGCCCTTGGCGACCTCGGCGTTGGGCTTGTCGAGCTCGACCAGGACACCGATCTGCGGGGGCAGGTCGGGCATGGTGCGGTGCATGTAGGCGGTGACGTAGCCGTCGGTGAACTGCGCGAAGCGGTCCAGGACGATCTTCTCGCCGAGGTTGGCGTTGGCCTCGTCCACGAACGCCTGGACGGTCTTGCCGGCCTCGATCTCGGAGGCCAGCAGCGCCTCGAGGTCGGCCGGGACCGTCTTGGCGACGTGCTCGGCGATGGCGTTGGCCACGGCCTGGAACTTCTCGCCCTTGGCGACGAAGTCCGTCTCGCACTTCAGCTCGACGATGACGCCGGAGGAGTTGTCGCCGGCGATGACGGAGACCACGGCGCCGTTCTCGGCAGAGCGGCCCTCGCGCTTGGCGACGCCCTTCTGGCCCTTGATGCGCAGCGCCTCGACGGCCTTGTCGACGTTGCCCTCGGCCTCGTCCAGCGCCTTCTTGCAGTCCATCATGCCGGCGCCCGTGAGCTCACGGAGCTTCTTGACGTCGGCGGCGGTGTAGTTCGCCATGAGTCTGTGAGTCTTTCTCGAAGTCTGGGAGATCTTCTGATCCGCACGGTCTGTCGATCCACAGGTGATCGCGGATCGCGGACGGCGTACCGACCTACGGGTGAACAGCGGGGGCGGACTTCACCGCGCCAGAGGCGCTCGGTTGTGGTGCCGCCCCCGCCGTCGACGCTGACGTCAGGCCTGCTCGCCCTCGGCGGCCTTCTCCTCGGCCGGAGCGGCCTCGGCGGCCGGAGCAGCCTCGGTGGCCTCGGCGGCCGGGGCAGCCTCAGCGGTCTCGGCGGCCGGGGCAGCCTCGGTGGCCTCGGCGGCCGGGGCGGCGGCCTCGGCGGCCGGAGCCTCGTCCTTCTTCTCACCCTCGAGCAGGTCGCGCTCCCACTCGGCGAGCGGCTCGCCGGCGGCCTTCTCGCCCTTGTCACCGGTGGCGACACCGGAACGGGAGATGAGGCCCTCGGCGACGGCGTCGGCGATCACGCGGGTGAGCAGGGTGACGGAGCGGATCGCGTCGTCGTTGCCCGGGATCTTGTAGTCGACCTCGTCGGGGTCGCAGTTGGTGTCGAGGATCGCGACGACCGGGATGTTGAGCTTCCGGGCCTCACCGACCGCGATGTGCTCCTTCTTGGTGTCCACGATCCAGACGGCGCTGGGCACCTTGGACATCTCGCGGATACCGCCGAGGGTCTTCTCCAGCTTGGCCTTCTCGCGCGAGAGCACGAGAAGCTCCTTCTTGGTGAGACCGGACGCGGCGACGTCCTCGAAGTCGATCTGCTCGAGCTCCTTGAGGCGCTGCAGACGCTTGTAGACGGTCGAGAAGTTGGTGAGCATGCCGCCCAGCCAGCGCTGGTTGACGAAGGGCATGCCGACGCGGGTGGCCTGCTCGGCGATGGCCTCCTGCGCCTGCTTCTTCGTGCCGACGAACATGACCGTGCCGCCGTGGGCGACGGTCTCCTTGACGAACTCGTAGGCGCGGTCGATGTACGACAGCGACTGGAGCAGGTCGATGATGTAGATGCCGTTGCGCTCGGTGAAGATGAAGCGCTTCATCTTCGGGTTCCAGCGACGGGTCTGGTGACCGAAGTGGACGCCGCTCTCCAGCAGCTCCCGCATCGTGACGACGGCCATGGCCGTTCTCCTTGGTTTTCTCGGTTGTGCCGCGCCCGCCGGACGACGGTCGCGCCTGACGCCCGCGACGCGCCGTGCCACGAAGGACCGAGGGGCGCTTGGTACGAACCGTTGCCGGGTGCCGTACCGGGGCGTGCGAAGTCGACCCGGTGACCCGGATCGCCAGAAGAAGTGTACGTGACCGGCGGGGCACCGGGTGACGCCGCTGTCCACAACCGGGGAGTGGTCCACAGGGTCCGGCCATGATCGGCGGGGATCGGGGACGGTGTTCGCATGCGACGAGCGATGCGATGTGTGGTCTTGTGGGTGGGTTTGACGCTCGGCCCGGTGACGGCCACCCTGTCCCCTCCGGCCTGGGCGGACCCACCGGTGCCCGCGCCTGTGCCGCCCCGGGCACCGGTGCCGGCCGTGGCCCGCGTCTGGCCGGTGGGAATCCGGCCGCCGGTGGTACGGGGCTGGGAGCCGCCGGCGACGGTGTACGGCCCCGGTCACCGCGGCGTGGACCTGGCGGCGCCGGCCGGCGCCGAGGTACGGGCGGTCGCGGCCGGCCGGGTCTCCTTCGCGGGCCGGGTGGCAGGACACGGTGTGGTGTCCGTGGAGCTGACGGGGACGGGTCTCCGGACCACGTACGAGCCGGTGAGCCCGTCGGTGCGGAAGGGGGCGGAGGTGACGGCGGGTGGCGTGGTGGGGCACGTGGAACCGGCGGGCTCGCACTGCGGGACGACGGGGTGCGTGCACTGGGGCCTGCTGAGAGGCACGGCCTACCTGGACCCGCTGTCCCTGCTACCGCCGTGGCTCCTGCACGCGGGCCCGTCGAGACTGCTGCCGGTGCTGGAGGCACCACCGCCCGGATGACCGCGGAAGGCGCACGGGCCCTATGCCGCAGCCGGCCGTCCCCCATCGCCCCGCCGGACCGATGCGCGGCCGGCCCGGCCCCGCACACCTCCGCCACCGTGACCACGGCCCCGCGCACCTCCGCCGCCGCGGCCCCGGCCCCGCACACCTCCGCCGCCGTGGCCTCGCCCCCCGCACGCCTCGCGGAGCCGATGACGCGACCGGCCCGCACCCGCGGCAGGTCCCTGGTCGGCGCAGCCGGCCCCGCACGCTCTCAGGAGCGTGGCGTCAGCCGCGTACGCCCCGCAGGACCATGGTCACCGCGGTGTCCGTCACCGCGGCGGGGTCTTCCGCCGCACCCAGTTCGATCCGCCGAACCGCCGCGTCCACGACCCCCTGCAGCAGCATCGCCGCCAGCCGCGGCTGCGCGTGTCCCATCTGCCCCAGCGCCTCGACGATCATCGCGACCAGCCCGCCGTGGGCCGCCCGGATCTTCTCCCGCGCGCCCGCGTCCAGCTCGCTGGCGGAGATGGCGACGACCGCCCGGTGCCGCCGGTCCCCGACCAGCGCCAGCTGGCGCCGCACATACGCCTCGACCTTGCCCTCGGGCGACTCCGCGAGCTGCATGGCAGAGGCCACCTCCGCCGCCCACAGCGGGAAGTCGACCTCGCACAGCTCCTCGACCACGGCGGCCCGGGAGCGGAAGTACTCGTACACGGACGACCGTGCCAGCCCCGTCCGCTCGGCCAGCGCGGGGAAGGTCAGCGCCTCCGTGCCGCCCTCGGACAGCAGGCACCGAGCCGCGTCCAGCAGGGCGGCTCGCTGCATCGACCGGTGCTCGGCCACGGAGGCCGCTCGAATCCTTGGCACGCCGACCACTTTACGGACACACCGCCCCGGAAGGGAGGACTCAGCGCCCGAAGCTCGCCAGCTTGGCCCGCAGCTGGAGCACCGACTTGGTGTGGATCTGGCTGACCCGGCTCTCGGTGACGCCGAGCACGTTGCCGATCTCGGCGAGGGTGAGCCCCTCGTAGTAGTACAGCGTGACCACGGTCTTCTCCCGCTCGGGCAGCGTGTTGATGGCCCGCGCGAGGAACCGCCGCAGCTCCCGGTCCTCGGCCACCTCCACCGGGTTGTCGGCGGCGGTGTCCTCCAGCGTGTCCATCAGACTGAGCCGGTCCCCGCCCTCGCCGCCGACATGCAGCAGCTCCTCCAGGGCGACCACGTTGGCCAGCGACAACTGACTGAACACGGCGTGCAGTTCATCGACCTCCATGCCCAGCTCGCCGGCCACCTCGCCCTCGGTGGGGGTGCGTCTCAGCCGGGCCTCCAGAGTGGCGTAGGCGCGCTCGACGTTGCGCGCCTTCTGGCGGACCGAGCGGGGGATCCAGTCCAGCGCCCGCAACTCGTCGATCATCGCGCCGCGGATCCGGGTGATCGCGTAGGTCTCGAACTTGATCTCACGGTCGATGTCGAACTTCTCGATCGCGTCGATCAGCCCGAAGACGCCCGAGGACACGAAGTCCGCCTGCTCCACGTTGGGTGGCAGGCCGACGCTCACCCGGCCCGCCACGTACTTGACGAGCGGCGAGTAGTGCAGGATCAGCTGCTCCCGCAGCCGGTCGTCCCCCGTCGCCTTGTACGACCGCCACAGCTCGTCGAGCGTCGAGGGAGCGGGCGGCCGCACGCTGCCACCGTCGCGGGCGGCTGGGGGGATCGCCGCCCGGTCTGACCCGGAGGTGTGCTGGGGCATTCGTCGCCTTGTGCCGTTCTGCCGTGAAGTGCTGTGAAGTGCCGTGAAGCGGGGGAGGGTGGGACGCGTGGAAGGGAATGGGCTGCATGGGTGAGCTGTCGGTCTGATGGCGGGTTGGCGCATTCTGCGCTCTCGCCTTCGTGAGCGTAGCGTGACTGAGGTGTCGCGGTGTGCGAACGGCGAGGCGCCACCCGTGAGCGGGGCGACCCGGCCGGGCCCGTGACCGCACCTCCGGGATCGCTCTGCGTGAACGGCCGCTGGGGCCAACTCCGGGAAACCGCAAGGGCGTCGGGGGATCCCCCGGACGGCCGAACACGCTCGGTCAGCACGGGTGCCGGCCGCTCCGGACCGACATCATCGCCTGGCGTGTCAACTTCCAGCCATCGCCGTGTCGTTCGACGTAACCAACTGCTCGGAGTTCGTACAGTCTCGCGATCGCGTCGTCGCGCGTGGTCCGCGCGTCGAGCGCGATCTCCTCGGCGGCGGCCGCGCGGTCGCCGGGCAGTGCGGCGAGGACGCTCCGGGCGGCCGGTGCCAGCAGATCGCGGGGCAGGACGGGCCCGCGCCGGGGCGGGGCCAGTTCACCCATGTCGCCGACGAGTTCGACGACTTCCGCGGCATCCGTGACCAGGGTGGCCTCGCCCCGCAGCAGTTCGTGCACGCCGGCCGAGAGGGCGCTGGTGACGGGCCCGGGCACGCCCATGGTGAACCGGCCGAGGCGCTGCGCGGCCCGCGCGGTGGCCAGCGAGCCGCTGCGGCCGGCGGCCTCCACGACGACGGTACCCCGGGTCAGTGCGGCGATGACCCGGTTGCGCAGGATGAACCGGCTCGGTGTCGGGTGATCGCCCGGCGGCAATTCGCCCACGACCAGTCCCTGTTCCGCGATCCTGTCGATCAACGCGGCGTGGCCGCGCGGGTAGGGGCGGTCGACGCCGCAGGCGAGGACGGCGACGGTTGCTCCGCGGGCGGCGAGGGCGCCGCGGTGGGCGGCGCCGTCGATGCCGTAGGCCCCGCCGGAGACCACGACCCATCCCCGCTGGGCGAGGCCCGCGGCGAGGGTGGCGGCCACATGGGTGCCGTACTCGGTGCAGGCGCGGGCGCCCACCACGGCGACCGATCCGAGCGCCCACATCCGCAGGCTCGGCCGCCCGCGCACCCAGAGTCCGACGGGCCGGGCGTCCCCGAGATCATCGAGCTGCCCGGGCCACTCGGCGTCCCCGGGCCGCACGAACCGGGTCCCGGCGGCCTCGGCCACCGCGAGGTCCCGCGCCGGATCCGCCCGTGCGGCGCGTGCCACGAGCCCCGCCCACCGCGCCCCGCTCACACCGGGCAACGGCTCCCGGCCGGCGCGCAGCCGCCGCACCACCTCCCCCACCCCGAACTCCCGCAGCCATCGCCCGCCGACCGCGTCCCCAGGCTCCAGCACCCGTCCCAGAAAGACCCGCCCGAACACGTCCCCGCCCGGTTCGCCGCCGGTGACGTCGTGTCCGGTGGGCGTCGTCGGCCCGCTGGTCACGCCCCGCCCCCTCCCGTGTCCGGGCCGGCCGGGACAGCCGTCCCGGCCTCGCGCCCGCCCGGCCGCCGCCCGCTCGCGCCGGGCCGTGCGGTACGGCCGGGCGTCCCGCCCCTCATGTGCCGATCCGTTCCAGGACCGCACCGCGGCGGACGCCGGTGCGCAGTTCCAGGGCCCAGTTCACGTCGTTCGCCGAGGGCCGGTCGCGGCCGCCGAGATCGGCCAGGGTCCAGGCGACCCGGAGGACCCGGTCGAATCCGCGAGCGGTGAGCAGGCCCCGGTCGAGGTCCTCCTCGGCCTTGGCGAGGGCTCCGGGCCGGACGTGCCAGCGGGTGCGCAGTTCGTGGCCGGGCACCTCGCTGTTGGTGCGCCAGGGCAGTCCCTCGTAGCGCCGGGCGGCTCGCTCCCGGGCCAGTCCGACCCGATCGGCCACGACGGCCGTGGTCTCGGCGCCGGTGTGCAGCCGGAGCAGCTCGGCCCTGGCGACCGGCTCCACGGTGACCCTCAGGTCCACCCGGTCCATGAGGGGACCGGACAGCCGGGCGCGGTAGCGCTTGATCGAGGACGGGCGGCACTCGCAGATGTCGTCGCCCCTGCCGTGCCGGCCGCACGGGCACGGGTTCGCGGCCAGGACCATGAGGAACCTGGCCGGCATCCGCAGCATGCCGGCGGCCCGGGCGATCACGACGTGGCCGGATTCCAGCGGCTGGCGCAGGGCGTCGAGCACGCTGCCGTGGAACTCGGCCGCCTCGTCGAGGAAGAGCACGCCGTGGTGGGCCAGGGACACCGCACCGGGCCTCGGCAGCCCGTTCCCGCCGCCGACGAGGGAGGCCATGGTCGCCGAGTGGTGGGGTGCGCAGTACGGGGGCCTGTCGACCAGGGGGTGCCCGGGTGGCAGCAGCCCGGCGACCGAGTGGACGGCGGTGACCTCCAGCGACTCCTCCCGCCTCAGCTCGGGCAGCAGGCCGGACAGCCGTTCGGCCAGCATCGTCTTGCCGGCGCCGGGCGGGCCCTTGAGGAACAGGTGGTGCCGGCCCGCCGCCGCCACCTCCAGCGCGGCCCTGGCCAGGGGCTGCCCGGCGACATCGGCGAGATCGGGGGCGTGCGAGGTGCCGGCGGGCCCGGTGCCGAGCCCGGTCCCGGGCAGTGCCAGGCCCGCGAGGAAGGGATCGGGGCGGATCTCTCCGGGCACGGGCTCCTCGTCGGGCACCGGTTCCTCGGCGAGGACGGCGATGAGCTGGCGCAGGCTGCGCACGCCGAGCACCGAGACGCCGGGCACCAAGGACGCCTCCGGTACCGCGCACTCCGGCACCACCACCTGTTCGTACCCCGCGTCCGCCGCTGCCAGGACCGCCGGCAGGATGCCCCGTACCGGTCGAACCCGGCCGTCCAGTCCCAGCTCACCGATCATGACGATGTCGGCGAGCACCCGGGGGTCGATCCGCTCGGCCGCGCCGAGGACGGCCGCGGCGACGGCCAGGTCGAAGCCACTGCCGCTCTTGGGCACGGACGCCGGGCTGAGGCCGACGGTGAGTTTCTTCGCGGGCCATGCCGCCCCCGAGTTGACCACCGCCGCCCGGACCCGGTCGCGGCTCTCCGTAAGGCTCTTGTCCGGCAGGCCGACCAGGGTGAAGGCCGCGACGCCCGGTTCGAGGTCGGCCTGGACCTCGACCACCACCCCCTCGACGCCCACCAGGGCCACCGAGCACGTACGGGCGAATCCCATTCAGGCCACCCCCCGGGCGTGCTCGACGGACGGAGCGCCCCGGCGGGGCAGGAGGACGCCGATCAGGTCGATGCGGACGCCCCCGGGCGGCGCTCCCCCGTGGGCGTGGATCCAGTGTTCGGCCAGGCTCCTCAGCCGTTCGGCCTTCTCGGGGGTGATCGCGGCCATCGGATGCTCGTAGGAACCGCCCCTGCGGGTCTTGACCTCGCAGACGACCAGCGCGTCGCCGTCGCGTGCCACGATGTCGATCTCACCGGACCGTCCGCAGCGCCAGTTGCGCTCCAGGACCGTCATTCCGGCCTGGACCAGCCGCCGCGCGGCCAGGTCCTCGCCGTACCTGCCGAGTGCACTGCGTGCCTTGCTCATGTCGGCACCACCTCCGGCGCCAACGGTCACGCATTCCGCCCACCCCGTGTCGATCTTGGTGGACTACTCGGCGGTTGTGGAGAACCCCGTCATCCGAACGAGGAGACGATCACCGGTCGATCATCCGCCCGGGAGCTCGAGGTCGCTCTTGTTCAGCTCTTCGATGTTCACGTCCTTGAATGTGAGGACGCGGACCTGCTTGACGAAGCGAGCCGGCCGGTACATGTCCCAGACCCAGGCGTCGGCCATGGTCACCTCGAAGAAAACCTCACCCTGGACCGAGTGCACCTGCATCTCGTAGTCATTGGTGAGGTAGAAGCGCCGTTCGGTCTCGATCACGTATTTGAACAGACCGACGACGTCTCGGTACTCCCGGTAGAGCTTCAGCTCCATCTCGGTCTCGTACTTCTCGAGGTCCTCGGCGCTCATGGCATGTTCCCCTTCAGCCGTGCGATCTCCCCATTGTGCGCCAGTCCCGGGAGCCCTCAGACGATTTCCGTGTCGAGGGTCACGGGCGTGGCCGGGGGACCGTCGTCGAGCAGCCGCTGCAGCAGCTCGGCGAGTCTGGTCGGATACACCGTCTCATGTGCCCGGGTCAGTTCCCGACACGTCCACCAGCGCGCTCCGGCGACGCTGCGCCGCTCCAGCTCCGTCAGGCCCGTCGCGGCGGTGGCCGTCTGGGTCGTACGGGCCAGGTAGTACCACTCGTCCTGGTCCCAGCGGCGGCCCGCGAACGGGAAGGAACACCTGCGCCGCCACAGCACGGGGCCGAGGGCGACGTCGGTGATGCCGGTCTCCTCGGCGAGTTCCCGCAGCGCGGCCTCCTCGCGCGTCTCGGCACCCTCCAGCCCGCCGCCGGGGGTGAACCACCAGTCGTCGGCCGGATCGTCGGGTTCATGGCCGTGCAGGAGGAGAATCCGGTCCTCCGGGTCGAGGAGGACCACCCTGGCCACCTTGCGCAGGCCCCCCGTGTCCGACTCCTCGCCCGTCCGCGTGGGCTCAGCGGGCACCGGCCGGCCCCGGTTCGGTCCGGGCGCGGGAGCGGCCCAGGCGTCCCGCGATCGGGCCGTACGCTCCCCCGCAGAGGATCAGGACGGCACCGGCGCCGACCATCAGCTCGATCGTGCGCAGCGGGCCGGGGCTCGACAGGGCGCCGAGCGACTCGAAGCCGGTGGGGCGCTTCAGCATGCCGTTCCAGGGCCAGACGACGGCGTCGACGCGGGCGGAGACCGCGTCGCGGCCGACGGTGCCCTTCGCGGCGTCCGTGAGGTGGGCGGTGGAGTCCAGGGAGCCCTGGCGTTCGTCGCCGAGCAGGAACAGCCGGCCCTCGGGGACGGTCACGGTCGGGAAGTCCGTGATCTCGGCGAGGCTGCCCTCGGGCAGGTACGGCTCGTCGATCTGCTTGCCGTTGACGGTCAGCTTGCCGTCGGTGCAGCAGGCGACCTTGTCGCCGCCGATCGCGACCACGCGCTTGACCACCTTGGCGTTGCTGACCCAGGACTTGTCCTCGAAGACGACCACGTCACCGCGCCGCACCTCGTCACCGTCGACGCGCTGGGCGAGCACGCGGTCGCCGGCGTCGATGGTCGGGGTCATGGAGCTGGTCGGCACCGTGTAGGGCCGGTAGATCAGGGCCGCCCACGCGAAGCCGCCGAGGAACAGCACCAGGCCCAGTGCCACGGCCAGCCCGGACAACCGCTGGCCGATCCGGCCGCCGCCGCCCTGTGCCGTGCCTGTGCCGCCGCCGTGCGGGGCCGTACGCGTCGTGCTCTCGCCACCCATGGACCCGCACCCTACCCGGCGGTACCCAGGTGGGCCCACCCCCACGAGGTACGGCGCCCCCGCACGCACGTGGGCCCCCATCCGGTCCGCCGGCGTGCAGGGCACGGCCGACCGGGTGGGGGCCCACGGCGAGGAGCGCGACGGGCGGAGTCACCGCTTCCCGGCGGTCGCCTTCGGCTCGGTCGTGGAGCGCAGCCGGTCCGCCCGCCTGCGCCGCCACACGACCACCGGCAGCACCGCCGCGACGGCCACGCCCTGGGGCGCGACGGTCAAGGACGCGGACGCGGTGGACTGCCGGCCGAGGCCGGGCTGGTCGAAGGTGTCGGGGACGGGCAGGGTGCCCCAGCGGTTGATCGGCCAGGCCTTGACGATGGCGCGGCCGACGACCTTGTCGACGGGGACCATGCCGTGGTTCTTGTCGGACTGGTTGTAGCGGGAGTCGCGGGAGTTCTGGCGGTGGTCGCCCATCACCCAGATGAAGCCCTTGGGCACCTTGACCTTGAACTGGCCGCCCAGTTCGTCGTCGGTGCACGGCGTGTTGCCCGGGTAGACGTAGGGCTCGTTGAGTGCCTTGCCGTTGACCGTCAGCGGGCCGTCGCCCTTGCACTGGACCGTGTCACCGCCGACGCCGATGGTCCGCTTGATCAGGTCCTTCTCCTCGGCGGACGGCATCAGGCCGATCCAGCTGAGCACCTTCTGCACGGCGTTCGGGTTGGGCGCGGGCTCGCCGGCCAGCCAGTTGTCCGGGTCGTGGAAGACGACGACCTCGCCGCGCTCGGGCTCGGAGCCGAACCACGGGGTCAGCTTGTCGACCAGGACGCGGTCGCCCTGCTGAAGGGTGTTCTGCATCGAGTCGGACGGGATCGAGAACGCCTGCACCAGGAACGTCTTGATCAGCAGCGCCAGGACCAGCGCGATCACGATGAGGATCGGCAGCTCCTTCCAGAAGGAGCGCGGCTTGCCCGACCGGGCCGGGGGCTCGTCCGTGCCCACGGCGCCGCCGCCCGCGCGCTGCCCGTCCTCCGGCGTGCCGTCGCCGCCCGGCGCCGCGTCACTCCCGGAGCTCATGACGCCTTCCGGTTCCCGGGCGCCGCCTTCCACGGGGTGCCCGCGGTGCTCCTCGCCGTCGTGTCCCGAACGTGCGCCAACCGCCACATCCCCCACGCCAACTCCTTACTCCGTGCCGCCGCCTGCTCCGGAAACGGTGCAGGCCCACCACTCCCATAACGAGCGGGAGTTCCGCAGGGGTCGGGAGTCGGGTCAGTCCGTTCTGATCCTCGGAGGCAACCCTATGCGACGGCCGGGGGCCCGCGGTCGCCCCCGACACGGAGTCGGTGACGCTTGCGAAGGTTTTAGGTTCCTCCAGGCGCGTCCAGTGGCCGACCGGCCAGCCGATGATCATGGCGCGGCCGACCACCGAGTCCTCGGAGACCGTGCCGCCGTAGGGCGTGTTCTGGTGGAAGCGGGAGTCCGCGGAGTTGCCGCGGTGGTCGCCCATCACCCACAGCCGGCCCTGGGGGACGGTGATGTCGAACGGGGTCGCGGAGGGCGCGTCCCCCGGGTAGATGTAGGGCCCCTCGGTGAGCGGTACGCCGTTGACGGTCAGGCGGCCCTGCGCGTCGCAGCACTTGACGTGGTCGCCACCGACCCCGATGACCCGCTTGATCAGGTCCTTCTCGTTGTCGGAGGGCAGCAGGCCGATGAAGGTGAGGCCTTCCTTGAGCTGCTTGACGACGATGGGGTCGTTCTTCTTCGCGGTCTGTTCGTCGGCGAGCCAGCCACCGGGGTCGTGGAAGACGACCACGTCCCCGCGCTGCGGCTCGGAGCCGAACCAGGGGGTGAACTTGTCGACCAGTACGCGGTCGCCGATCCGGATCGTCTGCTCCATGGAACCGGAGGGGATCACGAACGCCTGGACGAGGAAGGTCTTCAGCACCAGCGCTATGAGGACGGCGACACCGACCAGGAGGGGGATCTCCCGCACGGCCGAACGGCGGCGCTTGCGCTTGACCTTGCGCTGCAGTTTGCGGCGCTCCGCGCGCGTGCGGCCGCCTCCGGGCGTGGCGGTGCGGCGGGACCCGGTGGGCAGCAGGTTCTCGGCGGGCGTGCTGGGCACTCCGCGCGGTTTGCCGCGGTTACCCATGGGCGGCCTCGCCGGGGGCGGCGGGCACGCGCGCGTAGGCGGACGGCCGCGTCAGGTGGGTCCAGCGCCCGTGGGGCCACACGATCCAGTCGGCCCGGCCGATCACGTCACCCGTGGGGATCATGCCGCCGCCGGGCGAGCCGAGGTGGTCGCGGGAGTCGCTGGAGTCACCGCGGTGGTCGCCGAGGACGAAGAGGCGGCCCGCGGGCACGACGACGTCGAAGGGCACGCCGGAGGCGCTGTCCCCGGGATAGAGGAACGACGTCTCGTCGACCGGCCGGTCGTTCACCTCGATCCTTGCCTCCTTGTCACAGCAGACCACATGGTCTCCCCCCACCCCGACAACGCGCTTGATGTAGTCCGCGTCCCCGAAATACCCGGTGCCGTCGAACACAATCACGTCACCGCGGCGCGGCTGGGCACCGAAACGGTACGCCAACTTGTTTACGAGAACGCGGTCCCCGATCCTCAGTCCCTGTTCCATGGATCCGCTCGGAATCTGGAACGGTTGCACCACGAAAGCGTTGAGAAGGAGCAAAAAGGCCAGGCAGAGGAAGACGGTGAGGGTGATCCGGCCGCCCGGGACCGACTCGGCGATCCGCGCCGGCAACGCGAAACGCGACCGGCCCTCCGTCCCCGGAGAGTCCGGGTGGGAGGAGCGGTCGCGTTCTGCCGGCTGTGCTTCGGTGTCCATCGGAGCCAGATGTTATCCGGCCCCGCCGTGACGCCGGGGAGGCGCTCAGCTCTCGCGCTTCTCCTTGATCTTCGCGGCCTTGCCGCGCAGGTCACGGAGGTAGTACAGCTTGGCGCGGCGCACGTCACCACGGGTGACGAGCTCGATCTTCTCGACGATCGGGGTGTGCACCGGGAAGGTGCGCTCGACGCCGACGGAGAAAGAGACCTTGCGGACCGTGAAGGTCTCGCGGACACCGGAGCCCTGGCGGCGGATCACGACGCCCTTGAACTGCTGCACACGCGAGCGGTTGCCCTCGATGACGCGGACGTGGACGTTGACGGTGTCACCCGGGCGGAAGGCCGGGATGTCACTGCGCAGCGACGCGGTGTCGACGGTGTCGAGCAGGTGAGACATTTCGTCTGCTTTCTTCGCTGATGCCACAGGCCATCAACGGCAACTAGGTGTATACGAGGTCTGCCGTGCGGGTCGGAGCGGGCGTCGTGTCCCCCTGTGGCAGGGACGCGCGCCGGACGGACGCACAACAGCCGCCTATTCTTCCACGCCCTCGGCCCGGCGCCAAAATCGGCCGTGGCCCTCTCCTTCGGGGACCGGTTCCCAGCCCAGGATGGAGAGCATCTCGCGGTCCTTCTTGTCGAAGGCCGCGGGGACGCAGCGCTCGATCAGATCGGGCCGGTTGGCCGTCGTACGCCTGAGGGCCTCGTCGCGGCGCCAGCGGGCGATCTTCCCGTGGTGGCCGCTGAGCAGGACGTCGGGGATGGTCCGGCCACGCCACGCGGGCGGCTTGGTGTAGACGGGGCCTTCGAGGAGGTTGGCCATCGCACCCGGCGCGAAGGAGTCGTCGCGGTGGGACTCGGCGTTGCCGAGGACGCCGGGCAGCAGCCGGGCGACGGCCTCGGTGACGACGAGCACGGCCGCCTCTCCGCCGGCCAGGACGTAGTCGCCGATGGAGACCTCGTAGACGGGCATGCGGGTCGCGTACTCGTCCATCACCCGCCGGTCGATGCCCTCGTAGCGGGCCGGGGTGAAGATCAGCCACGGGCGCTCGGACAGCTCGACGGCCAGTTCCTGGGTGAAGGGGCGGCCGCTCGGGGTGGGGACGATCAGGGCGGGGGCCCGGGTGCCGGCCTCGTAGCCGTCGGCGAGGACGGTGTCCAGGGCGTCGCCCCAGGGCTCGGTCTTCATGACCATGCCGGGTCCGCCGCCGTACGGGGTGTCGTCGACCGTGTTGTGCCGGTCGTACGTCCAGCCACGCAGGTCGTGGACGTGCACGTCCAGCCGGCCACGCGCGCGTGCCTTGCCGACGAGGGAGACGTTCAGCGGCTCCAGGTACTCCGGGAAGATCGTGACGACGTCGAGCCTCATTCGCCGTCGTCCCTGGACGACGCGATCTCGGCGCGGTCGTCGATCAGGCCGGGCGGAGGCGCGATGACCGCCCTCTGCTCCGCCAGGTCGATCTCGGTGACGATCTCGCCCACGAAGGGGATCAGGACCTCGCTGCCGTCCGGGCGCTCGACGATGAACAGGTCCTGGGAGGGCAGGTGGGAGATCTCCGTGATCCGGCCGATCTCCGTACCGTCCTCGGTGACCACGTCGAGGTCGATGAGCTGATGGTCGTAGTACTCGTCCTCGCCCTCGGGAAGTTCCTCGGGGTCGATCTCCGCGATCAGCAGGGTGTTGCGCAGGGCCTCTGCGCCGGTGCGGTCGGTGACGCCCTCGAAGCGCAGCAGCAGCCGGCCGCTGTGGACGCGGCCGGTGGCGATCGTGAGGGGCCCGGTGGTGGCCGGGTCGGTGGCCAGGACGGCGCCCGGGGCGAGCCGCAGCTCGGGCTCGTCGGTACGTACCTCGACGGTGACCTCGCCCTTGATGCCGTGGGCGCGGCCGATCCGTGCGACTACCAGCTGCACGTGTACAGATCTCCTGTCGTACGACTGCGGGCCGGGGACGGCCCAGGGGCCCTCCCCGGCCCGAGCCGGTTGCACTGAAGCGTCAGCGGACGTGGTCCACGTCGACGAGGTCGACGCGCACACCGCGACCGCCGATGGCACCCACGACGGTACGCAGGGCACGCGCGGTGCGGCCGTTGCGGCCGATCACCTTGCCGAGGTCGTCGGGGTGGACCCGGACCTCCAGCACGCGCCCGCGGCGCAGGTCGCGCGAGGCGACCTGCACATCGTCAGGGTTGTCGACGATGCCCTTCACGAGGTGCTCAAGCGCCTCTTCGAGCATGGTGCTCAGGCCTCGGTCGACTCGGACTCAGCCGCGGCCTCGTCCTTCTTCTCAGCCTTCTTCTTCTGGGTGATGGCCTCACCCTTGCCCTCGTCGTCACCGCCGAGAGCCTCGAACGACGGGCGGGTCGACTTCGGCTCGGCGACGAGCAGCGGCGCCGGGGCGGGCTCGCCCTTGAACTTCTGCCAGTCGCCGGTCTTCTTCAGGATGGCGAGAACCGGCTCGGTCGGCTGCGCGCCGACACCCAGCCAGTACGCCACGCGCTCGGCGTCCACCTCCATGACCGACGGGTTGTAGGTCGGGTGGTACTTGCCGATCTCCTCGATGGCCCGGCCGTCACGGCGGGTACGGGAGTCGGCGACGACGATGCGGTAGTGAGGCGAACGGATCTTGCCCAGACGCTTCAGCTTGATCTTGACTGCCACTGGAGTGGGTTCTCCTGGTTTTGACGTGGGTGGGCACGGCGAGCTGCCGCGTGGGGTTGCGGTACCCGAGTGCCCGATGGACGCGTCAGCCGGAGGAGAGAGGGGTCCTGTGCGACTGTCGAGTACAGCTGACCATTGTGCCACACCCTGTGGGGCGCTTTCGGCCGCGGGCGGCTCGGGGAACTTCGGGGCATGACGGGGTGGCACCCGGCGCGGAGGTGACCGTACGTCGGGTGCGCCGCCCGGCGCCGCGAAGCCGCCGCCCCGGTCCGGCACCCACGAGATGCCGGTTCCAGGCGGCCCCGCGCTACGCCGCTCCCACGATCTCCGGGATGCGGAACGGCTTGCCGCAACCGCCGCACACGATCGGCGCCTGGGCCAGGACCGACGGAACCACCCGGACGTTGCGCCCGCAGTCGCAGACCGCCTTGACCCGGACGCCGCCGCCCGAGGAGCCGTGCCGGGCGGCCGGGCCGCGGAAGGTGCGGGAGGTGTCCGAGGAGGTGGCTGCCGTGTGGGCCTTCAGCGCGCGCTGCAGCCGCTCGATGGTCGGGCGGTAGCGCCGCTTCGCCTCGGGGTTGAGCGTGACCAGTGAGAAACCGCTGCTCGGGTGCGGCTCCTCGGGGTGGTCGAGGCCCAGCTCCTCGGCGATCGCGAGGAAACGACGGTTGTGGTAGCGGCCGGCCCGGGAGGTGTCGCGGATGCCGCGGGAGGCGGCGATGCCGTGGACTGCCTCATGGAGCAGCCGCTCGAAGGAGAGCTCGTGCCCGCACGCGGACGACGACTCTCCGATCAGGGACTCTGGCGCGGCAAGGTCAGGCAGCTCGGGGTGGTACCGCTGAATGTCGGCCCACGCCTGCGCCAGCTCTGCGGCGAGAACAGGTGGTGTCTGTGTCGTGCTCACGTAATGACAACGAGCGTGGGTGCCGCTGTGTTCCGATTCCGGGGCATCCCAAATAATTTGCACGTACCCGTCAGTTGGCACTGATGCGTCCTGACGAGGGCGGGTGCGCTGATCTGCGGAGAAGCCTCACAGCTCATACCAAGCTGGTGCGTAGGCGACGGTACGACCGTCGTGTAGCACGGGAGTGCGAGCGTGGCCGCCGGATACGCAAGACGGGTTTCGGCCGCACTCGGTGCGAGCCTCATCCTGATCAGCGTCCGTGACGGTCGTGACGTTACCGCGCGCTGCCGCGACCCCCGGGACCGGCGCGTTCGCCCGGAGCGGTCACCGTAGGGCCATCCGGATTGCCGGGATGTGAAATCTCGCCACACTGGTGCCCGGACCCCAAGCCGGACCCCACGACCCCTGGACGGCACCGCGAGCCGGGAGTTACCTGGCATACGTGGGAAGTGCGCGCGCACGGCACGGGGGCCACGCAACCGGGCACAGCGGCGAACTGTCGGCGGATTGGGGCGCTTACCTATGACACCTACGCTCGTGCGGCAGCACCGGCCTCCTGCGGACTCCACACCCCGCGTGGACCGGTGCGCACGCGCGCGTGACTGGTCGGAGATCCAGGAACGGATGCTGGTCCCGCTCTACCAAGCGGTCTACGAACGGCTCGAAGTGGGCCCTGCCACCAGGCTGCTGGGCCTGCGCTGCGGCTCGGGGCTCGCGCTGCTGCTGGCGGCGTCCAGCGGGGCGGCCGCGGTGACCGGCGTCGACTCCTCCCCCGAACGGCTCGCCCTCGCGCGCGAGCGCCTGCTCCCGGACACCCGGCACGGCGTCCGCGGCTGCCGCGGCGCCCGCGCGCGTACGGCCGTGAAGCTCGTGGGCGGTGGACCGCGGGACGCGGGGGACGCGGCCGACGCGGAGACGGCCGCGTACACCCTGGTGACCGTGTTCGAGCCGGTCGGCTGTCTCGCGGGTGACTCCGAAGGGCTCGGCGAGCAGCTCGCGGCCGCGCTGCCGCAGGCCGCGCGCGGGGCCTGCGTGGTGCTGGCCGGCTGGGGTCCGCCGGAGCGCTGCGCCACCTCCTCGGTGCTGCGGGTGGCCACCAAACTGGCCGATCCGCTGCGCAGCGCGCAGAGCTGGCGGCCGGCCCGGCGGGACGACCTGGAGGAGGTCGCCCAGCGGGCCGGGCTGAAACCGGACGGCTCGGGCCGGGTCGCCTGCCCGTTCGGCTACGCCGGCCTCGACAGCGCCGTGCGCGGACTGCTCTCGACCGGCCTGTTCGATGCGGCGATCGCGGCGACCGACGCCAAGCAGGTCGACAAGGAGCTGACGGAGGCCCTGCACGCGCACCGGCGCGAGGACGGCACCGTGTGGATGCCGAACGTCTTCCGCTACCTCATGGCGCGCGTGCCCTAGGCGGACCGGAGGCCGGCCCAGGGGCGGACGGGCCCGAGGCGACCGGAGGCCCCGGAGGGACGGGCCCGACGCATACAGGGACCCGAAGCGGCCGGACCATGGGCGGAGCCGACCGTCAGTACGGGCGGAGCCGACCGACAGCACGGGCGGAGCCGACCGTCGGGGGGGCGTGGGGCGTCAGCAGGTGCGGCCCGCGTAGTAGGCACCCTGGATCTTCTTGGCGGTGCCCAGCCAGGTCCGGCCGGGGCCCACGCAGCGGTCGTAGTCCGCCGCCAGGGCCACCTGGACCCTGATCACCACATGGGAGCCGTCGGAGGTGCAGTGGTTGTAGTAGGCGTCCGAGCCGGTCTCGTAGAAGCCGCACGGATCGGCGGCCGCCGGGGTCGCCGTGGCCGGGCCGCCGGCCAGGAAGGCGAGCGTGAGGGCGACGGAGCCGAGAGTACCGGTGAGCAGGCGGGGGACACGCACGGCGAACTCCTCTGATAGGCGCACGGAAGCAAGGCGACCGGGAGGGGCGGGGCCGCTCGGCCGGCCGCGCGCCCATGATCACGGGTCGCGGAGGCCCTGGCCGCGCCTTGCCCTCAGATGTCACCCGCCGAATCGTTTGCTCGGTACGCCGACCGGGTCACCCGTCCGGTTCACCCGTCCGGACGCGCGCCCGCCCGCCACCCCGCCGGGGCGGTCGCGGGCACCGGCACACGCCAAGAGGCACCCCCGTCGTACGAAGGCGGCCCCAGCACGGTCGCGGGCACCGGCACACGCCTAGGGGCGCCCCCGTCGAACGGAGGCGCCCCCAAGGCGCTGTGCGGGGCCGGTTCAGCCCATGAACTTCTTGAACTCGTCCGGCAGTTCGAAGTCCTCGCCGCCCTGCTGCGGCAGTCCGAAGGCGCCCCCGCTCTGCGCGGCGGCCTCGCGGCGCTGGGCCTCCTCCAGCTCCTGCTGCTTGCGCTTCATCGGGTTGCCCGAGCGCTGCTTGCCCTTGGCCTTCTTCGGCTGCTTCTTGGTCCGGCCGGGGCCGCCGCCCATGCCCGGGATGCCCGGCATACCCGGCATGCCGCCGCCCTGAGCCATGCGGGACATCATCTTGCGGGCCTCGAAGAACCGCTCGATGAGGTTCTTCACGGCGCTGACGTCGACACCCGAGCCCTTGGCGATACGGGCCCGGCGGGAGCCGTTGATGATCGTCGGGTCCTGGCGCTCGACCGGGGTCATCGACTTGATGATCGCGGCGACACGGTCCACGTCCCGCTCGTCCAGGTTGTTGATCTGGTCCTTGATCTGCCCCATGCCCGGCAGCATGCCGAGCAGCTTGGAGATCGACCCCATCTTCCTGACCTGCTCCATCTGGGACAGGAAGTCGTCCAGGGTGAACTCCTGGCCCTTCTTGGACGCCAGCTTCGAGGCCATTTTCTGGGCCTCTTCCTGGCTGAAGGTCTTCTCCGCCTGCTCGATCAGGGTGAGCAGGTCACCCATGTCGAGGATGCGGGAGGCCATCCGGTCAGGGTGGAAGGCGTCGAACTCGTCCAGCTTCTCGCCGTTCGACGCGAACATGATCGGCTTGCCGGTGATCTGCCGGATGGACAGGGCCGCGCCACCGCGGGCGTCACCGTCGAGCTTGGAGAGCACCACGCCGTCGAAGCCGACGCCGTCGCGGAAGGCCTCGGCGGTGTTGACCGCGTCCTGACCGATCATCGCGTCGACGACGAACAGGATCTCGTCCGGGGAGACGGCGTCGCGGATGTCCGCGGCCTGCTGCATCATCTCCTGGTCGATGCCGAGCCGGCCGGCGGTGTCCACGATCACGATGTCGTGGACCTTGGACCGCGCGTGGTCGATGGAGTCCTTGGCGACCTTCACCGGGTCGCCGACGCCGTTGCCCGGCTCCGGCGCGTAGACGGCGACGCCCGCGCGCTCGGCGACGACGCTCAGCTGGTTGACGGCGTTCGGGCGCTGGAGGTCGGCCGCGACCAGCAGCGGAGAGTGGCCCTGCTCCTTCAGCCACCGGCCGAGCTTGCCCGCGAGGGTCGTCTTACCGGCACCCTGCAGACCCGCGAGCATGATCACGGTGGGCGGCTGCTTGGCGAAGCGCAGGCGCCGGGTCTCGCCGCCCAGGATGGTCACGAGCTCGTCGTTGACGATCTTCAGAACCTGCTGCGCGGGGTTGAGGGCCTTGGAGACCTCGGCGCCGAGCGCGCGCTCCTTGACGTTCTTGATGAACGTGCGGACGACGGGCAGGGCCACGTCGGCCTCGAGCAGCGCGATACGGATCTCGCGTGCGGTGGCGTCGATGTCCGCCTCGCTCAGACGCCCCTTGCCGCGCAGATTCTTGAAGGTCGCTGAGAGGCGGTCGGAGAGAGTATCGAACACGGCGGCGTCGGTCCTCGGAGTCGGGGGCAGGGTGAGCGGCTTCCAGGGTATCCGGCCGCGCAAGACAATCGTCCCCACCCACCGGGTACGGACGGCGGCGGCGATCGCGCGACCGGCGGCGGCGAAGCGCCGCCCCGGGGTGCCGTCCCCACCCGCGGGGTACGGACGGCGGGCCGCGGCGCCGCGGGGTCACCCGCGCAGGGTCTCCTCCAGCACCCGTGCCAGCGACGCGGCGTCCTCGTCCGGGAGTGCGGCGCCCGTACCGGTGGTGACGTAGAACGCGTCCACCGCGTTCGACCCCAGGGTGCTCACGTGCATGCTCCGCACCCGTACCGCCGCCTTCTCCAGCGCCATCCCGATGCGGTGCAGCAGTCCGGGGGCGTCCTGTGCGCGTACCTCGATCACCGTGGCGTGGTGGGAGGCCGCGGGAGCCACCGTCACGCGCGGGGGCGGGGCCGCGCGGCCGCGACGGTGCGGGTAGGCCGCGTCGCGCTCGGCGAGCCGGCCGGCGATGTCGAGCGAGCCGTCGAGGGCGCGGACCAGGTCGGCCCGCAGCCGGGCGGCCTGGGGCAGCGAGCCGTACTCGGCGGCCACCCGCCAGTTCAGCAGCAGGACCGCCCCCTCGTCGACGTCGTCGACGTCACCGACGTCGTCGGGCAGCCGCAGGGCCCGTAGCTCGGCGGTGCGGACCGTGAGGCGGTGCACGGCGAGGACACCGGCCACCGCGGGCAGCACCGCGGGCCGCGCCGGTACGGCGATGAGGAGCTCCACGCCGAGCGGCTCGGGCCCGCCGGAGGGTTCGCCCTCCGGCACCGGTTCGGCCTGCGCGCGCAGGGCGAGGACCGGGCCGCGGGTGCGGAAGGCCTCGATGGCCAGGCGTTCCTGCTCGGCCGTGACCGCGGCGGGCTCGGGCTCCTCGGGGGCGTCTCCGGCGAGGACGGCGCGGGCGCGTCGTACCAGGTCGGCGACGAGCGAGCCGCGCCAGGACGACCAGGCGGCGGGGCCGGTCGCGAGCGCGTCGGCCTCCGTCAGGGCGTGCAGCAGTTCCAGGGTGCTCTGGGTGCCCACCGTCTCGGCGACCGAGCGGACGGTGGCCGGGTCGTCCAGGTCGCGCCGGGTGGCCGTCTCGATGAGCAGCAGGTGGTGGCGGACCAGTGTCGAGATCACGGCCACGTCCGTACGGTCGAAGCCGATCCGTGCGGCGACGTCCTTGGCGATGATCTCGCCGGCCACGGAGTGGTCGCCGGGCCAGCCCTTGCCGATGTCGTGCAGCAGGGCGGCGACCAGCAGCAGGTCGGGGCGGCTGACGTGCCGGGTGAGAGCCGAGGCGCGGACCGCCGTCTCGATCAGGTGGCGGTCGACCGTCCACAGGTGGACGGCGTTGCGCTGCGGGCGGCAGCGGACCCGTTCCCAGTCCGGCAGTAGACGGCTGACCAGGCCTTCCGCCTCCAGGGCCTCCCAGACGTCCACCGTGGGGCGGCCGGAGCCGAGGAGCGTCACCAGCTGCTCGCGCGCCTCGGCGGGCCAGGGCGTGGGCAGGGCGCCCGCGGTGGCGGCCATCCGCCGTACGGCGTGCAGGGAGAGCGGCAGGCCGGCCTGTGCGGCGGCGGCCGCGGCGCGCAGCGGCAGCACGGGATCGCGTTCCGGGCGCGCGGCGCGGGCCAGCACCGCCTCCCCGTCCTGCTCGACGACGCCCTCGGCGAGCGGAGAGCGTTCGGCGACCGGTTTGCCGCCGCCCAGCATGGCGCGCAGGCGCGGCCGTACGGCGCGTGAGCGCAGCACGCGTCCCACCTCCCGCCAGGTGACGTCGCTGGCGTAGGAGATGACCCGCGCCGCCTCGTACACCTGCCGCAGCAGGATGTCGGCGTCCAGCAGGTCCAGCTCGGCCGCCACCTGGTCCTGTTCCTGCAGCGCGAGCCGGTCGGTGGCACGGCCGGTGGCCAGGTGCAGGGCGTCCCGGACGTCGAGCAGGCGCCGGCGGGCGTCCGCGAGGCCCTCGCGGGGGGCGTCCGCGAGCCAGGAGGCGGCGACCGCGCGCAGGGCGGTGGCGTCGCGGAGGCCACCGCGGGCCTCCTTGAGGTCGGGTTCCAGCAGGTACTGCAGCTCGCCCTGCCGCTCCGCGCGATCCGCGCAGAGTTCCTGCAGTTCGGGGAGTCGCTTGGGGGCCGCGTTGCGCCAGTCGGCGAGGACGGTGGTGCGCAGTGCGGCGGTCACGCCCGGGT
The DNA here is from genome assembly GCF_043199955.1 of Streptomyces sp. NPDC048514. Taxonomy (NCBI): domain Bacteria; kingdom Bacillati; phylum Actinomycetota; class Actinomycetes; order Kitasatosporales; family Streptomycetaceae; genus Streptomyces; species Streptomyces sp. NPDC048514. The sequence continues at coordinate 318,784 of NZ_JBICWT010000006.1, read as the reverse complement.
CGCCGGCGAGGTGACGGGCGTCCAGGAGACCGAGCTGGACCTTCAGATCCTCGGCGGCCGTCCTGCGGGCCTCGGCCGGGGTGCGCACGGAGTGGTCGAGGGCGAGCCCCAGATCCCAGACCGGGTACCAGAGGCGGTCGGCGAGGACGGCGACGGTGCCGGGGTCGGAGCCGTCGTGCAGCAGCAGGAGGTCGAGGTCGCTGCGCGGGGACAGCTCGCCGCGGCCGTAGCCGCCGACGGCGACGAGGGAGACGCCCGCGAGCCCGTGCGCCGCCGCCGTGAACAGTCCGGCGAGCCAGTCGTCGGTCAGTTCGGCGAGGGCCGTACGGCGCGGCGGCCCGGACCGCGCCCCCTCGGTGAGGAGGCGCAGCCGGGCCGCCGCGTAGCCGCTGGGTCCCGAACCACCCGTTTCGTTCCGTACATCCGTACCCGTCACCCAGCGACTCCTGTTCCGTCGTCCCTGCTCAGAGCGCGTCCGGCCCGCGCTCCCCGGTGCGCACCCGTACGGCCGTCTCCACCGGCAGGGCCCAGACCTTGCCGTCACCGATCTTGCCCGTCCGGGCGGCCTTGACGATGACCTCGAGCAGTTGCTCGGCGTCGTCGTCCTCGGCCAGCACCTCGATACGGATCTTGGGTACCAGGTCGACGGTGTACTCGGCACCCCGGTAGACCTCGGTGTGGCCTCGCTGCCGGCCGTAGCCGCTGGCCTCGGTGACCGTCAGCCCCTGGACACCGAAGGCCTGCAGGGCCTCCTTGATCTCGTCCAGCCGGTGGGGCTTGACGACGGCGGTGATGAGCTTCATGCGTCCACCTTCCTGTTCTGCGGGGCGGCCAGGGGCGAGGCGGTGACGGAACCGAGGACACCGCCGCCGGCGCCGCTGAAGTCGTACGCGGTCTCGGCGTGCTGCGCCTGGTCGATGCCCGAGATCTCCTCGTCCTCGGACACCCGCATCCCGATGGTCCGATCGAGCAGGAAGGCGAGGACCGCGGAGGCGATCAGGGAGTAGGCGAGGACCGCGAAGACCCCGGCGCACTGCTTCCACAGCTGGTCGAAGGAGTGGTCGCCGTAGAAGACGCCCGTGGCGGTGGACTGGCCCTTGCCGGTGGCGAGAAAGCCGATGAGCAGGGACCCGATGATGCCGCCGACCATGTGGACGCCGACGACGTCGAGGGAGTCGTCGAAGCCGAAGCGGAACTTCAGGCCGACGGCCGCCGCGCAGGCGACACCGGCGACGACGCCCACGGCGATCGCGCCGAGCGGCGAGACCGCGCCGCCGGACGGGGTGATCGCGACCAGGCCGGCGACCGCGCCGGAGGCGGCGCCCAGCGTGGTGAACGCGCCGTGCCGGATCTTCTCATAGGCGAGCCAGGCCAGCATGGCGGCGGCCGTCGCGACCTGCGTGTTGACGAACATCAGCGCGCCGACGCCGTCGTCGTTGCCGAGCCACGAGCCGGCGTTGAAGCCGAACCAGCCGAACCACAGCAGCCCCGCGCCGAGCATGACCAGCGGGAGGCTGTGCGGGCGCATCGGGTCCTTCTTGAAGCCGACGCGCCTGCCGATGACCAGGATCACGCCGAGGGCCGCGGCACCGGCGTTGATGTGGACCGCCGTACCGCCGGCGAAGTCGATCACGCCGAGCTTGAAGGCCCAGCCGTCGGCGCCCCAGACCCAGTGGGCGACCGGGACGTAGACGATGGTGACCCACAGCGTGATGAAGAGGGCCCAGGCCGAGAATTTGACGCGGTCCGCGAGGGCGCCGCTTATCAGGGCCGGCGTGATGATGGCGAACATCAGCTGGAAGACCATGAAGACGAAGACCGGGATGGTGTAGCCGTCCCACAGCTCCGTCAGCCCCACGTTGCCGAGGCCGATCCAGTCGGCGTTCCAGCCGATGAGGCTGGAGCCCGTGCCGAAGGCGAGGGAGAAGCCGTACAGCACCCAGAGGATGGTGACGATGCCCATGCTGATGAAGCTCATCATCAGCATGTTGAGGGTGCTCTTGACCCGGACCATGCCTCCGTAGAAGAAGGCCAGGCCCGGCGTCATGAGAAGGACCAGGGCGGAACAGATGAGCATGAAGCCTGTGTTCGCGGAGGAAAGCTTGGGTGCCTCCGCGGCAAGCGTGATGGCTGGGGCCATCGGCGTCTCCTCGTCGTTGGTACGGCCCCGTGCGGGCGGTGCCTGAGCGGTCCGGTCGGTTGAGGGGTGGGCCGGTTATGCGCCATGAGACTGACGCAGCACGGTTTCGGTGGAAGCCCCTCGTTGTTTCGCCGGGGTGACGAAGACGCCCTGTGTGTTACGCGCCGATGAAGTGCCGGAAACAGGGCCGCGAGACCGTTATCGTGGCGCAACCTTCCGGGCGAGGATCCCGCGGGGAGACAGGCCGGCCGCGGCGGTCCTCTCGATGACCTGGCGTGGGGGAGCCGAGTCGGGCAGTTCGGGAGGACCGGCCGCGGCCGGGGCTCGGGTGACCGGAACGCTCAGACCGCCTCGGCACTCTCGGGCAGATCGACGGCGAGCTGATCGGTGAGGTCGACGACGACGGCGAGATCCCCGAAGTCGCGTACGGCCGTGTCGACCGTCTTTCGGATACGGGTGTTCACCCGCTCGGAACGGACCTTCTTGGCGATGTGCATGGCCTGCGAGGCGTACTCCGTGCTGCTCTCGGGTTCGCGGCGCAGCAGGTGCACGGTGGCCAGGCCGATCAGGTTGAGCGCGTAGGACCGCTGGTGCTCGGCGTCCTTGGCGAACAGCTCCACGGCCCGCTGCATGAGCGGCTCGGCCAGCGAGGCGTAGGTGGGGCTCCGGCCGGCGACGTAGGCGAGGTCGCGGAAGGAGTGGGAGTTCTCGCCGTACAGCTCGGCCTCGGAGAAGAAGCGGATCCAGTCGGGGTCCGGCTCGTCCCACTCGTCGGACTCGGCGAAGGTGTCCTCGGCCATGCGGACCGCGCGTTTGGTCTTGCCGGGCTGGCCCATGTTGGCGTAGGCGCGGGCCTCCATCGCATACAGCATGGACTGGGTGCGCGGGCCCGCACAGTCCCGGCTGCCGTACTGGGCGAGGTGGATCAGCTCCAGGGCGTCGTCGGGGCGGCCGAGATGGATCATCTGGCGGCTCATGCTGGACAGGACGTACGAGCCGAGCGGCTTGTCCCCGGCCTCCTTGGCCGCGTGCAGGGCGAGGACGAAGTACTTCTGCGCGGTCGGCTGCAGGCCCACGTCGTAGGACATCCAGCCGGCCAGTTCGGCGAGTTCGGCGGCCACCTTGAAGAGTCTGCGGGTGGTCGCCTCGGGCTGGGGCTCCTGGAGGAGGTCGGTGACCTCGTGCAGCTGGCCGACGACCGCCTTGCGGCGCAAACCGCCGCCGCACTGGGCGTCCCACTGGCGGAACATCTGCGTGGTGGACTCCAGCAGGTCCAGTTCGGGCTGCGAGAGCCGGCCCGGCCTGCGGGCCTCGAGAGCGGGAACCGGCTCGGCCGGGGCCGGGGAGGCGGGGGTGGGCACGAGCCAGCGCTGCATGGGCTCGATGAGGGAGGGGCCCGCGGACAGCGCGAGCGAGGTGCCGAGGAAGCCGCGGCGGGCGAGCATCAGGTCGCTGCGCGAGAACTCGCTGAGCAGGGCGACCGTCTGCGGGCCCGTCCAGGGGAGGTCGACGCCGGAGGCGGAGGGCGACTGGCGGGCCGCGCGCAGGCCGAGGTCCTCGATGGAGACCACGCAGCCGAAGCGCTCGGAGAACAGCTCGGAGAGGATGCGCGGGATCGGCTCGCGCGGGTTCTCCCCGTCCAGCCAGCGCCGGACGCGCGAGGTGTCGGTGGAGATGTGGTTGGCGCCCAACTGGCGTGCCCTGCGGTTCACTTGACGGGCCAGCTCGCCCTTGGACCAGCCGCTGCGCACGAACCACGAACCGAGCAGCTCGTTGGGGCGCTTGTCAGCGCTCGCCCCGCTACCGCCGTTGCCGCCCACTGGAACGCCCCCATCCCTGAGACCACTTGTCGCCCTGGTGCGCCAAGCCCTATCAGGATGCCGGTATGCACGGCCCGCCGTCCGCCGGTTCTCACCCTTCGAACGAGTTGCCGACTTGCCTCCGGCATACCCGGAAGTGCATGTGCCCCCAGGGTTCGCACACTCACAGTAATCCCGCGATCACCGCTCCAGCCACGGGGATCCCGGAAACGCCACCATTCGCCACCCCTTCGAATGAACTCACGATGGCGTCCACGCGATTCACTTGACATAGGACGACCGGAAGTGGGCGGAGTGAGGCATACCAGGGGCGCACGGCCTCAGGTGCGCCACCTCATTCGCTTCGATGCGCCGCCCTGATCTCACGGCACCGCGGGCACGCGAACCCGTAGCGTTACGTTCCGCTTCCGTCTCGCTCCGTGTCGTAACCACCGGCGCGCCGGACCCGTTGGAGGGGGCATGGGCTTCACGATCGGCGGCATTCGCGAGATCCGCTCCGGCACGCGCCGGCGCGGCCGTTCCTCGGAGTGCACCACCGTCGCCGAGTTCACCGGGCTGTGGGGCTGGGACGTGGTGCCGGGAGCGCGGGCCGCGGCGGGCGCCTGTTCGTGCGGACGGGCCGACTGCCCGGCGCCGGGTGCGCATCCGCTGGACTTCGCGTCCCCGGTGCCGGCCGGGGCCACGCTGGACGAGGCGACGAAGGCCTGGTCCGAGTTCCCGGGCGCCGCGGTGATGCTGCCGGTCGGGCGTGCGTTCGACGTCATCGAGGTCTCCGAGGCCGCCGGGTGCCGCGCCCTGGTCCGGCTGGAGCGCATGGGCCTCCCCGTCGGCCCGGTGACCGTGACCCCGGACGGCCGCGCCCACTTCTTCGTCGCGCCGGGCGCGGCGACGGAACTCCCCCGGTTGCTCTACCGCACGGGCTGGGACGACCCCGCCGCGCTGGACCTGCACGGACTCGGCCCGGGTGCCTGCATCACCGCGCCACCCTCCGACCGCGGCGGCCTCGGCCCGGTGCGCTGGCTGCGTCCGCCCGCGCTGGACTCGGCGACGAAACCCCCGGCGGCCCGGCTGCTGCTGGGCACGCTGGCCTACGTGGCACACCGGTCGCGGGCCAGGGCCCGACGGTCCTGACCCCCCGGCGAACGAAGCGCCCGCCCCCGGCTGCACCTTGGGGGCGGGCGCTTCTCGCGAGCACCGCGGACCGGTCCCGGCCGTACGACCACCTACGCCGTACGACCACCTACGGAGATCCGGAGGTGGTCAGTCACCGATGAGGGCGTCCACGAACGCCTCCGGCTCGAACGGCGCGAGATCGTCCGCGCCCTCGCCGAGTCCGATCAGCTTGACCGGCACGCCCAGCTCGCGCTGGACCGCGACGACGATGCCGCCCTTGGCGGTGCCGTCCAGCTTGGTCAGCACGATGCCGGTGATGTCCACGACCTCGGCGAAGACGCGGGCCTGCACCAGGCCGTTCTGTCCGGTGGTGGCGTCCAGGACCAGCAGCACCTCGTCCAGCGGCGCGTGCTTCTCCACGACCCGCTTGACCTTGCCCAGCTCGTCCATGAGGCCGGTCTTGGTGTGCAGCCGGCCGGCGGTGTCGATGAGGACGACGTCGACCCCCATCTCCTTGCCCTCCTTGACCGCGTCGAAGGCGACGGAGGCGGGGTCGCCGGCCTCGGGCCCGCGCACGGTGTGGGCGCCGACCCGCTCGCCCCAGGTCTGCAGCTGGTCGGCGGCGGCGGCACGGAAGGTGTCGGCGGCGCCGAGGACGACCGTGCGGCCGTCGGCGACGAGCACCCGGGCCAGCTTGCCGGTGGTGGTGGTCTTGCCGGTGCCGTTGACCCCGACGACCATCACGATGCCGGGCTTGCGGTCCTCGGGCTCGGTCTTCACCACGCGGTCCACGTCCGTGCCGACCAGCTTGAGCAGTTCGTCGCGCAGCAGGCCGCGCAGCTCGGCCGGGGTGCGGGTGCCGAGCACCTTCACCCGCTCGCGCAGCCGCTCGACCAGCTCCTGGGTGGGCTGCACGCCGACGTCGGCGGTGAGCAGCGTGTCCTCGATCTCCTCCCAGGTCTCCTCGTCGAGGTGCTCGCGCGACAGCAGCGTGAGCAGGCCCTTGCCGAGGGCGTTCTGCGAGCGGGACAGGCGGGTGCGCAGGCGCACGAGCCGGCCCGCGGTGGGCTCCGGGATCTCGATCTCGGGAGCCTCGACGGTGGGCGGCTCCTCCACGACGACCGGTGCGGGGCCGCCCGGGAGGTCCACCTCCTCGATCGTCCGGCGCGGTTCGTCGCGCGGTGTCTCGGCCTCTTCGCCGACGTGCGGCTCGGCCGGGGGCGCGGTGATGTCGGGGACTGCGGGGGGCGGCGGAGGCAGCGGCTTCCTGCGCCGGCTGCCGACGATGAGCCCGCCGAGCGCACCGAGCACGACCACGGCGATGACTACAGCAAGGATGATGGTCTCCATAACCCGTCCAGTATCAGCCATGGGCCACGGCGTAAGCTCGTTTGTGGCTTCCTCCGAGAGACAAACGCCACTTATGACGAGGACTGGGAGCAAAGTACGATGGTGGCGGCTCTGTCAACGCGCGTAGAGTCCCCTCGTCACCTTGTCCCCCCATGTCTGGCACCTCTTTCATGAGCAAATCCGTCGAGACCGAAGGCGCTCTCGAGACCCGAGGCATCGAGCAGGTCCCCGACCACGAGCGCACCGCGAAGACCCGTGAGCTGTTCCCCACCTGGGTCGGTGCGAACATCAGCGTGCTGCTGCTGACGATGGGCGCGAGCCTCGTCGTGGCCTATCACCTGAACATCTGGCAGGCACTCGTCGTCGCGGTGACCGCGCCGATCGTGTCGTACGGCCTGGTCGGGCTGATCGGCATCGCCGGGAAGCGGGGCGGCGCCCCCGGCATGGCGCTGTCGCGGGCGGTCTTCGGGCAGCGCGGCAACCTGCTGCCCGGTTCGCTGATCTGGGTCGCCCGCTGGGGCTGGGAGACGATCAACGCGGTCACCGGCGCCTACGCGCTGCTCACCATCCTGGACATGCTGTTCGGCATCAAGGCGAACAGCGTGCTGGACATGGTGACGCTGCTGGTGTTCGTCGTGGCGACCTTCGCGATCTCCGGGCTCGGCATCAACGCCGTGCAGAAGTGCAACACGTACGCGACCTACCTCTTCGGCGTCTTCTCGGTGCTGGTCCTGGGCTACCTGGTGGCGAACACCGACTGGTCGAAGGTGATGGACCACGGTGCCGGCTCCACGGCCGCGGTGATCACCGGTGTCGGCATGATCGCGGCCGGCGGCGTCAGCTGGATCCCGTCCGCCCCGGACTTCACCCGCTACCTGCCGCGCACGGCCTCGTCGAAGGCGATCGTGGGCACGGCGGTCGGTGGCGCCGGTGTCGTGGTCCTGCCGATGGTGCTGATGGGCGCGGTGATGGCGGTCGCCACGCCGGACCTGGCCTCGGCGACCGACCCGGTGTCCTTCCTCGGGGAGATCCTGCCGACGTGGATCGCGGTGCCGTACCTGTGCATCGCGCTGATCGGCATGCTGCTGATCAACTCGATGTCGATGTACTCGGCCGGCTTCACCGCGCAGACCCTCGGTTTCAAGGTGCCGCGCCACTGGGCGGTCTCGGTCAACGCCGTGATCTCGCTGATCTTCGGCGGAGTGCTGATGCTGGTGGCGACGAGCTTCATGGGCTCGTTCATCGCCTTCCTGTCCCTGCTGGCGGTCGCCTTCTCCGCCTGGGTCGGTGTCTTCGGCGCGGACATGCTGCGCCGCACGGAGTACGACGCCCGGGCCATGACCGACACCACGCGCTCCAGCGCCTACTGGTACCGGGGCGGCTTCTCCCCCGCGGCCGTGGCCGCCTGGGCGGTCGGCCTGCTGTCGGGCCTGATGTTCACCACCTCGGACTGGTTCACCGGCCCGCTCGCGAAGAACAACGTCATCGGTGAGTACGGCCTCGGCTGGGTCGCCACGATCGTGATCTCGGGTCTGCTGTACCTGGCGCTGCCGAAGCCGCCGGTGACCACGCCGGCACCGGCCGAAGAGCCCACCGCGCAGAGCGAGCCGGCCACCGTCTGACGCCACCGGCCCCGGCCACTTCCGTGGAGCGCCGCTCCACCGCGCACCCCTCCTGGCCATCTGACGCTTCGTCAGCTACCGTCCCCCTCCACCGCATCGCACCGGAGGGGGACTTCCCATGCCCGTCACGGTCGTACGTTTCAATCTGGTCGCCCCCGGCGCCGGACCCGCCGCCCTGTCCGCCCGCTACCGGGCCGCGCTGGCGATGGCGGCGTACGCGGACGAGCACGGCGTCACCACCGTGCAGACCGAGGAGCACCACGGCGCCGACGACAACTGGCTGCCGTCGCCGTTCGCCTTCGCGGCCGCGGTGTTCGGGGCGACCCGGAACATCGCCGTCACGGTGTCGGCGGTGATCGGCCCGCTGCACGACCCGTTGCGGCTGGCCGAGGAGATCGCCGTACTGGACCTGCTGAGCGGTGGCCGGCTGGTGACGGTGGCCGGGATCGGGTACCGGCCCGAGGAGTACGCGCTGTTCGGCGTGGACTGGAAGCGCCGGGGCCGGCTGCAGGACGAGCTGCTGGAGACGCTGCTGAAGGCCTGGTCGGGCGAGGAGTTCAGCTATCGGGGCCGTACCGTACGGCTCACCCCGCGCCCGTACACCGACCCGCACCCCCTGCTGCTGGTGGGCGGCTCCTCGAAGGCCGCCGCCCGCCGGGCCGCGCGGCTCGGCCTGCCGTTCTTCCCGAGCGCGCACCTGCCGGAGCTGGAGGCCTACTACAAGGAGAGGCTCACCGAGTACGGCACCGAGGGCTGGACGATGATGCCGGCCGCCGAGACCCCGCTCCTCCACGTCGCCGAGGATCCGGACCGGGCCTGGGCCGAGTTCGGCGAGCACTTCCTGCACGAGGCGCGGACGTACGCCTCCTGGCAGTCGGACCAGATCCGCTCGGCGGTGCGGTCGGCGGCCACGACGGTGCGGGAGCTGCGCGCGGAGGGCGTGTACCGGATCCTCACGCCGGAGCAGTGCGCGGCGCAGGGCCTGGACAGCCTGGTCCTGCATCCGCTCGCGGGCGGCATGCCGGTGGAGGAGGGGTGGCGGAGCCTGCGGTTGTTCGCGGAGCGGGTCCTGCCGGCCTTGGGCGGGTGACCCGCCCGGACTCCTCGCCGTAAGGGCAGTCCTCCCCGGCCGGGTCCGCCGAGGGACGGGCCCCCCGGGGCTCCGCGACCGGGCCGGGCGGAAGGCCGCCGCCCCCGGTCCGGGCAGTGACCGGGCCGGGGGCGACGGGATCTACGGGGAGAGGGGCAGCGGGGACTTGGCCCTTCCCCCCGAGTCCGGGGGGCTGCTCAGCCCATCTCCTCCAGCGACTTGCCCTTCGTCTCCTTGACGAACTTCAGGACGAAGGGGATCGAGAGCGCGGCGAAGATCGTGTAGATGATGTAGGTGCCGGACAGGTTCCAGTCGGCCAGCGACGGGAAGCTGGCCGTGATGGCCCAGTTGGCGATCCACTGCGCGGAGGCGGCGACACCGAGCGCGGCGGCACGGATCCGGTTCGGGAACATCTCGCCGAGGAAGACCCAGACCACCACACCCCACGAGAGGGCGAAGAACAGGACGAACACGTGGGCGGCGATCAGCGCGACCCAGCCCTGGGTGGCGGGAAGCTTGCCGTCCACCAGGTCGTAGGAGAACGCCCACGCCTCCAGCGCGAGGCCGATGACCATGCCGACCGAGCCGATGAGGGCGAGCGGCTTGCGGCCGATGCGGTCCACGAAGATCATCGCGATCACGGTGCCGACGATGTTGATGATCGACGTCGTGAAGGAGTAGAGGAAGGAGTCCGTCGGGTCGACGCCGACCGACTGCCACAGCGTCGAGGAGTAGTAGAACGCGACGTTGATGCCGACGAACTGCTGGAAGACCGACAGGCCGATACCGATCCAGACGATCGGCTTGAAGAAGAACGAGCTGCCGAGCAGGTCCTTGAAGGAGGACTTGTGCTCCCGCTTCATGGCGTGCTCGATCTCGGCGATCCGGGCGTCCAGGTCGATCTTGTCGCCTTCGACCTCCTTCAGCACCTCACGGGCGCGCTCCTTGCGGCCGACCTCGATCAGGAAGCGCGGCGACTCGGGGATCGCGAAGGAGAGCAGGCCGTAGAGGACGGCCGGGATCACCATGACGCCGAGCATGACCTGCCAGGCCTCCAGGCCCAGCAGCTTGCCGCGCTGGTCACCGCCCGCGGCGTTCAGGATGGCCCAGTTGACCAGCTGGGAGACGGCGATGCCGACCACGATCGCGGCCTGCTGGAAGGAACCGAGGCGACCGCGGTAGGCCGGTGGGGCGACCTCGGCGATGTAGGCGGGGCCGATCACCGAGGCCATGCCGATGGCGAAGCCGCCGATGATGCGCCAGAAGGCGAGATCCCAGAGAGCGAAGGGCAGCGCGGAACCGACGGCGCTGATCGTGAAGAGGACGGCGGCGATCTGCATGCAGCGGATACGGCCGATCCGGTCCGCTATGCGGCCGGCGGTGGCGGCGCCGATGGCACAGCCGATCAGCGCGATCGCGATGACCTGCGCGAGGGCCGCGGAGCCGATGTCGTAACGGCCGCGGATGGCCTCGACGGCGCCGTTGATGACGGAGCTGTCGTAGCCGAAGAGGAAACCGCCCATGGCGGCCGCCGCCGCGATGAAGATGACATGCCCGAGATGCTCGGGATGAGCCGTCCTGGCTCCTGGCTGAGGTGCCTGCGCAGTGCTGGTCACGAAAAAACTCCTCGGGCCGCGGCAACGCTGCCGGGGTGGGGGTGATCCCTTCCGGGTATCCAGTGGCGCACAGGTTCACACCACTTACACCTGAAGGTAAAGACAACGTTGCAGAGACTATGCCTTCAAGTTTCGAAGTCAATACCTCAACGGCTGTGAGTTTTTAGATGCAGCGAAGCTCTCTATGTTCAAGAAGTGAACGAGAGTTAGTTGATCTTGATGGCTGCGTCAGCGAAGGCGCTGCGAGATGACCTTCGACACGCCGTCGCCCTGCATGGAGACGCCGTAGAGCGCGTCGGCTACCTCCATCGTGCGCTTCTGGTGCGTGATCACGATCAGCTGCGAGGCCTCCTGCAGCTCCTGCATGATCCGGATCAGCCGCTGGAGGTTGGTGTCGTCGAGCGCGGCCTCGACCTCGTCCATGACGTAGAACGGGCTCGGCCGGGCCTTGAAGATGGACACCAGCAGCGCGACGGCGGTCAGCGAGCGCTCGCCGCCGGAGAGCAGGGAGAGCCGCTTGACCTTCTTGCCCGGCGGACGGGCCTCGACGTCCACGCCCGTGGTGAGCATGTTGTCGGGATCGGTCAGCACCAGACGCCCCTCCCCACCGGGGAAGAGCCGCCCGAAGACACCCTCGAACTGCCGCGCCGTGTCCCGGTAGGCCTCGGTGAAGACCTGCTCGACGCGCTCGTCGACCTCCTTCACCACTTGAAGCAGGTCGGCGCGGGTCTTCTTCAGGTCCTCCAGCTGCTCGCTGAGGAACTTGTGCCGCTCCTCCAGCGCCGCGAACTCCTCCAGCGCCAGCGGGTTGACCTTGCCCAGCTGCTGGTACGCCCGCTCGGCCGCCTTCAGCCGCTTCTCCTGCTCGGCGCGTACGAAGGGTCTCGGCCGGTTGCGCGGGTGCTCGGGATCCTCCGGCAGGATCTCGCCCTCGGCGGGGGGCGAGGGCGGCACGGGTTGGCCCGGCCCGTACTCCGCCGCCAGTCCCGCCGGCTCGACGCCCAGCTCCTCCAGGGCCTTCGTCTCCAGCTGCTCGATGCGCAGCCGCTTCTCGGCGCCGAGTACCTCGCCGCGGTGGACCGAGTCCGTCAGCTTGTCCAGCTCGGACTTCAGTTCCCGGCCCGCGGTGCGCGCTGCGGTCAGCTCCTGTTCCCGCCGGGCCTTGGCGGCCTCGGCGGCGACGCGCTCGCGGTCGGCCCGGGAGAGGGACACCTCGACGTGCGCGAGCAGCTGCCGGGCGCCCGAGGCCACGGCTTCCGCCACGGCCGCCTCGTGCCGCAGCCGGGCCCGGCGCTGCTCGGCACGCGCGCGTGCCTCCCGTTCGGCGCGCGCGGCCCGGTCGAGCGAGTCGGCCCGTCCGGCGAGGCCCTTGACCCGCTCCTCGTGGGTACGGACCTGGAGCCGGGCCTCCATCTCGGTCTGCCGGGCGTTGGCACCGTCGGCGGCGAGCCGGTCCCGCGCGGAGGTGTCCGGTTCCTCCTCGACCGGCATCTCCTCGGCCACGGCCAGCCGCTCGGCCAGTTCCTCGGCCTCCTGCACGGCCTTCTCCAGCGCCTCCTGCGCCCGCGCGGCGGCCGCCGCCGACCTTTCGGCCTCGCCGGCCGCCCCGCGGGCCTGTCCGGCGAGCCGTCCGAGCTGCTGGGCCACAGCCGACTTCTCCCGATCGGCGGCCCGTCGGCGCTCCCCCAGTTCCTCCACGAGGGCGGCGGCCGCCGCCCGGCGCTCGGCCGCCGCGCCCTGCGCCCCGGCCAGCTCCTCGCACCGCACCGCCAGCTCGGCCAGCTGGGCGGCGGCCTCGTCCACCGAGGCCTGCACCTCCAGCAGGCTGGGCACCCCGGCGGATCCGCCGTGCGCGAAGTGGGCGCCGAGCAGGTCGCCCTCGGCGGTCACCGCGGTCAGCTCGGGGTGGGCGTAGACGAGGTCCTCGGCGTCCTCCAGGGTGCCCACGACGACGATCCCGGACAGCAGGCGGCGTACGGCCGGCAGCAACTCGGCGGGGCCGCGCACGAAGCGGTCCGCCGGGGTGGCCGGGGGCGCAGGGGTTGCCGGTGCGGGCGCGGGTGTGCCGGGGCCGGGTGCGTCGTTGGCCGCGCCGCTCAGGGGTGGCGGCGGTGCGTGGTCGGGTGCGGGTGCGTCGTTGGCCGCGCCGCTCGGGGGTGGCGGCGGTGCGTCGTCCGGTGCGGGTGCGTCGGGGCCCGCGCCGCTCAGGGACGGGGGGGTTGCCGGTGCGTGATCGGGTGCGGGTGCGTCGGGGCCGGGCGCGCCGTTCCCCGCGTCCCTGGGGGGCGCCGCCATGGGTGTGCGGTTCTCCGCACCCCTTAGGGGCGGTGCCGGTGTGGTTTCGGGGGCCGTCGTCAGGAGCAGCGCCGCTCGGCCGCCGTCCTGTTTGCGGAGCAGGCGGATCGCCTCGGCGGCCGAGGCCGGGTTCGTCACGGCGACGGCGTCCGCCGCCGCGCCGAAGGCGGCGGCGAGGGCGGTCTCGTGGCCGGGCGTCACCGTGAGCAGTTCCGCGGCCGGGCCGAGGACTCCGGTGAGGCGGTCCCGGGCGCCGAGCAGTATGCCGGTGCCGTCCTTGCGGCGCAGGCCGAGCGCCAGTGCCTCGTGGCGGGCCTGGGTCGCGGCGCGCGCCCGTTCCGCCGCGGTGACCGCCTCGCGGGCCGCGCTCAGGGCGGCCTCGGCATCGGCGAGCAGCCGCTTGGCGGTCTCGTGCCGCTCGGCCAGGTCCACGTCGTCCGCGTCGAGGCCGTCGACCTCGGCCTTCTGGGCCTCGTACTCCTCCTGGGCGCGGACCGCGCGCTCCTGGGCCTCGTCGCGGGCCGTGGCCAGCCGGTCGATCTCGGCCTGGGCGGAGGCCGCACGCGAGCGGGCCGCGTTGACCTGCCCGGAGAGGCGGGCCAGGCCCTCGCGGCGGTCGGCGATGGCGCGGGCGAGGTCCTTCAGGCGACGCTCCTCGACCGCCAGCTCCCGCTCCAGCTCGGCGCGGTGGGCGACCGTGTCGTCCAGGGCGTGCTGGGCCGCCTCCAGGGCCGCTTCCAGCTCGGCCTCCTGCTCACGGACCCGGGCCGCCTCGCGCTGCAGGTCCTCGGGGTCGCGGCCGCGCCGCTCCTCGTCGGGCGCCGAGGTCGCGCTCTTCACCCGCGCGTCGGCCAGCGAGACGGTGCCGCGGACGCGCTCGGCCAGCTGGGACAGCTCGTACCAGGTCTGCTGGGCGCGCTGCAGCCGGGGCGTGAGCCGGCGTACCTCGTCCTCCAGCAGGGCCTCGCGCTGGAGTGCCTTCCTCAGCTCCCGGTCCGCGGTGTCCTTGCGTTCCTTCAGGGCGGCCTCGTCGGCGATCTCCGCGTTCAGGGCTTCGCGCATCCGTACGAGGTCGTCGGCGAGGAGCCTCAGGCGCGCGTCGCGCAGGTCCGCCTGGATGACGGCGGCCCGCCGCGCGACCGCCGCCTGGCGGCCCAGCGGCTTCAGCTGGCGCCGCAGTTCGTCGGTGAGGTCCTGCACGCGCGCGAGGTTGGCCTGCATCGCGTCCAGCTTCCGCAGCGCCTTCTCCTTGCGCTTGCGGTGCTTCAGTACGCCCGCGGCCTCCTCGATGAAGGCGCGCCGGCCCATGGGGTCGGCGTGCAGTACGGAGTCGAGCTGGCCCTGGCCGACGATGACGTGCATCTCGCGGCCGATACCGGAGTCGGACAGCAGGTCCTGGATGTCGAGGAGACGGCAGGTGTCGCCGTTGATCTGGTACTCGCTGCCGCCGTTGCGGAACATGATCCGCGTGATGGTGACCTCGGCGTACTCGATGGGCAGCGCCCCGTCGGAGTTGTCGATGGTCAGCGACACCTCGGCCCGGCCGAGCGGGGGACGCCCGGTGGTGCCGGCGAAGATGACGTCCTCCATCTTGCCGCCGCGCAGGGACTTGGCGCCCTGTTCGCCCATGACCCAGCTGAGCGCGTCCACGACGTTGGACTTGCCCGAGCCGTTCGGACCGACGACGCAGGTGATGCCCGGTTCGAACCGGAGCGTGGTCGCGGAGGCGAACGACTTGAACCCGCGGAGGGTCAGGGCCTTGAGGTGCACGCCGCCGGACTCTACCGGGCGCCGCTACCTCACTCCACGAACCCTCGCAACCGCGCGGTTTCGCCAATGAACATGCAGGGCACACCGTACGTTAAAGAGGGTGAAAGGATGCGCGGGGGAAAGAAAGAAAAGAAGGGACGCCGAAGCGTCCCTTGCAACTCTGAGGCAACTCTGACGACCGGGTCCCGGTCGTCCGATCAACTGAGCGGTTGATACGGGCAGCCCAACCACTGCGACTGCTGTCGTGGAGCGATGCAGTGATCAGGTGAGCGCAGGCTCCGCCTGGTGTGCGTCGATGCTCTCCATGATCCTGTCCTGAGAGGCGGCAGCCGCCAGCGCTTCGTTCTCCGCCTGGATGCGTCCGAGTTCGGACTCCAGGTCCTGTACACGCTGCTGCAGCCGTCGCATCTCGGCGAGGAGTCGAGGGTCGGAGCCGCCGACGTAACCGAGAAGCGCCTTTGCCATGATGGATGGTCCTCCACACTGAGTGACCGACCGATGCGGTGTGGGTCGTGAGGGATTCGCACCCTCGGTGCTTGGCACATCGGGGTGTTGCTCTGTGTTGCTCCATGCCAAACAGCTAAGGTGCGCGGGGCTTTCAGCGTCTCACCAAAAAGTTTGACGGTCAACACGATCACGCCCCGTATTGGCGGGCAAACCCGGGCGCGCGGCCGGAAAGCGGCGGCGCTGCGACTCCTGCGGGGACCCTCGGGACGTGACGATCAGCTGTACCGACGGAGCCTGCCACGCCACGCCGTTCTTGGCAACCACCAGGTCGTTTCCGCTTTCCGCATGTGCCCCCGGCAGCTTGCCGCGCTCCGGCCTGCGGGTCTGCACGGAACCGGCTCAGCGGATGGCGAAGCCGTCGTAGCCCCCGCGGGGTGTGTCCCAGATCTCGGTGACGCCGTCCACCCGCCCGGGCGTGTCGTCGCCCTGGAGCCAGTGGAGCAGTCCCTCGCAGTCCGGGCGCGGCCCCTCCGCGACCACCTGGACCCGGCCGTCGGCCAGATTGAGAGCAAAACCACTCAGGCCGCCGATCTCCAGCGCCTTGGCACGGGTGAACCAGCGGAAACCCACACCTTGCACGCGTCCACGCACCCAGGCGACCAGTCGTACTTCCTCGCTCATGGGGGCAACCTAACCGGCCCCTGTCACCCGGGACACATCGCGCCCCCCTTGGCATGCGGTAGCGTCCGCATCCAATACATCTCATATGAAACTCACTCCTTCGAGTGAGCCGGGTCGACCAGGGGGAGTCACTCGCCGCGCTGACACCGGTCGACCGCGAGCACGAGGAAGAGGGCAAGGACATGGGACGCCACCGACGCTCCGCCGCCGGCCGCGCCGCCACCGGTCACGCCACGGAGGCCGCCACCCCCGGTCAGGCCACGGAGGCCACGGACCCGCACGGCTCCGCCACGGCCGGCGACGGTCCGCACGCCTCGTCCGCGGGCCGAACGGTGCCCATGGGCATCGCGCCCTACTTGAATCCGGAGGCCTACGCCGAGGCCGACGCCAAGGCCCGGGCGTACCTCTTCGCGGAGGGCGACGGCCCGGCCGCTTCCGCCGCCGGCGGGTCCGCGCCGGCCGGCGGCCCGTCCTCCGGTCACCGGCACCGCAGGCGGGTGGGACGACCGGTGCGCGCGGGTCTGCTCGGGGTGTCCGCGGCCGTCGCCCTCGGCACGGTCGCGGTGGCCACGGGCGTGATGCCCGGCCTGGAGCACCACCGGCTCGGCGGCAGCACGAACACCACCGGCGCCGACCGCGTGCAGGCCGCGGGCTCTCCCAGCAACACGGCCAGCGAGCAGGGCGGCACTTCGGGCAGCGCCGACGCCGGCCCCGGCTCGCCCGCCGACGCCCCCGCGCGCTCGCAGTCCCCGAGCCGGCCCGCTTCCAAGTCCCCTTCCGCCTCCACGTCCCCCTCCCCATCGACCTCCGCCTCCGCGTCCGCCTCCGCCTCCGCCTCGAAGCCGGTCTCCCCCGCCCCCGCCTCGAAGCCGGCCTCCGCCGCCCCCACCCCGTCGAGGACCGCGAGCGGGAAGACGGCGCCAGGGGCGACGCCGTCCAGGCCGAAGACCACCCCGCCGCGCAGGACGAGCGAGCCGGCCACACCGACCAAGGCGCCGGCGGCGACCTCGGCGCCGGGGACGGTGACGACCGAGGCGACCGCCGAGGCGGAGGTGCTCCAGCTCGTCAACGCGGAGCGGGCCAAGGTCGGCTGCAGCGCGCTCGCGGCGAACTCCTCCCTGACCGGGCTGGCCGAGGCGTTCAGCGACGACATGGCCGCGCGGGGCTTCTTCGGCCACACCGACCCGGACGGCGCCACGCCCTGGGACCGGGCCGCGAAGGCCTCCATAACCGACCTCGGCGGCGAGAACATAGCCCGCGGCCAGGCCACGGCGGCAGCCGTGATGGAGGCCTGGATGAACAGCCCCGGCCATCGCGCCAACATCCTGAACTGCGACTTCAAGACCCTCGGCGTCGGCGTCCACTTCGGCCCGGGCGGCCCTTGGTGGACACAGGACTTCGGCTACTGAGACAACCACAGGCCGGACGGCCAGGCACTCCCGGGCCGTGTCCGGGCGGTCGACCGTGCGTTCCGCGTCCACGAAGAGGCGATCCACGGCGGCCCGGTTCCGGGCCCCGCGCGACGGCATCAGGTGCGTGTACGTCCGCAGCGCGCAGCCGGGGTCACGGAAACTCCGGCCCGAAGCCCTGACGCCGACCGCGTCGTCGACGAGCCGCGGGGGTAGCCACAACTGGACGACTCGTAGACGTCCGGGGGGCTCGATGGCCGACGATGTCGAAGTGCTGCTTCAGATGTACCGAGAGCAACATGATCAGGCTCGGCAACTCGAAACCCAGCGGGCCACCCTCAGCAACTTGATCATTGTCATCGCCTCTGCCGCCCTGGGGTTCACTGCTCAGCACGGCCTCGAAACGATCATGCTGGTCGTGACGCTGCCCATGGTCGGCCTAGGGGTCTATGGAGTGCTCGCCTGCCTCAAGTACCACGAACGCTCGGTCCTGCATCACAGAGCGGCTCGCCTGTTCAGCTGTCGCATCGAGGAACGCTTGCCGTCACTCCTCATCAGCGACGACTGGGCGGAGCTGCACGCACGACAGCGTCTTCGCTTCCCGAAGATCTTCAAGGTGCGTCTCTACGCTCTGTGGATCGCGCTGCATGCCGGCATCGCGGCAAGTGGAGCCACCCTCTCGGCGGTCGTCTTCGCGCATGGGCTGTGACTTCGGCCCATCCGGGGCCGTGTTGGGGGGCCGCCGAAGGGTGCCCAGCGACGACCGGCGCTACCACCCACGACGGCCGGGGCGCGGGCAGCGGCGCTGGTCGAGGACAGGGCCGCAGGCCACAGACGTGACCCTCTTCGAGGCGTGGTCACCCGGACAGGCGCGGCACCGCACATTCCGCCCCTGACGGTGGCCGGGGGTGGAATCATCGCCGGCATGAATGAAGGAACGGCGGCGCTGGTCGCCGGGCTCGCCGGGACGGCGGGTGCGCTGGGAGGCGCGCTGAT
Source organism: Streptomyces sp. NPDC048514 (assembly GCF_043199955.1). Taxonomy (NCBI): domain Bacteria; kingdom Bacillati; phylum Actinomycetota; class Actinomycetes; order Kitasatosporales; family Streptomycetaceae; genus Streptomyces; species Streptomyces sp. NPDC048514. The sequence goes on along the minus strand of NZ_JBICWT010000006.1, from coordinate 300,435 downwards.
CGGTGCGGTGGCCGCTGTTCGCGGGGCGCGGATCGGGGCGGAGAGGGCCGCGCAGGCCACGCGACGACAGGTCCAGGACCAGGCGTCGGCCGAACACGTCCACTGGCTGCGACAGCAGCGGCTGGAAGCCTACGCAACGCTCCTCGCGGCCTACGACGCACATGTGTCGTCGGCGTTCCGGACCCGCCGGAGGCTCAGCCCGTCGCCCACGCGGACTGCGATACCCGACGAGGAACTGGACGAGCTGCTCACGACGGCGAGAGCGATCCGCCGGGAGCGGCAGCGCGTCAAGCTGGTGGGTCCCGAACCGGTTCACTCGAAGGCCGTCGAGCTGGAGGACGCGGTGTGGAGCCACTGGTCCTCTCTCACCGATCTCGCCGACGCGGTGCGGGACTGCTGCGCGGAGGACGATCTGTTTCACGAGGAGAGCGACGGACAGCGCACCATGGCAGCGGCTCACAACGCCTTCGTCCGAGCGGTCGGCTCACTCCTGGAGGCTCCCGTCGTCACCGGTGACGAGCCGGCCGGCCCGTCGCCGGACCGTCGAAGGCGGCTCGGCGACGACCGACGCTGAGCGCCCCGGCGACCGACGCCGAGCGCCCCGACGGCCGGGGCGCAGGCAGCGGCGTCGGCCGGCGGCGCGGCCGCGCAGGTCAGGGGCCCGAGCCGGCGCTTGTCCGGTCGCCGGGGCCCGGCCCGGTCACGCGGCGGTGCGGCCGCGGGCGAAGAGGCGCGCCGTCTCGGTCACCCGGCGGCCCAGGTGCTCGGCGGTGGCCAGGTCGGCCTTGTGCACGTCCTCGGGGCCCTGGTCGTTGTTGCTCTGGGCGGCGGCGCCGGCGAAGAAGCCGAGGCGGTTCAGGTCGTTCTCCGATGCGGTGCTGCTGTTCCAGCCGGGGAGCAGGCCGAGGTTGACCCAGTGCATGCCGTGCTGGGCGGCGAGCGTCTGGAAGAACTGCAGGGTGTGCAGCTTGTCGCCGCTCTTCGAGGCCGAGTTCGTGAAACCGGCGGCCAGCTTGTCCTTCCAGTCCTGGCCGAACCAGCGCTTCGAGGTCGCCTCGGCGAAGACGTGGAAGGCGCCGGAGGCGGTGCCCATGTAGGTGGGCGAGCCGAAGACGATCGCGTCGGAGTGGTCCAGCGTCTCCCACTGCTCGTCGGTGATCTCGTCGACCCTGATCAGGTGCACGTCCGCTCCCGCGTCTGCCGCACCGGCGCGGACGGCGTCGGCGAGGACGGCGGTGTGGCCGTAGCCGGAGTGGAAGGCGATGGATATGACGGGGCGGACGGTGGGGGTCATGACACTCCTTGGAAAGGGCACCTCAAAAGCAGTACCGAAAGGAAAGCACTAACCAGAAGTTAGTGCAACCTGGTGGTGAGCGCTGTGTGTGCGTACCCTTGGGGTATGACCCTCACCAGTCAGGATCACGACGACCTCGCCTACGACGTCTTCGCGAAGGCGTGCCCCTCGCGCGGCACCCTGGAGCACGTCACGGGCCGCTGGGGCGGGCTGACGCTCGGCGCGCTGCACGAGGGCTCGCTGCGCTTCAACGAGCTGCGCCGCCGCGTCGACGGGGTGAGCGAGAAGATGCTGTCCCAGACCCTGCACGCGCTGGAGCGCGACGGACTGGTGCACCGCGAGGCCCAGCCGACGAACCCGCCCCGCGTGGACTACGAACTCACCCCACTGGGCCGGCGGGTCGCCGAGCGGCTGCTGGCCCTCATCCACTGCGTGGAGGGCGCGATGGACGACGTCCTCGCCTCCCGCGCGCGTTACGACGACACGCGCGGAGCCCTCTGACACTTCGGGCAGAAGTAGCTGGAGCGGTTCATCCAGGGGCGGCGCCGCATGGGGGTGCCGCACCGCCTGCAGGGCAGGCCCTCGCGGCCGTACGCGTCCAGGGACCGGTCGAAGTAGCCCGACTCGCCGTTGACGTTGACGTAGAGGCTGTCGAAGCTGGTGCCGCCGACGGCCAGCGCCGCGTTCATCACGTCCCGTACGTGGCCGAGGAGTTCCGTCGTGACCGGGCGGGTGAGGTTCGCCGTCGGGCGCTCGTAGTGGAGGCGGGCGCGCCAAAGGGCCTCGTCCGCATAGATGTTGCCGACTCCGCTGATCAACGACTGGTCCAGCAGGGCCCGTTTGACCGTCGTGCGCTTGCGGCGCAGGGCGTCATGGAAGGCGTCGTCGTCGAACAGCCCGTCGAGGGGGTCCCGGGCGATGTGCGCGATGACGTCGGGCAGGCCGTCGGTGGTGTTGTCGTGCAACGACAGCCCGCCGAAGGTGCGCTGGTCGACGAACCGCAGCTCCGTGCCGAGGGAGTCGGCGAACCGGACCCGGATGCGCAGATGCTTCTCGTCCGGCGTCTCGTGCGGCTGTACCAGCAGCTGACCGCTCATCCCGAGGTGGGCGAGGACGGACTGGTTGGTCTCCTCCAGCGGCAGCCACAGGTACTTGCCGCGCCGGCTGGGGGTGCCGATGTGGTGGCCCTTGAGCCGGTGCGCGAAGTCGTCGGCGCCCGCGATGTGCCGGCGGACGGCACGCGGGTGCAGCACCTCGACGTCGGCGACGGTGCGATGGGCGACCCACCGCTCCAGGCCGCGCCGGACGACCTCGACCTCGGGCAACTCGGGCATCGGAACCCCCACGGTGGGTGGATGAGCGGAGCGCCCGCCCCGTCGTGAACGGTGGGGCGGGCGCTCGGTGCTGCTGTCGTCAGGCGGTGGCGGACGACGGGTCGCCGTCCTTGACGGCGGCCTCCTCGGCCGCCTTGGCGCGCTCGTCCGCGGCGGCCCGGATGGACCGCCAGGCGGATTCCGCGGCCTGCTGCTCCGCCTCCTTCTTGCTGCGGCCGGTGCCGGTGCCGTACGAGACGCCTCCGACGCGGGCGGCAGCAGTGAAGGTCTTCTCGTGGTCGGGGCCGGTCTCCGTGACCAGGTACTCGGGCACGCCGAGCCCCTCGATCGCGGTCAGCTCCTGGAGACTGGTCTTCCAGTCCAGGCCGGCTCCGAGGTTCGAGGACTTCTCGATCAGCGGGTCGAAGAGCCGGTGCACCAGCTCGGACGCCGCGTCGAGGCCCTGATCGAGATAGACCGCACCGATCACCGCTTCAAGGGTGTCGGCGAGGATGGACGCCTTGTCCCGGCCGCCCGTGCCCTCTTCACCACGGCCGAGCCGGATGAAGGAGCCCAGGTCGAGGCCGCGCCCGACCTCCGCCAGCGCACGCGAGTTGACCACCGCGGCCCGCAACTTGGCCAGCTGGCCTTCGGGCAGGTCGGGGTGGGTGCGATACAGCGTGTCCGTGACGACGAGGCCGAGCACGGAGTCCCCGAGGAACTCCAGCCGCTCGTTCGTCGGCAGACCGCCGTTCTCGTATGCGTAGGAACGGTGGGTCAGCGCGCGCACCAGAAGGGCGGACTCGAGCCGGTAGCCGAGCCGCCCTTCCAGAAGCGTGTGGGACGAGGCCTGGTTGTCCAATTTCTTCTTGGCGGGTGCGTCCGCCGTGGCGTCTTCCGCCTTCTTGGGACTGGACACAGTGCCTCTCACCAGCCGCTCAGACTTCGAGGACCTGGCGCTTGTTGTAGGTGCCGCAAGACGGGCACGCGATGTGCTGCTGCTTGGGCTCGTGGCAGCGCTCGCACGCAACCAGGGTGGGGACCGCAGCCTTCCACTGCGACCGGCGGTGGCGCGTGTTGCTGCGCGACATCTTCCGCTTCGGAACAGCCACGGCTACTTCTCCTGCTTCTCGTCGGCGTGCGCTGATGGAAGCGCGCCGCCGCTCATCTCGTCCTTCTCGCCGTCTTCGAGTGAACCGGCGAGTCCCTGCAAAGCCGCCCAACGGATGTCGACGGCGTCGTGATGGTGGTCCGGGTCGTCCGTGAGCCGCGCTCCGCACTCGGAGCACAGGCCCGCACAGTCTTCCCGGCACACCGGCTGCATCGGCAGTGCGAGCACCACCGCATCGCGCAGCAGAGGCTCGAGGTCGAAAAGTCCGTCCTCGAGGTAGAACCTGTCCTCGTCGTCCTCGGCGTCGTCGCCCGGTTCCGCGATCACACGGCCCCGGTCATCGGCGTCAGGGTACGAGAACAGCTCCTGGAAGTCCGCTTCGAGCTGCTGCTCGACCGGCTCCAGACACCTTACGCACTCCCCCTCGACCCGTGCACGGGCGGTGCCCGTGACGAGCACCCCTTCCATGACCGACTCGAGCCGGAGGTCGAGCTCGACCGGGGCGCCGACCGGCACCCCGATGACTCCCTGGATACCGAGGTCCCGAGGGGCGTCGATCGTGCGGGTCAGGCGCTGCAGCGCGCCAGGCCGCCGACCCAGCTCGTGTGTGTCGAACACGAGGGGGTTGCGGTGGTCGAGGCGGGCGTTGGAGGCCATTCCTGCTTTCGATCTACGAGCTAGAGGGGACGCCGCCCGCTGGTGTTCCGGGCAGCGCTGATCGCGGGCATACGCGCGACCGAACAACCAGGATACTGGACCTTCCGCTCAGGGCCCAATCCGGGTCGGCCGCGGTGCGCGGCTACAGGCCCCGGCCCTGCTCGTACGCCCGCAGCTGCTCCGCGCTGATCATGCCGGTGTCGAAGAGACTGGTCTCGTCGAGCGCGTAACCCTGCTGCGCCGGCTGCTGGCCCTGCTGCGCCTGCTGGGCCTGCTGGGCCTGCTGGGCCTGCTGGGCCTGCTGGGCGTCGTAGGCGGTCTGCTGCTGGGCGTCGTAAGCGCCCTGCTGCTGGTCGTAGCCCTGGTAGCCGTAGGGGTCGGCCTGCTGGTAGCCGTACGGGTCCTGCTGCTGGGCGTAGTCGGGCTGCTGCGGGAAGCCGCCGTAGGGGTCGGGCTGCTGGTAGCCGTAGGCGGGCTGCGGCTCGTACGACGGCTGCGGCGGCGGGGACTGCGCGGGGCGCTGCGGCGGCACCGGGCGCTCGGCCGGGGTGTCGGCGAGGCCCGCGAGGTCGGCGAGGTAGTCGGCGTCGCTGGAGTGCTGGTAGGTGGTGGTGTCGTCGGCGAGGGCGCCGAGGTCGTCGGTGGCGATCCGGCCGTGCAGCTTCTGCCGGCCGCGGCCGACCGCCTCCAGCGTCTTGGCGAGGACCGCCTCGAAGGCGCCGAGCTTGACGTCGACGTACGCGTCGGCGTTGTGGCGCAGGGTCTCCGGGTCCTGGCTGCGCTCGGGGGCGTCCTCGTCCTCGTAGCCGTTCTCGTCCAGGCCGGGCCCGGTGCCGAGGAGCTTCTCGCGGCCACGGCCGACCGAGCCGAGGGTCTTGGTGAGGACGACCTCGAAGTTGGCGAGCTTGGAGTCGACGTAGTCGTCGGCCTCGGCGCGGATCTCCTCGGCCTCCTGACGGGCCTCGGCGAGGATGCGGTCGGCCTCGGCCTGGGAGCGGCGGGCGATCTCGGTGTCGGAGATCAGCGAGCCGCGCTGGTTGTGTGCGTCGGTGATGATCCGCTCGGCCTCCAGGCGGGCCTGCTCGACCATCTGCTCACGGTCGCCGATCAATTCCTGCGCCTGCGCGAGGGAGCCGGGCAGCGCCTGGCGCAACTCGTCCAGCAGCGCGAGCAGCTCGGCGCGATTGATCACGCAGGACGCCGACATGGGCATGGCCCGGGCGCCGGCGACCGTGGAGACGATGTCGTCGAGCTTCTTCTGCACGTCCACCTGTGCTCGCCACTCTCTACAGCCGGGTTGGAGACGGACGGGACGACTGTAGTCCCATCAGTCCTTGCGCAGACGCGTGTTCAGGGCCGCCAGGACCGGAGCGGGCACCAGGTGGGAGACGTCCCCGCCCCATGCCGCGACCTCCTTGACCAGGGAGGAGGAGAGGAAGCTGTAGGTGGGGTTGGTGGGCACGAACAGCGTCTCCACGCCGGTGAGGCCGATGTTCATCTGGGCCATCTGGAGTTCGTAGTCGAAGTCGCTGACCGCGCGCAGGCCCCTGACGATGGCGGGGATGTCGCGCTGCTTGCAGAAGTCGACGAGCAGGCCGTGGAAGGCCTCTACGCGGACGTTGGCGTACTCACGGGTGACCTCGCGGATCAGCTCGATCCGCTCGTCGATCTCGAACAGGCCCTTCTTCGACTTGTTGATCATCACCGCGATGTAGACCTCGTCATACAGACGGGAGGCACGGGCGATGATGTCGAGGTGTCCGTTGGTGATCGGGTCGAACGACCCGGGACAGACGGCGCGGCGCACTTGTGATCCCTCGCTCTCCGGTCCGGTCATCGTGCGTCATCGCACGTTGAGGCGGCGCGACCGTACCAAAACGTTCCCTCGCCGTAGCGACGGGACCGGATCGCCTCGAAGCCGTCCGGCCAGTGGAATTCGCCGCCCCTGGTGCTGCGCTCCACGGTGACGAGGGCTTCTCCGGCGAGCCAGCCCTCCGAGCGGAGTGTGAGCAGGATCTCCCGAAGATCGTCGTCGGTGACGGCGTACGGGGGGTCCAGGAAGACCAGGTCGTACGGCTCCGTGGGGGGCGCGGTGCGGATGACTTGTTCGGCTTTGCCCGCTCTCACCTCGGCGCCGGGCAGGCCCAGGTTCCGCACGTTGTCCCGGACGACTCTCGCCGCGCGCGCGTCCGCCTCGACCAGGAGGGTGTGGCCCGCGCCCCGGGAGAGGGCTTCCAGGCCGACGGCGCCGGAGCCGGCGTAGAGGTCCAGGACGCGCTCGCCGTCCAGGGGGCCGCCGAGGAGGGACTGCCAGGTGGAGAAGAGGGCCTCGCGTGCGCGGTCGGAGGTCGGACGGGTTCCGGTGCCGGGCGGTACCGACAGACGCCGGCCACCTGCCGTGCCGGCGATCACGCGGGTCATCTCTGGGTCCTTCTTCGGGAGCGGCGTTACGGGATCAGTCTGGCAGGCGGCCGCCCGGGGCGCTTGACGCCCCGGTCCGGCCCGGCCCGGGGAGGCGGCCCCCCCGGGCAGGACGGGGTCGCCCCCCGCGCTTCCCGGACGGCTCCCAGGACGTGCACTCCCGCCTCGACGGGCTGCCGCCCGACATCCTCGTGGCCCGTCTCCGGATCCACTGCCGGCCTCGGCCTCAGCCCTTGTCCAGGTACTGCTCGCGCTCCTCGTCCAGCAGAGCGTCCAGGGCGGTGCGCAGGCCCGGAAGGTGCTGCAGCTCCGGGTCGGCCGCGACGAGCGCCGCCGCCTCCTGCCTCGCCTCCGCGATGACCTCCTCGTCCTCGATGACCGCGAGGACCCGCAGGCTGGAGCGGGCGCCGGACTGGGCCTGGCCGAGGACGTCGCCCTCGCGGCGCTGTTCGAGGTCGATGCGGGAGAGCTCGAAGCCGTCGAGGGTGGCGGCGACCGCGTTCAGCCGTTGGCGGGCGGCGCTCGCCTCGGGCATCTCGGTGACCAGCAGGCACAGGCCGGGGGCCGAGCCGCGGCCGACACGGCCGCGCAGCTGGTGGAGCTGGGAGACGCCGAAGCGGTCGGCGTCCATGATCACCATGGCCGTGGCGTTCGGGACGTTGACGCCGACCTCGATCACGGTGGTGGCGACCAGGACGTCCGTGTCGCCGGCCGCGAAGCGGCGCATCACGGCGTCCTTGTCGTCCGGGTGCATCCGGCCGTGCAGAACCTCGACGCGCAGGCCCTGCAAAGGGCCCTCGCCCAGGTGGGCGGCCACGTCGAGGACCGCGAGCGGGGGCCGCTTCTCGGCCTCGTCCTCGGGGGACTTCTGCTTGCCGGCCTTCTTCGGGTCGTCCTCCTCGTCACCGATCCTCGGGCAGACCACGTACGCCTGGTGGCCGTTCTCGACCTCCTCGCGGACCCGCTCCCAGGCGCGGGCGAGGAAGTGGGGTTTGTCGGCGGCGGGGACGACGTGGCTGGCGATCGGGGAGCGGCCGGCGGGCAGTTGGTCGAGGACCGAGTTCTCCAGATCGCCGAAGACCGTCATGGCCACCGTGCGCGGGATCGGGGTGGCCGTCATGACGAGCAGATGAGGGGGCTGCCTGCCCTTGCCGCGCAGGGCGTCACGCTGTTCGACGCCGAAGCGGTGCTGTTCGTCGACCACGACGAGGCCCAGGTCGTGGAACTGGACCTTGTCCTCGATCAGGGCGTGCGTGCCGATGACGACGCCGGCCTCGCCGGTGGCCAGGTCCAGCAGGGCGTGCCGCCGGGCGGCAGCGCCCATGGAACCGGTGAGCAGGGTCACCTTGGTGGCGTGCTCGGCGCCGCCCAGCATGCCGCCCTCGGCCAGCTCCCCCATCATCTCGGTGATCGAGCGGTGGTGCTGCTGGGCCAGGACCTCCGTGGGGGCGAGCATCGCGGCCTGACCGCCCGCGTCGACCACGGCGAGCATGGCGCGCAGGGCCACGAGCGTCTTCCCGGAGCCGACCTCGCCCTGCAGCAGGCGGTGCATGGGATGGTCGGTGGCCAGATCGTCGAAGATCTCCTTCGACACCTTTCGCTGGCCCTCGGTGAGGGTGAAGGGGAGACGGTCGTCGAAGGCCGCGAGGATGCCGTCCGGCCGGGGCGTGCGGGGTACGGCGGGGAGTTGGCTGTCGGCGTGGCGGCGGCGGGCCAGGGCGACCTGGAGCACGAAGGCCTCGTCCCACTTCAGCCGGGCGCGGGCGTCGGCGATGTCCGCCTTGGTGTGCGGGCGGTGGATCTTGAGCAGGGCCTCGGGCAGCGGGAGCAGGCCGCGGCCCTCGCGCAGGGATTCCGGAAGGGGGTCCAGGGCCTCACGGGCGCTGGGCAGCACCGTCTGGACCGCCTTGCCGATCTTCCAGGACTCGAGTTTGGCGGTGGCGGGGTAGATCGGGATGAGGGCGCCGGCCCAGGTCTCCACCGTCTCCTCGCCGTCTCCGCGCAGCAACTCATATGCGGGGTGCGCGAGTTGGAGGCGGCGATTGAAGACGGAGACCTTCCCGGCGAACATGGCACGGGTGCCCGGCAGCAGCTCCTTGTGGGGCTTGTGCACGCCGGCCCCGAAGAAGACCAGCTGGAGCCGGCCGCTGCCGTCGGTGATCGTGACCTCGAGACGCTGGCCCTTGCCCCGGGGGGCCTTGGCCGAGGCGAAGGTGTGCAGACGGGCGTCGGCGACCTGGGCGACCACCGTGACGTGCTCGTCCATGGGGAGGTCGGCGAGGTGGGTGAGCTGGCCGCGCTCCTCGTACCTGCGCGGGTAGTGGTGCAGCAGGTCGCCGGCGGTGTGCAGGCCGAGGTGCTCGGCCATCACCTTCGCGGTGGCGGGGCCGAGCACTGACTTCAGCGGCTGTTTCAGTGATTCTTCCAGTGCGGGCACGAGATCCATTGCACACCACCGCACCGACAATGCCGTAGACGCTGCCCCGCGGATCCGCCGCACGCCGCACCGCGTTTTCCCCCGCGGCGCCGGAGAGATCCGTGAAACCCCTGGTCAGGTGCGCAGATCCGGCTCTAGGATGACGCGCTCCGGCCATCCTTTCCGCGGTCACCTCCCCAACCGGTACCGCCCGACCCCGCGCCGCACTCCCTCCCCCCGCCGGCGCAGTGACGATGGACTCCCAGACCCCACAGTCATCCCAGGCATCCCGGTCACCCCACCAACCTCATACGTTTCAGGTCGACCTGCGTGGTCTGGTGGACCTGCTCTCCCATCACCTCTACTCCGGTCCCAAGGTCTATCTGCGGGAGCTGCTGCAGAACGCCGTGGACGCCGTCACCGCCCGGCAGGCCCTGGAGCCGGGCACGCCGGCACTGGTCCGGCTGCACGCCGCGGACGGCGGTCTGCGGGTGGAGGACAGCGGCATCGGACTCACCGAGGCGGACGTGCACGAGCTGCTGGCGACCATCGGCCGCAGCTCCAAGCGGGCCGAGGGGCTGCAGGAGGCCCGGTCCGGCTTCCTCGGCCAGTTCGGCATCGGGCTGCTCGCCTGCTTCGTGGTCGCCGAGCGGATCCGCGTGGTCAGCCGCAGCGCCCGTACGCCCGGTGCCCCGCCGGTGGAGTGGACGGCCCGGGACGACGGCTCGTACACCGTGCGCACGCTGCCCGAGGCCGAGCGGCCCGAGCCGGGCACCACCGTGTACCTGACCGCGCGCGCCGGGGCCGCCGAGTGGCTGGCGCCCGAGCGCGTGCGCACGCTCGCCCGGGACTTCGGCTCGCTGCTGCCGTACGACGTCCGGGTGGGCGGGGAGCGGATCACCGATCTGCCGGCGCCCTGGGACCGCCCGTATCCGGGTCCCGCCGCGAGACGGGAGGCGCTGGCCCGGCACTGCCGGGAGCTGTTCGGGTTCACCCCGCTGGACTCCATCGACCTGGACGTGGCGGTGGCCGGGATCCGCGGGGTGGCGTACGTGCTGCCGTCGGCGGTCAGTCCGGCCCAGCGCGCCACGCACCGCGTGCACCTGAAGGGCATGCTGCTGACCGAGCGGGCCGAACAGCTGCTGCCGGACTGGGCGTTCTTCGTGCGCTGCGTGCTGGACACCGACAGCCTGCGGCCGACCGCCTCGCGCGAGTCGCTGTACGAGGACGAGACCCTCGCCGCCGTGCGGGACGCGCTCGGCGAAAGGATCCGGTCCTGGCTGACCGCCCTCGCGGCCGGGGACCCGGAGCGGCTCACGGCCTTCGTCGCCGTGCACCACCTCGGGGTGAAGTCGCTCGCCCGGCACGACACCGGCATGCTGCGCACGATGCTGCCGTGGCTGCCGTTCGAGACGACCGACGGGCAGCTGTCCCTGGAGGAGTTCGCGCAGCGGCACCCGGTGGTGCACTTCACGCGGACCGTCGAGGAGTACCGGCAGGTCGCCCCGATCGCCTCCGCGCAGGGCGTCGGGGTCGTCAACGGCGGCTACACCTACGACGGCGAGCTGATCGAGGCCCTGCCGCGGGCCCGGCCGGGGACGGTGGTCGCCGAGCTGGACGCGGACACCGTGACCGCGCACCTGGACGGCGTGGACGCGGCCGAGGAACTGGCCCTGTCGGGCTTCCTGGCCGCCGCGCGCGCCAGGCTCGACCCGCTGGGCTGCGACGTCGTGCTGCGCGCCTTCCACCCGCTGTCCGTGCCCGCGCTGCACCTGGACGACCGGGGCGCGCGGCACGAGCAGGCGCGGGCCGCGGCCGAGGAGCGGTCCGACGACCTGTGGGCGGGCATCCTGGGCTCGCTGCGCGGCAGCGCCCCCCGCGCGCGTCTGGTACTCAACCATCTCAACCCGCTGATCCGGCGGATCGGTTCGCTGCGGGACCCGGAGCTGATCGGCACCGCCACCGAGTCGCTGTACGGGCAGGCGCTGCTGATGGCGCAGCGTCCGCTCAGGCCGGCCGACTCGGCGCTGCTCAACCGGGCGTTCATCGGCCTGCTGGAGTGGGCCACGCATGGGGAGAACGGTCGCTGATGGATGAGATCGCCGACTTCGACGGGCTGCGCCGGGCGCTCGCGGAGAACGCCGGGGAGCCGGAGGGCCCGGCCCGCAACGCGCGCGCGGAACGGCTGCTCGCCGAGGCGGAGCGGCTGGACACCCCGCTCGCCGTGATCGAGGCGCTCGGACACCAGCTGAAGGTCTACAACTACAGCTCCGAGAAGGACAGGATGTCCGTCCCGTTCGCGCGGCTGCTGCGCATGTGGGACGAGCGGCCCGAGGACTTCGACGCGTACGAGACGCACTCGCTGCACTGGGTCTTCAAGTGGATGTCGGCGGGCATGCTGGACCAGCCGCACGTCCCGCTCGCCTCGATCGAGAAGTGGCTCGGCGAGATGGAGCACCGCTACCGGCTCGCCGGGTACTCCGAACGTGCCGTGCGCGGCGCCGAGTTCAGCGTGGCCGCGCACATCGGCGACCTGGCGCGGGCCGAGCGGGCCTATGCCGCGTGGCTGGCCGCCGACCGGGACGCGATGGCCGACTGCCACGCCTGCGAGCTGCACGGGCAGGGCACCTGGCAGGTCGAGCGCGGCCGGGACGCGGCGGCGCTGCGGCTGTGGGAGCCGGTACTGGAGGGCGAGTACAGCTGCGCGCACGAGCCGCACACCGTCCTCGCCTCCTCGCTGGTCCCGCTCCTGCGCCTCGGCCGGGTGGAGGAGGCCCGCGCGAACCATCTGCGCGGCTTCCGGCTCGTGCGGGCCATGGAGAGCATGCGCGGCGCCTACGCCGACCACGTGGAGTTCTGCGCGCTGACCGGCAACGAGGCCCGTGCTCTGGAGCTGCTGGCCGAGCGGCCCGCGTACTTCACCGACACCGGGCACCCGCGCAGCCGGCTCGACTTCATGGCCGTCGTGACGCTGCTGATGGACCGGCTGACCGCGCTGGGACTCGGCGGGCAGCGGGTGCCGGGGCCCGCCGGGCGGACGTGGACCGCGCGGGAACTCGCCGCCCACGCGCGCGTGGAGGCGACGGAACTGGCCGAGCGCTTCGACGACCGCAACGGCACCTCCTGCACCGGCGACGGGATACGTGCGCGCATGGCACGGGAGCCGCTGGTGGAGCGGCTGCCGCTGGGCGTGCGCACGGTGCGTCCCGCACCCGTGCCGGCGCCTGCGGCGGCCCCGCCCGCGCCACCGGAGGCGGCGGACGAGCCCGGCCTCACGGCGCTGCTCGCCGAGGCCCGGCGGATGTCGGACACCTTGCGGCCGCACGCGCTGGAGGCCTGGGCGGCGGTGGCACGGGCGGCGCGGGGCGCCGACCTGGAGCCGCGCGACCGGGCGGAGATCGCCGACCACGAGGCGATGGCCCGCGGTCCGGAGGGCGTCGAGCTGTTCGAGCGGGCGGCCGTGCTGTACGCGCAGGCGGGCGACCCGGGCGAGGCGCTGGCGGCCCGCGCGCGTGGGGCGTACGTCCGCGCCCTGGGCGGCGAGGTGGACGCGGCCCTGGCCACGGTCACGGGACTGTACGACGAGGTGCTCGCGCTGTACGCCGACGAGGCCACCGGGGTACGGCAGACGGCGTCGGTGGTGATGAGCCGGGCCCGGATTCTGATGCGGCGGGTCCACCGCGACGTGCCCGAGGACCTGCCCGCGGACCGGCGGGACCTGCACGAGGACCTGCCCGCGGACCGGCGGGACCTGCACGAGGACCTGCCCCCGGACCGACAGGAAGACCTGCACGAAGGCCGGCCCGAAGGCCTGCGCGAGAACCCTCGCGAGGAGGGGACCGGGGGCGCTCGCGAGGAGGGGCCCGGGGGCACCGAGGGCCCGGGCGGCCGGCCTGCGCTCGCGGAGGCCGAGCAGGCGGTCCGCGAGGTGCTGGCGCTGGTCGACGGGCGGTCCGGGGACGAGGTGCGGCTGGCGGCGCGGGCCGCCGAGGCCCGGGCCATGCTCGCCGAGCTGGCCGGGCACGCCGGGGACCCCGGGCGGGCCGCTCGGCTGTTCCGGCGGGCCGCCGCCGACTACGTGGCCGCCGGGCTCCCGTGGTTCGCGGTCGAGTACGAGGTGCAGGTGGCCGCCCTGGCCCATCAGACCGGTGACCTGGCCGGGGCCGAACGGGCCCTGCGCGCCGCCCTGGAACACGGCGGGGCGTACGTGGAGCCGGTCGGGCGGGCGCAGCTGCATCTGCAGCTCGCCGAGGTGACCGGCGGCCGGGGTGAGGCCGTGGAGGCGGCCGAGCACGCTCTGCAGGCCGCGCACTGGGCCGACGAGGCCGGTGAGAGCGGCACCCTGGGCGCCTGGGCGCGACAGCAGCTGGGCGGCTTCCTGCTCCGCCTCGGTCGGTACGCGGAGGGCGCGGAGGTGCTGGAGTCGGCGCTGGCCGACCTGAGCGCCGGGACACACGGCGACGGAGCGGTCGTACAGGCCCACTGGTGGCTCGGGGACTGCCTGGGCGAGCTGGGTGAGCACCGGGCGGCCGCCGAACACCGGCTGCGGGCCGCCGACATCGCCCGGCACTGGCCCGAGCAGCAGGACCATGCCACGCTGGCGCACCTCGCCGCCGAGTCGCTGAGCAACGCCGGGCTGGCGGAGGAGGCCGACCGGGCCTACCTGCGCGCGGGCGCACTGTGGCGCACGATCGGCAACCCGCAGTTCCTGGTCCGCTCGCTGCGCGCCCGGGGCTGGCTGGCGCTGCGCGGGGAGTCCGGCGCCGAGGGCGCGCGGGATCTGATGACGGACGCGGTGCGCGAGTGCGAGCAGGCGCTGCGGGCCGCGGCCGATCCGGTGACCCGGGAGCAGCTGACGGCCGAACTGGGCAACACCCGTCGTCAGTTCGGGGACCTGCTGGCCCGGTCGGCGGCCGAGGAGGCCGAGGACGACGTGATCCAGGCCGCGTTCGAGGCGGCGCTGGTCCAGATGGACCGGGCCTCCGCGCTGTTCGGCACGCTCGGCGCCGACGGGCTGCACGGCCGTACCGGCGCCGAACTCGCCGCGGGCTGGCTGGAGGCCGATCTCGGGCGGCCCGCCGAGGCGGCGGCACGCGCACGTGGCGTACTCGCGGCCTACGGGGGCGCCGAGCACGCCGACGAGACGGTCGAGGCCCGGCGGGCGGAGGCCACGCAGATGCTCCAGGCGGTGCGGGCCGAGGAATGAGCGGGCGCTCGGCCCACTCCCCTCCGACCGGACACTCGGCTCACTCCACGCCGACCGGACACCCGGCCCACTCCACGCCGACCGGACGCCCGGCCCACTCCACGCCGACCGCGCGCTCGGCTCACTCCACGCCGATCAGGAGCAGCGCGCCCTGCCGGCCGCCCCGGTACACCACCGTGTCGACGGCGAGGTAGGTCTCGCGCACCCGGTCCTGGAGGTGCTCGGCGACGGACTGCGGTGCCTCGTCGCCGACGACCAGCGTCACCAGCTCGCCGCCGGCCCGGAGCATGCGGTCCAGGACGGTCTCGGCGGTGGCGGTGACGTCGGGGCCGATCACCGCCACATCGCCGTCGATCAGGCCCAGGAAGTCCCCGGCCTGGCAGATGCCGGCCGTCGTCCAGGACTGGTGTTCGGCGACGACGACCTCGGCGTACCGGGTGGCGCCCGCCGCCGAGGTCATCTGGACGACGTCCTCGTCGAACCGGCGCTCCGGCTCGTGCACCGCCAGTGCGGCGATGCCCTGGACCGCCGAGCGGGTCGGGATCAGGGCCACCCGGATGCCCTCGGTACGGGCCTGCTCCGCCGCCGCCGCGGCGGTGTGGCGCAGCTCGGCGTCGTTGGGCAGCAGGACGACCTCGCGCGCGTGGGCGCGCCGTACGGCCTGTACCAGCTCGCCACTGGCGGGCGGCTCCCCGGGGCGCGCGAGGACGGTGGTCGCGCCGGCCTCGGCGTACAGGCCCGCCAGGCCCTCGCCCGGCACGACGGCGACCACGGCCCGCTGGGCGCGCTCGCGCGGCGGCCGTTCGCCGTGGGTGTGCACGTCGCCCAGGTCGAAGTGCGTGATCCGGATCCGGTACGGCCGCCCGGCCTCCACGCCGGCCTCCACGGCGGCGCCCGCGTCGTCCACGTGCACGTGGACGTTCCACAGCCCGTCGCCGCCGACGACGACCAGGCAGTCCCCCAGGGCGTCGAGCCGGGCGCGCAGCCGGGCCACGGCCGCGTCGCCGGCCTCCAGGAGGTAGATGACCTCGAAGGCGGGTCCGCCCGTGTCGGCGCCCTCGGCGCACCCAGCGGAACCGGCGTCGCCCACGGGTGCCTGCGCGTCGGCGCCGCCGCCCCCGGCCACGTGCGCGGCGGACACGCCGGCCGCCGGCCCGTGCGCGGCGGCCTCGGAGGCGGCACCCGTGTCCCCGTACAGGCCGGAGGCGGCGACCGCCGGACCATCGGCCGTACGCGCGTGCGGACCGTTGACAGGCACCTCGCGCAGGTGCGAGTCGGGAACGGGCACCTCGCGCACGCCCGGGTCGGAGACGGTCACCTCGCGCGCGTGCCGGTCGGAAGCCGGTCCCCCGCGCTCGTACCGGTCGGAAGCCGGCACCCCGCGCTCGTACGGGTCGGAAGCCGGCACGGCCGCCCCGCCGGAGGGCCCCGCGGGAGCCCGGCGGCCCGGCACCGCCGCCGGTGTCTCCCCCGTGAACGCCTCCACCAGGGCGCCCAGCACCGCGACCAGCCCCCGGCCGCCCGCGTCGACCACCCCGGCCCGCGCCAGCACGGACAGCTGGCCCGGAGTCGCCGCCAGGGCCGCCCGCGCCCCGTCGTAGGCCGCCCGCGCGACGGTCCCGCAGTCGCCCTCCGCCCCCTCCGCGGCGTCCGCGGCGGCGGAGGCGACCGTCAGCACGGTGCCCTCGACGGGGTGGGCCACGGCCTGCCGGGCGGAGTCGGCGGCCCGGCGCAGGGCCAGCCGCAGACTCGTACCGTCGCCGTGCGGGGCCGCGGGGCCCCCCTCGTGACCCGGTTCACCGGCGAGCACCTGGGCCATGCCCCGCAGCAGCTGGGCGAGGATGGTCCCGGAGTTGCCCCGGGCCCCGATGAGCGCACCGTGGGCCATGGCCCGTACCGCGTCCGGCAGGGACGGCTCCTCGGAGCCCGTCCCGTACCCGGCGAAGACGGCCTCCACGGCGGTGGCCGCCGACTCCACCGTCAGATAGAGGTTGGTCCCGGTGTCACCGTCCGCCACCGGATAGACGTTGATCGCGTCGATCTCCTCGCGGGCCCGCCCCAGTGCCCGGAGCGCCAGACCGCACCAGGTGCGCACCGCGAGAGCATCGAAGAATGTCTGCGGCACCTGCGCCACCTGCGCCTCCCTGAGCTGGCTGGACGTGGACGCAGCGTAGACCCCGAGCCGCTCTGCGCCGGAAGAGGGCTGGGAGCGGGGCCCTGAGCTGCCATGGTAGTTTCGTTGCACGGGCGCAGTCGTTGTATGCTGCTCCGGTTGCCCGATCTGATCGGGCCATTCCCCCTGGCAACGCCACTCAAGGTCAAAGATCTTAGGATCTCGATCCCGGCATGCCGGGATCAACCGTAAGTGCATCTGAAGTCTTTGGAGTGACCCGTGGCTGCCAACTGCGACGTCTGCGGCAAGGGGCCGGGCTTCGGCAACAACATCTCGTTTTCGCACCGCCGTACGTCCCGCCGCTGGAACCCGAACATCCAGCGTGTGCGTACCGTGGTCGGCGGGACGCCGAAGCGCGTGAACGCTTGCACCTCGTGCATCAAGGCCGGCAAGGTCTCGCGCTGACGCTACAGCTGAGCGCGCGGCCACTGCCTGGTTCGCTGCACGAAGCCGGTCCACCTCAGGGTGGGCCGGCTTTTTGCCGTGCCCGGCGCCGTGCGCCCCTGCGTACCTTGCGCCGAGCGCCTCGCCACTCCCCGTGCCTTCCCTGTCACCGGTCTCGTCGTGCCGCCGCCCCCGGGCAGGGCGCGCGGTGCACCCTGCCCGGGGGACGCGCGGTGGGCCCTGCCCGGGGGAATGTTCAGGGTGACCTGAACCGCCAGCCGTGGTCCACCGGGCCGATTCCCGCCCCGAGCGCGAACCCGGCCGCGATCGCCCCCGTGACGTACTCCTTGGCCTGCGTGACCGCCTCCGGCACGGCCAGCCCCTTGGCCAGCCCCGACGCGATGGCCGAGGCCAGCGTGCAGCCGGTGCCGTGCGTGTGCCGGTTGTCGTGACGCGGGGCGCGCAGCCAGTGCTCCGCCGAACCGTCCGTGAGCAGGTCCACCGCGTCCCCGGACAGGTGGCCGCCCTTGATCAGCACCCAGCGCGGCCCGTACTCCAGCACGGCCTCCGCGGCCCGTCGCAGATCGTCACCCGACTCGACCCGCACCCCCGTGAGTTGGATCACCTCGTCAAGGTTCGGGGTCGCCACGGTCGCCGCCGGCAGCAGCCTGGCGCGGACCGAGTCCAGAGCGGAGGCGGCGAGCAGCGGGTCGCCGTGCTTGGAGACGCCCACCGGGTCGACCACGGCCGGCACGTCCGTGCCGGAGATCAACTCGGCGACCGCCTCGACCAGTTCGGCCGAGGCCAGCATGCCGGTCTTCACGGCCTGTACGCCGATGTCGTCCACGACGCTGCGGTACTGGGCCCGTACCGCCTCCACGGGCAGCTCCCAGGCGCCCTGCACGCCCACGGAATTCTGCGCGGTCACCGCCGTGATCACGCTCATCCCGTGCACGCCGAGCGCCAGCATCGTCTTCAGGTCGGCCTGGATGCCCGCGCCGCCCCCGGAGTCCGAGCCCGCCACCGTGAGCACCCGAGGAGGCGCTCCCTGCACGCTCATGACTCGATGTCCCCGAAGTGGTCCCAGCCGCCCTTGCTGGTCCAGGGCGCCCCGTCGACCGTCACCTGGGGCAGCGCGGAGGGGTTGAGGACCTCGCCGATGACCTTCCAGCGGGCCGGCAGCTTGGCGTCCGGCGGGAAGGTCGCCACGATCGCGTGGTCCTCTCCACCGCTCAGCACCCACTGGAGCGGGTCCACGCCGACGGCCTGACCGATGTCGTTCATCTGCGTGGGGACGTCGATCGCGCCGGAGCGGATGTCGATGCGCACCTTGCTGGCCTCGGCGATGTGCCCGAGGTCGGCGATGAGGCCGTCGCTCACGTCGCACATGGCGGTGGCGCCGAGCGCAGCGGCGGCCGGGCCCGCGTGATAGGGCGGCTCGGGACGCCGGTGGGCCTCGACGAAGGCGCGCGGCGAGCGGAAGCCCCGGGAGAGCACCGCGAAGCCGGCCGCTGACCAGCCGAGCCAGCCTGTGACGGCCACGACGTCGCCGGGCTGGGCACCGCCCCGGGTCACCGGCTCCTGGTTGCGCAGATCGCCGAGCGCGGTGATCGACACCATGATCGTGTCGCCGCGTACGACGTCTCCGCCGACCACCGAGGCGCCCGCCACCTGGCACTCGTCCCGCAGGCCGTCCATCAGCTCGCTGGGCCAGGTGACCGGGAGTTCGGCCGGGACGACCAGGCCGAGCAGCAGCGCGGTCGGTACGGCGCCCATGGCGGCGATGTCCGCGAGGTTCTGTGCCGCCGCCTTGCGTCCGACGTCGTAGGCGGTGGACCAGTCGCGGCGGAAGTGCCGCCCCTCCAGCAGGATGTCGGTGCTCGCCACCACCCGGCGATCGGGCGCGGCGACCACCGCGGCGTCGTCGCCGGGGCCGACGCGGACCGCCGGAGTGGTGGTGAGGCGGGAGGTGAGCTCCCTGATGAGCCCGAACTCCCCGAGCTCACCAACAGTGCCCTTCATTTCCCTTGCTCCCCTTCTCTGCGTTGCCGTTCCCGGTCGCGCCTCATCAGTGTCCCCGATACCGTCGAGGTGACCGCCGTCGCGGTCCGGATGACCGCCGTCGCGATCGAGGTGACCGTCAACTTCCGTCGTGCCTGCACCCTGGCGCGCAAGCCCGGTTCCCGCAGGTCTCGCCCCGGGGAGCGGCAACGCGATACCGTGGCGTTCCTTTTCCCCACATGATCCTCGTGGCCGCCCTGGAGGTTCCGTGGTACAGGCGTACATCCTGATCCAGACGGAGGTCGGCAAGGCGTCGACCGTCGCCGAGACGATCAGCAAGATCCCTGGCGTGATGCAGGCCGAGGACGTGACGGGTCCGTACGACGTCATCGTGCGCGCCCAGGCCGACACCGTCGACGACCTCGGCCGCATGGTGGTCGCGAAGGTCCAGCAAGTGGACGGCATCACCCGCACCCTGACCTGTCCGGTCGTTCATCTGTAGCCCCCGTCTACCCTTGGCCGGTGAACATCTTCCGTCACCGGCCCCTCGGCCTGCTCGCGCCCGCGCTGCTGGTCGCGGTCGCGGGCTGTGCCACGGCAGACGACAGCGCCACGGTGGCGGTTCCCAGCCCCGACGCCAAGACGGCGAAGGTGTGCCGGGAGCTGCACCGGGCGCTGCCGCGGAAGCTGGACGGACGCGACCGAAACGACCCCCGGCCCCGGTCCGCCTACACGGCGGGCTGGGGAAACCCGGCGATCATACTGCGCTGCGGTGTCGTACGGCCGCCGAAGATGGTCGATCCCGGGGTGGCCCAGGGGGACGATCCGGACGCCGTCGCGGGCGGGGTGAACGGCGTCGACTGGCTGATGGAGAAGCAGAGCGACGGCACCTGGCGGTTCACCACGGCGAGCCGCGTGGCGTATGTGCAGGTGAGCCTGGTGAAGGGGATGTCCCCGCAGGACGAGGGCGCCTCGGTGCTCACGGATCTCGCGGCCGCGGTCAAGAAGGCGATCCCCCGGGGGATCGCCTCCATGCGGTGACGCGGTGCGGGGTCAGCGCAGCCCGGTCGGGCGGCGCAGCGCCGCCTGCACCAGCCGGTCGATCAGCTCCGGGTAGCCGACGCCGGTGGCCTGCCACATCTGCGGGTACATCGAGATCGGCGTGAAGCCGGGCATGGTGTTGATCTCGTTGATCACGAACTCGCCGTCCTCGTCGAGGAAGAAGTCGGCGCGCACCAGGCCCTCGCAGGAGGCCGCCTCGAACGCCTCGACCGCGAGCCGGCGCACCTCGGCGGTCTGCTCCTCGGTGAGCGGCGCCGGGACGATGCCGGGCGTGGAATCGATGTACTTGGCCTCGAAGTCGTAGTACGCGTGCGCGTCCGGCGGCGGGATCTCGGCCGGGACGGAGGCCCGCGGGCCGTCCTCGAACTCCAGGACGCCGCACTCGATCTCACGGCCCCGTACCGCCGCCTCGACCAGGATCTTCGGGTCGTGCGACTGGGCCTCGGCGATCGCCTCGTCCAAGCCGGAGAGGTCGTCGACCTTGGTGATGCCGATGGAGGAGCCCGCGCGCGCGGGCTTCACGAACAGCGGCCAGCCGTGCTCGCCGGCGAAGTCGACGATCTTCTTGCGGGCCGCGGACTCGTCCCGCTCCCACTCGCGGGGCCGGATCACCACGTACGGGCCGACCTTGAGCCCGAAGGAGGTGAACACCCGCTTCATGTACTCCTTGTCCTGGCCGACGGCCGAGGCGAGCACACCGGCACCCACGTACGGCACCCCGGACAGCTCCAGCAGACCCTGCAGGGTGCCGTCCTCGCCGTAGGGGCCGTGCAGCACCGGGAAGACCACGTCGACCTCGCCGAGCGCCTTGGGCACCGAGCCGGGCTCGCTGTAGACGACCTCGCGGTTGCCGGGGTCGACGGGGAGCACCACTCCGCCCTCGACCGACTCGGCCAGCTCTGCCACCTCGGGGGTGCGGCGGTCGGTGATGGCCATCCGCTCCGGCTCGTCGGCCGTGAGCACCCAGCGGCCCTCGCGGGTGATGCCGATCGGCAGGACGTCGTACTTCGTCCGGTCGATGGCGCTCAGGACGGCGCCTGCGGTGACCGCGGAGATGCCGTGTTCGGAACTGCGTCCGCCGAACACGACGGCCACGCGCGCCTTGCGCGACGGCTGCTCAGGGCTCTGGGGGAGGTTCTCGGTGCTCATATCGCGTTGAGAGTACCCGGTGGTAGGGCCCCAAGACAGCGTCGGCGCCGGGGGTCGCTCAGCGTCGTTCCGGCTTCGCGCTGCGCGACATCAGCTCCTTCAGGGCGACCACCGGAGGCTTGCCCTCGTGCACGATGTCCACCACCGTCTCCGTGATCGGCATGTCGACGCCGTGCCGGCGTGCCAGATCCGCCACCGACTCGCAGGACTTGACGCCCTCGGCGGTCTGCCTGGTCACCGCGATGGTCTCCGCCAGCGTCATGCCCTTGCCGAGGTTGGTGCCGAAGGTGTGGTTGCGGGACAGCGGCGAGGAGCAGGTGGCCACCAGGTCGCCCAGGCCCGCGAGTCCGGAGAAGGTGAGCGGGTCCGCGCCGAGCGCCATCCCGAGGCGGGTGGTCTCGGCGAGGCCGCGCGTGATGAGCGAGCCCTTGGCGTTGTCGCCGAGGCCCATGCCGTCGGCGATGCCGACCGCGAGGCCGATGACGTTCTTGACCGCGCCGCCGAGTTCGCAGCCGACCACGTCGGTGTTGGTGTACGGCCGGAAGTAGGGCGTGTGGCAGGCGGCCTGGAGGCGCCGGGCGACCGCCTCGTCGGTGCAGGCCACCACGGCGGCGGCGGGCATCCGGGCGGCGATCTCCCGGGCCAGGTTCGGCCCGGTGACGACGGCGATCCGGTCGGCGCCGACCTCGGCGACGTCGTCGATCACCTCGCTCATCCGCATGGTGGAGCCCAGTTCCACGCCCTTCATCAGGGAGACGAGGACGGTGCCCGGGGCGAGCAGCGGCCGCCAGGCGGCGAGATTGGCGCGCAGGGTCTGGGAGGGGACGGCCAGGACCGTGAAGTCGGCGTCCCGCAGGGCCTCGCCGGCGTCCGCGGTGGCGCGCAGGTTCTCCGGGAGTTCGACACCGGGGAGGTAGTCGGGGTTGGTCCGCGTGGAGTTGACCGCCTCGACCGGCTCGGGCCGGCGGGCCCACAGGGTCACCTCGCAGCCCGCGTCGGCGAGGACCATGCCGAAGGCGGTGCCCCATGAGCCGGTGCCCATGACAGCCGCCCGGACAGGCTTGCTCACGTGCCGGTCTCCTGTTCCTTGCCGGTCTGCGCCTGGGTGCGGCGCCGCTGTTCGATCCGCTCCCGGCGCGGGTCGTAGGGCGTCTCGGGGGCCTTCTCACCCCGGACCACCTCGAGCTGGCGGGTGATGGCCGCCATGATGACCTCGGTGGCCTCCTTGAGCAGGTCCGGGGTCATGTCCTTGCCGTAGAACCGCGCGAGGTCCACGGGCGGGCCGGCCAGCACCCGGTGGGTCTTGCGCGGGAGGAGGCTGGGCTTCCTGGCGTACGGCGGCAGCAGTTCGTTGGCGCCCCACTGGGCGACCGGGATGACCGGGCACTTGGTCTCCAGGGCCACTCGCGCGGCGCCGGTCTTGCCCGTCATCGGCCAGCCGTCCGGGTCGCGGGTGAGGGTGCCTTCGGGGTAGAAGGCGACGCACTCGCCGCGTTCCACGGCGTCGATCGCGGCCCGGAAGGCGCTGAGCGCGTCCGTGCTCTCGCGGTAGACGGGAATCTGTCCGGTACCGCGCATGGCGGCCCCGACGAAGCCCTTCTTGAAAAGTCCGCTCTTCGCCAGGAATCGCGGAACCCGTCCGGTGTTGTACTGGTAATGCGCGTAGGCGAAGGGGTCCACGTGGGAATTGTGGTTCACCACCGTGATAAATCCGCCCTCGGCCGGAATGTGCTCCATTCCACGCCAGTCCCGCTTGATCAGAACCACCAATGGCGGTTTGCAGATCACCGCGGCGAAGCGGTACCAGAAGCCGATTCTGCGGCGGGGCACAAGGACACCTTCCTCTAGGACTGCCACCCCGGCGGGGGCCGCACAAGTGTGGCTCCGGGGCGCCGGTCTGTCGAGAACACCGTACGCCCGCCCGCGAGCCGGCCATCGGATGCCCCGGGTGACAATGAGCGCGACGAGAGAGGGACGGTACGCCGGTGCAGTGGACCTTGGTCATCCCCCTGAAGCCCCTGACACGGGCCAAGAGCAGGCTCGCGGACACCGCGGCGAACGGGGTGCGCCCGGGGCTGGCCCTGGCGTTCGCCCAGGACACGGTGGTCGCGGCGCTGGCCTGCACGGCCGTTGCGGATGTGGTGGTCGTCACGGACGACGAACTGGCCTCCCGCGAGCTGGCGGCACTGGGCGCGCGGATCGTCGCGGACACCCCGCAGGGCGGCCTGAACGCGGCTCTGGCCCACGGCGCGGCCGTCGTACGGGAAATGCGCCCGGCCGCGCCGGTCGCGACCCTGAACGCCGATCTGCCGGCCCTGCGGTCACCGGAACTGGCCCGGGTGCTGGAGGCGGCGGCGGAATTCCCGCGGGCTTTTCTCGCGGATGCGGCGGCACTGGGGACGACGCTGCTGGCGGCGGGACCGGAGCGGGAACTGCGGCCGGAGTTCGGTGTCGATTCCCGTACCCGGCACCGGGCCTCCGGGGCCGCCGAACTGGGGCTCGCCGGGGTGGATTCCGTACGGCAGGACGTGGACACCGGCGAGGATCTGCGCGCCGCGCTGGCGCTGGGGGTGGGACCGTACACGGCGGCCGTGTCGGCGGGGTTGCTGATTCCACGGTCCTGAGCGTCCGGCCGCGGCCCGCGCGAAGACGCCCGGAACCCCGAAAGACACTACGCTGGCTGCCATGCAGGCCACCGCGTACACCTACGACGAAGAGACCCGCAGCGGACAGGTGCTGCTCGACGACGGCACCCCGGTGCCCTTCGGCGCCGACGCGTTCGACGCCGGCGGCCTGCGGCTGCTGCGGCCCGGACAGCGGGTGCGGATCGAGACCGAGGGTGCCGGGGACGGCCTGCGCATCACCCTGGTAACCCTTCAAACCCTCTAACTGCCCTTACAAACGCCGCGGGCCGGGCTCCCCAGGGGAGTCCGGCCCGGCGCGTGAGTGCCCAGGTGGCCTTACGACGCCTTGCGGGCGGTGGCCTTCTTCGCGGTGGTCTTGCGGGCCGTCGACTTCTTGGCCGGGGCCTTCTTGGCGGTGACCTTCTTCGCCGGGGCCTTCTTGGCCGTCGCCTTCTTGGCGGTGGTCTTCTTCGCCGCGGTGGACTTGGCGGTCGCCGTGGTCTTCTTGGCGGGCGTGGTCTTCTTCGCCGTGGTCTTCTTGGCGGTGGCCGTGGTCTTCTTCGCCGGCGTGGCCTTCTTGGCGGTGGTCTTCTTCGCGGCGGCCTTGGTGGTCTTCTTGGCCGCGGCCTTCTTGACCGTGGCGGAAGCGGCGCCGGTCAGGCTGCCCTTGGGCGCCTTCTTGACGGAGACCTCGCCGCCGCGAGGCAGCTTCTTCGAGCCGCTCACCAGGTCCTTGAAGCCCTGGCCTGCGCGGAAGCGCGGCACGGAGGTCTTCTTGACCCGAACCCGCTCGCCCGTCTGGGGGTTGCGGGCGTAGCGGGCGGGGCGGTCCACCTTCTCGAAGGACCCGAAGCCGGTGACCGAGACCCGGTCCCCGCCGACAACCGCGCGGACGACCGCGTCCAGGACCGCGTCGACAGCATCGGCGGCCTGCTGGCGGCCGCCCATCTTGTCGGCAATCGCTTCTACGAGCTGCGCCTTGTTCACGTCTTCCCCTTCGGAGACATCGCCAGAACGAAAGTGTTCAAGCTTTTTCGCACGTTAGGCAGATATATACCGCAAATCAAACACGAAACGGGCTTATCACCCTTGTGCCGCAACGGACTCGGTTGTCCCGGGCTGTTCAGCGGTCCTCGTCGGGGATCCGACCCTCGTCGAGGTCCGTGGTGAACCGCTCGAGCCGCCTTGCCGCATCGGCGAGATCGTGCTTGGCCGCGGCCGTAATGACCAGCAGCTTCCGGGTCAGCGCCATCCGTACGCCCTCCGGGACTTGCAGTGCGCGCACTCTTGCGTGCGCTTCCTTGAGCTGGTTCGCGACCGCCGTATAGAGCTGGAGTTGGCCGTCGTGTCCCATGCACAGATTGTGCCATCTGGGGCGAGTTGTCGCCTGCGCAGGGTGCAACTGCCGCCCCGAACGGCCTTCCAGGCACGCGCGAAGACCGCGAACACGGCACTCACCTACCCTTACAACCACCGCCGTAACGTGGGAAGTTGAGCGAGCGGGGGCGCGGCGGCAGGGCCGTTCGGGTGCAGACATGGCCGTACCCCCGATCGTGGCGATCGGGGGTACGGAGAAGGTGTTGGGGTGGCCGAAACCCGACCCGTCCGGGCCGGGTGGGTCAGGCCTGGAGGGTCTGCGGCTTGTAGCCGGGCCGCCCGGCCTCGTAGGTGGCGATGTCGGCCTCGTTCCGGAGCGTGATCGAGATGTCGTCCAGGCCGTTCAGCAGCCGCCAGCGGGAGTTCTCGTCCAGCTCGAAGGCGGCGGTGAGGCCCGCCGCCCGCACCTCGCGAGTCTCGAGGTCCACCGTGACCTCGGCCGTGGGGTCGGCCTCGGTCAGCTCCCACAGCGCGTCCACGATCTTCTGGTCCAGCACCACCGTGAGCAGGCCGTTCTTCAGCGAGTTGCCCCGGAAGATGTCGGCGAAGCGCGAGGAGATCACGGCCTTGAAGCCGTAGTTCTGCAGCGCCCAGACGGCGTGCTCGCGGGAGGAGCCGGTGCCGAAGTCGGGGCCGGCGACCAGGACCGTGGCGCCCTGCCGCTCGGGGCGGTTGAGCACGAACTCCGGGTCCTTGCGCCAGGCCTCGAAGAGGCCGTCCTCGAACCCGTCCCGGGTGACCTTCTTGAGCCAGTGAGCAGGGATGATCTGGTCGGTGTCGACGTTGCTGCGGCGCAGCGGCACGGCCCGGCCGGTGTGAGTGGTGAAGGCTTCCATGGTTATCGGGCTCCAGCGGGCGCGGGGACGTCGGTCAGGTCGGCCGGGGAGGCCAGGTGGCCCAGGACGGCGGTGGCGGCGGCGACCTGCGGTGACACCAGGTGCGTACGGCCGCCCTTGCCCTGCCGGCCCTCGAAGTTGCGGTTCGAGGTGGAGGCGGAGCGCTCGCCCGGGGCCAGCTGGTCGGGATTCATGCCCAGGCACATCGAGCAGCCCGCGTGCCGCCATTCGGCACCGGCCTCCTTGAAGACAACGTCCAGGCCCTCGGAGACGGCCTGCAGACCGACCCGCGCGGAGCCGGGGACGACCAGCATCCGTACGCCGTCGGCGACTTTGCGGCTCCGCAGGATCTCGGCGGCGGCGCGCAGGTCCTCGATGCGGCCGTTGGTGCAGGAACCTACGAAGACGGTGTCCACGTCGATGGAACGCAGCGGCTGGCCGGCCGCCAACCCCATGTATTCCAGGGCCTTTTCGGCGGCGAAGCGCTCCGACGCGTCTTCGTACGAAGCCGGGTCGGGGACGGACGCCGAAAGCGGCGCACCCTGGCCGGGGTTGGTGCCCCAGGTGACGAACGGCGACAGCGCGGTGGCGTCGATGACGACCTCGGCGTCGAAGACCGCGTCCTCGTCCGTCCGGAGCGTCTTCCAGTACGCGACGGCCTCGTCCCAGTCGGCGCCCTCGGGGGCGTGCGGGCGGCCTTCGAGGTACGCGAAGGTGGTCTCGTCGGGGGCGATCATGCCCGCGCGGGCGCCGGCCTCGATCGACATGTTGCAGATGGTCATCCGGGCCTCCATCGAGAGCTTCTCGATGGCCGGGCCGCGGTACTCCAGGACGTAGCCCTGGCCGCCGCCGGTGCCGATCCGGGCGATGATCGCGAGGATCAGGTCCTTCGCGGTGACGCCGTCGGGCAGCTCGCCCTCGACGGTGATGGCCATGGTCTTCGGGCGGGCCATCGGCAGCGTCTGGGTGGCCAGCACGTGCTCGACCTGGGAGGTGCCGATGCCGAACGCCAGCGCGCCGAAGGCACCGTGCGTGGAGGTGTGCGAGTCGCCGCAGACGACGGTGGTGCCGGGCTGGGTCAGGCCCAGCTGCGGGCCCACGACGTGCACGACGCCCTGCTCGACGTCGCCCAGCGGGTGCAGGCGCACCCCGAAGTCGGCGCAGTTCTTGCGCAGCGTCTCCAGCTGGGCGCGGGAGACCGGGTCGGCGATGGGCTTGTCGATGTCGAGGGTCGGGGTGTTGTGGTCCTCGGTCGCGATGGTGAGGTCGAGGCGGCGGACCTGGCGGCCGTTCTTGCGCAGACCGTCGAAGGCCTGGGGGCTGGTCACCTCGTGCAGCAGGTGCAGATCGATGTAGAGGAGGTCGGGCTCGCCCTCGGCGCGCCGGACGACATGGTCGTCCCAGACCTTCTCCGCGAGTGTCCTACCCATCGCTTTCCCTCCGGCCGGCAGACGTGCACCGGCCCAACTAGAGATCTTGAGGAAGCGGCGGCTGCCCGTGAGGGCCCCTGAAAGTCGTGATTCCGGGCGTCCGCCGCCGGGCCCTCGTGGTACTCGGGCCGCTGTTCTGATTCCAGGGTGGCGCGTTCCACGGAAAATTGAACTTGCGTTTCACAGAGTGAGACGTGAGTATCGTTGCATGGACAACAGTAGCGGCGTCGGCGTTCTGGACAAGGCGGCCCTCGTCCTGAGCGCTCTGGAGTCCGGTCCGGCCACCCTCGCGGGTCTGGTCGGGGCCACCGGACTGGCACGACCCACGGCCCACCGCCTGGCCGTGGCCCTGGAACACCACCGCATGGTGGCACGCGACATGCAGGGCCGGTTCATCCTCGGACCGCGCCTCGCCGAGCTGGCCGCGGCGGCCGGTGAGGACCGCCTGCTGGCGACGGCCGGCCCGGTGCTCACCCACCTCCGCGACGTCACCGGCGAGAGTGCACAGCTCTACCGGCGCCAGGGTGACATGCGGATCTGCGTGGCCGCGGCGGAACGCCTGTCCGGCCTGCGGGACACCGTCCCGGTCGGCTCCACGCTGACGATGAAGGCGGGCTCCTCGGCGCAGATCCTGATGGCCTGGGAGGAGCCGGAGCGGCTGCACCGCGGCCTCCAGGGCGCCCGCTTCACGGCCACGGCCCTGTCGGGCGTACGGCGGCGCGGCTGGGCCCAGTCGATCGGCGAGCGCGAGCCGGGCGTCGCCTCGGTCTCGGCGCCCGTGCGCGGCCCCTCCAACCGCGTGGTGGCCGCCGTGTCGGTCTCCGGCCCCATCGAGCGCCTGACGCGCCACCCGGGCCGTATGCACGCCCAGGCGGTCATCGACGCCGCCGGCCGCCTGTCGGAGGCCCTGCGCCGCTCGGGCTGAGCGCCCCCGCGACACACCGAGGAGGGCCTGCCCCGACGCCGCGGCAGGCCCTCTCGCACATCTCCGCACGGGAAGAACCGGCGCGGGACCCGCACCGGTACCGGCCCACGGCCACGGCTCGCCGGACACCCCGGCCGCACCGCCGTACGGGATGCCGGTGACCGCGATCAGCGCGCCGCCCGACTCGGACACCCGTGCACCGCGGCCGATTTGGAGCCCTGCGCCCGCGCCGTGGAGCAGCTCGCCGCCGACGACCTGGACCTGGCCGAGCGCCACGCGCCGGAGGAGCAGGTGGAGGCGGCCGTGGCGCTGACCGTCCTGTACGAGCCGGTACCGACGGCTCTGCGCCGGCTGACCCAGGCCGATGAGTCGCGCCGGCGGCTCGGGGACGGCTGACCCCCGGACACGCGAAAGGCCCCCCACCGAAGTGGAGGGCCTTCCTGTGCGTACCCCCGACCGGATTCGAACCGGCGCTACCGCCTTGAGAGGGCGGCGTGCTAGGCCGCTACACAACGGGGGCCTGGACACTGCGTTTCCGCAGGTCCGAGCTGGTCTACCTGGACTCGAACCAAGACTAACTGAACCAGAATCAGTCGTGCTGCCAATTACACCATAGACCAATGATGGTTTAGACCAGTCAGTACCCCCGACCGGATTCGAACCGGCGCTACCGCCTTGAGAGGGCGGCGTGCTAGGCCGCTACACAACGGGGGCCCTAGCGATCCCGAGAAGATCAGGACCAGTACCCCCGACCGGATTCGAACCGGCGCTACCGCCTTGAGAGGGCGGCGTGCTAGGCCGCTACACAACGGGGGCTTTGCAGATAAGCTCTGCGAGCTGGCCTACCTGGACTCGAACCAAGACTAACTGAACCAGAATCAGTCGTGCTGCCAATTACACCATAGGCCACTGGAACTCAAGCCCCTGCGGGGATCTCGTTCTAGTTTGCGCCTCGGGCTTCCGGCCTTCCGGCCCGCTTCCCTCGGCGCAGGAAGAACATTACCCGAAGGTGGACGGGGCTCCAAAACGGGTATCCGCGCGGACGAGCGCCGGGAGTTCGGCGAGGGTCGAGATCCGGTGCGCGACCACCTCGCCGACGGCTCGCGCGTAGGCCGCGCCCCGGTCGATCCACACGGACAGCAGTCCGGCCTCGGCGGCGCCCCGCCCGTCGATCTCCGGATGGTCGCCGACGTACGCCACCTCGTGCGGGGGCAGGCCCAGCGCCTCGCAGGCGGCGAGGAAGGCGCCGGCCTCGGGCTTGGAGACGCCCAGCTCCGCGGCGCACAGCACGGTCTCGAAGCGGTCGAACAGGCCGAGGGTGCGCAGCTTGCGGTCCTGGACGGTGAGGCTGGAGTTGGACAGCACCGCGTGCCGATGGCTGGCGGCGAGTGCCTCCAGGGCGGGCAGCACGTCCGGGAAGAGGCTCCAGGCGGCCTCGTAGTGACCGACGTACCGCTGGAACCAGGCGTCCGCCTCCGCGTCGGACAGCTCCTCCCCCAGGAACGTCCGCACCCGGTCCCGCCGCTGCCCCTCGAACGAGACCTCCCCCGCCGAGAACCGCGCCCACTGCCGGTGGGTGATCTCACGCCACCGCACGAGGGCCTCCTCGGCGCCGGCGTAGCCGGCGAGCAGCCCCTCGATCGCGAGGTGGGCCCGCATGCCCTCCCGGTCGGCGGTCGTGTAGTCGAAGAGGGTGTCGTCCACGTCCCACACGACGGCTCTGATCGTCATGCGCCCGACAATACCGCCGCACGGCCGGGGATCCGGGGGCTCTCCGCCGACCGGGCGGACGACGAGGGGGCGGCACCCGGACACCCGGATGCCGCCCCCTCGGTGTGGAGCTCGTAGCCCGTTACGCGGCGAGCTTCGCCAGCGCCGCGTCGATCCGCGCCAGCGTCCTCTCCCTGCCCAGGACCTCCAGGGACTCGAAGAGGGGCAGGCCGACCGTGCGGCCGGTGACGGCGACCCGGACCGGGGCCTGGGCCTTGCCGAGCTTGAGGCCGTGGGCCTCGCCGGCCGCCAGGACGGCCTCCTTGAGGGACTCGGCGGAGGTCCAGTCGGCGGCCTCCAGCTTCTCGCGGGCCGTGCGCAGGAGGGCGTCGCTGCCTTCCTTCATCGCCTTCTGCCAGCTCGCCTCGTCGGCCACCGGCTCCGGCAGGAACAGGAAGTCGACGCTGTCGGTGATCTCCGACAGGACCTTCAGGCGGGTCTGGGCGTGCGGGGCGATCGCCTGCCACCTGGCCTCGTCGAAGTCCTCCGGCGCCCAGGGGGCGAAGGGGGGCTTCAGCCAGGGGCGGCAGCGCTCGGTGAAGTCCTTCACCTCCAGCATGCGGATGTGGTCGGCGTTGATGGCCTCGCACTTCTTCAGGTCGAAGCGCGCCGGGTTGGGGTTCACGTCGGAGACGTCGAAGGCCGCGACCATCTCGTCGATCGTGAAGATGTCCTGGTCCGCCGAGAGCGACCAGCCCAGGAGGGAGAGATAGTTCAGCAGGCCCTCGGGCAGGAAGCCGCGCTCGCGGTAGAGGTTCAGGGAGGCCTGGGGGTCGCGCTTGGAGAGCTTCTTGTTGCCCTCGCCCATCACGTACGGCAGGTGGCCGAAGGCGGGGGTCCGCTCGGCGATGCCCAGCTCGGTCAGCGCCTTGTACAGGGCGATCTGGCGCGGGGTGGAGGACAGCAGGTCCTCGCCGCGCAGCACGTGGGTGATGTCCATCAGCGCGTCGTCGACCGGATTGACCAGCGTGTACAGCGGGGCGCCGTTCGCCCGGACGATGCCGTAGTCGGGCACGTTCTCCGGGGTGAAGGTCAGCTCTCCGCGCACCAGGTCGGTGAAGGTGATCGCCTCGTCCGGCATGCGGAAGCGGACGATCGGGGTGCGGCCCTGGGCCTTGTACTCCTCGACCTGTTCGGCGGTCAGCTCGCGGCAGTGGCCGTCGTAGCCGGAGGGCAGGCCGGCGGCGCGGGCGGCCTCGCGGCGGCCGTCCAGCTCCTCCTGGGAGCAGTAGCAGTGGTAGGCGTGGCCGGCGTCCAGGAGCTTGCGGGCGACGTCGGCGTAGACGTCCATGCGCTGCGACTGGCGGTACGGCGCGTGCGGGCCGCCGACCTCGGGGCCCTCGTCCCAGTCGAAGCCGAGCCAGCGCATCGCGTCGAGCAACTGCTGGTACGACTCCTCCGAGTCGCGCGCCGCGTCGGTGTCCTCGATACGGAAGACCAGGGTGCCCTGGTGGTGGCGGGCGAACGCCCAGTTGAACAGGGCGGTGCGGACCAGGCCCACGTGGGGGTTACCGGTGGGCGAGGGGCAGAAACGGACGCGTACGGGGGAGCCGGGTGCGCTAGCCACGCTTGACAACCTTGTTGGTGAGAGTGCCGATGCCTTCGATGGTGACGGCGACCTCGTCGCCGACGTGCAGGGGGCCGACCCCCGCGGGGGTGCCGGTGAGGATGACGTCGCCGGGCAGCAGGGTCATGGCCTCGGAGATGTTGACGACCAGGTCCTCGATGGAGTGGATCATCTCGCTCGTGCGGCCCAGCTGGCGCTGTTCGCCGTTCACGGTGAGCTGGACCGTCAGGTCGTTCGCCCGGTCGAGGTCCAGGTCCGTCTCCACCCAGGGGCCGAGCGGGCAGGACGTGTCGAAGCCCTTGGCCCGGGCCCACTGCTTCTCGCGGCGCTGGACGTCGCGGGCGGTGACGTCGTTGGCGCAGGTGTAGCCGAGGATCACGTCCTTGACGCGCTCGCGCGGCACCTCGCGGCACATGCGGCCGATCACCACGGCCAGCTCGGCCTCGTGGTGCAGTTCCTCGGTGAACGGCGGGTACTGGATGTCGTCGCCGGGGCCGATCACCGAGGTGGAGGGCTTGAAGAAGGCGAACGGCGCGTCGGGCGTCTCGTTGCCCAGCTCGCGCGCGTGCTCGGCGTAGTTCCGGCCGAAGGCCACGACCTTGTTCGGGAGGACCGGCGGGAGCAGTCTGACCTTGCCGAGCGGCACCTTGGTGCCGGACAGCTCGTGGTCCGCGAACGGGATGCCCTTGATGATGTCGAGGACGAGTTCGTCCTGCTTGTCGCCCTCGACCGCGCCGAAGGCTACGTTCCCGTCGATGGAGAACCTGGCGATGCGCACGGGATCCTTGCGCCCCTCCCTGAGAACCGGCGTACTGACGCCCCAGGTTAACCGGTCCCCTCGCCCGGCGCCGGGCCGGTACGGCCGCCGGTCAGGTGTTTCGTGGTGCGCGCCGGCGGCGTACCGCGCGGTCGCTACTCGCCGGCCGCGGCGCCCACCGGCAGGTCCATCAGGACGGTGCGCCTGGGATTGGCCGTCTGGGCGGGGAGGTCGGCGGACTGCTCCGGCAGCTCCGGCGTCTGCAGGGCGCCGGCGTCGTCGAGGTGCGCCAGGGTCGTGCGTCGCGGATTGGCTATGTTGCGGAACATCATCGTCGTCTTCACCGTTGTCGTCCTGTGCCCTCTGGGTCGGGTGGTTGGCAGAGTCGCCGCTCCTGTAAAGCGTCAGGCTAAACATCCGGATCCCCGCCGAAGACGCCAACTGACCCCGGCGTTCATGTGAGTTTGCTCACGACGTCCCCGGCAAACCGGTCAATTCCGGCCCGCACATCGCGCCACCGAAACGGACATTGGGCCCCTGAAGCCATCATTCCGCTCCTGATCATGGCGACTGGGACACGTGCCACCCGGCGCCGACTCGCTGGAAAACGCCCGGTTCGCCCCGGATCGACTTCCACGACAGGTGATGTGACACTCACAGCCCGTCACGGAGGTCACAGCTCGGGCCACGGCCCTTGTTGGAGATCCGGCACTGTGCTGGAATTCCACGGACCGCCGCGGGATCGAGTCCGGCGCACAGGGCGCGACGCAGCGCCGAGTGGCGGCGAGATGGGGGGAACCAGCGCCGGTCACTCAAGACCACCGGGGGGCGTATTCAGGACGCCCTCCAGAACGCCGACACCGTGTCCCTCCGTTCGCGCGGAGGGGTGCCTGGTCCAGAGGTTGCGACGCTAGTGCAGGGACGTTTCAAGAGGGATGGCAGCGCTTCGGCGGAGCCGGAGTCGCACGACGGGACTGGCCCCATGAAGGGCAGCTCCTCGCCCCAGCACGCCCAGAACCCGGGCCCGGCCCCGTCCGGAGACGGCGGTGAGCGCGCCGGCCGCCCCGGCGCGTCGGCCTCGTCGGCCGGCGCCACGAAGGCGGCGAGCGCCGGCACCCCCAAGCCGGCCGCGAAGTCCTCCCCGGGACCGACGGGCCCCGGTTCGCGCCTGGCCCTGCGCAACTGGCGCATCTCCACGCGCCTGGTGTCGCTGCTGGCGCTCCCCGTGGTCGCGGCGACCTCGCTGGGCGCGCTGCGCATCAACTCGTCCATGGACGACATCCAGCAGCTCGACAACATGAAGCTGCTGACGGACATGACCAAGCAGGCCACCGAGCTGGCGGCCGCGCTCCAGGAGGAGCGCGACCAGTCCGCGGGCCCGCTGGCGCACGGCGGCGCGAACGACTACACGGTCAAGGGCTACCAGCAGAAGACCGACCGGGCCCGCGACAACTTCCTCGACGCCTCCGAGCAGATCGACGCGGCCAGCAAGGACGGCAACCTGCAGGGCGTCCGCGACGCGCTCGTCGGTCTCGCCAACCAGCTGGACGACCTGGCCAAGATCCGCCGGTCCGCCTACAAGTCGAAGGACAACTCGACCCAGACGGTCGAGTCCTACCACCGGCTCATCACCCAGCTGATCGGTCTGTCGCAGGACATGGCCGAGGCGTCCAGCAACCCGGAGATGATCTCGCGCACCCGCGCCCTGGCGGCCTTCTCCACCGCCAAGGAGTACGCCTCCGTGCAGCGCGCCATGATCGCCGCCGCACTGCCCGCGACCACCTCCACCAAGGGCCACCTCGCCGAGAACGACCGCCTCTACGGCCAGTCGGCGTACGAGAGCGAGGGTTCCGAACTCGCGATCTTCCGGAAGATCTACGCGGACGAGAACGCCGAGGAACTCCTCAAGCCGATCGACGAGGGCAACCCGACGATCGAGACGGCCGACACCTACGCCAAGCGCTCGTTCGAGTCGCGCAACGGCATCGAGGGGCTGCCGGCGCGTTCGTACCGCGACTGGGTGGACACCAGCTCGACCAAGATCGAGCAGATGAAGAAGATCGAGCACACGCTGCTCGAGGACATGGAGCAGAAGGCCCGCGAGCTGCGCAGCGCCTCCGAGCGCGAGGCGATCATCTCCGGTGCGCTGATCCTGCTCGTGCTCGGCGTGTCGCTGGTCGGCGCGTTCGTCGTGGCCCGCTCCATGATCCGCTCGCTGCGCCGGCTGCAGGAGACGGCCACCAAGGTCGCCCAGGACCGGCTCCCCGAGCTGGTCAAGCAGCTGTCGGAGGCCGACCCGCAGGACGTCGACACGTCCGTGGAGTCGGTCGGTGTGCACTCCCGGGACGAGATCGGCCAGGTGGCCGCGGCCTTCGACGACGTGCACCGCGAGGCGGTCCGGCTCGCCGCCGAGCAGGCCCTGCTGCGGGGCAACGTCAACGCGATGTTCACCAACCTCTCGCGCCGCTCCCAGGGCCTGATCCAGCGCCAGCTGTCTCTGATCTCCGAGCTGGAGTCCCGCGAGGCCGACCCGGACCAGCTGTCCTCGCTGTTCAAGCTGGACCACCTCGCCACCCGTATGCGCCGTAACGGCGAGAACCTCCTCGTCCTCGCGGGTGAGGAGCCCGGCCGCCGCTGGACCCGACCGGTCCCGCTGGTCGACGTGCTCCGCGCCGCCGCGTCCGAGGTGGAGCAGTACGAGCGCATCGAGCTGGCCTCGGTCCCGACCACCGAGGTCGCCGGCCGGGTCGTCAACGACCTCGTGCACCTGCTGGCCGAGCTGCTGGAGAACGCGACCTCCTTCTCCTCCCCGCAGACCAAGGTCAAGGTCACCGGTCACGCGCTGCCCGACGGCCGCGTGCTGATCGAGATCCACGACACCGGTATCGGCCTCTCCCCCGAGGACCTTGCCGCGATCAACGAGCGGCTCGCCTCGCCGCCCACCGTGGACGTCTCCGTCTCCCGCCGCATGGGCCTCTTCGTGGTCGGCCGGCTGTCCCAGCGGCACGGCATCCGCATCCAGCTGCGCCCCTCCGACTCCGGTGGCACGACCGCGCTGGTCATGCTGCCCGTGGACGTCGCCCAGGGCGGCAAGAAGCCCGCTCCGGGCAAGCCGGGCCCCGGCTCCACCGGCGGCCCCGCCGCCGCGCAGGCGGCCGCCGGTGCCGCCGCGGCCCGCCGTGCCAACGGCAACAACGGCCAGAGCGGTGCCCTCGGCGGCGCCCCGGCCGGTGGCGGTCTGCTCGGCTCCGGTCCCGGCCCGCGCGGCCAGGTCGGCTCCGGCCAGGGGCCCCGGGCCGCGCTGCCCGGCACGGGCCACGGCGGCCGGCCCGGTGCGCCGGGCGGAGCACGCGGTCCGCAGGGCGGTCCGGGTGCCCAGCAGGGCGGTCCCGGTGCCCAGCAGGGCCGGCCGGCGCCCGCCGGTGCCGGCGCGGGTGGCTTCGGCGGCCAGGCGCCGGGTGCCCGGCAGGGCCTGCAGGCCGCGAACCCGGGCGGACCGCAGCAGGACGCCTTCGGCGGCCGTGGCCCGCAGCGGCCCGCCGCCCCCGGCGACCGGAGCCGGCAGCCCCAGCTGCCGCCGCGCGGCGGCCCGCGGGCCGAGCTGCCCGGCGGTGACCCGCAGCAGCGCACCCCGGACTGGGCGGACACCCAGGCCCCGCTGTCGCGCGCCTCGCTGGACGCCCCGCGCGGTCACGACGAGCAGGACCCCTCGCAGACCTCGCGCATGCCGCGCGTCGACGACCGGCACGGTCCGGGCGCGACCGCCGAGATACCCCGCATCGACGCACAGGGCCCCGCCGCAACGGGCGAGTTCCCGCGCGCCGAGCTGAGCGGCCCGGGCGGTGCCCAGGGCGCCGGCCGGGGCCGTCGTGCGGAGAACCCCCAGCAGACGGGCCAGTTCGCCCGCCCCGGCACCTCGCAGCAGACGGGCGGCTACGCGCGCCCCGACGCCTCGCAGCAGGACCAGTACGGGCGTCCCGAAGCCCCGCAGCAGGACCGGTTCGCGTCGCAGCCCGGCCACCAGCAGGACTCCGGCCCGTTCGTCCGCTCCGACGTCTTCGGCACCCCGGCACCCGGCCGGCCGGACGACGGCGCCCAGAACACGGCCCAGAACACGGGCCAGTTCGCGGCACCGCAGGCGTACGACGGAGGCTCCACCGGTCAGCACGCCCTGCCCGGCCGCCAGGACCCGGCGCAGAACGGCCAGTTCGAGCGTCCGCAGCCGGGCGGCCGGGACGCCTACGCGCCCCAGGACGGCCGTGCCGACTTCGGCGCCCCGCGCCCGCCGGCCCCCCAGCAGCAGCGTCCGCCGCGCCGCGAGCCCGACAACCGGGGAGCCACGCAGCGACCCGACGAGGGACGCGGGGCGAGCGACGCGTGGGCGCTGCCGCCGGCCAGCGGTCCGGGCGACGGCCGTACCCCGCTGTACGACACGCTGGAGACCAACTGGTTCCACGGCACTCAGCAGCAGGACGGCGCCCCCGCCCCCCAGCAGCAGCCGCAGGCCCCGGCTCAGCCCGAGGCCCCGGCTCCACAGCGTTCCGTCCCGAACACCGGCTCCTGGCGCACCTCGCCGAACGACGAACTCGTACGGCAGGCAGAACGCGTCCGGCAGCCCGCCGCCGGCGGTGTCACCACCTCCGGCCTGCCGCGCCGGGTGCCCCGGGCGAACCTCGTCCCGGGCACGGCACAGCAGCAACAGCACCAAGCCGGTCCGCAGGTCTCGCGTGCGCCTGACGACGTACGCGGACGGCTGACCAATCTTCGTCGGGGTATCGCTCAGGGCCGTCAGGCCGGCAGCGGCCAGACCGGCAGCTTCCCGAGCCCCACTCACCAGCAGGAGCGTTAGTTGAGTCCGATGAGCCAGGCGGCACAGAACCTGAACTGGTTGATCACCAACTTCGTGGACAACACCCCCGGGGTGTCCCACACAGTGGTGGTCTCCGCCGACGGCCTTCTGCTGGCGATGTCCGAAGGTTTCCCGCGGGACCGCGCCGACCAGCTGGCGGCCGTCGCGTCCGGGCTGACCTCCCTCACGGCCGGGGCGT
The DNA here is from genome assembly GCF_043199955.1 of Streptomyces sp. NPDC048514. Taxonomy (NCBI): domain Bacteria; kingdom Bacillati; phylum Actinomycetota; class Actinomycetes; order Kitasatosporales; family Streptomycetaceae; genus Streptomyces; species Streptomyces sp. NPDC048514. The sequence goes on along the minus strand of NZ_JBICWT010000006.1, from coordinate 262,914 downwards.
CCCGGATCTTCGAGGGTGGCAGCGTGGCCCAGACGGTCGTCGAGATGGAACGCGGGTTCCTTTTCCTCATGTCCATCTCGGACGGGTCGTCCCTCGCGGTCCTGGCCCATCCCGATGCGGACATCGGCCTCGTCGGCTATGAGATGGCACTGCTCGTCGACCGCGCGGGTGCGGTACTCACCCCGGATCTGCGCGCCGAACTCCAGGGCAGTCTGCTTCACTGACCGCCCCCGGCACCACCCACCTCACGAAAACACCGTCCGGCCGCCACAATCCCCCCACCGGCCCTGTCAGACGGCTTGACTGACCGACTTGCTGTCCCGCCCGGAGGATTCATGACCCCGCCCACCGCCCATCATGATCCGTACGCGGAGCCGTACGGGGACGAGGGCGACCAGCCGCTGGTTCGGCCGTACGCGATGACCGGCGGCCGCACCCGGCCGCGCTACCAGCTCGCGATCGAGGCGCTGATCAGCACCACGGCCGATCCGGCAGCGCTCATGGGACTGCTCCCGGAGCACCAGCGGATCTGCCATCTGTGCCGGGAGGTCAAGTCGGTCGCGGAGGTGTCCGCCCTGCTGGCCATGCCGCTGGGTGTGGCCCGGATCCTGGTGGCCGACCTCGCCGAGGCCGGCCTGGTCGCCATCCACCAGCCGGGTGGCGACGAGAACAACGGCGGCGCTCCGGATGTGACGCTGCTCGAAAGGGTGCTCAGTGGACTTCGCAAGCTCTGACGCGGGCCGGGCCACCACCTCGGCGAAGATCGTGGTGGCGGGCGGCTTCGGCGTGGGCAAGACCACGTTCGTCGGCGCCGTCTCGGAGATCAACCCGCTGCGCACAGAGGCCGTCATGACGTCCGCTTCGGCCGGCATCGACGACCTCACCCACACCGGGGACAAGACCACCACCACGGTGGCCATGGACTTCGGCCGCATCACCCTGGACCAGGACCTGATCCTCTACCTGTTCGGCACCCCCGGACAGGACCGCTTCTGGTTCATGTGGGACGACCTGGTACGCGGCGCCATCGGCGCCATCGTCCTCGTCGACACCCGCCGCCTCGCCGACTGCTTCCCCGCCGTCGACTACTTCGAGAACTCCGGCCTCCCCTTCGTCATCGCCCTCAACGGCTTCGACGGCAGCCAGCCGTACAACCCCGACGAGGTGCGCGAGGCACTGCAGATCGGCCCCGACACCCCCATCATCACCACCGACGCCCGCCACCGCGCGGACGCCAAGAGTGCCCTGATCACCCTCGTGGAACACGCCCTCATGGCCCGCCTGAGGTAGCACTCAAGTGCGACGTGCCGCATGGCAGTTGCCGTAAGCGATCCGGAGCCGACTGTGGCCTTTGACACGGTCGGCTCCGGTGTTCATAACAGTTCGGCAGAGGAATCGCCTGCCGTCACCACGCGACGCGGTCGTGCGGTGCCGCTGTGCGCACGAACGCCCCGCCTTTTGGCGGGGCTCGCTCTGTATGACCGTTTTATCTGGGGTTTACAACAGTGACGTCACAACGTTTCCACTGTTTGGAAGTGCGCTGGTCCACGTGCTGGAATGCCTGAACTGCCCAATGGTCGAAGACGTACCCCACAGTGGACTGTGGCGAACCGGGCTCTGAGAGACTGCGGCACGACGTAGGTGCCGACCGCCGAGAGGTTGTTGGTCGAGTGAGGCGAAGCAAGAACGGTCCCGAGCCGTCGGCACGGGGCAACTTCACCCCGCCGCCGCGCGCTGTGGCGCCCAGTCCCGTGCCCGGTGCGGAACCTGCGGCCACCCCCGCGTCGAGCGGCGGCCGATTCTCCCCGCGCAACTGGCGGGTGCCCACCCGTCTGAACGCGATCCTGCTCATACCCGTGGCGGTCGGTCTCGTCATGGGCGGCTTCCAGGTGAAGAACTCGATCGACACCTGGCAGCAGGCCCGCGACGCCGAGAACACCGCCCGTCTGGTGCGTGCCGCCCTCACCTACGCCGACGCCCTCGAGAACGAGCGTGACGTCACCGCGGCCCCGCTGCTGCGGAACAAGAAGAACGACCCCGGTGTCGTGGCGGCCCGCAAGGCGACGGACCAGGCCGCCGACGGCTTCGACCAGGCCACGAAGAACATGCCGCACAAGTCGGGCCTGGAGCGCCGGCTGAAGCTGTTCCACGAGGCCGAGCCGAAGCTGACGCAGCTGCGTCAGGTCGCCTACACCTCCAAGGTGCACGGCGTGCAGTCCGAAGAGGGCTACGTCGAGATCGCCCACCCGCTGATGGAGTTCGCCAACGAGCTGGGTCTGGGCACCGGCAACATCACCTCCTACGGCCGTACCGTCTACGCCATCTCGCTGACCAAGGCGGCGCTGTCGCTGGAGCGGTCGATCGGCACGCATCTGCTGGTCAACCCCGGCCCGGACGCCGGGAACCTGGCCAACCAGCGGGTCTCCCTGTCCTCGTACGCCTACCTGGAGCGCATCGCTCTGGAGGAGTACCTCGGCGGTGGCACCGAGGCCGACGCGCAGAAGCTGGCGGACGCCCAGGAGAAGATGAAGACGGACGGCGCCGCCCTGGCCGAGAAGGCCAAGGCGGAGAACCCGGACTACGTCCCGCCGCCGGCCGACCCGACCAACATGGTCTCGGCGCTCGCCACCATGAAGGACACCAGCTCCCTCACCCGGCAGGGGCTGGCCGCCAAGGGCATCACCGGCGACAACTGGTTCGCGGTCAACACGCTCAAGTACAAGGCCTACCGCCAGATCGAGTCGGACATGGCCGACAAGGCGGTGAGCGAGGCGTCCGGCATCGCCGACGACGCCAAGACCTCCGCGTTCATCACCGGTGCCGTGGTCGTGATCGCGCTGCTGGCCGCGTTCGTCCTGGCCGGTCTCGTGGCCCGCCAGATGAGCCGCTCGATGCGCCAGCTGCGCAACGCCGCCTTCGGTATCGCCGAGCAGCGGCTGCCGATGCTGGTCGACCAGCTCTCGCGCACCGACCCCGGCCGGGTCGACACCCGGGTCACCCCGATCCCGATCACCACCAAGGACGAGATCGGCGAGGTCGCCCGCGCCTTCGACCAGGTCCACCGCGAGGCGGTGCGGCTCGCCGCCGAGCAGGCCCTGCTGCGGGGCAACATCAACGCGATCTTCACCAACCTCTCGCGCCGCAACCAGTCGCTGATCGAGGGCCAGCTGACCCTGATCACCGACCTGGAGAACAACGAGGCGGACCCGGACCAGCTGGAGAACCTCTTCCGGCTGGACCACCTGGCCACCCGTATGCGGCGCAACGGCGAGAACCTCCTGGTCCTCGCCGGCGAGGAGCCCGGCCGTCGCTGGGACCAGCCGGTCCCGCTGGTCGACGTGCTGCGCGCCGCCTCCTCCGAGGTGGAGCAGTACGAGCGCATCGAGCTGTCCGGCGTGCCGGAGGCCGAGATCCACGGCCGCGCGGTCACCGACCTCGTGCACCTGCTGGCCGAGCTGCTGGAGAACGCGACCACGTTCTCCTCCCCGCAGACCAAGGTCCGCGTGACCGCGACCCGCCTCCCCGACGGCCGCGTCATGATCGAGATCCACGACAAGGGCATCGGCCTGACCGCCGAGGACTTCGCGGACATCAACCACAAGCTGGCCAACCCGCCGACCGTGGACGCCGCGATCTCCCAGCGCATGGGCCTGTTCGTGGTCGGCCGGCTGTCCGACCGGCACGGCATCCGGGTCCAGCTGCGCCCCTCGGGCGAGCAGGCCGGCACGACCTCCCTGGTCATGCTCCCGGACGCGATCACGCACGGTGGCGGCGGCGACGCGCCGCTGGATCGCGAGGAGTTCACCGTCTCGCAGATCATCCCGGAGCAGCAGTTCCAGGCGGAGAGCTTCGCCCCGCAGCAGCCGATGCGCACCGCCGCCGAACTCGGCTTCGACGACAGCCAGTACACGGAGGTCCCCGACGACCTGAGCGGGCTGGACCCCGTCGGCCGCTCGCTGAAGCGCGAGGAGCGCCGGGCGGCGCTGGAGGCCCAGTCCCACGGTCAGCACGAGTCCGCCGAGACCTCCGACGGCTACCGTGACGGCTTCGAGGCGCGGCAGGGCTACGACGGCGGTGCCACGGGCTACACCGAGCAGCCCTACCAGGAGCAGCAGCAGAACGGGTACCAGGAGCAGCAGCCCTCGTACGGGGAGCAGCAGGCCGCGTACCAGGAGTCGTACGAGCAGCCGTACGAGAAGTCGTACGACGAGCAGTACTACGCGCCGAACGGCCCTCAGCCGCAGAACAACGGCTTCCCGGCGGGCGGCGGCTACTCCGAATCGACGTATGCGGAATCGGCCCAGGAGGAGCAGGCGCCCGCGCACGGCCAGGCGGCCGACGGCTTCGGCTCCTACGAGAGCCCGTCCTACCAGGACGACTGGCCCCAGCAGGACAGCTACCAGAACGGCTATCCGGCCCAGTACGCTCCGGAAGCGGAATCCGCACAGGCCGCTGACGCGGGTGAGCGGAACCACGTAGGCTTCGAGCGTCCGGGACCGGCCTCTCCGGCCTCCCACTCGCTGACCGACGCCGGGCTGCCGCGCCGCGGATCCACCGCGACCGGCTCCGACGGCGCCGGCGACTCGGGCGGCCAGGCGCGCGGCCGGCAGGAAGCACAGGCTCCCGCTCCGGGCGACGCACCGGGGGGCAACGGCCCCGACAGCTGGCGTTCGGCGAACGACGAGCGGTGGCAGCAGGCCTCCCAGCTGCGCAAGCCCAAGGCAGGCGGGGTCACCGCCTCCGGCCTGCCGCGGCGGGTGCCCAAGGCCAATCTGGTCGAGGGTGCCGCGGAGACCACCCCCCAGGGAGGCCCCCAGGTCTCCCGCGCCCCGGAGGACGTCCGGGGCAGGCTGAGCAACCTGCGCCGAGGCGTCCAGCGCGGACGCAGCGCAGGCAGTGAAACGAACGGCCAGGCCACCACGAATCAGCACGGTGGGCCTGACAGCACCTACAACCAGGAGCGTTAGTGTGAGCCCGATGAGCCAGGCGGCACAGAACCTGAACTGGTTGATCACCAACTTCGTGGACAACACCCCGGGGGTGTCCCACACGGTGGTGGTCTCCGCCGACGGACTCCTTCTGGCGATGTCCGAAGGCTTCCCCCGCGACCGTGCCGACCAGCTCGCGGCCGTCGCCTCCGGTCTGACCTCGCTGACCGCCGGTGCCTCGCGCATCTTCGAGGGCGGCAGCGTGAACCAGACGGTTGTGGAGATGGAGCGGGGATTCCTGTTCATCATGTCCATTTCCGACGGATCCTCGCTCGCGGTCCTGGCCCACCCGGAGGCGGACATCGGCCTCATCGGGTACGAGATGGCCCTTTTGGTGGACCGCGCGGGCACGGTCCTCACCCCGGATCTCCGTGCGGAGCTCCAGGGCAGCCTTCTCAACTAGTAATCGGACGGTGCGTATTCGCGTCCCGGGGCCGTAAGGTTTCGGGACGCGGCACCACAGGTTTGGGTGCCCGGCGCAGTCGGAGGAGGAGAAAGTGGCAACACCCCCAGGCGGTCCGTCTTCGGGTAATTGGTCGTACGGCCCTGGTCAGGGCCGAGGCGACGGTTCGGCGAACCGGTACAACTTCCCCTCCTCCCCCAGCCACCGGCAGCCTTACGCGCCGCAGGGCCCCGGTCCGTCCCCGTACGACCAGCCCCCGGCCCCGCGGATCCAGCCGGTGCAGCCGCAGCGCCGCCCGGAGCCGGCACCGGCGGCGAACAACCCCCTGGTGCGTCCGTACGCCATGACCGGCGGCCGGACCCGCCCGCGCTACCAGCTCGCCATCGAGGCACTGGTGCACACCACCGCAGCTCCGCACCAGATGCAGGGCCAGCTGCCCGAGCATCAGCGGATCTGCAACCTGTGCCGGGAGATCAAGTCGGTGGCCGAGGTCTCGGCCCTGCTGACGATCCCCCTCGGCGTGGCCAGGATCCTCGTCGCCGACTTGGCGGAGGCGGGCCTGGTCGCCATCCATCAGCCCGGCGGCGACGAGAACGCCGGCGGCCAGCCAGACGTGACACTGCTCGAAAGGGTGCTCAGTGGACTTCGCAAGCTCTAGCGGCGGTCCTTCCCGCTCCACCACCTCCGCGAAGATCGTGGTGGCGGGCGGCTTCGGCGTGGGCAAGACCACGTTCGTCGGCGCCGTCTCGGAGATCAACCCGCTGCGCACAGAGGCCGTCATGACGTCCGCTTCGGCCGGCATCGACGACCTCACCCACACCGGGGACAAGACCACCACCACGGTGGCCATGGACTTCGGCCGCATCACCCTGGACCAGGACCTGATCCTCTACCTGTTCGGCACCCCCGGACAGGACCGCTTCTGGTTCATGTGGGACGACCTGGTACGCGGCGCCATCGGCGCCATCGTCCTCGTCGACACCCGCCGCCTCGCCGACTGCTTCCCCGCCGTCGACTACTTCGAGAACTCCGGCCTCCCCTTCGTCATCGCCCTCAACGGCTTCGACGGCAATCAGCCGTACAACCCCGACGAGGTGCGCGAGGCACTGCAGATCGGCCCCGACACCCCCATCATCACCACCGACGCCCGCCACCGCGCGGACGCCAAGAGTGCCCTGATCACCCTCGTGGAACACGCCCTCATGGCCCGCCTGCGCTGATCGGAACACCGTCGAGGGGGCCCTTTCCTGCCGGGAGGGGCCTCTTTTGTCGTACCCCGCTGCCACACTGGTTCCGGACGTGATCAGGGGGCGGACGATGAGTGCTGAAGCGGCGGCATTACGGCTGGGGACGACCGTGGCGAAGGCCGCGGCCCAGATGTGGCTCGGGGGCAGGCGGCGGGAGCAGGAACGCCGGATGGACATGGCCGAGCTGGTACGGCTGCGGGTGTCCGGCCTTCGCTACCAGCGGGGCGTGCAGCGCCAGTTCGAGGAGATCGCCGACGCGGTCTACGACCGGCTGGCGCCCTTCCTGGACAGGGAGTTCCCCGGGCTGGAGGAGAGCAGCCGGCAGGCCGTGGTCGACGGCGTGTGCGACACGTTCGCGGCGGCGGACCTGTCGGACGAGGCGATTCTGGCGGCGGACGCGAGACCGGCGGAGCTGGTGCGCCGGGTGACCGCGGCCGTCCGGCCCCCGGTGGGTCTCGGCGAGGCGGAGGGCCGGCTGTACGAGGTGCTGTTCACCGAGTGCGTCGAGTACTACGTGCGGATCGTGCGCGGGCTGCCGGTCTACGAGGAACGGGCGCTGACCGAGCTGCTGGGGCGTACGACGTCCCTGGGTGCGGAGATCGCGCGCGTGCTGGAGCGGCTCCCGGACCGGTCGCTGTTCGCGCCGGAGGGCACGGACCGGGACGGTGACTTCCGGCGCCGGTATCTGGAACTGGTCAGCACGAGCCTGGACGAGGTGGAGCTGTTCCGGCGCACGTCGGACCGGGCGGGTGCGCAGGTGCGGCTGTCGGTGGCGTACGTGAGCATGCGGGCCACGGGCGCGGACGGGGGCCGGCGCCGTCCGGATCGCTCCCTGCCGGTGCTGCGGCCCGACATGAGCGACTGGGAGGAGCCGGGCGAGAGCGCCGGGATGCGGGTGGAGGCGGCCCTCGGCGGAGCCACCCGGGTGCTGCTGCGGGGCGAGGCGGGCTCGGGCAAGACGACACTGCTGCGCTGGCTGGCGATCACGGCGGCGCGCGGGGCCTTCACCGGCGAGCTGGCCGGCTGGAACGGACTGACACCGGTGTTCGTGAAGCTGCGCGAGTACAGCGGCGGGGACCTGCCGAGGCCGGAGGCGATGCTGGACTCGGTGGCCGGCAGCATCTCCGGGATCATGCCGAAGGCCTGGGTGGAACGCCAACTGGAGTCCGGCCGCGCCCTGTTGCTGATCGACGGCGTGGACGAACTGCTCGACGACGAGCGGCGCGGCGTACGGGACTGGCTGGGCCGGCTGCTGGCGGCGTACCGCGAGGTGCGGGTCGTCGTCACCTCCCGCCCGGCCGCGGCGGGGGCGGACTGGTTGCGGCGGGAGGGCTTCACGGCCCTGCAACTCGACCGTATGTCGCCCCCGGACCTCGCGGCGTTCGTCCGCCAATGGCATCAGGCGGTCCGGGAACTGGGCGCGGAGCTGCCCTGCGCGGTGGACGAACTCCCCCGGTACGAACAGTCGTTGCTGAACAGCCTCAAGGACCGCCCGCATCTGCAGTCGCTGGCCGGTACACCCCTGCTCGCGGCGATGCTCTGCGCGATGCACCTGAACCGGGGCAGCCAGCTTCCGCGCGACCGGATGGAGTTGTACCGCGACGCCCTGCACACCCTCGTCCACGACCGGGACGCCGACCGGAACGTGCCCAGCGCGGCGGGCAGCCGGCTGGGCCTCGGCGACAAGCTGGTGCTGCTCCGCGATCTGGCCTGGCGGCTCTCCGACAACAACCGGAGCGAGATCTCCCTGGACCGGGCCGGAGAGTACGTCGGGCGGCGGCTGGCGGGGATGCGGCACCTGGAGGAGCAGGACGGCCACCGGGTGATCGAGCGGCTGCGGCACCGCTCGGGACTGCTCCGTTCCCCCGCCGAGGGCCGTCTGGACTTCGTCCACCGCACGTTCCAGGAGTACCTGGCCGCCGAGGAGGCGGCGCAGGAGGACCGGATCGGCAATCTCGTCGGGCGGGCCCACCTGGACCTCTGGCGAGAGACCATCGTCATGGCGGCCGGGCACGCCAACACGCCCCAGCGGGAGGAACTGCTGGACGGCATCCTGGGCCGGGCGCGCGAGGAGCCCCGGCATGCCCGCACCCTGCGGCTGCTCGCGGCGGCCTGTCAGGAGACGGTGCCGTCGGTCTCCGGCGGACTCGCGGGGCGCCTGGAGGAGGCGGTGTCAGCGCTGCTGCCGCCCCGCCGCAGGACGGACCCGCCCGCGCTGGCCGCGGTGGGCCCGAGCCTGTTGCGCAGACTCCCCCGCTCCTTGGGCGAACTGACGTCGAACGCGGCGGTGCAGACGGTGCGGACCGTGGCGCTGATCGGCGGTGAGGAGGCGCTGCGGCTGCTGGAGGGGTACGCGGAGGACCGGCGCCGGGACGTGGTCGCCGCGCTCATCGACGCGTGGGCGTACTTCGACGCGGACGGTTACGCCGACCGGGTGATGGCGGGGCTTCCGCTGGAGCGGCATTCGGTGATGCTGACGCACTCGGGGCAGTTGCGGGCGGCGGCGCGGTTGCGGACGCTGACGTCGGTGTGGATCAAGTTCGCGCTTCGGGACCTGTCCGTCCTCGCGGACCTCCCCTCGCTCCAGGTGCTGTCGTGCACCGTGCAGGGCACGGCCGACCTGTCGCTCCTGAAGGAGCACCCCGCACTGGAAGAGGTACAGGTGATCGGGGACGCGCTGCTCCGGAGTCCGGAGGCGCTGGCCGGCCTGCCCGCCCTGCGCGTCCTGCAGCTGCCCCTCGCGCGCCCGGACGGCATCGAGGAGCTCCCGGTCCTGCCGAAGCTCTTCGCGCTGGCCCTCTCGCACGTGTCGGCCGAGACCCGGTTGGGCCCCCTGGCCTCGTTCAGCGGTCTCGAGGGCCTCTACCTCATGGGTGCAGGGCAGCGGCGCCTCCCCGATCTCGCGCCCCTGAACCTGATGACGGCTCTGCACCATCTGACGCTCTACTACTTCGACGCCCATGATCTGCCCCGGCGGCTGGTGCCGGCCTGCGGCGAACTGACCTCGCTCGGCCTGTACGGCTGCCTCCTGCCGGACAGTCTCGCGGACCTGGGCACGATGCCGCGGCTGAGGCGGCTGACACTGCGGGACTGCGAGACGGACGAAGGCCCCGTCACCACGCCACCGGACCTGCCGGGGGTCACTCTCTTCTGATCACGCCACGGCTCCGAACACGCCACTGGCTTTGAACACACCACGGCCCCGCCCTCCGCAAGGAGTGGCGGGGCCGTGTCACGGGGAGAAGCCCGCTCAGTGCCAGCTGGTCGGCGCCCGGAAGCCGCCCTCGCGCTCCAGACGGCGCCAGCCCGCCTTCGCGCGGCCTCGGTGGGTCTGGGGCGTGGGAGCGGGCTGGGCGGCCGCGCGGGCCATGAGGACGGCCGTGATGGCCGCGACTTCCTCGGGCTCGGCGTGGCCCTTCTCGACGCGGATGTCAGGAGTGCTCATGGGTGTCAGTCTCCGTGAATGAGGGGTCCGCGGGGTTGCCGCGGCGGGTCCGCCCGGTTACTGCGGGGGGTTGCCGTGCTTGCGGGAGGGCAGGTCGGCGTGCTTGGACTGCAGCATCGCCAGGGACTTGACCAGCACCTCGCGGGTCTCGCCGGGGTCGATGACGTCGTCCACGAGGCCGCGCTCGGCCGCGTAGTAGGGGTGCATCAGCTCGGCCTTGTACTCCTTGACCATCTTCTGACGCATGGCCTCGGGGTCCTGGGCGTCGGCGATCTGCCGCCGGAAGATGACGTTCGCTGCACCGTCGGCGCCCATCACGGCGATCTCGTTCGTCGGCCAGGCGTAGGTGAGGTCGGCGCCGATCGACTGGGAGTCCATGACGATGTAGGCACCTCCGTACGCCTTGCGCAGGATCAGCGAGATCCTCGGCACGGTCGCGTTGCAGTAGGCGTACAGCAGCTTCGCGCCGTGACGGATGATTCCGCCGTGCTCCTGGTCGACACCGGGGAGGAACCCCGGCACGTCCAGGAGGGTGACGATCGGGATATTGAAAGCGTCACACATCTGGACAAAGCGCGCAGCTTTTTCACTCGCCTCGATGTCCAGGACCCCGGCCAGGACCTGGGGCTGGTTGGCGATGATGCCGACGACCTGGCCGTCGAGGCGGCCGAGGGCGCAGATGATGTTGCGGGCCCAGCGCTCGTGGACCTCCAGGTAGTCGCCGTCGTCGACGATCTCCTCGATGACCTTGGTCATGTCGTACGGGCGGTTGCCGTCCGCCGGGACCAGGTCGAGGAGGATGTCGGAGCGGCGGTCCACCGGGTCCGAGGCCTCCACCCGCGGCGGGTTCTCGCGGTTGTTCTGCGGGAGCAGCGAGAGGAGGTAGCGCACCTCGGCGATGCACGTCTCCTCGTCGTCGTAGGCGAAGTGGCAGACGCCGGAGGTCTCGGCATGGACGTCGGCGCCGCCCAGGCCGTTCTGGGTGATCTCCTCGCCGGTCACCGCCTTGACCACGTCCGGGCCGGTGATGAACATCTGCGAGGTCTCACGGACCATGAAGACGAAGTCGGTGAGGGCGGGGCTGTAGGCCGCACCGCCCGCGCACGGACCGAGCATGACCGAGATCTGCGGGATGACGCCGCTCGCGCGCGTGTTGCGCTGGAAGATGCCGCCGTAACCGGCGAGCGCCGAGACACCCTCCTGGATACGGGCGCCGGCCCCGTCGTTCAGCGAGACCAGCGGGGCACCGGCCGCGATGGCCATGTCCATGATCTTGTGGATCTTGGTGGCGTGGGCCTCGCCCAGCGCACCGCCGAAGATCCGGAAGTCGTGCGCGTAGACGAAGACCGTGCGGCCCTCCACCGTGCCCCAGCCGGTCACCACACCGTCGGTGTACGGCTTCTTCGCCTCCAGCCCGAAACCGGTCGCCCGATGCCGGCGCAGCTGCTCGACCTCCTGGAAGGAACCCGGGTCCAGGAGCAGCTCGATCCGCTCCCGCGCCGTCAGCTTGCCCTTGGCGTGCTGCGCCTCGGTCGCCTTCTCGCTGGGACCGGCCACGGCCCGGGCACGAATCTCGTGCAGCTCGGCGACCCGTCCGCGCGCGTCCGTCGGCTCGCCGGTCGGCTCACCCGTCGTCTCTTCCAAAACGGTCATGTAGCGACCTTACGAAGGACACCAAGGAAAGCGAGCCGTCGACTCCGTACAGTCTCCGGCCCGTTTTCCTGGTACCAGTGAACAGAACCGGAGCTCTGTGCAGCCGTTCCGACTGCTCAGGGGGCGCCGGTGTTGTAGAGGTGCCACAAAGTCGCCACCTGAGAGTCACCTCACATTCGCGCGCGGAACATGCCATCTCCGGAGTGACGGGACCCCTCGGACGGCGGTGCGCCGACCGTGCTCCGGCAGGGCGCGCGCCGGTTCAGCAGCCGCCGCAACTGTAGTAGAGGGCGTCCCAGTGGCTGCCCTCGTCGGCGTAGACGTTGCCGGAACCGGACCGCCACTGCGGATACCCGTCACCGCGCAGGCCGATGTAGGTGAAGTTGTTCTTGATGTACGCCGTCACGCACGAGTTCTTGCCGTAGTCCAGCTTGTAGCCGTTCCAGTGGGAGTAGGTGCCGGAGGCGTGGCCGGCCTCGGTGCCGCCGGTGATGTTGAGGGCGCAGCCGCTGGCCTGCTTGAGGGTCTGGGCGCCCTGCGCGGTGGCGAGGTTGAGCTGCTCGAAGGACGTGCAGGTGGAGTTGTTCCGGTCGGAGCAGTTGCCGGAGGACGACCAGGTGATGCCGGCCTGGCGGAACATCTGGGTGGCGGTCGCGTGGCTGATCTTGGTGACGGCGAAGGCATCGGTGGCGGTGCCGAGGACCGCGACGCCGGGGGCGACGACGAGGGCGAGCGCGGTCATCAGGGGGCGGAGTTTCCTGACCTTGGCGGCCTTCATGGGGAGTCCTTCCTGCGGTCGGCCGTGCTGTCTGCGGGGCGGCTGTGCAGGTGGTGCACGCAGATGGTGCCCGAGTTCTACGCGCGTTCGCCAGAGGGCGGAAGCGATTACCATGAGTGACACTGGAAACACGCTGCGGATGATGTTGAAAACCGAACGGAATGGGTCTACCGTCGGAATCACGAGTTCGTTGAACGTTAAACAGATCGACTCTGGAGCACACATCATGGGCATCTTCGGCCGCAAGGACAGCACCCCCTCGACCGCCACCGCCACCGCCACCGCGCCGGCCGCCGACCTGACGGCACTGACCGGTGACTACACGATCGACCCCGCGCACAGCACGATCGGTTTCGTCGCCCGGCACGCCATGGTCACCAATGTCAAGGGCGGCTTCACGGCCTTCACCGGCACCCTGCACCTCGACGGCGCCGACCCGGCCGCCTCCACGGCCACGCTCGACATCGAGATGGCGAGCATCGACACGGGCAACGCCGACCGCGACGGCCACCTGAAGTCGGCCGACTTCTTCAAGACCGACGAGTTCCCGACGATGACGTTCCGCTCCACCAAGGCGGAGGCCCTGGGCGGCGACGACTACCGCATCAGCGGTGTCCTGTCCCTGCTCGGCGTCACCAAGCCGATCACGATCGACCTGGAGTTCAACGGCGCCGCGAAGGACCCGTTCGGCAACGAGCGCGTCGGCTTCGAGGGCAGGACCGAGATCCTGCGCTCCGAGTGGGGCCTGACCTGGAACGCGGCGCTGGAGACCGGCGGTGTCCTCATCTCGGACAAGATCAAGCTGAACTTCGACATCTCGGCGATCCGGAACGCCTGATCCGCCGGGTGCCGCGACGCTTGGCGCGGTGCGCGCCGGCGCCGGCGGACCGGCCTGGGGCCGAGGGGGTCGGCCGCGGCGGAGGGGGGCGATCGCGCAGGCGGCGGGCGCGCTGCCGTGCAGACGGCGGGGGCGGGACCGCGCAGGCGGTGGCGGGCGCGCGGCCGTGCAGGCGGTGGCCTCAGAATCCGCCGCCGAAGTCGCCTCCGCCGCCACCTCCCCCGTCGAAGCCGCCGCCGTCCCCGAACCCGCCCCCGAAGTCCCCGGGATCGAAGTCCGTGCCGGACATGTCTCCGCCGTCGTAACCGCCGGCGCCGAAGTCGCCGTACCCGGCGCCGTAGTCCGCCGCGTACGAGGGTGTGGCCATCACGCTGCCGAGCAGGGTGCCGACGAGCAGGCCGGGGAGGATGCCGCCGCCGAAGTAGCCGCCCGCCCAGGGGCCGTAGGCCGGTCCGGCGTCCCAGTAGGGGCGGCGGCCGTGGTCGGTGTCGACCTCGCGGACCACGGGGTCGCGGCCGTCGGCCAGCCGGGTGGCGTCGGCCGCGCAGACCGGGACCCGGCGCGCGGCCCCACCGGGCGGGGTCCAGTCGGCGTCGGTGACCGACGGACCGTGGCGGGGGTCGAAGAAGCAGGGCGGCCGGCGTTCGGGGAGCGGGCGGCCCTCGCGGCGGGCGGCCAGCCGGGCGAGGGAGAAGCGGCCGTCGTCCAGGGCCTCGGTGACCGGCCGGACGTCCTCCGGCCTTCGCGCCTCGGCCATGCACTGCTTCGCCGTCTCGTAGGTGTCGAGGGCGTGCGCGTAGTCGGCGCGCATCGCGTCGTCGGCGCCCGGCTCCGACGGCTGGAAGTCCAGACGGTCCAGTTCCTCGCCGAAGGCGGTGATGTCCTCGTCCACCACCACCCGCAGCCGGTCGAGAGCGGCCCGCTGCTCCTCCTCCCGGCGACGGCGGTTGCGGCGGACCAGCGCGTACGCGCCCGCGCCGCCCGCCACGACCACCACACCCGCAGTGATCAGCGCGGTGCTCGACGCGCCGCCGCCGTCGCCCGCGCCCCAGCTCTTGGGGGCGTGACCGCCCATGTTCGCCAGGGCGCGGTCGGTGAAGTCGGTCAGCTGGGCCTTGGCGCTCTCACCCCGGACGCTGCCCACCAGGTTCTGGCGGGCGGCGGCCGACATGACCGAGGCGTCGGCGCGGGCGTCGAAGCGATCGCCGAGACGGATGCCGTACAGGCCGGTGACGCCGGTCGCCGCGCGCAGGTCGGAGAAGAGGTTCGCGGTGGGGTAGCCGGTCGGCAGGACGGCGATGAACAGCGGTTTGTTCGCGTCCTTGATCTTCTTGGCGAGGGCGTCGGCGTCCGGCCCGGACAGCTGGGCGGAGGCCGCCGGGTCGACGTACACGGGGCTCTGGCGCAGCGCCTGGGCGATCCTGGAGACGCTGGTCCGGGCGCTCGCGCGGGGTGCGTAGGTGGTCGCCAGCACCAGGGCGAGGACGGCCAGCAGCAGTGCGGGGAGGCTTCGGGTCCGCAGGACGGCCTTCATGCTTCGAAACTACCCGAAGCCCCCCAGGACTGGTCATACAAACCGATCGGCGGGGTGGCTATGCCGCCCGGTACGCCGTCACCAGCTTCTCCACCGCCTTCCCGTAGCGGCCGGTCAGCAGCAGGTGGTCGGCGTCGGCGAAGGGCTTCGCCACGGCCTCGGTGATCCGTCCGCCGGCCTTCCGCTGGACGAGCAGCCGTGCCTCGGTGACCAGCTTGCGCCCGGTCCGGTCGGCGCCCGCCCGCTCGGCCGCCGCGGCGGCCACGGCGAGGGCGTGCAGGGTGGCCGTACCGCCCTGCGGGACCTTCGTGAGGGTGGTCAGGCCCCAGCCGTACGGGAACTGCGGATCGTAGGAGGTGTCGCCGACGTTGATCGGGAGCTGCGCCTCGGACCTGGGCCAGGTGACGGGGAGCCGTCCGGTGAAGGGGCGCCTGCCGTACAGGACGTCGGCGACGCCCTCGCCCTCGGTGCCGGGCAGCCAGGAGGCCACCAGGGCGTCGATGCCGTCGAGCCGGTCGCCGATCAGCTGCGGCCGTCCGGAGACGACGAGCACCGCGCACCTCATCGCCGCGCACACCTTGTCCACGGCCGCCTGGTCGGCGGCGGACAGCCGGAGGGAGTGGCCGTTGCCGACGTCTCCGACGCCCTCGGCGTACGGGGTCTCGCCGACGACGACCACACCGGCGTCGTACCCGCCGGTCGGGGCGGAGGCGTCCTTGGACCAGGTGACGTTCCCGCCCGCCTCGCGCATGCCCTGGAGGATCGTCGTGCCCGGGGTGGTGTTCCCGGAGGAGCCCTGCCAGGTGAGGGTCCAGCCGCCGGTCTGGTTGCCGATGTCGTCGGCGTTGGAGCCGGCGACGTACACCTTCTCGCTCTTCCTCAGGGGCAGTACCGCGCCCTGGTTCTTCAGCAGCACCTGGGACTCGGCGGCCGCCCGGCGGGCGACCTCCCGGTGGGCCCTGGAGCCGATGGCGGCGGCGCCGCCGGTGTCGGCGTAGGGGTGCTCGAAGAGGCCCAGCCGGAACTTCTGGGTCAGGATGCGGGAGACGGCGTCGTCGATCCGGTCCTCGCCGATCCGGCCCGCGTTCACCTCGTCGACGAGGGTGCCGGTGAACTCCTTGTAGGTGTACGGCACCATCATCATGTCCAGGCCGGCCTCGACCGACGTGCGGACGTGGGACGCGTAGTCGCCGGGGAGCTGGTCGATGGCGTTCCAGTCGCTGATGACGAAGCCGTCGAAGCCCAGGCGGTCCTTGAGCACGCCGTTGATCATGTCGGCGCGGGCGTGCATCTTCACCGCGCCCTTGCCGTCGCCGAGGATGTCGAGGGAGGAGTACGACGGCATGACCGTGCCGATGCCGCGGTCCACGGCCGTCCGGAACGGGGCCAGGTGGACGGCCTCCAGCTGCTGCCGCGTGACCTTGGTGACGCCCTGGTCGGTCGTGTAGGTGCCGGTGGTCGAGGAGCCGTACTCGGTGCCGCCGTCGCCGAGGAAGTGCTTGGCGGTCGCGAGCACCTTGTCGTCGCGGCTCAGGTCCTTGCCGTTCGCGCGGCCCTGGAGGCCCTGGACGACGGTCTCCATGGACTGCACGAGGGCGGGGTCCTCGCCGAAGGACTCGTAGGAGCGGCCCCAGCGCTCGTCGCGGCTCACGCACAGGCAGGGGGCGAAGTCCCACGGGACTCCGGTCGCGCGGACCTCGGCGGCCGTCACCGAGCCGGTCTGCTCGGCCAGGGCGGGGTCGCGGGTGGCACCGAGGCCGATGTTGTGCGGCATGACGGTGGCACCGGAGAGGTTGTTGTGGCCGTGGACCGCGTCGACACCGTAGATCAGCGGGATCTGGAAGCGGGTCGCCCGGGTGCGGAGCTGGAAGCCGTCGATCATCTTCGCCCAGGCCTCCGGGGTGTTGGGCGTGGGCGTGGAGCCGCCGCCCGACAGCAGCGAGCCAAGGCCGTAGCCGGCGATGTCGCCGGGGGCCGTCATGGCGCCGCGCTCGGCCTGGGTCATCTGGCCGGCCTTCTCCGCCAGGGACATGCGGCCGAGGAGATCCGCGACCCGCTTCTTCACCGGCAGCCTGCTGTCGAGGTACGGCAGTCCGTGGGCGTCGACGACGACCTGCGGGGTCTCGGCGGGGGCCTTCGCTCCGGTGACCGTGAGCGTCAGGGGGACGGTCTCGGCCGGTTCGGCCGCCTTGTCCCTGCGGGTGGGCACCTCTATGGTCCGCGCGGTGCCGGAGGCGGTGCCCGCCGGGAAGGTGAGGGTGCCGGAGACGGGCGTGTAGTCCTTGCCGGGCTCGGCGCTGCCGCCGCCGGTCTCGTAGCGGACGGTCACCGGCTCGTCGACGGGTGCGGAGCCGGTGGTGGCGAGGGTGACCCTCACCCGTGCCGTGCCGCCCTCGCGCACCGGGTAGACGGCCGCACCGGTCGTGACGGAGGCGCGCAGCGACTGGTCGGCCCGGCCGTACAGCTCCACGCCGTCCATGGCGAAGTCGCCCTTGGCGCCGGGCGGGAGGGTGAGGGCGTAGCCCCACATCCGCGTGAGGCCGAGGACGTGGTCGATGCCGCCGACGGGCTGGTAGTCGGTGCGGTACGCGAAGTCGGTGAAGGGGATCTCGATCTGCTTCCAGCCGGTGAAGTCGTCGGTGAAGGAGGTCGTCCAGAGTTCGGAGGCCTCGCCGTTCGCTCCGCCGTCCTTGATCTCGAAGGCGATCTTCCTGCCGTCGTTCCGGCCGTCCCACCAGAAGCGGATGCCCTGGTGGCCGGACCAGTCGTGGGCGGGCTCGCCGGCGGCGAAGTCGTGGGTGAAGCCGCCGTAGCCGCTGATGTCGTAGGTGCCGGCGAGGACCTTGGCGCCCTCGGGGGCGTCGGTGCGGGCGGTCAGCGACAGGTCCGGCGGGTCGTCGGTGTCGCCTCCCCAGGTGAAGATGCCCTCGGCGGGCTGCGAGGCGAAGGGCACCTCGCCCTCGAAGCGGTCGACGGGGGCTGGGGCCGGGTCGTCCGCGGCTCGCGCGGTCGCCCAGGGGAGCAGACCGGCCAGCAGTGCGGCGGAGGCGAGCAGGGCGGTTCTTCGCATGGACCTTCCCTCGACTCTCGTGGTTCACTCAGGACTTAGCTCACGCCATGAGTTAACTGGGGGCTCACAGAGCCGTCAAGACGGCACGTCAGTCGGCTCGGAGCGCAACCTCCCCCCACAACAGGCACGTTGGCTCTCCCCAGAAGGGCAACGCACCATGAGAAGACCGCTTCTGCGCACGGCCCGGCTGCTCCTCGCCGGCCTGCTGACCACCGCAGGGCTCACCACCCTCGGCCTCTCCCCCGCGCACGCGGCCGGTGAGCAGGTCACCGCCTGGCTCACCACCACCGACGACTCCGCCGGACGGCATGTCGTCCGCGGGCTGCAGGCCCAGGCACCGTTCGTCTTCCAGTCCGGCACGGGCGGTGCCGGCGAGAACATCACCGTCGACGAGAACACCCGCTACCAGACCTTCACGGGTGGCGGCGCGTCCTTCACGGACACCGCGGCCTGGCTGATGAACGGCAGCGGGGCGCTGTCCCGGGCGACCCGGGACGCCACCATGCGCAAGCTGTTCTCGCCGGCGGACGGGATCGGGCTGTCGTTCCTGCGCAATCCGATGGGCGCCTCGGACCTGGCACGGTACGGCTACACCTACGACGACGTGCCCGCCGGACAGACGGACCCGAACCTGACGAGGTTCTCCCTGGCGCACGACCTCGCCGACGTCGTCCCGCTGACGAAACAGGCGCTCCAGCTCAACCCCTCCCTCACGGTGACGGCCTCGCCGTGGACGGCACCGGCCTGGATGAAGGACAGCGGGTCGCTCAACGGCGGCTGGCTGAAGGCGGAGGACTACGGCGCCTACGCCTCCTACTTCGTGAAGTACCTCCAGGGGTACAGGGACCAGGGTGTCGACGTCTCCTACGTCACCGCGCAGAACGAGCCGACCTGCTGTTCCGGCTACCCGTCGATGAGCTGGAACGCGAGCGGCCTCGCGTACTTCACCAAGAGCGAGCTGCTGCCCAAGCTGCAGGCGGCGGGCCTCACGACGAAGGTGCTGGCGCACGACTGGAACTGGGACGTCTACGACTCCTACGCCGCCCAGACGGTGGACGACCCGGCGGTGCGCGACCACCCGAACTTCGGCGGGATCGCCTGGCACGGCTACGGCGGCGACATCGCCGAGCAGACGACGGTGCACAACCGGTACCCGACGCTGGACGCCTTCGGCACCGAGCACTCCGGCGGCACCTGGATCGCCAACCAGCAGCGCGAGGACATGTCCAACATCATCGACTACACCCGCAACTGGGCGAAGTCGGTGACCAAGTGGTCGCTGGCCGTCGACCAGAACATGGGCCCGCACAACGGGGGTTGCGGTACCTGCACCGGGCTGATCACCGTGCACGACGGGGACGGTGCGAGCGGGACGGTCGACTACACCGTCGAGTACTACACCATGGGCCATCTGACGAAGTTCGTCCGGCCCGGCGCCCAGCGGATCGCCTCCACGGCGTCCACCGCGGTACCGAACGTGGCATGGCGCAACCCCGACGGCAGTAAGGCGCTGATCGCCTACAACGACTCCTCGTCGGCCCGCACGGTCACTCTCGACTGGGGTGCGCAGCACGCGACTTACTCGCTGCCGGGCAAGACCTCGGCCACCTTCACCTGGTCGGGCGGCCAGTCCGGCGGCGGCAGCCGCACCGGCGCCTTCACCGGTCTTGCCGGCAAGTGCCTCGACGTGGCGGGCGGTTCGAGCGCCAACGGCACGGCGGTGCAGCTCTACGACTGCAACGGCAGCACCGCCCAGCAGTTGACCGTCCAGACCGACGGCTCGATCCGGGCGCTCGGCAAGTGCCTGGACGTGACCTCGGCCTCGACGGCGAACGGGGCCAGGGTGCAGTTGTACGACTGCAACACGACCGCTGCCCAGCAGTGGTCGTACAACGCCGCCACGGGTGACGTGGTGAACCCGGCGGCCGGCAAGTGCCTCGACGTCACGGACAACTCGTCGGCGAACGGGGCCCGGGCCCAGATCTGGTCGTGCACGGGGGCAGCCAACCAGAAGTGGACTCTCCGGTAACCCACGGCGGCGAGCCGCGAGCGGCCGCTCGGCACGCCCCCCTCGGCGGGCGCGCGGCTCGCCGAGGGCTCCTGCTGAGCGGCGGCGGTGGGGTGGCTGGGGGACGATGAGGGGGAGCCGGTGCGGCAGCGCCGGGCCAGCCGCCTCGCCGAGGGAGCGGGACCATGCGCGAGTTCCCGGTCGAGATCACGACCTCGCCGCCCGAGGGCACCACCGGGGCGGAGGTGGCCGAACGCCGGGCCGCCGAGGCCGTGCGCGCCGGGGAGCCGGCCGCCGCCGGCCGGCCGGCGCGGCCGTGGCGCCCGGTCGGCGAGTCGCGCGGCACCGGCATCCGGCGGGCCGAGGACGAGGAGGATCCGCACGGCGACGTCTCCGGCACGCCTTCGCCGCGGCCCTGGACGGACCTCGGCGCCACCCCGCCGGAACCCACCCGAACGACCCGGGCCGTTCCTGAGTCCCGGCCGACCTGGAGCCCCGTATGACCACACCGCAGGATCTGTTCCTCGTCAGCGTCGACGTCCCCGGCGAGCGTCCCGTCGAGCAGGGCGATCTGGCGCTGGCGCTCGCGGGCGCCGAGCTGATCGACCTCCTCGGCATCCGCGCCGTCACGCTGGACGGCGACCGCATCGTGCCCGGGCCGCCGCTGGACACGGGCGACCGGCTGCTGGACGAGGCCTGCGCGGCCCTGGTGCGCGAGGAGCCGTACGAGACGGTGGCGGACTGGCTGTGGCGGCGCGGCGAGGGGCTGGCCGTGACCTACTACGACGCCCTGGACGCCGACGGGCAGCTCACCGGGAAACAGCACCGCTGGCTGCCCCGCCGGAGCGGGACCGGCGAGGCGGCCGACACCCCGGCCAGGCGGCACGCGGTCGACCGGTGGTGGTCCCATGAGCCCGTCCTGTGCGACCTCGCCTCCACCCTGGGCATCGAGGGCGACCGGCCAGCCGAGGCGGCCGAGCCGGGCGACGAGGCGGTCGGCACGGTGCTGGTCGGGATCGGTGACGCGGTGACCGAGCTGGAGGCCGTGCGCGAGCGGCGCCGCATCGAGAGCGTGGCCTTCGACAACATCTGGCGGGCGCCCTGACTAGTGCGTCGGCTGGCCGATGCCCAGCAGGTTGTTCTCGCTGTCCCGGAACCAGGCGCCGCGCTCGCCGCTCGCGCCCTTGCTCGGGTAGTTGCCGTCGATCTCGGCGATGCCGCCCCGGGTGCGGAAGCCGGGCGCGTCGACCTCCTCGAAGGTCACGCCCCGGCGCCGCAGCTCCGCCACGACCGCATCGAGGTCGTCCACCTCGAAGGCCATCTGCGTGAAGGTGCCGGGCGAGGCCCCCGTGGACCGGTACACCACGAAGTCGACGCCCCCGCACCGGTACAGCAGCCCGCCGGGGCGCTCGTCGGCCGGGAGCAGGCCGAGCTTCTCGGCGTAGAAGCGCCTGGCCCGGTCGAGGTCCGCGGCGGGCAGCCGGGTCGCCACGCGAGCCCCGGCCAGGACAGCACCGTCGTGTGTGGTCATGCCTTCACTGTGACTACTCCGCCGGCTCCACGCCCGCCCGCAGCAGCCCATAGGTGTACGCGTCCTCCAGTGCCTGCCAGGAGGCGGCGATCACGTTCTCGGCCACGCCCACCGTCGACCACTCGCCCGAGCCGTCCGAGGTGGAGATCAGCACCCGGGTGGTGGACTGGGTGCCGTGCACGCCCTCCAGGATGCGGACCTTGTAGTCGACCAGTTCCAGCTTGGCCAGCTGCGGATAGATCTTCTCCAGGGCGACGCGCAGGGCGCGGTCGAGGGCGTTGACCGGGCCGTTGCCCTCGGCGGTGGCGACGATCCGCTCGCTCTTGGCCCACAGCTTGACGGTGGCCTCGTTCGCGTGGGTGCCGTCGGGACGGTCCTCGACGATGGCCCGCCAGGACTCGACCTCGAAGTACTTCAGCGGCTTGCCCTCGACCTCGGCGCGCAGCAGCAGTTCGAAGGAGGCGTCGGCCGCCTCGTACGTGTAGCCCTCGAGTTCGCGCTCCTTGACGCGCTCGACGACCCGGCCGATCAGCTCCCGGTCGCCGCCGAGGTCGACGCCGAGTTCCTTGCCCTTCAGCTCGACCGAGGCGCGGCCCGCCATGTCGGAGACCAGCATGCGCATGGTGTTGCCGACCAGCTCGGGGGCGATGTGCTGGTACAGGTCGGGGTCGACCTTGATGGCGGAGGCGTGCAGGCCGGCCTTGTGCGCGAAGGCGGAGACACCGACGTAGGGCTGGTGGGTGGAGGGGGTGAGGTTGACGACCTCGGCGATGGCGTGGGAGATGCGGGTCATCTCGCGCAGGCGGCCGTCGGGGAGCACCTTCTTGCCGTACTTCAGCTCCAGGGCGGCGACGACCGGGAAGAGGTTCGCGTTGCCGACCCGCTCGCCGTAGCCGTTGGCCGTGCACTGCACGTGGGTGGCGCCCGCGTCGACGGCGGCCAGGGTGTTGGCGACCGCGCAGCCGGTGTCGTCCTGGGCATGGATGCCGAGCCGGGCGCCGGTGTCGGCGAGCACGGTGGCGACGACCGCCTGGACCTGGGCGGGGAGCATGCCGCCATTGGTGTCGCAGAGGATGACGACGTCGGCGCCGGCCTCCGCGGCCGTACGGACGACGGCCTTGGCGTACTCGGGGTTCGCACGGTAGCCGTCGAAGAAGTGCTCGCAGTCGACGAAGACCCGGCGGCCCTGTTCCCTCAGGTACGACACCGTGTCGCGGACCATCTCGAGGTTCTCGTCGAGGGTGGTGCGCAGCGCCAGTTCCACGTGCCGGTCGTGCGACTTGGCGACCAGGGTGATCACCGGCGCGCCGGACTCCAGGAGCGCCCTGACCTGGTGGTCGTCCGCGGCCCTTGCGCCCGCGCGGCGGGTGGCGCCGAAGGCGACGAGCTGGGCGTGCCGGAACTCGATCTCGGCCTGGGCGCGGGCGAAGAACTCGGTGTCCCGGGGGTTCGCGCCGGGCCAGCCGCCCTCGATGAAGCCCACGCCGAAGTCGTCCAGGTGCCGTGCGATGGCGAGCTTGTCCGCGACGGTGAGGTTGATGCCCTCGCGCTGCGCGCCGTCGCGCAGCGTGGTGTCGAAGACGTGGAACGAGTCGTCGAGCTCGTTGGTTGCCGTCTCGGTCATGGTCTCAAGGCTCCTGTTGTGAATCTTCGGTCGTACCGGAATGACCGGCTCCACCGTCCCCCCAATACTCCCTCGCGCTTCGTTCCCGGCTGAAGGTGGGCCGGAAAACGAAAAAACCCCTCGCGGGTGCGAGAGGTCTGCGCGCGGGTCGAGGACGACGGTGGCCACCCGCACCTGGTCGTACGAGGTGGTCACTGCGGACCGGCGCGCCTGCTGCCCATAATCATGGCGAACGAGAGCACGGGGGCAGTCTGGCACAGCCGCGCCCCCGGCTCACCGGGCGTCTCAGGATGCGGTCGTCAGACTGGACTCCCCGGACCCCTCCGCCTCCCGCGTCCGGCCCAGGTCCAGGTCCTTCGTCTCGCGCATGGTGGCGTACACCACGAGGGAGACGGCGGCGCAGCCGGCCACGTACCAGTAGAACCCGGACTCGATGCCGGCGTGTCTGAACCACAGGGCGACGTACTCCGCGGTGCCGCCGAAGAGGGCGTTGGCGAGGGCGTAGGGCAGGGCGACGCCGAGCGCGCGCACGCCGGTGGGGAAGAGTTCGGCCTTCACGCAGGCGTTGATCGAGGTGTAGCCGGTGACCACGACCAGCGCGAGCAGGGCGAGGCCGAGGGCGGGCCAGTAGCCGTCCGCGTGCCCGAGCAGGGTCATGATCGGCACCGTGAGGAAGGTGGAGCCGACGGCGAAGGTGATCAGCAGCGGGCGCCGGCCGATGCGGTCGGAGAGCCGGCCGGCGAGTGGCTGGAGGCAGGCGAAGACGATCAGCGCGGTGAAGGAGACGAGCGTCGCGGTCTGCTTGGACAGGCCCGCCGAGTTGGAGAGGTACTTCGTCAGGTAGGTCGTGTAGGTGTAGTAGGCGACCGTGCCGCCCATGGTGAGGGCGACGACCAGGAACGCCTCCCGCCGGTACCGCCACAGCGCGCGCAGGGTGCCGCGTTCCTCGGCGTGCGAGGCGTCCTGCTCGTAGACCTCGGTCTCCAGCATGCTGCGGCGCAGGTAGAAGATGACGGCCGCGCCGAGCGCGCCGACGACGAAGGGGATGCGCCACCCGTAGCTGTGCAGGGCGTGGTCGGACATGGTGCGCTGGAGGACGATCTGCAGGCCGAGGCCGGCGATCTGGCCGGCGGTCATGGAGACGTACTGGAAGCTGGAGGCGAAGCCGCGGCTGCGGGGGTCCGAGGCCTCGGTGAGGTAGGTGGCGCTGGCCGCGTACTCGCCGCCCACCGACAGGCCCTGCAGCAGGCGGGCGACGAGCAGGACGAGCGCGCCGCCGTAGCCGGCTGCCCCGTAGGTCGGGGCGACGGCGATGAGGACGGCCGAGGCCGACATGAGCGTGACGGTGAGGGTCAGGGCCGCCTTACGGCCCTTGCGGTCGCCGACCCTGCCCAGCAGCCAGCCGCCCACGGGCCGCATGAAGAACCCGACGGCGAAGATGCCCGCGGTGTTCATCAGCTGGGCGGTGGGATCGCCGCTCGGGAAGAACGCACCGGCGAAGTACGTGGCGAAGCTCGCGTACACGAACCAGTCGAACCATTCGACCATGTTGCCCGCCGAGCCGACCCAGATCTTCTTCCAGTGTTCTCGTCCCATGGGCCGTACCTGCCCGGCGGCGGAGTGGACGATTCCTCCACCCGGTGAGGGTTCGGGGCGGGACCGGGTCAGACGAGGAGGGCGTCGGTGATGAACTCCCGCACATGTGCCAGAACCTGAGCACGGTCGGTGCCGCGCAGCCCGATGGCGACGTGGATGGAGAACCCGTCGAGCAGCGCGCGCAGCCGCGCCGCGAAGCGGTCGGCGTCCACCGGGCGGAACTCGCCGCGCGAGACGCCCTCGGCGAGCAGCGCGACGAGGTCCCGGTGCCAGGCGCCCTCGATGGCGACCTGCCGTTCGCGGGCGTCGTCCGCCGCGTTCTGCGAGCGGTTCCAGACCTCCAGCCACAGCGTCCAGTGCGGGTCGCGGTGGCCGTCGGGGACGTACAGGTCGACGTAGGCGTCGAGGCGCTCCCGGGCCGTTCCGCGCGCGGCCAGCAGCCGGCCGCGCTCGGCGCCGAGCCGGCCCTCGCTCCACTCCAGGGTGCGCAGCAGCAGTTCGTCCTTGGAGCGGAAGTAGTAGAGGAGATGGCCGCTGCTCATACCGACCTCGCGGCCGAGCGCCGCCATGGTGAGCTTCTCCAGACCGCGCTCGGCGATCATCTCCATGGCGGCGGCGAGGACCTCCTCGCGCGGCGGCGCGTTCTTCCGCGCACCGGCCATCCGTGACTCCCGTGTTCAGACCTTCGGCTGCTGCTGGGTGATGCAGTGGATGCCACCGCCGCCCGCGAAGATCGTACGTGCGTCCACCAGGGTCACCGTGCGCTCGGGGAAGAGGCGGCGGAAGATCCCGGCGGCGATCTCGTCGCGCGGGTCGTCGAAGCCGCACAGCACGACGCCGCCGTTGCAGAGGTAGTGGTTGATGTAGGAGTAGTCGGCCCAGTGGCCGTCGGCCTCCAGGACGGTCGGGGCGGGCACCTCGACGACCTCCAGCGCCCGCCCGCGCGCGTCGGTCGCCGACCTCAGGATGCCGATGACCTCCTTGCCGACCTCGTGGTCGGGGTGGGCCGGGTCCGGCTGGTGGTGCGCGACGACGACACCGGGACGGGCGAAGGCGGCGACGATGTCGACGTGGCCGAGGGTGCCGAAGCCGTAGGGCGGGTAGTCGCCGGTCAGGCCGCGCGGCAGCCAGATCGCCTTGCTGGTGCCGAGGTGGGCGTGGACCTCGGCCTCGACCTCCTCCTTCGACCAGTGCGGGTTGCGCTCGGGGCCGAGCTGCACGGTCTCGGTGAGCAGGACGGTGCCCTCGCCGTCGACGTGGATGGCGCCGCCCTCGTTGACCAGCTTCGAGGCGTACGTCTTCGCGCCGGCGAGGTCGGAGACGTAGGCGGCGATCTTGGAGTCGTGCTCCCAGCGGGCCCAGTCCTGGGCGCCCCAGCCGTTGAACGTCCAGTCCACCGCCCCCAGTTCGCCCTTGCCGTTGGTCAGGAAGGTGGGCCCGATGTCCCGCATCCAGGCGTCGTCCAGCTCGCGCTCGACGGTGTCGACGCCCGGGCCGAGCAGCGCCTGGGCGTCGGCCGACTCGCCGGGTCCGCACACGACCGTCACCGGTTCGAAGCGGAGGATCGCGCGGGCCACCGAGGCCCAGGCGATGCGCGAGAGCGCGAGGTCGTCCGGGTCGTCGAAGGTGGGGTTGGGGCCCGGCCACGCCATCCAGGTGCGCTCGTGCGGGGTCCACTCGGCGGGCATGCGGAAGCCGTCGGCGGCGGGAGTGGTCATCTGTGGAGGTCCTTGCCTGGCGGGTTCAGAGGAAGTAGAGGCGGTTGAGGGAGACGGAGTCGGCGGGCTCCGAGCCGAGCGGATCGCCGTCGAGGGTGACCAGACCGGTGCGCTGGTCGACGTCGACCGCTCCGACGCGGGCGTTGAGCCGCAGGTCGGCGGGGCCGATGCCGCGGGTGCCGCGGACGGCGACCCGGCGCCGGCGGGTGGGCATCCGGTCGTCACCCTGGTCGACGGCCGCCTGGGCGACGAAGGCCACCGAGATGTCCGCGGCCGTGGCGCCGTAGGAGCCGAACTGCGGGCCCAGCACCAGGGGTTCGCAGGTGTCGGTGGCCGCGTTGGGGTCACCGACCACGCCGTACGCCGGGAAGCCGGACTTCAGGACGAGCTGCGGCTTGGCGCCGAAGTACTCCGGGCGCCACAGCACGATGTCGGCGAGCTTGCCCACCTCGATCGAGCCGACCTCGTGGGAGAGGCCGTGCGCGATGGCCGGGTTGATGGTCAGCTTGGCCATGTAGCGCAGCACGCGGGCGTTGTCGTCGCCCTCGCCGTCGCCTTCCATGGGGCCCAGTTCGGCCTTCATCTTGCCGGCCATGGCGAAGGTGCGGCGGACCGTCTCCCCGGCGCGGCCCATGCCCTGGGCGTCGGAGGAGGTGATGCCGATCGCGCCCAGGTCGTGCAGCACGTCCTCGGCGCCCATGGTGCCGGCGCGGATGCGGTCGCGGGCCATGGCCGCGTCGCCGGGCAGGTCGGGCTTGAGGTCGTGGACGGAGACGATCATGCCGTAGTGCTCGGCGACCGCGTCCCGGCCGAAGGGCAGGGTGGGGTTGGTGGAGGAGCCGATGACGTTCGGGACGCCGGCCATCTTCAGCACGTTGGGCACGTGCCCGCCGCCGCAGCCCTCGATGTGGAAGGCGTGGATGGTGCGGCCTTCGAGGACGCGCAGGGTGTCCTCCACGGAGAGGCACTCGTTCAGGCCGTCGCTGTGCAGGGCCACCTGGACGTCGTGCTCCTCGGCGACCCGCAGGGCGGTGTCGAGCGCCCGGGTGTGCGCGCCCATGTCCTCGTGCACCTTGAAGCCGGAGGCGCCTCCCTCGGCGAGCGCCTCGATCAGCGGTGCGTCCGAGGAGGACGAACCCCGGCCGAGGAAGCCGATGTTGACCGGCCAGGCGTCGAAGGCGCTGAAGGCGTGCCGCAGCGCCCAGGGGGAGTTGACGCCCACGCCCCAGACGGGCCCGAACTCCTGCCCGATGATCGTCGTCACGCCGGACGCCAGGGAGGCCTCCATGATCCGCGGCGACAGCAGGTGCACATGGGTGTCGACGGCCCCGGCGGTGGCGATCAGGCCCTCGCCGGAGACGATGGAGGTGCCGGTGCCGACGACGACGTCCACCCCGTCGAGGGTGTCCGGGTTGCCGGCGCGTCCGATGGCGTGGATGCGCCCTTCCCGGATGCCGACGGAGACCTTCCTGATCCCCTGCACCACGTCGATCACGACGACGTTGCTGATCACGACGTCACAGGTCTCGCGGACGGCGGCGGCCTTCAGGTGCAGTCCGTCACGGGCGGTCTTGCCGAAGCCGGCCAGGAACTCGTCGCCGTAGCGCTGGGAGTCGGACTCGACCCGGACGGTGAGGCCCGAGTCGCCGAGGCGGACGCGGTCGCCGGCGCGGGGGCCGTGGGTGGCCGCGTAGGCGTGCGGGTCGACATGGATCGCCCGGCTGACCTCGCGTCCCTTCGAGCGGCTCATCGTTCCTCGCCTCCTTCCGGTGCACCCTGTGGTGCGACTCCGAGATATCCGCAGGCCGCTGCCCTGCGCAGGGCCTCTTCGCGCACGCCGGGCCCGTCCAGCGGCCCGTCGACCAGCCCGGCGAAGCCGATCGCGACGCGCTCGCCGCCGATCGGCACGAGCCCGACCTCCTCGCTCTCCCCCGGGCCGAACCGGACCGAGGAGCCCGCGGGGACGGACAGCCGCATGCCGTAGGCGCCCGGGCGGTCGAAGTCGAGGCGCGGGTTGGCCTCGAAGAAGTGGAAGTGGGAGGTCACGGAGACCGGCACGGCGGCGGTGTTGGTGACGCGCATCCGGACCACCGGCTCGGGGTCCGCGTGCTGGGGGCCGGGCAGCAGCGCGCCCGGGGCGCCGTCACCGAGGCCGCCGCCGATGGGGTCGGAGACCACCGCGAGCCGGGAGCCGTCGTCGAAGACCGCCTCCACCATCACCTCGGTGACGACGTCGGCGACGCCCGGCAGCACGTCCGCGGGGCCGAGTACCGACCGGGCGGCCTCGATGGCCTCCGCCAGCCGCCTGCCGTCCCGGGCGGCCTCGCAGACCGTGTCCGCGATCAGCGCGGTCGCCTCGGGCACGTTGAGCCGAAGACCGCGCGCGCGGCGGGCCCGGGCCAGCTCGGCCGCTCCGAAGAGCAGCAGCCGGTCACGTTCCGTGGGGGTCAGTCTCACGACGCGGCACCTCCTTGCCTTCCACAAGTTAGAACATCACTCTAAACACAGAATTCATGAAACAGAAGCATTGACCGACGACCACTGGTCACGTCACATTGAACGTCGCTCAAACCACTGCTCAGTGAGTGCGGAACCCCAGGCGGCCGTCGAAGGAGACCCAGCCATGCCGATAGAACAGCGCGGAGTCGACACCATCCCGGACGAGGAGCGGACCAGCGGTCCGCGCGACCTCGTCTCGATCCTGCTCGGCTCCAACCTCTGTCTCGGAGTGATCATCTTCGGCTGGCTGCCGCCGTCCTTCGGGCTCGGCTGGTGGGCCTCGGTCAGCGCCGTCGTCGCGGGCACCGTGGTCGGCACGCTGTTCACTGCCCCGCTGGCGCTGGTCTCGCTGCGTACCGCGACCAACCTGTCCACCTCCTCCGGCGCGCAGTTCGGCGTGCGGGGCCGGCTGGTCGGCTCGGTGGTCGGCCTGCTGCTGGCGCTCGGCTACACCGCGCTGACGGTGTGGATCGGCGGGGACGTGATGCTCGGGGTCCTCGGCCGGCTCTTCGGGGTACCGGCGGACGGGCTGTCGTACGCCCTGGTCTACGGGGTGCTCGCCGCGGCGACGGTCGCGGGCGCGGTCTACGGCTACCGGGTGCTGCTGGCCATGTCCCGGGTGCTGGCCGTCGGCATGACGGCCCTGCTGGCCCTCGGCGTCCTCGCCTACGCCCCGCACTTCACCACCGCCGCGCTGCCGGGCGCGGGCGGCTATCTGCTGGGATCCTTCTGGCCGACCTGGTTCCTGGCCGTGGTGGCGGCGGGACTCTCCGGGCCGATCGCCTTCATCACGCTGCTCGGCGACTACACCCGCTACATCTCCCCCGCCCGCCATGCCGGCCGCAGGGTCCTGCACGCGACCTGGCTGGGCCTGATCCTCGGGCTGCTGGTGCCGCAGCTGTTCGGCACCTTCACCGCCTACGCGGCCGGCGCCGCGGCCGACTACGCGGGCCCGCTGGTAACGGCCTCCCCCGCCTGGTACCTGGTGCCGCTGCTGCTGTCGGCCTCCGCCGGATCGGTCGGCAACGCGGGCCTGATGCTGTACTCCATGGGCCTGGACCTGGACGCGATCCTGCCCAGGGCGTCCCGGGCCCGCGCCACCTCGACGGTCGCCGTCGTCGCCACGGCCTGCGTCTTCGCCGGCCACTACGCCTGGAACGCGCAGTCCGCGATGACCTCCTTCGTCCTGCTCCTCACCGCCCTCGGCACCCCCTGGGCGGTGATCACACTCATCGGCTTCGTCCGCTGCCGCGGTGTGTACGACGCCGACGCCCTGCAGGTCTTCAACCGCCGTTCCCGGGGCGGGGTCTACTGGTACCGGGGCGGCTGGAACGTGCCGGCCACCGCATCCTGGGCGGCCGGCGCGCTGGTCGGGCTGCTGGCGGTGTCCCTGCCGTCGTACGAGGGCCCGCTGCTGACGCTGACCGGCGGGGTGGACTGCAGCTTCCTGCTGTCGGGGTTCGTGGGCGGCGCCGTGTACCTGCTGCTGACGCCCCGCCCGGAACGCACCAGGGCCGCCGCGGACCTCGACGAGTCCGGGGCGGCCCTGAGCATGTCGGGCGAGCGTTAGCCGATCTTGTGCATCCAGCCGTGCTTGTCCTCGGTCATGCCGCGCTGGAGCCCGAGCAGGGCCTCGCGCAGCCGGCCGGTGACCGGGCCTGTAGTGCCGTCGCCGTGGCTCCAGCCGTCCGTCCTGGTCTTGACGTGACCGATCGGGGTGACCACGGCGGCGGTGCCGCAGGCGAAGACCTCGGTGAGGGCACCGGAGGCGGCGTCCTTCCGCCACTGCTCCAGGGTGATCGTGCCTTCCTCGGCGGTGTAGCCGAGGTCACGGGCGACCTGGAGGAGGGAGTCGCGGGTGATGCCCTCCAGGATGGAGCCGGTGAGCGACGGGGTGACGATCCGGTCGCCGTAGACGAAGGCGACGTTCATGCTGCCGCTCTCCTCGACCTTGGTCCGGGTGACCGCGTCGAGGTAGACGACCTGGTCGCAGCCGTGCGCCGCGGCCTCGGCCTGCGGGAGGAGGGAGGCCGCGTAGTTGCCGCCCGTCTTCGCGTCGCCGGTGCCGCCCGGGACGGCACGGACGTGGTCCTCCGAGACCCAGATGGTGACCGGCTTCACGCCGCCGGCGAAGTAGGCGCCGGACGGGGAGGCGATCAGCATGAACAGGTACTCGTTCGCCGGGTGCACGCCCAGCGCGGCCTCCGTCGCGAACATGAACGGACGCAGGTAGAGGGACGCCTCGCCGCCGTGCGCCGGGACCCAGTCGGCGTCCTGGGTGAGCAGCGCGTCCAGGGCCGCGATGAACAGCTCCTCGGGCAGCTCGGCCATGGCCATGCGGCGGGCGGAGTTGCGGAAGCGGCGGGCGTTGGCCTCGGGCCGGAAGAGCGCGACCGAGCCGTCGGGCTGCCGGTAGGCCTTCAGGCCCTCGAAGATCTCCTGCCCGTAGTGCAGGACGTGAGTGGAGGGGTCGAGCGAGATCGGGCCGTACGGAACGAGCTGCGCGTCGTGCCAGCCGCGGCCCTCGGTCCACTTGATCGTCACCATGTGGTCGGTGAAGTGGCGGCCGAATCCGGGGTTGGCCAGGATCGCCTCGCGCTCCGCGGCGGCGAGCGGATGGGCGGAGGGCTTGAGCTCGATCGTGGGCGTCGTCATGAGTGGTTGTCCTTCACCGGTCGTAGTGACGGGCCGCGCTCACGCCCATACTGCCAGTCGTCAGTGCTAGGACGTCCGAGCTTTCCCTCATACCGCGGCTCCGCGTTCGATTATCGCGCGGCGCCCGGAGCGGACGGAACGGGGGTGAGTGCGGTCCAGGGGTCGATGGTGGCACCCGGCGGGGACACGAGGAAGCCGCCGGGTGTGGTGACCCGGCGGCTTGTGCTGACGGAGCGCCGGGTCAGCCGGCTACCCGGGCGGCGAGCGCGTCGCCGATCCGCGCGGTGCCGCGCGCCCCGAGCGCGGAACGCTCGGTCAGGTCGGCGGTGACCGCAGCGTCGATGCGCTCGGCCTCCGCTTCGTAACCGAGGTGGCGCAGCAGCAGGGCGACGGACAGGACCGTCGCGGTCGGGTCGGCCTTGCCCTGTCCGGCGATGTCCGGGGCCGAGCCGTGGACCGGCTCGAACATCGACGGGAACACGCGGGTGGGGTCGATGTTGCCGGAGGCGGCCACGCCGATGCCGCCGGAGACGGCCGCGGCGAGGTCGGTGATGATGTCGCCGAAGAGGTTGTCGGTGACGATGACGTCGAACCGGGCCGGGTCGGTGACGAGGTAGATCGTCGCCGCGTCGACGTGGATGTAGTCGGTCGTGACCTCGGGGAACTCCTCGGCCACCCGGTTGAAGACGTTCGTCCACAGGTGCCCGGCGAAGGTCAGCACGTTGTTCTTGTGGACCAGCGTGAGCTTCTTGCGCGGGCGGGCCTGGGCGCGGGCGAAGGCGTCGCGGACCACGCGCTCGACTCCGTAGGCCGTGTTGACGGAGACCTCGGTGGCGACCTCGTGCTCGGTGCCCTTGCGGATGGTGCCGCCGTTGCCCGTGTACGGGCCCTCGGTGCCTTCGCGGACGACGACGAAGTCGATCTCCGGCTGGCCCGCCAGCGGGGTGGCGACGCCCGGGAGCAGCTTCGACGGCCGCAGGTTGACGTGGTGGTCGAAGGCGAAGCGGAGCCGCAGCAGGAAGCCGCGCTCCAGGACGCCGGACGGCACCGACGGGTCGCCGATCGCGCCGAGCAGGATGGCGTCGTGCTGCTTCAGTGCGTCGAGGTCGGCGTCGGTGAGGGTCTCACCGGTGGCGTGGTAGCGCCGGGCGCCGAAGTCGTACTCCGCGGTCTCCAGCTTCACATCCTGCGGCAGGACGGCGGAGAGGACCTTGAGACCCTCGGCCACGACCTCCTGGCCGATGCCGTCACCGGGGATCACTGCGAGATTGATGCTGCGAGACATGCCGGGCACCCTACTCCTCGTCCCAGGGGATGACATGGCCTGTCCGCCATGCGGACATCGTGTCGTGTCCCGGTGCCGGCCGGCCGTCCCGTGTTCACCCGTACGTGGGAGGGGTGGACCGACCGGTTCGAGGTACGGCGGGGTGGATGAGGACCCCGCCGCGTCTCGCGCGGCCCGGCCGGTGAGGGCCGGTCAGGGACAGGGACCGGTCAGTGGCCGGTCTCGCCGCCGTTGTCCCGGCGGTCGAGGGCACGCTGGAGGGCGTCGGCGGCGTTCTTACGGTCGGAATCGCTCGTGTGGGACACGTGGCGGACTCGGCGGCGGACGGTCGTCTCGGCCATGGAAATCGACTCCTTCGGCAAACGTGGAGTACGGCACTGGGGGTTGCGAGACGCCGGAAGTGGCGGGGAGCGGCGGCCGCAGGGGTTGCCTGCACGGGGCCCGGCTCACGATCGCCGTTCGCTGGATCGAGCGAGACGTTCGGCTACTTCAAAGCTAAGTGAGCCGGCCGCGTCTGTCTGCACAATTACTCGGACTTCCTACTATCTGAGACGGCGGGACCGGTCACACGGCGCTGAGCTGCGTCTTCGTGCGTTCGGGGGTGGTCCGGCCGAGGGAGCGCAGGGCGCGGATCGACGTCCCCCTGACGAGACCGCGTCAGGCGGCGTCGCCGGCCCGCCGGTCGAGGACCGGTTCCCGGGCGGTGTCGGGGGCGCCGGCGAGCCCGGAGAACGGCGACGGGCCGGGAAGCCTGCCCCGAGAGGTCAGGCTTCCCGGCCCGTCGGCCGGTGAGGGAGCGATCAGCCCATGTGCGGGTACGCGTAGTCGGTCGGCGGGACCAGGGTCTCCTTGATGGCGCGGGTCAGCGTCCAGCGCAGGAGGTTCTGGGGGGCACCGGCCTTGTCGTTGGTGCCGGAGGCGCGGCCGCCGCCGAAGGGCTGCTGGCCGACGACGGCGCCGGTCGACTTGTCGTTGATGTAGAAGTTGCCCGCGGCGAAGCGGAGCTTCTCCATCGTGTACGCGGCCGCGGCACGGTCGTTGGAGACGACCGAACCGGTGAGGGCGTAGTCCGACACCGATTCCATCTGGGTCAGCATCTCGTCGTACTTGTCGTCCTCGTAGACGTACACGCCGAGGATCGGGCCGAAGTACTCGGTGCGGAAGACCTCGTTCTCCGGGTCGGTGGACTCGATGACGGTCGGGCGGACGAAGTAGCCGACCGAGTCGTCGTAGGAACCGCCGGCCACGATCGTGCAGGTCGGGTCCTCCTTGGCGCGATCGATGGCGGCCTTGTTCTTGGCGAAGGCACGCTCGTCGATCACGGCGCCGACGAAGTTCGACAGGTCGGTGACGTCACCCATGGTCAGGTAGTCGACCTCGGCCGCGAACTCCTCCTTGAACCCGGAGTTCCAGATGGAGGCCGGGATGTAGGCGCGGGAGGTCGCGCTGCACTTCTGGCCCTGGTACTCGAAGGCGCCACGGGTGAGGGCGGTCTTGAGGATGGCGCGGTCGGCGCTCGGGTGGGCGACCAGGAAGTCCTTGCCGCCGGTCTCGCCGACCAGACGCGGGTAGGCGCGGTACTTCTCGATGTTGTTGCCGACCGTCTTCCACAGGTACTGGAAGGTCTTGGTCGAACCGGTGAAGTGGATGCCCGCGAGGTCGCGGTGGGCCAGGGCCACCTCGGAGACCTCGATGCCGTCGCCGGTGACGAGGTTGATGACGCCCTTGGGCAGACCGGCCTCCTCCAGCAGCTGCATGAGCAGCACGGCGGCGTGGGTCTGGGTCGGGGACGGCTTCCACACGACCACGTTGCCCATCAGGGCCGGGGCGGTGGGCAGGTTCGCGGCGATCGCGCTGAAGTTGAACGGCGTGATCGCGTAGACGAAGCCCTCGAGCGGGCGGTGGTCCAGACGGTTCCAGACGCCCGGGGAGTTCGCCGGGGGCTGCTCGGCGAGGATCTGGCGGGCGTAGTGGACGTTGAAGCGCCAGAAGTCGACCAGCTCGCAGGGGCTGTCGATCTCCGCCTGCTGGGCGGTCTTCGACTGGCCGAGCATGGTGGAGGCGGCGATCGTCTCGCGCCACGGGCCGGCCAGCAGCTCGGCGGCGCGCAGGATGATCGCGGCGCGGTCGTCGAAGGCCATCGCGCGCCAGGCCGGCGCGGCGGCGAGGGCCGCGTCGACGGCGTCCTGCGCGTCCTGCCGGGTGGCGTTGCGGAGCGTGCCGATGACGGCCTTGTGATTGTGCGGCTGGACGACCTGGAAGGTCTCGCCGCCGCCCATGCGCTTCTCGCCGCCGATGGTCATCGGCAGGTCGATCGGGTTCTCGGCCAGCTCCTTGAGCTTGACCTCCAGGCGGGCGCGCTCGGGCGAGCCGGGGGCGTAGCCGTGCACCGGCTCGTTGACGGGGGTGGGGACCTGGGTCACAGCGTCCATGAGATCCGTAACTCCTTGTACGTGAGCGGGTGTTCGGGCTCAGCCCTTGCTGATCATGCTGCGGACGAAGAACCGGAGGTTGGCCGGCTTCTCGGCGAGACGGCGCATGAAGTAGCCGTACCAGTCGGTGCCGTAGGCGGTGTAGACGCGCATACGGTGGCCCTCGGCGGCCAGCCGCAGGTGCTCGTCACCGCGGATGCCGTACAGCATCTGGAACTCGTACTCGTCGAGCTTACGGCCGGCCTTGTGGGCCAGCTCCTGGGCGATCGCGATCAGGCGCGGGTCGTGGGACCCGATCATCGGGTAGCCCTCGCCCTCCATCAGCGTCCTGAGGATGCGGACGTACGCCTTGTCGATCTCGTGCTTCTGCTGGTAGGCGACCTCGGCGGGCTCCTTGTAGGCGCCCTTCACCAGCCGCACCCGGCTGCCGGACTCCGCCAGGCGGCGGGCGTCGGCCTCGGTGCGGAAGAGGTAGGCCTGGATGACACAGCCGGTCTGCGGGAAGTCCTTCCGCAGCTCCTCGTGGATGGCGAACATCGAGTCCAGGGTGGTGTGGTCCTCGGCGTCCAGGGTGACCGTCGTACCGATGGCCGCCGCGGCCTCGACGACCGGACGGACGTTCGCGAGCGCCAGTTCGTGGCCGCCGTCGAGGGCCTGCCCGAACATGGAGAGCTTGACGGACATCTCGACCCGCTCGCCCAGACCGAGGTCACGCAGCCGGTCGATCAGCGCCAGATAGGCGTCCCGGGCGGCACCGGCCTGTTCGGGGGTGGTGATGTCCTCGCCGACGACGTCCATCGTCAGCTCCAGGCCCTTGGCCGTCAGCTCCTCGACGATCGGGACGATGTCGGCCACGGTCTCACCGGGTATGAAGCGGTCGACCACCTGTTTGGTCACCGGGGCCGCCGAGATCAGGCGTCGCATCCGGTCGCTGCGCGACGCGGCGAGAATCACGGGACCCAGCACGGGGCACCTCCACATACCAACCCATACGAGGCCGCCACCCGACGATTCGGGTACGGCACGGAGAACCACCGTGAAACCTAGGGATCTCTTCGATCGTGAGCCATCGACAGCTGTCACGCATCCGTGCCCTGGATCTCAGACAGATGTATGAAGGCGGCCGCAAATGCGGGAGAATGCCCGAGTGACGGCCGCTTACAAGGGTGACTACCAGGAGCTCGTGGACGAGATCTCCGAGCTGCTGGGCGCCCCGGCGACCCTGGAGAACCGGGACTTCGAGCTGATCGCCTTCGGCGCGTACGACAGCGAGGGCGACCTCGACCCCTCCGCCCTGGACCCCGTGCGCACCCGCTCGATCCTGTCCCGGCGCTCCACCGCGGCGGTGCGGACGTGGTTCGAGGGCTTCGGCATCACCCGCGCGGCAGGGCCGGTCCGGATCCCCCCGAGCACCGAGGCGGGGGTGTACCGCGGACGGGTCTGCCTGCCGGTGCGCCACCGGGGGGTCGTGCTCGGCTACGTCTGGCTGCTGGACGGGGATCCGGGGCCGACGGACGCGCAGCTGGCCGCCGCCATGCAGGTGACGGGCCGGATCGGCGCGCTGCTCGCCGACGAGGCGCAGGCGGGGGCCGGGCTGAGCCGGGAGCTGCGGGCGGTGCTCACCGCGGAGGGCGGCTGGCAGCGGGACATGGCGGTGGCCGAGCTGCGCACCGCCCTCGGGCCCCGCGCGGACGGCCCGCACACCCTGGTCTGCGTGGCCCCGTGGCCCGCGGCCGACCCCGACGACGCCCCCTCGCCGCGCACGGTTCCGCACGCCGCGGCCCTGTGCACCGTTCCGTGGGGTGCGACGGCCCAGAGCCTGGCGGTGCTGGTGCGGCTGCGCTCGGCGGACGTGGGCGCGCCGGCCCTGGCGGCTGCGGCCCGGCTACTGAAGGAGGCGGAGGCGGCGCCGGGGCCCGGGGCGCGCGGTGCCGGGGCCCGGGCGGCCGCGGCCGCGGCCGTCACCGCGAGGTCCTCTGGCGCCGCGGGATTCCCCGGTGCCGCCGGGTCCGCCCCGCACGCCGCCGGGGTGGGCGAGCCCCGCACCGGTCTCGCCGAGCTGGGCGCGGTCTGGCAGGAGGCCTGCGCGGCGGCGCGGGCCGCGCTGGCCGAGCCGCGGTTCGGGCCGGTCGCCGAGTGGGCGCGCATCGGGCCGTACCGGCTGCTGGCCGCGCTGCCGCCGCAGGCCGCCCACGATCCCGCGGTCGGTCCGCTCCTCTCCCCCGCCCACCGCGAGCTGGCCCGCACCGCCGAGGTCTACCTGGACTGCGCCGGGCAGGCCGGCCGCACCGCCGCCGAGCTGGGCGTCCACCGCCAGACGCTGTACTACCGCCTGTCCCGGGTGGAGCAGCTGACCGGCCTGGACCTGGACGACGGAGAGGACCGGCTGCTGCTGCACATGGCGCTGAAGCGAGCCCGCCTGTGACCTGCTCCGGCCGGCCGGTCGCGGAAAGCGGCCGGACGGTCGGGTCAGCTCTTCGCGGCGCCCTGGATCAGCCTGCGCAGGCCCTCCGTGAGCTGCTCGGCCCCGGGCGCGGTCCCCGGCGCGAAGGACCACTGGGAGATCAGCCCCGACATCATGACGGTGTAGAAGGCGCCGAGGGTGTCCACGGCGTCCTCCGTGACCTCGTCCTCCGACACGTCCGCCATGAGGGCGACGAACGCGCGTGAGCCCTCCCGCTGCGCCTTCGCGAGATGGTCGCGCGCCTCGGGGAGCTGGTCGCCCACGGCCACGATCTCCGCGCTGAGCCGCCAGAACGAACCCGGCTCCCGCATGGTGGCGATGATGTTGGACCACATCTCCTGAAAGCGTTCGAGGGAACCCGGCGCGGCGGTGAGCCCGGCGTTCGCCTCGCCGGTGAACGCCTCCGACATGCCCTCGACCAGGGACACGTAGGCCTGCGCGAGCAACGCGTCCTTGGAGCCGTAGTGATAGCCGATCGAGGCGAGGTTGGTCCCCGACTCCTTGACGACGTCCCGCGCGGTCGTGCGCGCGAAGCCCTTCTCCAGCAGGCACCTCTTGGCGCCCTCGAGCAGATCCTCACGGTGTCCCATGCCCGTCACCCTACTCCCGGGATCAGACGCACGTATTAGACGTACGTCTTAAACGAATGTTCTAGACAAGCGTATAAGACACGCGTACATTCCTCGGCATGACGAACGCGACCAGCACCATCCCGATCTCGCCCCCGCCCTCGCCCACCCGTGCCGGAGCCCGCGAGTGGACCGCTCTCGGCGTGCTGATGCTGCCGCTGCTGCTGGTCTCGATGGACGTCTCCGTCCTGTACTTCGCGACCCCCGCGATCGGCGCTGACCTGCACCCGACCGGCACCCAGCAACTGTGGATCTTCGACATCTACGGCTTCGTCCTGGCCGGTCTGCTGATGACGATGGGCTCCCTCGGCGACCGCATCGGCCGCCGCAGACTCCTTCTCCTGGGAGCCGCGGCCTTCGGCGCCGCCTCGCTCCTCGCGGCCTACGCCGACAGCGCCGAGACCCTGATAGCCGCCCGCGCGGTCCTCGGCGTCGGCGGCGCCACCCTGATGCCGTCCACCATGGCCATGCTGCGCACGATGTTCACCGACCCCACCCAGCGGGCCAAGGCGATCGGGCTGTGGTCCGGCGTGATGACCGGCGGCATCGCCCTCGGTTCGGTGATGAGCGGCATCCTCGTCGAGCACTTCTGGTGGGGGTCGGTCTTCCTGGTCAACCTGCCGGCGATGGCGCTGCTGCTGGTCCTCGGCCCGGTGCTGCTGCCGGAGTCGAAGAACCCCGGGCCCGGCCGCTTCGACTGGCCGAGCGTGCCGTTGTCGATGGCCGCCGTGCTCCCCGTCGTCTACGGCCTGAAGGAGATCCCCTCCGAGGGCTGGCACCCGCAGTACGTCGTCTCGGTCACCGTCGGCCTGCTCTTCGCGGCGCTGTTCGTCCACCGCCAGCGCACCACCGGCTCCCCGCTGATCCCGCCGGCCCTGCTGAAGGGCCGCGGCTTCGCCCCGGCGCTGGTCCTCAACCTCGTCGCCGCCCTCGGCGTGATGGGCTCGGCCGTCTTCACCACGCAGTACCTGCAGTCGGTCCTCGGCAAGAGCCCGCTCTCGGCCGCACTGTGGAGCCTGCTGCCCTCGGTGTTCATCGGCGCCGCCGGTCCGGTCACCACGCAGCTCGTCCAGCGGGGCGTCAACCGCGGGTACGTCGTCGCGGGCGGCTTCGCGGTCATGGCGGCCGGTTACGGGCTCATGGCGGGGGCGGGCACCGACTCCCTGTGCCTGGTCCTGGCCGGGACCGGCGTCCTGGCCTGCGGGGCGGTCGCCATCATGTCGCAGCTGACCGACCTCGCCATGAGCAGCGCCCCGGCGGAGCGCTCGGGCACGGCCTCCTCGCTGCTGGAGACCAGCAGCGAGTTCGGGGGCGCGCTCGGCATGGCGGTCCTCGGCTCCATCGGCACGGCCGTCTACCGCCACGAGATGCCGGCGACCGCCCCGGACCAGGCCCGCGAGACCCTGGGCGGTGCCCTCGCCACGGCCGGCCGGCTGCCCGGCCGCACCGGTGAGACGCTGCTCGACGCGGCCCGGCACTCCTTCACCGGCGGCATGCAGGGGGCGATGATCGCCGGGGCCGTGCTGCTCGCGCTGTCGGCGGTGGGAGCGGCGGTCACGCTGCGGAGGATCGAGCCCGGTGAGGGCGGTAAGTAGGGCGGTGAACAACGACGGACGGGCCGAGGTCTCCCTCGGCCCGTCCGTCGTCTCGGTGCCAGTGGGTCACACCGGCGAGTGGGTCACACCAGGTTCACCGAGCGGGCCGACGTGGCCCCGATCTCCGAAGCCACCTCGGCCAGCACACCGGTGGAGACCGTGTCGTCCACGGTCAGGACCGCCAGCGCCTCACCACCGACCGTCGCGCGGGCGACCTGCATGCCGGCGATGTTGACGCCCGCCTCGCCGAGGATGCGGCCGACGGTGCCCACGACACCCGGACGGTCCTCGTAGCGCAGGACGACCATGTGGTCGGCGAGCGCGAGGTCGACGTCGTAGTCCCCGACCGCCACGATCTTCTGGACGTGCTTGGGACCGGCCAGCGTGCCGGAGACCGACACCT
This sequence comes from Streptomyces sp. NPDC048514, assembly GCF_043199955.1. Taxonomy (NCBI): domain Bacteria; kingdom Bacillati; phylum Actinomycetota; class Actinomycetes; order Kitasatosporales; family Streptomycetaceae; genus Streptomyces; species Streptomyces sp. NPDC048514. The sequence goes on along the minus strand of NZ_JBICWT010000006.1, from coordinate 222,519 downwards.
CCTCGCCGGTGCCCAGCGTGCCGCGCACGGTCACCACGTTGCGGTGCTCGGCCGACTCCGAGCTGGTGGTCAGGCGGACCTCCACGCCGCGCTCCTGCGCGAACAGCGGGGCGTTGACGTACGACACGGTCTCGGCGACGACGTCCTCGAAGACACCCTTGAGCGCGGACAACTCCAGCACCTTCACGTCGTGCTGGGTGATCTCGCCGTAGACCTCGACGTCGAGGCGGACCGCGACCTCGCCGGCGAGCGCGGTGAAGATGCGGCCGAGGCGCTCGGCGAGCGGCAGACCGGGCTTGACGTCCTCGGCGATGACACCGCCCTGGACGTTCACCGCGTCCGGTACCAGCTCACCGGCGAGCGCCAGGCGGACGGACTTGGCGACGGCGATGCCCGCCTTCTCCTGGGCCTCGTCGGTGGAGGCGCCGAGGTGCGGGGTGCACACGACCTGGTCCAGCTCGAACAGCGGGGAGTCGGTGCAGGGCTCCTTGGCGTACACGTCGAGGCCGGCGCCGGCGACCCGGCCCTCCTTGAGCGCCGCGTACAGCGCCGCCTCGTCGACGATGCCGCCCCGGGCCGCGTTGACGACGCGCACGCTGGGCTTGACCTTGCGCAGCGCCTCGTCGCCGATGAGGCCGAGGGTCTCGGGGGTCTTGGGGAGGTGGACGGTGATGAAGTCGGAGACCTCGAGCAGCTCGTCCAGGGACAGCACCTTGACGCCCATCTGCGCGGCCCGCGCGGGCTGCACGTAGGGGTCGTACGCGACGACCTTCATGCCGAAGGCGGACATGCGCTGCGCGACGAGGGCGCCGATGCGGCCCAGGCCCACCACGCCGAGCGTCTTCTCGGCCAGCTCGACGCCCGTGTACTTGCTGCGCTTCCACTCGCCGTTCTTCAGCGCGGCGTTGGCCTGCGGGATGTTGCGGGCGGTGGCGAGGATGAGACCGCAGGCCAGCTCGGCGGCGGTCACGATGTTGGAGGTCGGGGCGTTGACGACCATCACGCCGGCCTTGGTGGCGGCGGAGACGTCGACGTTGTCCAGGCCGACGCCGGCGCGCGCGACGACCTTCAGCTTCTTGGCGGCGGCGATGGCCTCCGCGTCGACCTTGGTGGCGGAGCGGATCAGGATCGCGTCGACGTCGGCGATGGCGGGGAGCAGTTCCGCACGATCGGCTCCGTTGGCGTGCCGGATCTCGAAGTCCGGGCCGAGCGCGTCGACGGTCGCGGGCGACAGCTCTTCAGCGATGAGTACGACGGGTTTCGAGCTCACGTGAGTCCTCACAAGTCCAATGCGGACGGCCGTCCCGACGGCCGCAGGCGGTGGAGGGGCTAGCCGCGGAAGACGCACGACGCTGTGGGCCTGACGCGTGTTGTGCAGCAGTCTAGTGGCGTGGCGGTGGCCGTAATACGCCTCCGCGGAAGGATCACCCGTCCGGGGCTGGACGGGGTGGACAACAGGGGCCGGAGCGGTACGCCCCGGCCCCTGTCACGAGGCTTACGCCTCCTCGTTCACCCAGCTCATCAGCTTGCGCAGCTGCTTGCCGGTGGTCTCCAGCAGGTGCTCGGAGTCCTGCTGCTTGTACTCGTTGTACTTCTTCAGACCGCCGTGGTACTCGTCCATCCAGGCCTGGGCGAAGGTGCCGTCCTGGATCTCGGCGAGAACCTTCTTCATCTCGGCCTTGGTGGCGTCGGTGATGATGCGCGGGCCGGTGACGTAGTCGCCCCACTCGGCGGTCTCGGAGATGGACCAGCGCATCTTCTCCAGGCCGCCCTCGTACATGAGGTCCACGATCAGCTTCAGCTCGTGCAGGCACTCGAAGTAGGCGATCTCCGGCTGGTAGCCGGCCTCGGTCAGGGTCTCGAAGCCCGCCTTGACCAGCGCGGCGGTGCCACCGCACAGAACGGCCTGCTCACCGAACAGGTCGGTCTCGGTCTCCTCGGTGAAGGTCGTCTTGATGACACCGGCGCGGGTGCCGCCGATGCCCTTGGCGTACGACAGGGCGAGCGCGAAGGCGTTGCCGGAGGCGTCCTGCTCGACGGCGGCGATGCACGGCACACCGCGGCCCTCCTCGTACTGGCGGCGCACCAGGTGGCCCGGGCCCTTCGGGGCGACCATGCAGACGTCCACACCGGCCGGGGGCTTGATGAAGCCGAACCGGATGTTGAGGCCGTGACCGAAGAAGAGGGCGTCGCCGTCGTTCAGGTGCGGGGCGATGGACTCCTCGTAGACCTGGGCCTGGATCGGGTCCGGGACCAGGATCATGATCACGTCGGCCTCGGTGGCGGCCTCGGCCGGGGTCACCACGCGCAGGCCCTGCTCTTCGGCCTTGGCCTTGGACTTCGAGCCCTCGTGCAGGCCGACCCGCACGTCCACACCGGAGTCACGCAGCGACAGCGCGTGGGCGTGGCCCTGGCTGCCGTAGCCGATGACCGCGACCTTGCGGCCCTGGATGATGGACAGGTCGGCGTCAGCGTCGTAGAACAGCTCGGCCACTTTGGGTTCTCTCCTTGGTGTGCAGATGGTGCGTCCCACCGTATGCCGGTGAGGGGAAGGGAAGTTCGGGGGTCTCGGCATACGGGCGACCGGCGATGCGCCGACCGCCCGTCTCCAGCCTTACGCGGATCGGTCCAGAGCGCGCAGCGAGCGGTCCGTGATCGAGCGGGCGCCGCGGCCGATCGCGATCGTGCCGGACTGCACCAGCTCCTTGATGCCGTACGGCTCCAGCATCTTGAGCATGGCGGACAGCTTCTCGCCGGAACCGGTGGCCTCGATGGTGACGGCCTCCGGGGAGACGTCGACCGTCTTGGCGCGGAACAACTGGACGATCTCCACGATCTGGGAGCGGGTCTCGTTGTCGGCGCGCACCTTCACCAGAACGAGTTCGCGCTGAACCGCCTGGCCGGGCTCCAGCTCCACGATCTTCAGCACGTTGACGAGCTTGTTGAGCTGCTTGGTGACCTGCTCGAGCGGCAGGTCCTCGACGCCCACCACGATGGTGATGCGGGAGATGTCGGGGTGCTCCGTGACACCGACCGCGAGCGAGTCGATGTTGAAGCCTCGGCGGGAGAACAGGGCGGCGATCCGGGCGAGGATGCCCGGCGTGTTCTCCACCAGGACGGAGAGCGTGTGCTTGGACATGATCTCTAGGTCTCTCTCGCTCAGTCGTCTTCGTTGTCGCCGAAGTCGGGGCGGACGTCCCGGGCGGCCAGGATCTCGTCGTTGGAGGTGCCGGCGGCGACCATCGGCCACACCATCGCGTCCTCGTGGACGATGAAGTCCACGACGACGGGCCGGTCGTTGATGGAGTTCGCCTCCGCGATGACCTTGTCCAGGTCCTCCGGGCGCTCGCAGCGCAGGCCCACACAGCCCATCGCCTCGGACAGCTTCACGAAGTCCGGCACCCGCGTGCCCTTGGCCTGCGGGTTGACGTCGTCGGGGCCGCTGTGCAGCACGGTGTTGCTGTAGCGCTGGTTGTAGAAGAGGGTCTGCCACTGGCGGACCATCCCGAGAGCGCCGTTGTTGATGATGGCGACCTTGATCGGGATGTTGTTGAGGGCGCAGGTGGTCAGTTCCTGATTGGTCATCTGGAAGCAGCCGTCGCCGTCGATCGCCCAGACTGCCTGCTCCGGCCGGCCGGCCTTGGCACCCATGGCGGCCGGGACCGCGTAGCCCATCGTCCCGGCGCCGCCGGAGTTCAGCCAGGTGGCGGGCTTGTCGTACTGGATGAAGTGCGCGGACCACATCTGGTGCTGGCCGACGCCCGCCGCGAAGATCGTGCCCTCCGGGGCGAGCTGCCCGATGCGCTCGATGACCGCCTGCGGGGAGAGCGAGCCGTCCTCGGGCTGGTCGTAGCCGAGCGGGTAGGTGTCGCGCCAGCGGCTGAGGTCGCTCCACCAGGCGGTGTAGTCGCCCTTGTGGCCCTCGCTGTGCTCCTTCTGCACGGCCTGGACCAGGTCGGCGATGACCTCGCGGGCGTCACCGACGATCGGCACGTCGGCGGCGCGGTTCTTGCCGATCTCGGCCGGGTCGATGTCGGCGTGGACGATCTTGGCGTAGGGGGCGAAGCTGTCCAGCTTGCCGGTGACGCGGTCGTCGAAGCGGGCTCCGAGGGCGACGATCAGGTCGGCCTTCTGCAGCGCGGTGACGGCGGTGACCGCACCGTGCATGCCCGGCATTCCCACGTGCAGCGGGTGGCTGTCGGGGAACGCGCCGAGCGCCATCAGGGTGGTGGTGACGGGCGCTCCGGTGAGTTCGGCGAGGACCTTCAGCTCGGCGGTGGCCTGTGCCTTGAGGACGCCGCCGCCGACGTAGAGGACGGGCTTGCGGGCGGCGGTGATCAGCTTGGCCGCCTCGCGGATCTGCTTGGCGTGCGGCTTGGTCACCGGGCGGTAGCCGGGCAGGTCCATCACCGGCGGCCACGAGAACGTGGTCCGCGCCTGCAGGGCGTCCTTGGAGATGTCGACCAGGACCGGGCCCGGGCGGCCGGTGGAGGCGATGTGGAACGCCTGCGCGATGACCCGCGGGATGTCCTCGGCCTTGGTGACGAGGAAGTTGTGCTTGGTGATCGGCATGGTGATGCCGACGATGTCCGCCTCCTGGAAGGCGTCCGTGCCGATCGCCTTCGAGGCGACCTGGCCGGTGATCGCGACCAGCGGGACCGAGTCCATGTGCGCGTCGGCGATCGGCGTCACCAGGTTCGTGGCGCCCGGCCCCGAGGTGGCCATGCAGACGCCGACCTTGCCGGTGGCCTGCGCGTATCCCGTGGCCGCGTGCCCCGCGCCCTGCTCGTGACGGACCAGGACGTGCCGCACCCGGGTGGAGTCCATCAGCGGGTCGTACGCCGGGAGGATCGCACCGCCGGGAATGCCGAACACCGTGTCCGCGCCGACCTCCTCGAGGGAGCGGATGAGGGACTGCGCACCCGTCACGTGCTCGACGGTGGCGGAGTGGTGTCCTCCGGAACGGGGCCGCGGCTGCGGATGGTGGGCCCCGGTGGCCTGCTCGGTCATCGGCATTCTCTTCTCGATGCTGAGGGTTTTTGCGAGGTTCGGGCGGAGTTCGAGCGCTGCACGAAAGGCACTCGTGCAACAAAAAACCCCTCGTGCCGCAAGGCAAGCGAGGGGAGCGCGCCGGTGAGGTCGCTGGGGATTCCGGATCGTCCTCCGGTGGGCCCCAGCTCAGCCGACGCGCTGTCCAAGTACGAGAATTCGGGTGCGCATGGCACTGACCCTCCCTCCGGCACACACCACGTGTCAAGTGGGTGGGACGGGAGTCTCAGAATATGAACGAAGGGTGCCGCCGCCCGGACGGCGGCGGCAGCACCCCCTGTGCACGTTCCCGCACCCCTCTCCACGGCTCGTTCACCTACGGGGCGCGCCACTCGGGGTCGAGGCCACCACCGCGCTCAGCCCTTCGGGCCGCCGCGCGGTGACCCCCTCGACACCGACGCGCCCCTGCGGCTCTCTCACACCACCCGCGAAGACCGGCTCGGCCGGTGCGTGGGGCACCGGATAGTGCCCCGAGCCGAGCGCCCGGCGCAGCCGGTACTCGTCCAGCGGGCCCGTGAACGCCATGCCCTGCCCGTGCGTGCAGCCCAGCGCGCGCAGCGCGACCACCTGCTCGGGCAGGTCCACGCCCTCGGCGACGGACTGCAGCCCGAGGTCGCCGGCGATCCGCAGCAGCCCACCGGTGATCTTGTGCAGGCGGGCGGACTCCACGACCCCCTCGACCAGCCCGCGGTCGAGCTTGAGGATGTCCACGGGCAGCCGCCTGAGGGCGGTGATGGCCGCGTAACCACTGCCGAACCCGTCCAGCGCGATCCGCACCCCGAGCCTGCTGAGTGCGGTCAGCCGCCGCTCCAGCTCCTCCAGGCCGAGCCGGGGATCGGTGTCGGACAGCTCGATGACCAGCGCGCCCGGCGGCAGCCCGTGCCGGGTCAGCAGCGCCTCCACCGAGCCGAGCGGCATCGAGCGGTCCAGCAGCCGCCGGGCGCTCATCCGGACCGCCACGGGTACGACGATCCCGGTGGCGGCCCGCTCGGCGGCCTGCTCCACCGCCTCCTGGAAGATCCAGCGGTCCAGTTCCGCGGTCTTGTCTCCGTCCTCGGCCACCCGCAGGAACTCGGCCGGCGTGAACAGCACCCCCTGTGAGGAGCGCCAGCGCGCCTGCGCGCAGACCGCCGTGATCCGGCCGTTCTCCAGGGACACCACCGGCTGGTGCAGCAGCGCGAACTCGCCGTCGTGCAGCGCGGCGCGCAGCCGGGTGGCCAGCTCCGCCTTGCGTACGACGTCCTGCTGCATCTGTGGCCTGTACAGCTCGACGCGGCCCTTTCCCGCCGATTTCGCGCGGTACATCGCGAGGTCGGCGTTCCGCAGCAGCTCCCCCGCGCCGAGACCCGGTTCGGCGAAGGCGACCCCGATGGAGGCGTTGACCCGGACATCGTTGCCGCCGATGGCGTACGGCTGGGAGAGGGTGGCCCTGAGGCGGTCGGCGAGCTCCAGGATGTTGTGCTCCCGGGCGGCACGGTCGCGGGTCCCGTCCCCGGCGATCAGGGCCGCGAACTCGTCGCCGCCGAGCCGCGAAGCGGTGTCCCCGTGCCGGACGGCGTCCTGGAGTCTGCGGGCGGCCTGGACGAGCAGTTCGTCCCCGGCCTGGTGCCCGATCGTGTCGTTGACGGCCTTGAAGCCGTCCAGGTCGATGAAGAGCACCGCCGTACCGCGCAGGGCGGCGCCCCGGTCGGTGGCGCGGCGGCCGGACAGGGCCTGCTGGACGCGCCGCGTGAACAGCGCGCGGTTGGGCAGGTCGGTCAGCGGGTCGTGCTCGGCGTTGTGCTGCAACTGCGCCTGCAGCCGCACTCTTTCGGTCACGTCCCGGCTGTTGAAGATCAGGCCGCCGTGGTGCCGGTTGACGGTGGACTCGACGTTGAGCCAGCCGCCGTCGCCGGAGCGGAACCGGCACTCGATGCGGGTGGTGGGCTCCTCCGGCGGGCTGGCGGCGAGGAAGCGGCGCAGCTCGTGCACCACACAGCCCAGGTCCTCCGGGTGGATGAGCGCGGCCAGCTCCGAGCCCACCAGATCCTCGGCGGGCCGGCCGTAGACACCGGCGGCGGCCGGGGAGACGTACCGCAGGATGCCGTTGGGCGCGGCGATCATGATGACGTCGCTGGAGCCCTGGACCAGGGAGCGGAAGTGGTTCTCCTTCTGCGCCAGTTCCTGGGTGAGGGTGATGTTGTCCAGCAGCATGATGCCCTGCCGGATGACGAGCGCGAGCACGACGCCACCCGCGGTGATCAGCACCACGTGGTCGGGCCTGCGGCCGTTCAGGACGTTGTACAGGATGCCCAGGGTACACACGGCCGCGGCGAGGTACGGGGTGAGGGCGGCGAGGGAGCCGGTGAGCGGGCGTCCGGCCGGGTACCGGCTGTGCTCACTTCTGTGCTCACCCGCCGGCGCGGACGCAGGCACAGGCACAGGCACGGGGGCAGGCGCAGGCACGAGCGCAGGCACAGGCGCAGGCGCAGGCAGGTGGTGGTGGCCGGTGCCGCGCTGCCCGGGCAGGTGCTCGTGGACCACCCGGGTGTGCCCGTCGGGCAGGCGGGCCGCGGCCGCGCTTCGCAGCCTGGGCGCGACCCAGGGGGCGTAGGCGAGCAGCAGCGAACCCGCGAACCAGCCGGCGTCCAGCAGCTGTCCGGAACGGTAACTGCTGTGCAGCAGCGGTGAGGTGAACAGCGCGTCGCACATCACGGTCAGCGCGAGCGCCCCGATGGCCGTGTTCACCGCCGTGCGGTTGCCCGGCGCGCGGCGGAAGTGCAGCGCGAGGACCATGCTGACGAGCGCGATGTCGAGCAGCGGATAGGCCAGCGACAGCGCGGCGTGCGCCACGCTCGGCCCGTCGAAGCGGGCCGCCTGGGCGAGCGCGAGGCTCCAGGAGAGGGTGAGCAGCGAGCCGCCGATCAGCCAGGCGTCCAGCCCCAGGCAGATCCAGCCCGCTCTCGTCACCGGGCGTTTGGCGAGGACCAGCAGGCCCACGATGGCGGGCGGCGCGAAGCACAGGAAGAACAGGTCGGCGCAGCTGGGACTGGGCACGGGACGGCCCAGGACGACCTCGTACCAGCCCCAGACCGCGTTGCCGAGAGCGGCCATCGCCGAGGACAGCGCGAAGAGCATCCAGGCGGGCCGGAAGCGCACGCGCGCGGTGCGGCCGTACAGGAAGCAGGAGACGGCGGCGGTGCCCGCCGCGGCGCTCAGCCCGAAGTCGCCCATGATCAGCGCGACTTGGTCCGATCCCCAGTCGAGCGCGGATCCGGCGGCGTAGCCCGCGCAGACGACGGCGAGGACGAGCTGCTCCGTCAGCGTGCTCATGCGGGCGGCCGGGCGGCGGGGCGGCGGCGCGTCCTGCGGGTGCGGCGCGCGCACCGCTCCGTCGAGGGTGCTCGTCATGGACGGCGGCGCGCTCACCGGGGCCTCCCGGTCCGCGCCGCTCCCGGGTCCCGACGGTCCCGGTGCGCCGGGTGCGCACACCGCCTGCGGCCGGTGTGTTTGCGTTGCTGGTGGCTGCGGTGGCCGGTGTGATGGCCGCGTCTGCGCGCGGTCGTGCGCCAGGGTCGCCGCCGGCGGCTCCGCCGCGTCGGATCGCTCGTCCATAGGCCGTGCATCGCCCGTCGCCCCCCTCACAAATCTGAAATGTCCATCCCCGGCGCCCCAAGGTCGGCGGCGCAGCCCCTGTCGGGACGATACACCAGGATCGTCACTCAGGGACATAGCTTCTCTACGCTCCGTGACGACCAGCGGTGATGCGCGCACGTACCGCGTCCGAAAGGTCGCGGAGGGTGCCGGAAGGCGGGCTACCGCCCGTTTGCTTCCGTCGTGAGGATCACGTTCCGCAGGGGCTCCTGGTTCACGAATCGGGTCAACTGGTCCACGAGCAACCGCTCTGCGCGCGGCAGGAACGCCGAGGACGGGCCGCCCACGTGCGGGCTGATCAGCACGCCGGGTGCCTGCCACAGCGGGTGTCCCGGCGGCAGCGGTTCGGGGTCGGTCACGTCCAGGGCCGCGGTGATCCGGCCCTTCGCCAGCTCGGCGAGCAGCGCCTCGGTGTCGACGACGGGCCCGCGCGAGACGTTCACGAGCAGTGCGCCGTCCTTCATCCGCGCCAGGAACTCGGCGTCCACCAGGCCGTGCGTCTCCTGCGTGAGCGGGGTGGACAGGATCACGACGTCCGCGTCGGGAAGCAGTGAGAGCACATCGGTGATCGGGTGCACCACCCCGCGCGCCGTGGTGCGCGGGGAGCGCGCGATGCGCGTCACCCGCGCCACCTCGAAGGGCGTGAGCCGGTCCTCGATGGCGGCGCCGATGGCGCCGTAGCCGACGACGAGGACGTTCTTGTCCGCGAGAGAGGGATGCAACGCGCTCTGCCAGCGCTCCTGTTGCTGGGCCCGGACGAAGCCGGGGACGCCGCGCAGGGCGGCGAGGGTCAGGGTGAGCGCGAGCTCGGCGGTACTCGTCTCGTGCACTCCGCGGGCGTTGCACAGCTGCACGCCCGGCACGATCGACGACAGCCGCGCGGTGATGTCGTCGACCCCCGCCGTGAGCGTCTGGATGACCCGCACGCCGGTCAGCAGCTCCAGCGGGCGGACCTTGACCGGCCACCGCTTCATGTAGGGCACCACGTACACGACGCACTGCGCGGGGTCGCCGGGGAAGGCCTGCTCACCGTCCTCGCCCCCGTCCCAGAACAGGTACCGGGGTCCTTCGGGCAGCCCCTCGATCTCCTCCGGCGGGATGGGAAGCCATACGTCAGCACTCATGACAGGAGGCTATGTCAGGCGCCGCGGACGCAGAGGTTAGGTTGGGGGCCGGGCAGAGGGAGGTTCACGAGCAGGTGGAGCGCAGGACGATCGGCGCGGGGGCGCTCGCGGTGGGGGCCGTCGGACTCGGGTGCATGCCGATGAGCTGGGCGTATAGCGGATCGCGGCGGCGGGGGGACGAGTCGCTGAGATGCGTGCACCGGGCGCTGGACGCGGGCTCGACCCTGCTGGACACGGCTGACATGTACGGCCCGTTCACCAACGAGCTGCTGCTCGGCCGGGCGCTCCGGCAGCGGCGTCCGGACGCCTTCGTGTCGACGAAGGCCGGACTGCTCGTGGGCGAGCAGCACATCGTGGCCAACGGCCGCCCGGGGTATGTGAAGCGGGCCTGTGACGCCTCGCTGCGGCGCCTGCAGACGGACGTCATCGACCTCTACCAGCTGCACCGCGCCGACCCGGAGGTGCCGGTGGAGGAGACGTGGGGCGCGATGGCCGAGCTGGTGCGGGCGGGGAAGGTACGGGCGCTCGGCCTGTGCGCGGTGGGGGCCCGGGCCGGGCGCCGCTCGGGCGCAGGTCTGCACGACACCACGCTGCGTCAACTGCGGCGCGTGCAGCAGGTGTTCCCGGTGAGCGCGGTGCAGGCGGAGCTCTCGGTGTGGTCGCCGGAGGCGCTCGCGACGCTGCTGCCGTGGTGCGAGGAGCGGGGCGTGGGCTTCCTCGCGGCGATGCCGCTGGGCAACGGCTTCCTGACCGGCACGCTGCGGCCGGGCGAGGGCTTCGAGCCGGACGACGTGCGGGCCCGCCATCCCCGGTTCACGGCCGAGATGATGGCGGCCAACCAGCCGATCGTCGCCGGCCTGCGCCGGATCGCGCGCCGCCACGGCGAGGACGTCACCCCGGCCCAGGTGGCGCTGGCCTGGGTGCTGGCCCAGGGGCGGCACGTGATCGCCCTGCCGGGCACCAAGCAGGTGCGCTGGGCCACGCAGAACGCGGCCGCCGCCGGGCTCCGGCTGACCGGGCAGGACCTGGCCGAGGTGGCCGCGCTGCCGCCGGCTCTGGGATCGTGGGACTGAGGGCTCGCGCCACCGGCCGCCGCGGATCGGGAACCCGGACGGGACGAGCGGTGTATGAGAGGTGGAACCCGCGCTTGATCACTGCCCCGAAAGGACCATGATCGTGCAACGTCGAGCTGTGTCGGCCGTCCTGGCCGCGACCGCCCTGCTGCTGTCCGCCGGCTGCTCCGCCGGCGGGGACGGGCCACCGGACGGCGCCGCGAGCACCGCGCCGGGGAGCAGGGCGAGCGGCGCCCCCTCCGGCGGGGCCACCGAGTCGGCCCCGCCGGCCAAGGGCTCCGTGAAGGTGCTGCGCACGGTCACCGAGGGCCTGAAGTCACCGTGGGGCCTGGCCCCGCTGCCCGACGGCGGCCTGCTGGTCGCCTCCCGCGACGACGGGACGATCACCCGGATCGACGAGAAGACGGGCCGGAAGACCGAGCTGGGCGCGGTCTCCGGGGTCTCCCCGGCGGGCGAGGGCGGTCTGCTGGGCATAGCCCTCTCCCCGGACTACGCCTCGGACCACATGATCTACGCCTACTTCACCTCGGCCTCGGACAACCGCATCGTCCGCATGCTGTACGACGACCGGAAGCCGGCCGGTGAGCAACTGGGCGCTCCGGACACGGTGTTCAAGGGCATCCCCAAGGGCGTCATCCACAACGGCGGCCGGATCGAGTTCGGCCCGGACGGAATGCTGTACGCGGGCACCGGGGAGAGCGGCCGGAAGGGCCTGGCCCAGGACAAGAAGGCCCTGGGCGGCAAGATCCTCCGGCTGACCCCGGAGGGCGAGCCGGCTCCGGGCAACCCGTTCCCCAACTCGCCGGTCTACTCCTACGGTCACCGCAACGTCCAGGGACTGACCTGGGACGACAGACAGCGGTTGTTCGCCTCGGAGTTCGGGCAGGACACCTGGGACGAACTGAACGCGATCAAGCCCGGCGACGACTACGGCTGGCCGGCCGCCGAGGGGAAGTCCGCCGAGGCCGGGTTCCACAACCCGGTAGCCCAGTGGCACACGGACGACGCCTCCCCCAGCGGCATCGCCTACGTCGACGGCGTGATCTGGATGGCGGGCCTGAAGGGGCAGCGCCTGTGGCGCATCCCGCTGAGCGGGACGAAGGCGTCGGCGGCCCCGCAGGCCTTCCTGACCGGAGAGTACGGCCGCCTTCGTACGGTGGTCCCGGCGGGCGCCCACAAGATCTGGCTGGTGACGAGCAACACGGACGGCCGGGGGGCGCCGAAGAAGGGCGACGACCGGGTGCTGGAAGTCGAGGTGAAGTAACCGCCGGCACGGCGGCCCCGGTCACAACCGCCCCCGGGCACAGCGGCTCAGGGACACGGCCGTCCCGTGCACAGCGGCTCAAGGGCTCTGGGGCTCAGGGGCAGAGCGGCTCACGGGCACGGCGGCTCATCGGCACGACTGTCCCGGGCCTGGCGGCTCTCGGGCCCGCAGCTCACGGGCACGGCGGCTCCTGGGCCTGGCGGCTCTCGGGCACGGTGCTCCTGGGCCTGGCGGCTCACGGGCACGCAGCTCTCGGGCACGGCGGCTCTCGGCCGTCCCGCTCACGGGTCTTCCGGCTCGCCGTTCCCTTCCCCCTGCGGCTCCGCCGTGGCCCGCCGCGGTCCGGGCAGCCGTACGACCGCCTTTCCGGACGCCAGGTCGATGGGTCCGCGGCCGGGGTCGTTGTCCCCGGCGTCCTCGCGGGTCAGCTCCAGCCGGTTCTGCTCGTCCCGGGTGTGTTTGCGCCCGGGTGCGAACAGTTCCTCGAAGACGTTGAACACGGCTGCTCCCCTGTGCCGGTTCTCTCCAGCGTAAGCCTCAGACCGCCGTCGTGGCGGGGAGCGTCTCGGCCGTGAAGAGTTCCAGCCGGTGGGCCACCGCCGCCGCCTCGCCCCGGCCCGAGACGCCGAGCTTGCCGAGGATGTTGGAGACGTGGACGCTCACGGTCTTCGGGGAGATGAACAGCTCGTCGGCTATCCGGCGGTTGGTGCGGCCGGCCGCCACCAGGCGCAGGACCTCGCTCTCGCGGCTGGTCAGGCCGAGCGCCGCGGCCGGGTCGGCGGGGGCGGGGGTCCGGCCCGGGGCATGGGACAGGGTCAGGCGTGCGCGCTGGGCGAGCCGGGTGACGGAGTCGGCGAGGGGGCGGGCCTCGAGGTGGGCGGCGACCGCGGCGGCCAGCCGGAGCAGTTCCACCGCGCGGTCGCGTTCGTCGTCGCCGCCCTCGGCGAGCAGTGCCCCGGCGAGGCGGTGGCGGGTGCGGGCGAGGTCGTAGGGGCGGTCCAGGCATTCGAAGGCGGCGACCACCGGCGACCAGGTGCCGGATGTGTCCTGGCCCTGCGTGCGGCACAGTTCGGCACGGGTCCAGTGGTCATAGGCCTGCCACAGCGGGACGCCGGTGGTGAGTCTCCTCGCGGCCCCGGCGAGGCGGTCGAGGATCTCGGCGCGGCCGGGCTCGGCGGCGGGCAGGTCGCGGGCGTCGGCCTCTGCGGTGGCGGCGGCCAGCAGCAGCGGCCAGGCGTAGCGGTGGGTGCCGGGCGGGAAGCCGGCGTCCAGGACCTGGAGCAGTTCGGCCCGGGCGTCGGCGATGCGGCCCTCGGCGGCGGCGACACCGAGGGCTATGCGGGCCAGGGGCAGGGACTGCTGGGGCATGGGGTCGTGGGTGCCGTAGCGGGCGCGGGCGGCGGCGAGTTGCCGGCCGGCCTCGGCGAGATCACCGCGGGCCAGGGCGATGTGGGCGAGCTTCAGGGCGCCCGCGCCCCGGGGCTTGGCGCTGTGGCCGACCTGGGTCGCGTGCGCGGCGGCCTCGGCGGCGTCGGGCCAGTGGCCCAGTGAGTAGAGCGCGTCGGACAGGTTGCCCCAGGCCCAGGCCTCGGAGTCCAGCAGCCCGTGCTTGCGGGCGAAGGCGATGCCCTCGCGCAGCAGCGGGACGGCCTCCCGGTCGCGGCCGACGGTCTGCATCTCCGAGGGCAAATTCACATAGGCGCGCCCCGCGACGTGATGCACGCCCTCGCTCAGGGTGTCCGTCAGGACCTGGCGCATCTGCGCGAGGCCGGTCTCGGGGTCGCCGGCGTCCACCTTGAGGCCGCTCAGAGTGAGGCGGGCGTGGAGTTCGATGTCCCGGGCGCCCACCATGCGCGCGTACTCGACGGCCTGCTCGGCCGAGGCGATGGCCTCGGCACCCGGCCGGTGCAGCATGGACCAGTTGGCGGCGAGCGCCAGCACCTCGGCGTGCACCTCGGAAGGGGGCAGGCCCCGTATGAGGTCCTGGGCGGTGGCCAGTTCCCGCCAGCCGTCACCGCGGGCCTGGGCCTGGACCAGCCGGGAGCGCTGCACCCAGAACCAGGCGGCGCGCAGCGGGTCCGGCTCGTCCTCCAGCAGGCGCAGGGCGCGCTTGGTGATCTTCAGGGCGCGTTCGCGCTCGCCGCCGAAGCGGCCCGCGACGGCCGCCTCGGCCATCAGGTCGAGGTAGCGCAAGGGTGCGGTGGCCGGATCGCAGGCACGGGGGGTGCCTCCACGCCCGTCGGGCGGTGGAGGAGGGTAGACCTCGGTGAAGCCGACCGGGCGAAGTGCGTCGCGCACCTCCCGCGGGACGCTGTCCCACAGCTCCATCGCCCGTTCCAGAAGCCTGAGTTGTTCGGTGTAGGCGTGCCGGCGCCGGGCCACGACGGAGGCGTCCAGAACAGCGGGCAGGGCCCTGGCGGCGTCGTGGGCGTGGTACCAGTAGCTGGCCAGGCGCATCACGCGTGCGTCGGGCGCCACGAGCCCGGGGTCGGTCTCCAGGGCCTCCGCGTAGCGGCGGTTGAGGCGGGAGCGTTCGCCGGGCAGCAGGTCGTCGGCGACGGCCTCACGCACCAGGGAGTGCCGGAAGCGGTAACCGTCGCCGGCCGCGGTGACGGTGAGGATGTTGGCACCGACGGCGGAGCGCAGCGCCTCGATGAGGTCGTCCTCGGAGAGCTGGGCGACGGCCGCGATGAGCGGATACTCGACGGTGGAGCCGCCCTCGGCGACGAGCCGGGCGACCCGTTGGGCGCTGTCGGGCAGCGCCTCGACCCGGACCAGGAGCAGGTCGCGCAGGGAGTCGGTCAGGCCGGGGCAGCCGCCCTGACGGGACGCGACGGCGAGTTCCTCCACGAAGAAGGCGTTCCCGTCGGAGCGTTCGAAGATCTCGTCGACCTGGGCGGGAGCGGGTTCGGCGGCCAGGATGCCGGCGATCTGGCGGCCGACCTCCTCGCGCGTGAACCGGGCCAGCTCGATGCGGCGGACGGTGCGCAGCCGGTCGAGCTCGGCGAGCAGGGGGCGCAGGGGGTGGCGGCGGTGGATGTCGTCGGAGCGGTAGCTGGCGAGGACCAGGAGGCGGCCGGTGCGCAGGGTGCGGAAGAGGTAGGCGAGCAGGTGGCGGGTGGAGGCGTCGGCCCAGTGCAGGTCCTCCAGGACCAGCACGACGGGGTGTGCGGCGGCGACCCGCTCCAGCAGCCGCACGGTCAGCTCGAACAGACGGGCCATGCCCTGCTCGTCGTGGCGGCCGGCGCCCGCGTCGCCCAGTTCGGGCAGCAGCCGGGCCAGTTCCTCCTCCTGACCGGCGGCCGCTGCGGTGAACTCCTCGGGCAGGGCTCCGCGCAGGGCCCGCAGAGCGGTGGAGAAGGGGGCGAACGGCAGCCCGTCGGCGCCTATCTCCACGCAGCCGCCGAGCGCGACGACCGCCTCGCGGCGGCCCGCGGCCATGACGAACTCCTCGACGAGGCGGGTCTTGCCGACGCCCGCCTCGCCGCCGAGCAGCAGCGCCTGCGGCTCTCCCGCCGCGGCCCGGGTGAACGCGTCGTCGAGGGTTTCCAACTCGCCGGTGCGGCCGACGAACACGGGACTGACTGACCTGGTCTCCACGAGCCCGAGCATCGCACGAGGCCCGGACGAGGGGGCACCGGTTTTCCACAGCCCCGGTGCGATCGTCGTACCGGGTAGGGGAAGGGTCGTACGAACGGACGGAAGGGCCGTACGACTCCGCCGGAGAGTCGTACGGCCCTGGAGGGGAAGCGGGCCGACCCCCGTGCGGCCCGCTTCCGCCCTGTCCGTGCCGGTGCCGCCGGGGGCGGGTCCGTCGGGGCCCGCCGGGCCGGCGGTCACGCGGTGCGTGGCTGCCGGTGCCGGCGAGGGCGGCCGATATGCGACTCGGTGGCCTCGGCACCGTCGCGGGACTCGTGGCGGGCGGCGCGGCGGGCCCGGGCCGCATCGCGGGCCAGGCGGTCCTGGGCGGCCTCGCGGATCAGCTGGGCGGAACGCATCCGGTGGTACTCGATCTCGAACACGGTGTGTCCTTCGGGAGAGTCGGGGTGGTGCTTCGCTTTCTGCGATGCCTCCACCTTCGTCTCCCAGGGGGGTCGGCCACATCGGGAGAGTTCCGCATCTTCGGACCGCCGGCGGGCCACACGCGCGCGTAAGGGGCCTTAGAGAGTCCGTAAGGTGCTCACGGATTCTCTAAGGCCCCTGGGACCTGCGGGTTCTCAGCCGGCCGAGGGCAGGCCGAGCAGCGCGTCGGAGTACTTGAGAACGGCCAGGAGCAGGCCGATGACGCCGAGCGAGACGCCCGCCCAGGCGACCGAGCGGGTCCAGGCGGCCTGCGGGCGGCCGGGCACGCCGAACGCGGGGCGCACGAGGACGACCACGCCGGTGATCAGCGCGCCCAGTGCGAACAGGCCGGCCCACAGGGCGGTGGTGTGCCAGGAGTCGCCGTAGACCTCCTTGAGCTGGGTGGCGACGCTCGCCGACGACGAGGTGCGCAGCTGGCCGACGAGCTGCTCGCGGGCACCGGCGACGGTGCCGATCCAGCCACCGCTGAGCGAGACCAGGCCGAGCGCGGCGGACACGACCGCACCGGCGCCCTGCCCGATCCCGGAGGCGGCCCCGGCTTCCGGCTCCCGGGCTTCGGGCGCCTCCTCCTCGGCGGTCTCCATGTCAGCGGGCACCGCGTCGGCGTCCGCGGCGGGCTCCGCACCGGCCTTCCCCGCGTCCGCGATCTCCGCGTCACGGTCGCCCGCGACACGGCCCTCCGCGTCGGTGGTGGCGGGCTCGGGCGTCTCGGCGCCCGTCGTCCCGGATGTCCGCCCCTGGACGGCGGCGTCGGCCTGCGCCGTCGTCTCGTCGGTGCGCGCCTCGGTACCTGCCTCGGCGCCTTCCTCTGTCTTCGTTGCCATGCCCGGCACCGTACGGACGCTGTCTGAGAGCTCTCTTAACGATCGTCGCGTGCGGTACGCGCGCGTGCCGCGCGCCACTCGGGGGCGAGCACCGCCCAGATCTCGGTGCTGGTGCGCACCCCGCGGTACAGGTAGTTCTCGCGCAGCAGACCCTCGCGGCTCATGCCGAGTCGCCGGGCCACGTTGATGCTGGGCTCGTTCGCCGACGACACGTGCCACTCCACGCGGTGCATGCCGCGCTCCTCGAAGGCCCAGTCGAACAGCACCCGCATACCGCGCGTGACGAGCCCGCGCCCGGCCGCCTCCGGTTCCAGCCAGCAGCCTGCCTCGCAGACCCCGCCCGAGGTGTCCCAGACACGGAACAGCAGGCCGCCGACGAGCTTCCCGTCGAGCCAGATCCCGTGCAGGCCGCCGGCGTCGGCGCCCCGCTTGTCGGCGTAGGACCTGAGGTAGGCGCGCGCGGACTCCAGGTCGGTCACCACGTCCGGCAGGCCGATGTGCCGGCCGATGAACTCGCGTCCCCGGTCGATGTCGGCGAGCAGCTCCGCCGCGTGCCAGACCTCCAGGGGCCGCAGTTCGGCACCGTCGTCACCCAGGGATATCGCGTACATCGTGCCGCTCTTCCTTCCGCACTTCGCCGATCGGGACCTGGCCGAGCCTCTCATGCGCGGCCCGGCGACCGGGACGCCCGGTGCCGGCCGGAGAGGGCGGCGTTCGCGCCCCGGGCCGCTCCGGGGGCACGTCAGTCGAACTGGTCGCCCAGTGCCATGATCATCGTGCCCGCGATCAGGAGCCACAGGGCCCTGCGGGTCCGGCCGCGGAACCCGAGGAGCGCGGCCAGGGCGCAGACGGCGGCGCCGAGTGCGTAGGCGGCGGGGACCAGCACCGGGGCGGAGCCGGTGAGCCGGAGCAGCGCGGCCGCCAGCCCGGCCAGGCTCAGCAGGCCCCCGGCACCGGCGGCGGTCCAGCGCGCCCGCCGGGCTTCCCCGTCCTGCGCTTCCTCGCCCTGCGCATCCTCGCCCTGCGCTTCCCCGTCCTGCGCTTCCCCGTCCTGCGCTTCCCCGTCCTGCGCATCCTCGCCCTGCGCTTCCCCGTCCTGCGCCTCGGCTATCTCGGGGTCGGTGCCGGAATTCGTGCGTCCGCTCATGGCGGTCGAGCGTAGTACCCGCGACCGGCTCCCCCTTCCGTACGAGGGAACCGGGGTGCCTGTTCAGCCTGTTCGGCCTGCTTACGGCCCGCGTTCGGCCTGCTCGGCCCGCGTTCGGCCTGCTCGGCCTGCTCGGCCTGCTCGGCCTGCTCGGAACGTTCGGCCGGCCTGCTCGGCCCGTACGCCCCCTGCCGTGGGGCTTCGCGTGGGCCTTGAGGCCGCCGCGGATGACGGTACGGCCCCGGAGGGCATGCCTCCGGGGCCGTACCGAACCGTGCGCGGGATCAGCCCTCGACGCCCAGCTTCTCCAGGATCAGCTCCTTGACGCGGGCCGCGTCGGCCTGGCCGCGGGTGGCCTTCATGACCGCGCCGACCAGGGCGCCGGCCGCGGCCACCTTGCCACCGCGGATCTTGTCCGCGACGCCGGGGTTGCCGGCGATGGCCTCCTCGACGGCGGCGGTCAGCGCGCCCTCGTCGGAGACGACCTTCAGACCGCGCTTGTCCACGACCTCGTCCGGGGTGCCCTCACCGGCGAGGACGCCCTCGATGACCTGCCGGGCCAGCTTGTCGTTCAGGTCACCCTTCGCGACCAGCTCGGTGACCCGGGCCACCTGCTGCGGGGTGATCGCCAGCTCGTCCAGGGTCTTGCCGGACTCGTTGGCGCTGCGCGCCAGTTCACCCATCCACCACTTGCGGGCGGAGGCCGCGTCGGCACCGGCGTCGATCGTGGCCACGATCGGCTCCAGCGCGCCGGCGTTGAGGATCGCCTGCATGTCGGTGGCCGAGACGCCCCACTCGGCCAGCAGCCGGGTGCGGCGGGCCAGCGGCAGCTCGGGCAGGGCCGCGCGGATCTCCTCGACCCACTCGCGCGAGGGCGCCACGGGGACGAGGTCGGGCTCCGGGAAGTACCGGTAGTCCTCGGCCTCCTCCTTCACGCGGCCCGAGGTCGTGGACCCGGTGTCCTCGTGGAAGTGGCGGGTCTCCTGGATGATCGTGCCGCCCGAGGACAGCACGGCCGCGTGCCGCTGGATCTCGAAGCGGGCGGCGCGCTCCACGGAACGCAGCGAGTTGACGTTCTTCGTCTCGGAACGCGTACCGAACTTCTCGGTGCCGTTCGGGCGCAGAGACAGGTTCACGTCGCAGCGCATCTGGCCCATCTCCATGCGGGCGTCGGACACGCCGAGGGCCCGGATGAGCTCACGCAGCTCGCGGACGTACGCCTTCGCCACCTCGGGCGCGCGCTCGCCGGCGCCCTCGATCGGCTTCGTGACGATCTCGATCAGCGGGATGCCGGCGCGGTTGTAGTCCAGCAGGGAGTGGGACGCGCCGTGGATACGGCCGGTGGCGCCGCCGACGTGGGTCGACTTGCCGGTGTCCTCCTCCATGTGGGCGCGCTCGATCTCCACACGGAAGCTCTCGCCGTCCTCCAGCTGCACGTCGAGATAGCCGTTGAAGGCGATCGGCTCGTCGTACTGGGAGGTCTGGAAGTTCTTCGGCATGTCCGGATAGAAGTAGTTCTTCCGGGCGAAGCGGCACCATTCGGCGATCTCGCAGTTGAGCGCGAGACCGATCTTGATGGCGGACTCGACGCCGGTCGCGTTGACGACCGGGAGCGCGCCGGGCAGGCCGAGGCAGGTGGGGCAGGTCTGCGAGTTGGGCTCGGCGCCCAGCTCGGTCGAACAGCCGCAGAACATCTTGGTCCTGGTGCCGAGTTCGACGTGGACCTCGAGGCCCATGACGGGGTCGTACGACGCCAGCGCGTCCTCGTACGACACCAGGTCGGTCGTGGTGGTCACGGTGAAAACTTCCCTCTCAGCCCAGCAGGACGTCGTCGTCGCCCAGCCGCTTCAGCTCGCGGTAGAGGATGGCGAGGCCGGTGACGATCGCGACGGCGGACACGGTGGCGTCGATCAGCCGCAGCGTGTCCTGCTCGGCGCGCGCCTTCTTGATCTGCTTGGCAACGCCGAGCGCGCCGAACGCGGTCCCGGCCATCGACAGGTACGTGCCGGACTTCGACTTCTTGAAGCCCTTGGCCTTGTTCAGTGCGCTCACAGCGACGGAGCCTCCTCGATCAGCGGGTGCCCCCACTTTTCCACGAAGGCGGCCTCGACGGCGGCACCCACCTTGTACAGCCGGTCGTCCTTCATCACCGGGGCGATGATCTGCAGGCCCACCGGGAGGCCGTCCTCCGGGGCGAGACCGCAGGGCAGGGACATGGCCGCGTTGCCCGCCAGGTTGGTCGGGATGGTGCACAGGTCCGCGAGGTACATCGCCATCGGGTCGTCGGCGCGCTCGCCGATCGCGAAGGCGGTGGTCGGGGTCGTCGGCGAGACGATCACGTCGACCTGCTCGAACGCCTTGTCGAAGTCCTGCTTGATCAGCGTGCGGACCTTCTGGGCGCTGCCGTAGTACGCGTCGTAGTAGCCGGAGCTGAGGGCGTACGTGCCGAGCATGATGCGGCGCTTGACCTCGGGACCGAAGCCGGCCTCGCGGGTGAGGGAGGTGACCTCCTCCGCCGAGTGGGTGCCGTCGTCGCCGGTCCGCAGGCCGTAGCGCAGGCCGTCGAAGCGGGCGAGGTTGGACGAGCACTCGGACGGCGCGATCAGGTAGTACGCCGACAGGGCGAGGTCGAAGGACGGGCAGTCCAGCTCGACGATCTCGGCGCCCAGTTCCTTCAGCAGCTCCACGGACTCGTCGAAGCGCTGGATGACGCCCGTCTGGTAGCCCTCGCCGCGGAACTGCTTCACCACGCCGACGCGCATGCCCGCGACACTGCCGTTGCGTGCCGCCTCGACGACCGGCGGGACCGGGGCGTCGATGGAGGTGGAGTCCAGCGGGTCGTGCCCGGCGATGACCTCGTGCAGCAGGGCCGCGTCCAGGACCGTACGGGCGCAGGGGCCGCCCTGGTCGAGGGAGGAGGAGAAGGCGACCATGCCGAAGCGGGAGACCGCGCCGTAGGTCGGCTTGACGCCGACCGTGCCGGTGACGGAGGCCGGCTGACGGATGGAGCCGCCGGTGTCGGTGCCGATGGCGAGCGGGGCCTGGAAGGAGGCGAGCGCGGCGGAGGAGCCGCCGCCGGAGCCGCCGGGGATCTTGGTGAGGTCCCAGGGGTTGCCGGTCGGACCGTAGGCGCTGTTCTCCGTCGACGACCCCATGGCGAACTCGTCCATGTTGGTCTTGCCGAGGATGACGACGTCGGCGTCCTTCAGGCGCTTGGTGAGCGTCGCGTCGTACGGCGGGATCCAGCCCTCGAGGATCTTCGAGCCGACGGTCGTGGGCACGCCCTCGGTGGTGAAGATGTCCTTGAGCGCGAGCGGAACGCCGGCCAGCGGGCCGAGCTTCTCGCCGCGGGCCCGCTTCTCGTCCACGGCACGGGCCTGGGCGAGGGCGCCCTCGCGGTCGACGTGCAGGAAGGCGTGGACCTTCTCGTCGACGGCCTCGATGCGGGCGAGGTGCGCCTCGGTGACCTGGACGGCCGTGAGCTCACCGGAGGCGATCTTCGCGGCGGTGTCGGCCGCCGTGAGCTTGATGATGTTGCTGTCCGTCATGACGGTTTAGTCCTCCCCCAGGATCTGCGGCACCTTGAAACGCTGCTGCTCCTGGGCCGGGGCGCCGGAGAGCGCCTGCGCGGGGGTGAGCGAGGGACGGACCTCGTCCGCCCGCATGACGTTGGTCAGCGGGAGCGGGTGCGAGGTCGGCGGTACGTCTTGGTCGGCGACCTCGCTGACGCGGGCGACCGCGCCGATGATGTCGTCGAGCTGGCCGGCGAAGTGGTCGAGTTCTTCGGGCTTCAGCTCCAGACGCGCCAGCCGGGCGAGGTGGGCGACCTCCTCGCGCGTGATGCCAGGCATGCAGCGTTCCTCTGGGGTGAGTGCGTGTGGTTTGGGGTCAATCCTATGGGGCGGGGCCCCGTGCCCGTGAAACGGTTTGCCGGGGGCCGGCCCTCGGCGGCGCTCCGCGCCCGCGTGACGGTCTGCCCGGGCCCGGTCCTCAGCGGTGTCGCCCGTCCCGGGTGCCGCTCTTCAGGAAGTGGTTGTCGCGGGCGGCGGCGAAGGCGTGCGGCCGGTGCACGTGCGGGCGGGCGCTGCTGTCGGCCGGCAGCTCGATGCCGGCCGGCGCCCGGCCGACCACCTCGGCCTCCGCGTCCCGGGCCGGCACGGTGTCGTCGAACTCCGGTACGAACAGTGACATGGTTGCCCCTGGCTGTGGCCGAACCCGGCGGAGCGGTCCGCAGACCGTTCCGCATGAGGACGGGTACCACGCGGGCCGTGGACCGGACCGGCCGGCGTAGCACCGCCGGCGAAGCGATACGGGAGAGGCGTCGCAGGAGAGGCGACGCCGCACGAGCGGTGCCGCATGGCCGGGGCTGCTCCGCGCGGGTGCTAGTCGCCGGCCGGGAGTGCGGCCCGCGGTCGCTGCCAGCCGCGCGACCCCCGCGCCAGCAGCCACGCCGTCGCCTCCTCCGCCGGCATCGCCGCGGCGACCAGCCAGCCCTGGACGGCGTCGCAGCCCAGGTCCCGCAGCCGCTCCCAGGTCTCGTCGTCCTCCACGCCCTCGGCGACGACCAGGAGGCCCAGCGAATGCGCGAGGTCGACGGTGCAGCGGACGATCTCCGCGTCCTCGTTGTCGACGGCCAGCCGGGCCACGAAGGAGCGGTCGATCTTCAGCTCGCTGACCGGCAGCCGCCGCAGATGGACCAGGGAGGAGTACCCGGTGCCGAAGTCGTCCAGGGACATCTTCACGCCGTGTCCGGCGAGTCCGGCGAGGGTGTCGGCGGCCCGCTGCGGGTCCTCCAGCAGGACGTGTTCCGTTATCTCCAGCTGGAGTGCCCCGGCGGGCACCCCGTGCCGGGCCAGCCGCGCGGCGACGGAGCCCGCGAAACCGGGGGTGTGGACGTCGCGCGGGGAGACGTTGACCGCGACCGGGACCCGCAGGCCCTGGGCCCGCCAGCGGGCGACCTGCGCGAGCGCGGTGTCCAGGACGTACTCGGTCAGATGGGGCATCAGCCCCGAGGACTCGGCGATCGCTATGAACTCGTCCGGCGGAACCTTCCCGCGCTCGGGATGCACCCAGCGGACCAGCGCCTCCAGGCCGGCCACCTGTCCGTCGAAGCGGACCTTGGGCTGGTAGTGCAGCTGCACCTCGTGCGCGTCCAGGGCGCGGCGCAGGTCGCCCAGCAGGCCGAGGCGGTCCGGGGTGTTGGAGTCCCGCTTGGACTCGTACACCTCGACACCCGTACGGTCCCGCTTCGCCTGGTACATCGCCACATCGGCCCGCCGCAGCAGTCCTTCGGCGTCCAGGGCGTGGTCGGGGAAGACGGCGACTCCGGCGCTGGCCTCCAGGACGAGGGTGAGCCCGTCCAGGTCGAGCGGGGAGCTGAGGGCGCCGACGAGGCCACGGGCGATCCGGGTGGCGGAGGTCGTGGAGTCGGCGACGGGAAGTAAGACGGCGAACTCGTCACCGCCGAGCCGGGCCGCCTCCGCTCCGCGCGGCAGGGCGAGCCGCAGCCGGTCGGCGATCTGGAGCAGCAGCCGGTCACCGGCGAGATGACCGAGGGTGTCGTTCACCGACCGGAACCGGTCGAGGTCGATCAGCATGAGGGCGGCGCGGGCGCCGATGCGTTCGGCGTCGTCCAGGGCGGTCCAGATCCGGTCCAGCAGCCACTGGCGGTTGGGCAGCCCGGTCAGCGGGTCGCGCAGCTGCTCCTCGGCGCGGGCCCGGGCCATCCACAGGGTGGAGTCGAGGGCGATGAGCGGGATCGCGAACAGCGGGAGCAGGACCGGCTGGGCGTCGGCGACGACGCACAGCAGGGGCGCGATGCCGAGCAGCGCGACGGCGACCAGGCCCTGCCTCACCAGGGCGGTCCGGGCGATGGTGGGCACGCCGCCGCCGCGCGGGGCGTGCAGGTACCAGAGCAGGCCGCGGCTGACGGCGAGGTAGGCGACCGCGACGAGGACGACCTCGGGGGCGGTGGTGCCGCTCCAGCTGCCGGGCCGCCAGGGCGTCTCGACGCTCGGCACCCGGCCGAACGCGCCGAGCAGCAGGGCGCCGACGCCGATGCCGAGGACGTCCACCGCGCCGTGCAGCACGCCCTGGCGCCAGCGGTGCCGCCGGGCGATGCCGACGAGGACGACGACGGCGAGGCTGACCATGCCGGCCGGCACCCAGCCGTACAGCAGCAGCACGGCGAGGGTGAGGGCGGCGCCGGAACCGGTGCCGCCCGACCACCGGGCGCGGCCCAGCATGACGAGGTGGCCCACGATGACGCCGGTGAGCAGGGCCAGCGACCAGCCGACCGTGGCGCCCGGGAAGAGGGCGTGGCCGCCGGTGAAGGCGTGGTAGAAGCCGGCGCCGAGGACGAGCGCGGCGGCGGCCACGACGGCCGCGGGCAGCGCGGGCCAGGACGGGTGCCGTTCGTGGTCGGCACCGGTCAGGCCGGGAGCGGACTCGATGGCCAGGGGTATGGGGGTGTGCGGTTCGGCGGCGCCCGGCCCGGCCGGGCGCGGCCGGCCGGCCGTCCGCCGGCCACCCCGGCCCGTCCACCGGTTCCCCCGCCACGCGCTCGCGCGGCGGCGCAGACGCAGCCGTGAGTCCGGGGCGACGCTCTCGGTCGGTTCCATTCCCGTCCCTCTCACAGCCGGCGGTGCCCACGCCACGCGGTCCGATGCCCGACAACCATCAGCGGCTCCGCGTCGAAGAAACCTTTCCCGCGCCCTTGCCGGGCAGGGGGATGCCCCGACCGCAGCTGGGCACGGCAGGCGCACATCTCAACAGTAGGCCGCAGAAGGCTTCCACGGGCACCGGTCGTCGGTGGTTGCCCGAATGCGCCCGGGCCACCCGTATGCAACTGATATGCGCCGAACGGGTGGCCTTCAACCGCTACTCCTCGGTCGGAAGCGCGACTTCCGCCGCCGCTTCGGGGCCCTGCTCCAACAGGACGCCGAAACCGTCCTCGTTCAGAACGGGAACCTTCAGCTGCATGGCCTTGTCGTACTTCGATCCGGGGTTGTCACCCACCACGACGAACGACGTCTTCTTGGAGACCGAACCGGTCACCTTGGCGCCTCTGCTCTGCAGGGCCTCCTTGGCGCCGTCCCGGGTGTAGTGCTCCAGGGTGCCGGTCACGACGACGGTGAGCCCCTCCAGCGGGCGCGGGCCCTCGTCGTCGCCGGTGGACTCCTCCTCCAGGGGGACCCCGGCGGCCTTCCACTTGCGGACGATCTCGCGGTGCCAGTCCTCGGCGAACCACTCCTTGAGCGCTGCGGCGATGATCGGGCCGACGCCGTCGGTGGCCGCCAGCTCCTCCTCGGTGGCCTGCTCGATGCGGTCGACGGAACGGAACTCACGGGCCAGCGCCTGGGCCGCCACCGGTCCCACGTGCCGGATGGACAGCCCGTTGAGGAACCGGGCCAGCGGACGCCGCTTGGCCGCCTCGATGTTCTCCAGCAGGGCGAGGGTGTTCTTCTTCGGCTCGCCCTTCTGATTGGCGAAGACGGTGACGACCTTCTCCTCGCCCGTCCTCGGGTCGCGCTTGGGCAGACCGCTGTCGGGGTCGAGGACGTAGGCCTTGATCGGCAGCAGCTTCTCCACCGTCAGGTCGAACAGGTCGCCCTCGTCCACCAGCGGCGGGTCGGCCGGCTCCAGCGGGCGGGTCAGCGCGGCGGCGGCGACCGCCCCGAAGTGCTCGATGTCCAGGCACTCCCGCCCCGCGAGGTAGGAGACGCGCTCGCGCAACTGGGCCGGGCAGGTACGGCCGTTGGGGCAGCGGAGGTCGATGTCGCCCTCCTTCATGGGCCGCAGCGGCGTCCCGCACTCGGGGCACTCGCCCGGCATCACGAACTCCCGCTCGCCGCCGTCCCGCAGGTCCACCACCGGGCCGAGGATCTCCGGGATGACGTCACCGGCCTTGCGGATGACCACGGTGTCCCCGATGAGCACGCCCTTGGCCTTGACGACCTCCTGGTTGTGCAGGGTGGCGAACTCGACCTCGCTGCCCGCCACCGTGACCGGCTCGACCTGCGCGTACGGCGTGACCCGGCCGGTCCGGCCGACGCCCACCTTGATGTCGATGAGCTTGGTGTTGACCTCTTCCGGCGCGTACTTGTAGGCGATCGCCCAGCGCGGCGCGCGCGCGGTGGAGCCGAGGCGGCCCTGGAGACGGATCTCGTCCAGCTTGACGACGACACCGTCGATCTCGTGCTCGACGGAGTGCCGGTTCTCGCCGTAGTGGGCGATGAACTCCCGTGCCCCGTCGAGGCCGTCGACCACGCGGTTGTGCGGCGAGGTGGGCAGGCCCCAGCTCCCCAGCAGCTCGTACGCCTGGGAGAGGCGGGTCATGCCCGTGAAGCCCTCCAGGGCGCCGATGCCGTGGACGACCATGTGCAGCGGCCGGGTGGCGGTGACCCGCGGGTCCTTCTGGCGCAGCGAACCCGCGGCGGCGTTACGGGGGTTGGCGAAAGGCTTGTCTCCCGCCGCGACCAGGCGTTCGTTGAGTTCGAGGAACTTCTCCATCGGGAAGTAGACCTCGCCGCGGATCTCCACCAGGCCGGGGACCTCGTCACCGTGCAGCCGGTCCGGGATCTCCGCGATCGTGCGCACGTTCGGCGTGATGTCCTCGCCGGTGCGGCCGTCACCGCGCGTCGCCGCGCGGGTGAGCCGGCCGTTCTCGTACGTCAGGTTGACCGCGAGACCGTCGACCTTCAGCTCGCACAGGAAGTGGTACTCCTGCTCGCCCAGTTCCCGCGCGATGCGGTCGGCCCAGGCGGCCAGCTCGTCGTCGTTGAAGGTGTTGTCGAGCGACAGCATGCGCTGACGGTGCTCGACCGCCGTGAACTCGGTCGCGTAGGACCCCGCGACCTTCTGGGTCGGCGAGTCCGGGGTGCGCAGCTCCGGATACTCCTCCTCCAGGGCCTCCAGAGTCTTCAGCAGCCCGTCGAACTCCGCGTCGCTGACGACGGGGGCGTCCTTCACGTAGTACCGGAAGCGGTGCTCCTCGATCTGCTCCGCCAGCTGCGCGTGCTTCTCGCGGGCCTCCGCCGGCACCGCCGTGGTCTCCGCTTGCTTGTCGCCGGCCACCGTGTTGTCCTCCCGTTACTCTGGGTTGTCCGCGAGGGATCTCGCCGCCTGGACGCAGTGGGCGAGGGCCTGGCGCGCGTACGCGGGGGAAGCTCCCGCCAGACCGCACGCCGGGGTGAGCGTGACCGCCTCGGCGAGCAGCCCCGGATGCAGGCCCAGCCTGCGCCACAACGTCCTGACACCCATGACGCTACCGGCAGGGTCCGACAATGGGCCGTCCGTGCCGGGGACGACACCGGCGAACAGCCGCGTCCCGCCCTCCACGGCCTCGCCGATCACGTCGTCGTCACGCTCGGTGAGGAGCGTGAAGTCGAAGGAGACGGCCGCCGCGCCGGCCCGCCGCAGCAGGGCGAACGGCACGTCGGGCGCGCAGGAGTGCACGACCACGGGTCCGCCGGGGTGTGCCCCGACGACGTCCCGGAGCGTGCCCTCCACGATCTGCCGGTCCACGGCGCGGTGCGTGCGGTAGCCGCTGGCGGTGCGCACCTGTCCGCGCAGCACGGCGGTGAGGGAGGGTTCGTCGAGCTGCAGCACGATCCGGGCCCCGGGGATCCGGCGCCGCACCTCGCCGAGGTGCAGACGCAGTCCCTCCCCGAGGGAGGCGGCGAGATCGCGGCACGCGCCGGGGTCGGACAGCGCGGACTGGCCGTTCCGCAGCTCCAGGGCGGCGGCCAGCGTCCACGGCCCGACCGCCTGGACCTTCACGTCGCCCTCGTGTCCCTGGGTGAACTCCTCCAGGGCGTCCAGGTCCTGGACCAGCCAGGACCTGGCCCTCTTGGTGTCGCGGCCCGGCCGGTCGCCGATCCGCCAGCCGCTGGGCTCTACGCGCGCGTACAGCTCGACCAGCATCCCGGCGGTACGGCCGATCATGTCGGCACCGGGCCCCCGGGCGGGCAGTTCCGGGAGGAAGGGGAAGTCCTCGAAGGACCCGGTCACGGTCTTGGCCGCCTCGCGGGCGTCCGTGCCGGGCATGGACCCGACTCCGGTGGCACCGCCGAACCCGAACACGCTGTTTTCGCTCACTCGGGAAGCCTACGGAACCTGCGGCCGGGGTCAGCGCCCCGGCCGTACCGTCAGGTCGTTGATCTCCGCGTCCCTGGGCAGGTCCAGGGCCGTCAGGATCGTCGTGGCGACCGACTCGGGGTCGATCCACTTCGAGGCGTCGTACTCCTTGCCCTCCTGCTGGTGGACCTTGGCCTGCATGGGGCTCGCCGTGCGGCCGGGGTAGACCGAGGTGACCCGCACGCCGGCCGCGTGCTCCTCGTGGCGCAGGGAGTCGGCGAGGGCCTTGAGACCGTGCTTGGAGGCGGCGTAGGCGGACCAGTCGGCGTGCGCGCTGAGACCGGCGCCCGAATTGACGAAGATCACATGTCCGCGGGCCGCGCGGAGCTGGGGCAGGAAGTGCCGGGTCAGCTCGGCGGGGGCGATCAGGTTGACGTTCAGCTGATGGCGCCACGACTTCGGCGTGAGGTCGCCGACCGGGCCCAGGTCCACCACGCCGGCGATGTGCAGCAGGGAGTCCACCCGGTCCGGGAGCGTCTGGTGGGAGAACGCCCAGGACAGCTTGTCCGGGTCGGCGAGGTCGCCGACCAGGGTGCGTGCCCCGGGGAACTCCGCGGCCAGTTCCTTCGCGCGGCCCGCGTCGCGCGCGTGCAGCACCAGTTCGTCGCCCCGCGCGTGCAGCCGGCGGGCGACGGCCGCGCCGATGCCGGAACCGGCCCCGGTGATCAAGTGAGTAGCCATGCCCGCCATGCTCGCATCAGTGGACGCCGAGCTGCTCCTCCAGGTGGGCCAGGGCGCCGACCGGCTCCTCGGCGAAGAAGACCAGCTCGGCCAGCGGCCGCGGCAGGAAGCCCTCGGTCTCCATGCGGCGGAACTGCTCCCGCAGGCCGTCGTAGAAGCCGGCGGTGTTGAGCAGGACGACCGGCTTGGTGGTGCGGCCGTGCTTCTTCAGTTCCAGAATCTCGGTGGCCTCGTCCAGCGTGCCGGTGCCGCCCACCATGATCACTACGGCGTCGGCGTTGTCCAGCAGCAGCTTCTTGCGTTCGGCGAGGTCACCGGCGATGAGCATCTCGTCCGCACCGGGGCGCGCCTTGTTCGCGAGGAACTCCACGGAGACGCCCAGCAGCCTGCCGCCCGCCTCGTGCACCCCGTCGGCGACCACCTTCATCAGACCGGTGTCGGAACCGCCCCAGACCAGGGTGTGACCGGCCTTGCCGAGCAGTTCCGCGAACTCGCGCGCGGGGCGCGTGTAACGCTCGTCGAGGTCGGCGGCGGACAGGAAGACGCAGATGTTCATGGTGCCTACCGTAGAGCCCGCGGTGCGCGCGGGAAGAAGAGCGGGCCGCCCGGTGCTTTTCCCCATATGAGCCGAGGACACACGATCACCATCGAGCCCAGCGGAAGGCACGTGCGCGTGGTGCGCGGCGACCAGGTGCTGGCGGAGAGCGACCGCGCCCTGCTGCTGCGCGAGACGGGCTGTCCGGTGCGGTACTACATCCCGGCCGAGGACGTGCGCCTCGACCTGCTGACCCCCTCCGGCACGCACACGGACTGCCCCTTCAAGGGCACGGCGTCCTACTGGTCGCTGCCGGACGCGCCGGATCTCGTCTGGGCGTACCCGGACCCGAAGCCGGAGGTGGCGGAGATCCGGGACCACCTGTGCTTCTACGAACCCGAGGTGTCATGAGGGCCGGCGCCGCCGCCGTGTCGTGACGCGATGAGTCGCGTCCCGTGCGGCAGTCTGCACGGCCATGGACAAGATGACGACTTCCCGAGACGGCACCCCTCTCGCGTACGAAGTGACCGGGCAGGGGCCCACGGTGATCCTTGTGAGCGGCGCGATGTCCACCGGCGGCACCGTGGCGCCCCTGGCCGAGCGCCTCGCGGGCCGCTGCACGGCCGTCGTCTACGACCGCCGGGGCCGCGGCGCGAGCGGTGACACGCCGCCGTACGACGTCGACAGGGAGGTCGAGGACCTGGCCGCGCTGATCGACGCGGTGGGCGCGGAGGCATCGCTGTTCGGCGTCTCCTCGGGCGGGGCGCTGGTCCTGCGGGCCGCGGCGGGCGGACTGCCGGTCGCCCGGGTCGCCGTGTACGAGGCGCCGTTCGTCGACTTCCTCGCGGGCGGCGCCGAGCAGGAGGCCACGTACAAGGAGCAGCTGACCAAGGCGCTCGACGAGGGCCGGCGCGGGGACGCGGTGGAGCTGTTCCTGCGGCTGACGGGCCTGGGCGAGGAGATGATCCGGGGTGCCCGCCAGTCGCCGATGTGGGAAGGCATGGAGGCCGTCGCACCGAGTCTCGCCCACGACGACGCGGTCATGGGCGACGGCCTGCTCCCCCGCGAGCGGCTCGCCGCGATCTCCGTGCCCGTGCTCTGCGTCGCGGGCGGCGCGAGCCCGGACTTCTTGCGAGCGGCCTCCCGCGCGATCGCGGAGACCGTGCCCCACGGCACGCACCGGGAACTGGAGGGGCAGACGCACATGGTGGAGCCGGACGTCCTGGGACCGGTCCTGACGGAGTTCTTCACCGGCTAGCGGGACGACCGGATGGGCCCGCAGCCGGGTGGGCCACGAACGGCCGGGCAGCCGGACGGCCGGGCAGCTTGGTTGCCGCCAGCCTGGTGCGCCGGGCCGCCTGGTGGGCCGGGCAGCCTGGCGCGCCGGGCAGCCGCGGTGGCCGCCCGGAGGCCGGAGCCGCGACGGCGGTGCACCGGCGGCGCCGCCGGTGTGCGGGCGCCGCTACACCGCCGCGGCCGTCGCGCGCGTGGTGGACGCGATCGTCGCCGAGCCGACCACGCGGGTGCCGTCGTACAGCACGATCGCCTGGCCGGGGGCGACGCCGCGGACCGGTTCGGTGAAGGTGACGCGCAGTCCGCCGTCGACCGGTACGGCGGTGACCTCGGTCTCGCCTCCGTGGGCCCGCAGCTGAGCGGTGTACGTGCCGGGGCCGGACGGGGCGCTGCCGCACCAGCGGGGCTTGATCGCGGTGAGGGCGGTGACGTCCAGGGCGGCGGCCGGCCCGACGGTGACCGTGTTGCTGACCGGCGAGATGTCGAGGACGTAGCGCGGTTTGCCGTCGGCCGCCGGAGTGCCGATGCGCAGGCCCTTGCGCTGGCCGATGGTGAAGCCGTAGGCGCCCTCGTGCGTGCCCAGGCGGTTGCCGTCCTCGTCGACGATGTCGCCCTCGGCCTTGCCCAGCCGGCCGGCCAGGAAGCCCTGGGTGTCGCCGTCGGCGATGAAGCAGATGTCGTGCGAGTCGGGCTTCTTGGCCACCGCCAGGCCCCGGCGCTCGGCCTCGGCACGGATCTCGTCCTTGGTGGTGAGCGTGTCGCCGAGCGGGAACATCGCGTGGGCGAGCTGCTCCTGGTCCAGGACGCCGAGGACGTACGACTGGTCCTTCGCCATGTCGGAGGCGCGGTGCAGCTCGCGGGAGCCGTCCTCACCCACGAGCACCTTGGCGTAGTGGCCGGTGCAGACGGCGTCGAAGCCGAGGGCCAGCGCCTTGTCCAGCAGCGCGGCGAACTTGATCTTCTCGTTGCAGCGCAGGCACGGGTTCGGGGTGCGGCCGGCCTCGTACTCGGCGACGAAGTCCTCGACGACGTCCTCGCGGAAGCGGTCGGCGAGGTCCCAGACGTAGAACGGGATGCCGATGACGTCGGCCGCGCGGCGGGCGTCGCGCGAGTCCTCGATGGTGCAACAGCCGCGCGCGCCGGTACGGAAGGACTGCGGGTTCGCGGAGAGCGCGAGGTGGACGCCGGTGACGTCGTGACCGGCTTCCGCGGCGCGCGCGGCGGCGACGGCGGAGTCGACGCCGCCGGACATGGCGGCGAGGACGCGGAGGGGACGGGTGCGCTGCGGGGTGTCAGTCATAGCCCTTCCAGGGTACGGGGGCGCGGGAACCGGGTCCGCCGGATATCCGTTGGAGGTCACATGGGGGCGAGCGAGGGCCGCGCGGAGGCGGCGAAGGACGCGAGGGACGCGAAGGACGCGAAGGACGACACCGGCCGGCGGCTGGGGCGGCGTGCGCTGCTGGCCGGCGGGGCCGCGGCGGCGGTGGGCACGGCGGTGCTGGCCCGGGACGAGCTGTCCCGGCTGTGGTGGCGGCTGCCCGGGGTGGACCGGCCGCGGGTGGCGGGCGCGGTGGACTTCCGGGGCGCGCGCTGGGTGGCGGCCTCGCCGGCGAACTACCGGCGGGCGGACCGGCCGGACGACTACCGGGTGGACCGGGTGGTCGTGCACGTCACGCAGGGTGGTTACGCGTCGGCGGTGAAGGTCTTCCAGGACCCGGCGCACGGGGCGGCCGCGCACTACATCGTGCGCAGGGACGGGCGGGTCACCCAGCTGATCCGGGAACTGGACGTGGCCTTCCACGCGGGCAACCGGCTGTTCAACGAGCGCAGTGTCGGCATCGAGCACGAGGGCTTCGTGGCGGACGCCTCCTCCTTCACGGACGCCATGTACGCGGCTTCGGCGCGGCTGACGGCGGCGGTCTGCGGGCGGTACGGCATACCGGTGGACCGCGAGCACATCATCGGCCACGTGGAGGTGCCGGGCACGGACCACACCGACCCTGGGCCGCACTGGGACTGGCCGCGGTATCTGAAGCTGGTGGCGCGGGCGCGCACGGCCGGGACCTGAGGAAAAAAATCAAGAGCGAAGCCCTTTTTGTCCGGACTCGGGAGTTTTATGCTGTAGCCAAGACCTGCGAGACGAGTGAGGGAGTCCAAGCGGAGTAGCCGACTTCAGCGAGAGGCACACGGTCTCCGCTGGTGCCGACGTCGACGCTCGGACTGAGAGGCCGGAAGGTTGCTGGCACAGAACCGGACGGCGACCCCCAGCACCTGATCCGGACAATGCCGGCGAAGGGAACCCGCCTCGTAGGTCGTTTCCGTGTCTTCAGCTGAGTCCCGCCACCCGGGCCCGCTCCACCGCAGGGCCGATCGCCTTGGCGACCGCCTCGACGTCCGCCTCCGTGGAGGTGTGGCCGAGAGAGAAGCGGAGCGTGCCGCGGGCCAGGTCCGGGTCGGTGCCGGTGGCGAGCAGGACGTGGCTGGGCTGGGCGACGCCCGCGGTGCAGGCCGAGCCGGTGGAGCACTCGATGCCCTGGGCGTCCAGCAGGAGCAGCAGGGAGTCGCCCTCGCACCCCGGGAAGGTGAAGTGCGCGTTGGCCGGCAGGCGCCCTCCGGGCGCCGGGTCGCCGCCGAGGATCGCGTCCGGTACGGCGGCTCGGACGGCGTCGGCCAGCTGGTCCCGCAGGGCGCCGATCTCGCGCGCGAACCGTGCGCGGCGCTCGGCCGCGAGGCGGCCGGCGACGGCGAAGGAGGCGATGACGGGGACGTCGAGGGTGCCGGAGCGGACGTGCCGCTCCTGACCGCCGCCGTGCAGGACGGGGACGGGGGTGTACTCGCGGCCCAGGAGCAGGGCGCCGATGCCGTACGGACCGCCGACCTTGTGTCCGGAGACGGTCATCGCGGCGAGGCCGGAGGCGGCGAAGTCGACCGGTACCTGCCCGAAGGCCTGGACCGCGTCGGAATGCAGCGGTACTCCGAACTCCGCGGCCACATCGGCGAGTTCACGCACCGGCAGTACCGTGCCGATCTCGTTGTTGGCCCACATCACGGTGGCCAGGGCGACGTCGCCCGGGTCGCGCGCGATGGCCTCGCGCAGCGCCTCGGGGTGGACGCGGCCGTAGGAGTCGACGGGCAGGTACTCGACGGTGGCGCCCTCGTGCTCGCCGAGCCAGTGCACGGCGTCGAGGACGGCGTGGTGCTCGACGGGGCTGGCCAGGATGCGGGTACGGGCCGGGTCGGCGGCGCGGCGGGACCAGTACAGGCCCTTCACGGCGAGGTTGTCGGCCTCGGTGCCGCCCGAGGTGAAGACGACCTCGCTGGGGCGGGCTCCCAGCGCTTCCGCGAGGGTTTCGCGGGACTCCTCGACCGTGCGGCGCGCCCGGCGGCCGGAGGCGTGCAGGGAGGACGCGTTGCCGGTGATGCTCAGCTGTGCGGTCAGTGCCTCTGCCGCCTCCGGGAGCATCGGGGTCGTGGCGGCGTGGTCGAGGTAAGCCATGGTGCGCCCGATTCTACGGGTCCCCCGCGGCGGGTTCCGGCCGCGTGGGGGTGCCGTCGGGCCGGGGCCTCCGGTGCCGGCCGCACACCTCGCTCGCCGGTCACGGACTCCACGCGCTCGCCGGTCACAGACTCCACGAAAGGGTGTGGGTCATCTGCATCGCGGCCACCAGGACCGCCAGGTCGGCCACGCCCAGGGCCAGGCCGAGGCAGGCCCGGCCGCGGCGGGCCGTGCCGCGCCACAGGGCCACGGCGGCGAGCGCGATGGCGATCGGGCCCAGGAAGAGGTTGAGGACGAGCAGTCCGAGCAGGCCGAGGATGAAGGACGCGACGGCCATGCCGTCGGCGTCACGCGAACGCGAACGGGTGCCGGTGCCGGTGTCGACGGCGGTGCGGTCGGTTGCCGGTGCGGTGAGTTGCATGATGCTCAGCTCCTGAGGTCCTGTGCGACGGTCAGTTGGCCGGGTTGCGGCGACGGCGGCCGTGGCGCTCGCGGAGCGCGAAGACGCCGAGCCAGACGGCGATGACGGCGGCCATGACGGCACTGACGCCCAGCGGCGCGTGGGCCACGGTGCCCATCACGACTCCGAGCAGCATGAGTGCGGCGACGAGGAACAGCATGGGATCGAATCCCCCCTCCGGGATACCTCGTGTTCGACCGGTGTGAAATTTGAGTGAACAGTTGTAGTAACAGTTGTTCACTGACTTTGAGTCTAGCGTGCCGCACGGCTTTTCAATTCCAGAGAACAGTTGTTAACTGGATGACATGAGTCACACCCTCGGCATCCGGCAGGCCCAGAAGCAGAAGACCCGGCAGGCGTTCCTCGACGCGGCACTCGCCCTGCTGGAGGAGCAGAGCCTGAGCAGTCTGGGTCTGCGCGAGGTCACCCGGGCCGTCGGTGTCGCCCCGACCGCCTTCTACCGGCATTTCCGGTCGACCGCGGACCTCGGGGTAGCGCTGGTCGACGAGGCGCTGGGCAGTCTGCATCCGATGGTGCGGACGACGGTGTCCACGACGGGCGACAGCGAGGAACGCATCGCGCGTGCCGTCGAGTTGATCGCGCACCACGTCGAGGCGTATCCGGCGCACGTCCGGTTCATCGCCCGGGAGCGGCACGGTGGGGTGCAGTCGGTGCGCGAGGCCATCCGTGACCAACTCGCCCGGTTCGCCGAAGAGGTGAAGGCCGAACTGGCCAAGGACCCCGAGGCGGCGGGGTGGGGCGACGGCG
This sequence comes from Streptomyces sp. NPDC048514, assembly GCF_043199955.1. Taxonomy (NCBI): domain Bacteria; kingdom Bacillati; phylum Actinomycetota; class Actinomycetes; order Kitasatosporales; family Streptomycetaceae; genus Streptomyces; species Streptomyces sp. NPDC048514. Next base: position 186,952 of record NZ_JBICWT010000006.1, on the reverse strand, counting down.
ACCTGCTGATGCTCGCGCATCTGTACGTCGACCAGATGCTCATCACCGCCTCCCTGTTCCTGGAGGCGCTGGAGGCTCCGGAGGAGGAGCGGGAACGGGTGACACAGCGCGCCACCCGGCAGCTGCGGCTCATCAGCATCGGCCGCAACCACTGGCACGGCTGAGCCCCGCCGGACGACGCACGGCGACCGGGACGGCTCGGGCGCGGCGGGCCGTCGGGCCGGCGCGAGACGGGTTCGCACGAGGCGGGTTCGCACGAGGCGGCCCTGAACGGAGCGGGTCGCACGAAGCGGCTCGCGCAGAGCGCGCCCCGCTCCCATCGGCCGGGTCCAGGCCGGGCGGGGCGCGCCGGGTGGTTCAGCCCAGCCTGACCCGGGCCAGTTGGCGGGACTGGGCGACCAGGCGGTCCTCGCTGTCCCAGACCTCCGCGTCCTCCTCCAGGAAACCGCCGGCCAGGTTGCGGGTGGTGATGGACACCCGCAGGGGGCCGGGGGCCGGGCGGTGGCGGACGTGGACGGTGAGCTCCACCGTCGGGACCCAGCCCTTGATGCCGATCTCGAAGGCGGTGGGCGGCAGGGCGTCCACGGTGAGCAGCAGGGACAGGGGGTCGGCGTCGCGGCCGTCGGCGAGACCGAACCAGGCGCGCATCTCACCCTTCCCCGTGGGGGCGCCGAGGGCCCAGCCGAGGGTGGCGGGGTCCAGCTTGAGCATCAGGCGCTCGGTGATCGCCGAGCTGCCCGGCACCGGGGCGGGAGAGTCGTCGGGGCCCAAGCAGTGGTCCATGGGCGGGATCGCGGGCGGCGTCGCCGTCGTACGGACGTCGTCGGGGAGGGCGGCCAGGTCGCCGTAGGACGCGAGGACACGGATGCGTTCGACCTCGCGCCCCTCGTCGTCGTACTGCAGGAGCGAGGCCTGGCCGGTGGAGAGGGTGCGGCCGGTGCGGACGGTCTGGGTCCGGACGACCGCCGGGCCGGGCTGGGAGGCGGTGAGGTAGTGCGCCGAGACGGTGAACGGGTCCGGGTGCGGCAGGGTGTCCGCCAGGGCCCGGCCGAGCACGGCCAGCAGATAGCCGCCGTTGACGGCGCTGATGATGGTCCAGCCGGCCGAGAGGTCGATGTCGTAGACGCCGGGCTCGCGCCGGGTGACCGCGGTGTCGCGGTCGAACTCGCTGTCACCGATCATGGCCCGCGACGCGGATCCCGTGGCCCGGGCGAGGCCGAGAGCGGGAGAAGGGGCGGAGGCTGCTTCTGGCATGGATGAACGGTACAACAGGAAATTACTAAGCGGTAGCTTTTGTGATTCCGCCGGGCCACGCGCCCGGGCGGCGACGCGACCGGGCGGCCGGGCGGCCGGATGTGGGCGGGTCCGCGGGGTGTGATTCCGGCAATTTCTCGGCAAGTGTCCCGACACGTCCACAACCTGGAGCCGCCGATTCCCCTCTAGGGGTACATGAGCCTCACCGGGACCCCGTTCCTCTACACGACAGTCGTGCTGGCCGTGGTCGCCCTCGCCCTGCCGCTCGTCCTGTGGTCGCGGTTGCGCGGGCCAAGGCCGCTGCGGCTCGCGGGCCGGGCACTGATGCTGCTGTTCGCCCAGGGCACGGCCGTCGCCCTGGTTTTCGTGCTTGTCAACAACCAGAACGATCTGTACGACGACTGGGCCGACCTGCTCGGTACCGGCAATCACGTCCAGCGGGCCGCCGACCTCGGCCCGGACGGCACGGGCGGCATGGCGGTGGAACGGCTGCCCAGGGTCGAGCAGGCCTTCAGGGCGGCCGGCGGACCCGGCATGCGCGCGGCCGGCGGAGTGCGCGTCACCCGGCTCGAGGGCCGGGTCTCGGGGGTGGACGCCGAGGTCTACGTCTGGCTGCCCCCGCAGTACGACGACCCCGCGTACCGGCACAGCAGGTTCCCGGTGGTGGAGCTGCTCCCGGGTTACCCCGGTTCCGCGAAGGCCTGGTTCGGGGCGCTGGCGGCACACGAACAGCTGCTGCCGCTGATGCGGACCGGGCAGGTGGCGCCGTTCGTCCTGGTCGCGCCGCGCACCAACCTGGTGGCCGGCGCCGACACGGGCTGCGCCAACATCCCGGGCCGGGTCAACGCCGACAGCTGGCTCAGCGTCGACGTGCCCAAGATGGTCGCGGACAACTTCCGGGTCCAGCCGGCGCCCCGGGGCTGGGCGGTGGCCGGATACTCGGCGGGCGCCCACTGCGCGGTGAAGCTGGCGGTGGCCCACCCCGACCGCTACCGGGCGGCGGTGAGCATGTCCGGGTACAACGACCCCGCCGGCGAACCCGGCTCGCTCGCCGCCCGGACCCCCGCCCTGCGGGCCGGGAACGATCCCCGTCTGCTGCTGAGGAAGGCGCCCGCACCGCCCCGGATCGCGCTGTACCTCTCCGGCCAGCCCGGCGACGGCTACCAGGCGGGCGTCGCGCTGGAGTCCGTCGCCAAGGCGCCGACCAGCGTGCACGTGGTCTTCCTGCCGCGCAGCGCGGGCGGCCACACCATGGCGCTGTGGCGGCCGCAGGTCCCCGCGGCCTTCGGCTGGCTGACCCGCACGATGGGCCCGGACGGCTCCGGGGGCGGGGACGGCGCCCCCACCGGGGCCGCCGGCTCCATCACCGAGACGTCGGCCGGCCCGGCCCCGTCTACTCCTCGGCCACGGTCGAACGGCGGTTCCATGCGCGCGGCGCCCGCCAGTGGAACCGCATCGCGAGCAGCCGCAGCGCGAAGGCGGTGACGACCGCCAGCCCACTGGTGAACGGGGTCAGCACGTCATAGCGGATGCACAGCACGACCATGGTGGCGCCGACGATCGCCGGGACCGCGTACAGGTCCCGGTCCCAGCGCAGCAGCGAGGGCACCTCGTTGGCGAGCACGTCCCGCAGCACGCCGCCGCCCACGGCGGTGGCGAGGCCCAGCGTCGCCGACGCGGTCAGCCCGAGGCCGAAGCTGTACGCCTTCGTCGTACCGCTCACGCAGAACAGGCCGAGGCCGGCCGCGTCGAAGACCAGCACCGCCGCCTGGATGCGCTCCACGTGCGGGTGCAGGAAGAAGACCACGAGCGTGGCGAACAGCGGGGTGACGAAGTATCCGAGGTCCGTGAAGGCGGCCGGCGGCACGGCCCCGATGACCAGGTCGCGGATCAGCCCCCCGCCCAGCGCGGTGACCTCGGCGAGGACGGCGATGCCGAAGACGTCGAAGTTCTTCCGGACGGCGAGCAGCGCGCCGGAGATCGCGAACACGAAGATGCCGATGACATCGAGCGTGTGCTGGACGGAGGGACTGAAAAGTTGCTGGAGCACCCTGACATTCTCACCCGTCGCCGGGCCTGAACCTTACAAAGCCAGGCTCACAGGGCGGGTTTCCCTGTCGTGAAGAGCCAGGTGTCGAAGAGGTCGTCCAGCTGCCGGCCGCTGACGTGCTCGGCGAGCCGGATGAAGTCGGCGGTGCTCGCGTTGCCGTAGCGGTGGAGCCTCGTCCATGCCGGCAGCAGCTTGAAGAAGGCGGTGTCGCCGATCCGCTCGCGCAGTGCCTGGAGGGTCATCGCGCCGCGCTGGTAGACGGCGGAGGCGAACATCGTGTCCCGCTGCGGGTCGGCCACCTCGGTCTGCCAGAAGGAGGAGTCGGCGGGCCGCGAGGCGTAGCCGGCGAGGAAGGAGTCATGGGCCGAGCGGGTGCCCTGGTGCTCGGCCCACAGCCACTGGGCGTAGGTGGCGAAGCCCTCGTTGAGCCAGATGTCCTTCCACTGCGCCACGCTCACCGAGTCGCCGAACCACTGGTGGGCCAGCTCGTGCACGATGGTCGTCTCGCTGCGCACGGCCGAGTAGGCGGGTTTGCTCTGCACCTCCAGCGAGAAGCCGGCCTCGGGCATGTCGTCGACGATCGCGCCGGTCTCCTCGAACGGGTACGGGCCGAAGACGCGCGACCAGTAGTCGGTGGCGGCGGCGGTGACGGCGTACACGTCGACGCTGTTGGCGTCCTTTAGGACGGGGTCGACGGCGACGTAGATCGGGGTGCCGCCCGGGGTCCGCCCGGTGCGCACGTCGAACTTCCCGATCGTGGCGGTGGCGAGATAGGTGGCCATCGGCCTGCTCTCCCGCCAGTGGGTGTACGTCGAGCCGTGCTTGTCGAACGCCGACACGAGCCGGCCGTTGGAGACGGCGGTCAGGCCCTTGGGCGTCTTGATCCGGATGTCGTAGGTGGCCTTGTCGGAGGGGTGGTCGCTGGACGGGAACCAGGTGGAGGCGGCGTTGGGCTCGCAGGCGACGAAGACGCCGTCGGCCGTCTTCATCCAGCCGTACCGCGAGCCGAACACGATGGGGCCGCCCAGTGCCTCGGGTACTCCGCCGTAGCTGACGGAGACGGTGAAGTCCCGGCCTTTGCGCAGGTCGTCGCGCGGGGTGACGGTGATCTCGTCACCGTCACGCGTGAACCGCGCCCTTCTCCCGTCGACCTCGATCCTGCTGATGTGCAGCTGCTGCAGATCGAGGTCGAAGGAGGAGAGGTGCCGGGTCGCACGCGCACGGAGGGTGGCACGGCCGTCCAGGCGGCCGGTGTCCGGGGCGTAGGCGAGGTCCAGGTCGTAGTGGCGGGCGTCGAAACCGCCGTTGCCGAGCCGCGGGAAGTAGGGGTCGCCGATGCCGGGCGCGCCGTGTGTGGGGGCGGAGGAGGCCGCGATGACGAGGAAGGAGGCCGTCGCGGTGGCGAGGGCCCCCAGACGTGCCGAACGGGAGAGTGCCATGAGTCGTCCCTTTCGAGCATGTGCCGGTCAGTGGACTGACACGGACGACTCTGCGCTCTCCCGCTCAGGCATGTACATGACTTTACTTAGTCGTCATGTGCCGCTTGCGTCGTGCTACTTGTCGGTCGGCTCCTGGGCCCCGGCCGCGTCCTCACCCGCCGGCTCCTCGGCGGAGCCGTCGGCGTCGGCGGCGGCCGGCTCCGCGCTGGCCTTCGCACCGGCAGCGGTCTTCGCCGCGGGCTCCGGCTCGGCGGACCGCTTCTCCGCGGGCTCCGGCTCGGCGGACCGCTTCTCCGCGGGCTCCGGCTCGGCGGACCGCTTCTCCGCGGGGTCCTTCGCCGCCTGCTCCCCGGCGGGCTCCTTCGTCCCGGTCCGCTTCTCCGCCGGCTCCGGCTCCGCGGGGGCGCCGGCGGCGATGACCGCGTCGGGAACCAGCTCGATCGCCTCCTTCGCCGCCGACAGCAGAACCGTGTCCTGCGGGGCCTGGTCGGCGAAGTTCTCCGGGTGGTGGCAGGCCACCCGCTGACCGGGCTTCAGCTCCACCAGCTGCGGCTCGGTCGTCTTGCAGATCTGCGTCGCCTTCCAGCACCGGGTGTGGAAGCGGCAGCCGGACGGCGGGGCGATCGGGGACGGCACGTCACCGCGGAGCAGGATGCGCTCGCTCTTCGCACCACGGCGCTTCGGGTCCGGGATCGGCACCGCCGACATCAGCGCCTTGGTGTACGGGTGCATCGGCGCCTCGTACAGCGAGTTGCGGTCGGCCAGTTCGACGATCTTGCCGAGGTACATCACGGCGATCCGGTCCGAGACGTGCCGGACGACGGACAGGTCGTGCGCGATGATCACGTAGGTCAGGCCCAGCTCCTCCTGGAGGTCGTCCATGAGGTTGACGACCTGGGCCTGGATCGAGACGTCGAGTGCGGAGACCGGCTCGTCGGCGACCACCAGCTTCGGCTTCAGGGCGAGCGCGCGGGCGATGCCGATGCGCTGGCGCTGACCGCCGGAGAACTCGTGCGGGTAGCGGTTGTAGTGCTCGGGGTTGAGACCCACGACCGACAGCAGCCGCTGCACCTCCTTCTTGATGCCGCCCTCGGGCGTGACGCCCTGCAGCCGGAAGGGGGCGCCCACGATGGTGCCGATGGTGTGGCGCGGGTTCAGCGAGGAGTAGGGGTCCTGGAAGATCATCTGCACATCGCGGCGCAGCGGGCGCATGCCGCCGACGCCGAGGTGGGTGATGTCCTTGCCCTCGAACTCGACCGTTCCCGCGGTCGGCTCCAGCAGCCGGGTGATCAGCCGGCCCATCGTGGACTTGCCGCAGCCCGACTCCCCCACGACGCCCAGCGTCTCGCCGGAACGCACCTCGAAGTCGATGCCGTCCACGGCGCGCACCGCACCGCTCTGCCGCTGCAGCAGGCCCTTGCGGATGGGGAAGTGCTTCTGCAGGCCGGTGACCTTCAGCAGGATCTCGCCGGGGGCGGCGCCCTTGGCGAGGGTGGCCGTGCCGGAGGTGCCCGGCTCCGCCACCGCGGACGCCGGCTCCGCGCCGTCGCTCTGGGCAGGGATCTTCACTGCCTTGTCCTTGGCGTTCTCACTCACAGCTTCGGCGCAATCTCTTCGGTCCAGATCCGCTCCCGCTGCTCCTGCGACATGTGGCAGGCGGCCCAGTGCCGGCTGCCGACCTCGGTCAGCTCCGGGCGGACCGTGCGGGTGACGTTGTCCTTCGGGAGGTCCGCGTACGGGCAGCGCGGGTTGAAGGCGCAGCCGGACGGGACGTTGATCAGCGAGGGCGGGGAGCCCTTGACCGGGATCAGGCGCTCCTGCTGCTCGCGGTCCAGGCGGGGCATCGAACCGAGAAGGCCCCAGGTGTACGGGTGCCGGGGCTCGTAGAACACCTTCTCGGCCGGACCGCGCTCCACGCACCGGCCGCCGTACATCACCAGGATGTCGTCGGCCAGCTCGGCGACGACGCCGAGGTCGTGCGTGATGACGATGACCGCGGAGCCGAACTCCTTCTGCAGATCGCGGATCAGGTCGAGGATCTGCGCCTGGACGGTGACGTCCAGGGCGGTCGTCGGCTCGTCCGCGATGAGCAGCTCGGGGTTGTTGACCAGCGACATGGCGATCATGGCGCGCTGGCGCATACCGCCGGAGAACTCGTGCGGGTAGCTGTCCGCCCGCTTGTCCGGCTGCGGGATGCCCACCCGGTCGAGCATCTCGATGGCCCGCCTGCGGGCGGTCTTCTTGTCGACGTCGTGGTGGATCCGGTACGCCTCCACGATCTGGCTGCCGATCGTGTAGTACGGGTGCAGCGCGGAGAGCGGGTCCTGGAAGATCATGGCCATCTCGCGGCCGCGCAGCTTGCGCACCTCGACGGGGTCGGCCGAGAGCAGCTCCGTGCCGTTCAGCCAGATCTCGCCGGAGAGCTGCGGCTTGCGCCTGCCGTACTGGCCCGTGGTGTGCAGGCCCATGATGCCGAGCGAGGTGACCGACTTGCCGGAACCCGACTCGCCCACGATGCCGAGGGTCTTGCCCTTCTCCAGCTGGAAGCTGAGGCCGTCGACGGACTTGACCAGGCCGTCGTCGGTGGGGAAGTGCACCTTGAGGTCGCGCACCTCGAGGAAGGCGGTGGGGGCGGCCGAGGCGGCGACGGGTTCGCCGACGGCCGCTCCGGTCTTGTGCAGTTCGGTCATCCCAGCCTCACTCGCGGGTCGATGACGGCGTACAGAAGGTCGACGGCGAGGTTGGCGAGAGCGATCGCGAGGGCCGCGAGCAGGGTCACCCCGAGGATGACCGGCAGGTCGTGGCTGCTGATCGCCTGCACCGCGGCGAGACCGAGGCCGGGCAGGTTGAAGGTGGACTCCGTCAGCACGGCACCGCCGAGCAGCGCGCCCAGGTCCAGGCCGAAGACCGTGAGGATCGGGGTCATCGCCGAGCGCAGGGCGTGTCTGCTGATGACCGCCCGTTCCTTCAGGCCCTTGGCCCGGGCGGTGCGGATGTAGTCCTCGCCCAGTACGTCCAGCATGGTCGCCCGGGTGAGACGGGCGTACATGGCGGCGTTCAGCAGGGCGAGCACGATCCACGGCAGCAGCAGCGTCTCGAACCAGACGCCGATGGAGTCGTCGGTGTTGAGGCCGTCCTCGATATGGATCCAGCCGAGGTTGTGGACGAAGAGGCCCATCGCCACCATGCCGGTGAAGAAGACCGGCAGCGAGACACCGCCGAGCGCGCCGATCATCGCCGCGCGGTCCCAGAACGAGCCCCGCTTGAGCGCGGAGACGACACCGGCCGCGACACCGGCCGCGAGCCACAGGACACAGGCACCGGCGGCGAGCGCGGCGGTCACCGGCATCGCTTCCTTCAGGGTGTCCCACACCGGCTTCTCGGTGACGAAGGAGTAACCGAAGCAGGGGGCGGGACAGTGCGTGACGTCACTGCCGTTGGCGTAGTCACGCCCCATCGGGATGCCCTTGACGAAGTCCCAGAACTGGACGAACAGCGGCTGGTCGAGGCCCAGCTTGGTGCGGATGCCCTCGATCTGTTCGACTCCGGTGGCCTTGCCGGCGAAGAGGACGGCGATGTCCTGGCCCGCCCACTTGGGCAGCATGTAGAAGACGGTGAAGGTCGCGAGCAGGACGACCAGCACCATGATGAGTACGGCGAACAGGCGCCGGATGAGGTAAGCAAGCACTGTGCGCGGCCCGGCGGCGGCCGGTCCCTCCTTGTGGGAGGTCCCGGTCGCCGCCCGGGCCATCACCTGCCCTTCGGACTGGCGGGTTTCGGCGGCAAGGGTTCGATCACTTCGGTGGTGCGGGCTGCTACTTGACGACGCCCAGGGAGACGTAGTCGTAGCGGCCGTTGTAGGCGGCGGACGAGTAGACGTTCGTCAGCCGGGGACCGCGCCACGAGATGTTCTTCTCGTAGATGAACGGCATCCAGTCGGCGTTGTCGATCAGCTTCTTGTTCATCTGCTCGTACAGCGACTTGGCCTTGGCCTTGTCGGTCGTCGCGATCGCGTCGTCGAAGAGCTTGTCGATCTTCGGGTCCTTGATCTGCGACTCGTTGTAGTTGCCGTTGTCGAAGATGAACCGGCTGTCGAACAGCGGCTGGGCGTAGCCCTGACCGGTCGGGAAGTCCGGGCCCCAGCCGCTCATCGTCATGCCGTAGCCGCGCTCCTTCACGACCTTCGGCGAGCCGGTGATGCTGGAGGACTGGGCACCGTCGATCGAGTCGACCTCGATCTTGATGCCGACCTTGGCGAGCTGCTCCTGCAGGGCCTCGGCGGTGTCGACCTCACCCGGGTTGTTCGTCCGGGCGGTGATCTTCGTGGAGAAGCCGCCGGGCTTGCCGCACTGCTTCAGCTCGTCCTTGGCCTTGGCCAGGTCCGGCTTGCCCTTGCGGGCGAGGACACCGTACGGGTCGTAGTCGCTGTAGCCCGGGATGGACTTGGGGAAGACGGAGTTGGCGATCTCACCACCGGCGATCTCACCACCACGGGTCTGCTGCAGGCCCTTGAAGTCGGTGGCGTAGAAGACGGCCTTGCGGCAGTGCGCGTCGTCCAGCGGCTTCGTGTTGTGGACCATGGCCACGTAACGGACGAAGGACGTCTGGATGTTGTCGATGTCGGCGCGGTGGTCCTGGACGGCGGTGACGCGGCCCGACTGGGTCATGCCCGTGCCGTTGACGTCGACGTCGTAGTCGCCCTCCATCAGCTTCTTGTCGTTCTCCTCCAGGTTGGCGGAGATCGTCACCGTGATCTTCTCCGGCAGCGCCGGGCGGAGCGGGTCCGAAGCCTTCTTCCAGGCGGTGTTGCGGACCAGCGTCAGGCTCTTGCCGGCGTTGTACGACTGGACCTTGTACGGGCCGGAGGACAGCGGGTGCTGGGTGTACTTGGCGCCCGTGTCCTTGGCGGCCTTCACCGGCGCGCCGGTCGGCATGGCGAGGAACTGCTCGAAGTCACCGTTGGGCTTGGGCAGCTTGAAGACGATGGTCTGGTCGTCCGGCGTCTGTATCGCCTTCAGGCCCAGCTTGTCCTTGGACTTGTCCTTGTACGGGCCCTTGTACTCGCCCTTGGGGTCGAGCGTCTGCTTGATGTACGCCGGACCGCCGGTGATCACATCGGTCGCCCAGATGCGCTCGATGCCGTACTTGATGTCCTTGGAGGTCAGCTTGGAGCCGTCCTCCCAGGTCAGTCCGTCGCGCAGCTTGTAGGTGTAGGTCTTGCCGTCGGCGGAGACCTGGGCCGGGCCGGTGGCGAGGTCGCCGACCAGCTTGTTGGACGCCGCGCCCGGCTTGGTGTCGTAGGTGACCAGGGTGCGGGTGAAGAACCGCAGGAAGTCCCAGGTCATGCCGTAGTAGGTGCGCTGCGGGTCCAGCGAGTCGAAGTCCTGCTTGCCGACGAACTTCAGCGTGCCACCGGTCTTGGTGGACGCGTTCACCACCTTGTCCAGCGCCGCGTTGTAGCCGGCGCCCTTGCTCTTGCTGTCGCCGTCATCGTCACCGCCGCCGCACGCAGTGGTGCTCACCAGCGCCGCGACAACGAGGGCCGCGCCAGCAGCGAGCCGCCGCTGCGGGAAACCTGTAAGCATTTTCTCGTAACCTCCGAGATTCGCGGTCCCGGGCCTTAGCCGGAGAACCATGGAGAGAGCCGCCTGACAGTGCGGCAGGGGCAAGTCGTCGTGGGTCAGCGGGTCCCCTTGGGGTCCAGCGCGTCGCGCAGCCCGTCCCCGAAGAGGTTGAAGGCGAGGACGGTGATGAAGATCGTGGCGCCCGGGAAGACCATGAACATCGGGTCGTGCTCGTAGGTCTGCAGTGCGTCGCGCAGCATGCCGCCCCAGGACGCGGTGGGCGGCCGGACACCCGCGCCGAGGAAGCTGAGGGCGGCCTCGGTGAGGATGTTGGTCGGGATCATGAGCGTCGCGTAGACCAGGATCGGGGCGACCAGGTTGGGCAGCAGTTCCTTGAACAGGATGTGCCGGCTGCCGCCGCCGAGGCTGCGCGCGGCCTCGATGTATTCGCGTTCCCTGAGGCTCAGCGTCTGCCCGCGGACGATACGGCCGACGTACGGCCAGCCGAAGAAGCCGATGACGAGGACGAGGACCGCGATGCGCACGCCGGTGCCGCTCAGACCGAGCAGGTCGTCGGGCAGGACCGAGACGAGGGAGATGATGAACAGCAGCTGCGGGAAGGAGAGCAGCACGTCCATCGTGCGGCTGATCAGCGAGTCGACCCAGCCGCCGAAGTAGCCCGCCATGATGCCGAACAGGGTGCCGAACACGACCGCGACCACGGCGGCCAGGAACGCCACGAGCAGCGAGATGCGGGCGCCGTAGACGATACGGCTGAAGACGTCACGTCCCTTGTTCGGTTCGACGCCGAAGAGGAAGTCGCCGCTCACACCGCCCCAGGCACCCTTGGGGAGGTTGGTCAGCTCGTCCAGCTTCTCCTGGTGGAACTCGTTCGGCGGGTGGCCGAGCAGCGAGACGAGCAGCGGGGCGAAGACGGCGACCAGCACGAGGACCAGGACCGTGCAGCCACCGGCGAGGGCCAGTTTGTCCTGCTTCAGCCGGTGCCAGGCGATCTGCTTGAGAGACCGGCCCTCGATCTTCCGGCCGCCGCCCGTCTCCGGCGGCGCGGTCGGGGTCGCTTCCGCAGTCGTGTCATGCAGTGGCGCCGTCATCTGGCAGGGACCCCTCTCAACCGGCGGTGGCCGGCCCGCACTTGCCGCTGGTAGCGGCCTCAATCAGTCCGTCGTACACAGGGGCGAGCCCCTTGGAGAGGGAGTCTTCAATGCCGGTGTGATGAGTTGCCAGACTTGAGGGCGAATGGATGCGCAAACGTGATGCTGGCTGCGGTTTCTCGTTATGCGGACACCACGTAACGCTCCCCGAACGGGGGCAGTCGAGACAAAGCCGACGGTTCGCCGGCCGGGCGGCGCCGCACACCCGGGCCGGATCGCCGAGTGGCCTGGATCACACCACGCCCGCGAGGTGCCCGCTTTCGGCCATCGGGCGGCAACTGTCCACGGAACAAGCCCGGGCAATCCGCATACATGATTCACTCGTCAACGAACGCGAACAAGATCACTTGAGGTTCCCCTGAGCATCACCCCGTTCCGCTTGTGAACTCCCGTAGAGGGCAAGGGAGTTGCTCGCTACTTTTTCCGGCGACACACACGACGCCCAGAGCTTCTTCACATCTTGTGCGGTTGCTCGGGCACACTCGAACGGGGGAACGATGACCACACGCAGAAAGCTCACCGCGAGCACTGCCGCGCTGGCCACGCTGGCCGGATCGCTGACCATCGTCGCGGTGTCGGCCGGTACCGCTTCGGCCGGCTGCCAGCCCGACCGCGACGACCTCAAGCCGCGCTACGTGGCCGGCTCGGCGAAGAAGGCCAGGATCAGGACCGGCCTGGCCAGCTCCGCCGTGCAGGGTCCCGGCCAGGCCCGCTACCACGACGTCAAGTCGGCTGCCAGCTCCGTGGAGGGTTCCGCCGAGGCCAAGGCGGAGATCGGCAAGTGGATCGCCAAGGCCGAGGTCAAGGCCGGTGTGAAGCTCGCGAAGAAGTGGTCGCACAAGGAGGAGTGGGAGTACGTCCTCTACATCGACCGGGGCAAGACGCAGCGCATCCGGATGTGGCACCTCGCCAAGAAGCAGACCATCACCAAGTACATCTGGGACGTGGCCCACTGCTCCAAGACCAAGGTGAAGTGGAAGCACACGATGATCACTCCGATGAAGGGCAACTCCAACAACGTGTGGCTGCGCGAGAACGCCTGACACGTGGCGTGTGAGGAATGAGGACGGGACCCCGAACCGGTGCGGGGTCCCGTTCCCGTCCGGGCCGGCCGGGCGTGCGGTTCAGTAGCCGCCGTGCACCGGCGGATAGCCGTAGCCGGCGGCCGGGGCCTGCGGCGGGAGCTGGGGCTGCGGCGGGGCCGCGTGGGCCTCGCGGTCGTAGAACGGGCGCGCGTTGGCGCGCAGCCACATCACCACCGGGTCGTACTCGTCCGTCATCGCGACCGTCGACACGGGCAGCCCCTCCGGGACCGCCCCGACCGACTGCTGCATCATCGCGCGCACCGAGTCCACCGCGGCGGGCGAGGCGTCGTACACGTCCAGGCCGATGGTGAGGTAGGGCGCCCCGAGCGCCGGCTGCACCCAGGCGCGGCGCAGCGAACGCAGGGCCGGGGTCCGGTGGGCGTTCTGCGTCAGCAGGGCGTAGAACTGCGGGATCTCGATACCGGGTTCGGTGACCCGGAGCGGCCCGGCGGGCTGGCGGTCCAGGCCCGTGGCGATGCGGCGCAGATCCAGCCAGGGGATGCCGACGCCGCCTCCGTGGGCGTGCGGGTTGAGCCAGAGGCCGTAGTGGTCCGGGTAGAGGGTGCGGGCCACGTCGAGTCCGTCGACGACCTCGTAGGAACGGTTCCAGCCACTGGCGGACAGCTCCTGGGCGGAGGTCACGCAGGGGGCGTAGTGGAAGCCGTCGACCTCCATGTCCCCGTACTGGGCGTCCGGGGAGCCGGCCTGGCCGTGCCACAGGAGCATCCAGATCTGGCCGGAGGACGGGGTGGCGAGGGCGCGCAGCAGGGCCTCGTAGGCGTCGTAGCGTCCGGGCGTGACCTGGCGCAGCATGTGCTCGACGCTGCCGCTGTGGCTCGCGCTCACCTGTCGTACCGGCCCTTCTTCGTTTGCCCCTCGTTTCGGAGACAGCTTATGCGCCCGGTGCCCCGGAGCCTCGGGTTCGTCCGCGGGTGCGGGTCGTGCGCGGCCGGCCGTGCGGCTGTCCGCGCACCTTCGGGGCAGGTCAGTGACCGTGCTGGAAGAAGGGGTGGACCTTCGTCCGCAGCCAGTCGGCGACCGGGTCGTCGGTCACGTCGAGGAGGACGAGGTTGACCGGCCACTTGACCGGGACTTTGCCGAGGGCCCGGCCGAGGGCCGCCAGCGGCAGTTCGCGCAGGTCGCCCTCCCAGCTGGAGAGTTCCACGCCGACGAACAGCACCGGGTCGGCCGTCTCGACGGCGGCCAGGCAGCGCCGGGCGGTGCGGACCACGCCGGTCCCGGCGAACTCGGCGGAGGCGGCGGCGAGGAAGTCGACGGGGTCCTCCTGCCAGTCGGGCTCGAAGAGCCGGACCCGGCCGCCCGTGCCGGGACCGTCGAGCGGAGTACGGCCCACGCGGCACAGCTCGGCCACCGCGTCGGGCGGCAGCGGAACGCCCACCACGCCACCGGGGTTCACGGCCAGGCCCGCCTGCGGGGGCAGGCCCTGGGCGAACTCCACGGCGGGCGCGACGGTGTACGACATGTGGGAGCCGGCGACCAGGCGGAGCTGCTCCTCCGAGGTGAACACCGGGACGTACGCCTGGCCGCCGATGTCCATCGTGGGCAGGTCCATCGGGACGCTGTGCGGGTCCCCGCCGTTCGGCAGGGGGACCCACAGCAGGCTCCGGCCGAGGACCTCGATGATCCGGCCGCCCGCGGACGGGATGCCGAGGGAGGCCGAGAGCACCTCCTCCAGCTCGTTGCCGGGCCAACCGCCGTGCGGGTGGGGGTGCGTCTGTGCCGGGAAGTCCGCGGGAATGTCCGCCGGGAAGTCCATCTGCCTACCGCCTGCTGGGAACCACTGCTGTGAGCAAGAAGGCTAGCGGGCGGCGAAAGGTGCCCGTACCCGCGCCCGGTGATCCGCTCGGCCGGGGATGCCGGTGGGCTGATCGCCCGGTGGAGCCGGTGAGCTGTTCGGCCCGGGAGGCGGGCTGGTCGCCCGGTGGAGCCGGTGAGCTGTTCGGCCCGGGAGGCGGGCTGGTCGCCCGGTGAAGCCGGTGAGCTGTTCGGCCCGGGATGCCGGTGGGCCCGGGATGCCGGTGGGCTGTTCAGCCGGTGAAGCCGATGCGGTGCAGGGTGTCCGCCGCGGACCGGTCCAGCACCACCGCCGAGCCGCAGCCCGCGGGCAGCTCGCCGCGCTCGATCGCGCCGAGCAGCCGGGCGGTGGTACGCCGGTGGCGGCCGAAGGCGTACCGGGAGACGCCCCGGCCGCGCTCGCGCTGGCCGTCCCGGGCGGTCTCCGGTGCGACGTCGAGCAGCAGCAGGTGCAGGGTGCCGCCGCGGCGGCGGGCCTCGCGGGCCAGCCAGGCGCGCACCCAGGCCTGGGTGCCGCAGTCGTGCACGGCGACGCCCTCCCCAGCGCGCAGCGCGCGGCGCAGGCCGGTGTAGTGGGCGAGGCGCACCAGGGGGCGGTAGAGCGCGTAGGGCAGGACGCGGGGCAGGCGGTCCGCGAAGCGGTCGCGGGTGTCCTGGGAGTCGATGCGGCGGCCGTGGACCGCGCGCCGCATCAGCGTGGACTTGCCGCCGCCGGGCAGGCCGGTGACCACCACGACGTCCCGGGGGCCGAAGACCAGGGCCCGGGGGCTGTGGCCGTCCCGTTCGCGCAGGTCGCGGACGACCGGTACGGGGCGCCGCGCGCGGCGCTCGCGGGCGGGGGCGGAGGGCTGCTTCGGCACCGCGACACCGGTCGTGGTGGCTGCTGCGGTGACGTACGCCGTGGTCCTGTTCACCGTGATCGTCCTCCCCTGTGGCCTCGGTCATCCTCATGCCCGCTTTACGTAAAGAGAAGGTAATGGGCGAGGGTCGGCGTTTTCGTGCGCGTACTGCCACAGGTCGGTTACGGATGCGGGCCCTGACGGGCGGGGGCGCGGCGTGCAATGATGTGCCCGCCAACTGCATACCGGCCGCTTGAATCCGCGCGGGAGAGTCCCCAGCTTCCTGGGGCGCCGAAGGAGCAAGTCCCTCCCTTGAATCTCTCAGGCCCCGTTACCGCGCGGGCGAGGCACATCTGAAAAGCGAGCCGCTGCCACAGTGGCTCCACCCAAGGTGCAAGCCGTGATCGCCCCCGTGGCGGTCGAGGCGAACCTCTCAGGTTCCGATGACAGATGGGGAGGACGTTCCTCGCCCGTCATGTCTGCCCTGGGAGACGACCGACCGATGAGCAGTACCGAACCCCGTCGTACCGCGCTGGACGCGCTGCATCGCTCGCTCGGCGCGACGATGACCGACTTCGCCGGCTGGGACATGCCCCTGCGCTACGGCTCCGAGCGGGACGAGCACCTCGCGGTGCGGACCAAGGCCGGCCTGTTCGACCTCTCCCACATGGGGGAGATCACCGTCACCGGCGCCGGTGCGGCCGCCCTCCTGAACTTCGCCCTGGTCGGCAACATCGCCTCCGTCGGCGTCGGCCGCGCCCGCTACACCATGATCTGCCAGGCCGACGGCGGCATCCTGGACGACCTGATCGTCTACCGGCTCGCCGAGACCGAGTACATGGTCGTGGCCAACGCCTCCAACGCCCAGGTGGTGCTGGACGCGCTGACCGAGCGCGCCGCCGGCTTCGACGCCGAGGTCCGCGACGACCGCGACGCCTACGCGCTGATCGCCGTCCAGGGTCCCGAGTCCCCGGGCATCCTGAAGTCCCTCACCGACGCGGACCTGGACAATCTGAAGTACTACGCCGGTCTGCCCGGCACCGTCGCCGGGGTCCCGGCGCTGATCGCCCGCACCGGCTACACCGGCGAGGACGGCTTCGAACTGTTCGTGAAGCCGGAGCACGCCGTGCAGCTGTGGCAGGCGCTGACCGGGGCGGGCGAGGGCGTGGGGCTGATCCCGTGCGGCCTGTCCTGCCGGGACACCCTGCGCCTGGAGGCGGGCATGCCGCTGTACGGGCACGAGCTGACCACCGGGCTCACCCCCTTCGACGCCGGGCTCGGCCGAGTGGTCAAGTTCGAGAAGGAGGGCGACTTCGTGGGCCGCGAGGCGCTCACCGAGGCCGCCGCCCGGGCTCAGGAGAACCCCCCGCGGGTACTCGTCGGCCTGGTCGCCGGAGGCCGTCGGGTGCCGCGCGCCGGTTACTCCGTCGTCGCGGGCGGGAAGGTGATCGGCGAGGTCACCTCCGGCGCCCCCTCGCCCACCCTGGGCAAGCCGATCGCCATGGCCTACGTCGACGCGGCGCACTCCGCGCCGGGCAGCGAGGGCGTCGGCGTGGACATCCGGGGCACCCACGAGTCGTACGAGGTCGTGGCACTGCCGTTCTACAAGCGCCAGAAGTAGACACTGGACGCGCGGCGTCCCGACGGCGTGACCCTGCGCACATGTCCCCTGCTCACGAGCAGCTCCATCACTCCCCCCTTTCATCAGCACTCCCGCGCGTACAGGAGAATTCAGGCCATGAGCAATCCCCAGCAGCTGCGCTACAGCAAGGAGCACGAGTGGCTGTCGGCCGCCGAGAACGGCGTCGCGACGGTCGGCATCACCGAGTTCGCGGCCAACGCGCTCGGCGATGTGGTCTACGCCCAGCTCCCCGAGGTCGGCTCCACCGTGGAGGCGGGCGAGACCTGCGGTGAGCTGGAGTCGACGAAGTCGGTCTCCGACCTCTACTCGCCGGTCTCCGGTGAGATCACCGAGACCAACGAGGACGTCGTCAACGACCCGTCGCTGGTGAACTCCGCCCCCTTCGAGGGCGGCTGGCTGTTCAAGGTGCGCATCAGCGGCGAGCCGGACGACCTGCTCTCCGCCGACGAGTACGCCGCCCACACCGCCGGCTGAGGAGTCGTAGCCCCATGACTGTGCTGAACACGCCCCTGCACGAGCTGGACCCGGAGATCGCCGCCGCGGTCGACGCCGAGCTGCACCGCCAGCAGTCCACGCTGGAGATGATCGCCTCCGAGAACTTCGCGCCGCTCGCGGTGATGGAGGCGCAGGGCTCGGTCCTCACCAACAAGTACGCCGAGGGCTACCCCGGCCGCCGCTACTACGGCGGCTGCGAGCACGTCGACGTCGCCGAGCAGATCGCCATCGACCGGATCAAGGAGCTGTTCGGCGCCGAGTACGCCAACGTGCAGCCCCACTCCGGCGCCTCCGCGAACCAGGCGGCCCTGTTCGCGCTGGCCCAGCCCGGGGACACCATCCTCGGCCTGGACCTGGCGCACGGCGGCCACCTGACCCACGGGATGCGGCTGAACTTCTCCGGCAAGCAGTTCGACGTGGTCGCCTACCACGTGGACGCCGGGACCGGCCTGGTCGACATGGCCGAGGTCGAGAAGCTCGCCAAGGAGCACCGCCCCAAGGTGATCATCGCCGGCTGGTCGGCGTACCCGCGCGAGCTGGACTTCGCCGAGTTCCGCCGGATCGCCGACGAGGTCGAGGCGTACCTGTGGGTCGACATGGCGCACTTCGCGGGCCTGGTCGCCGCCGGTCTCCACCCGAACCCGGTGGAGCACGCGCACGTGGTCACCTCGACCACCCACAAGACCCTCGGCGGCCCGCGCGGCGGCGTCATCCTGGCGAAGAAGGAGTTCGCGAAGAAGCTGAACTCCTCCGTCTTCCCGGGCTTCCAGGGCGGCCCCCTGGAGCACGTGATCGCGGCCAAGGCCGTGTCGTTCAAGGTCGCGGCGGGCGAGGAGTTCAAGGAGCGGCAGCGCGTCACGGTGGAGGGTGCCCGCATCCTCGCCGAGCGCCTCACCGCGCCCGACGCCCGCGAGGCCGGGGTGAACGTCCTGTCCGGCGGCACCGACGTGCACCTGATCCTGGTGGACCTGCGCGAGTCCGAGCTGGACGGCCAGCAGGCCGAGGACCGCCTCCACGAGGTCGGCATCACGGTCAACCGCAACGCCGTCCCGAACGACCCGCGCCCGCCGATGGTCACCTCGGGCCTCAGGATCGGTACGCCGGCCCTCGCCACCCGCGGCTTCACGGCCGAGGACTTCGCCGAGGTCGCGGACGTGATCGCCGAGGCGCTGAAGGCGCCCTCCCCCTTCGGGGCGGCCGACGCCGAGGCCCTGAAGGCGCGCGTGCAGGCGCTCGCCGCCAAGCACCCGCTGTACCCGGGTCTGAACAAGTAAGTCACCTTTCGCGGGGCACCGCGCACACTGGAAGAACCGGTGCGCGGTGTCCGCACCCCTGTGTCAGTCCTGCACCACCCCCGCACCACCCCTGCTTCACCCGTATTGAGGAGTCACCCGTGGCCATCTCGGTCTTCGACCTGTTCTCGATCGGCATCGGCCCGTCCAGCTCCCACACGGTCGGCCCGATGCGGGCGGCGCGCATGTTCGCCCGCCGGCTGCGCAACGAGGACCTGCTCGGTTCCGTCGCGTCCCTGCGCTGTGAGCTGTACGGCTCACTCGGCGCGACCGGCCACGGCCACGGCACGCCGAAGGCGGTCCTGCTGGGTCTGGAAGGCGCCTCACCGCGCACGGTGGACGTCGAGACGGCCGACGAGCGCATGGAGACGATCAAGCGGAGCGGACGGCTGAGGGTCCTCGGCGAGCACGAGATCGCCTTCTCCTTCGACGACGACCTGGTCCTGCACCGCCGCAAGGCCCTGCCCTACCACGCCAACGGCATGACGATATGGGCGTACGACGCGGCCGGCACGGAGCTGCTCTCCAAGACGTACTACTCGGTCGGCGGCGGCTTCGTCGTCGACGAGGACGCGGTCGGCGCGGACCGCATCGTGCTGGACGACACGGTGCTGAAGTACCCCTTCCGCACGGGCGACGAGCTGCTGCGCCTGACGAAGGAGACGGGCCTGTCCATCTCCTCCCTGATGCTGGAGAACGAGCGGGCCTGGCGCACCGAGGAGGAGATCCGGGCCGGTCTGCTGGAGATCTGGCGCGTGATGCGCGAGTGCGTGCAGCGCGGCATGTCCCGCGAGGGCATCCTGCCGGGCGGCCTGAAGGTCCGCCGCCGCGCGGCCGTCTCGGCCCGCCAGCTGCGCGCCGAGGGCGACCCGCTGGCGCACGCGATGGAGTGGATCACGCTCTACGCGATGGCGGTGAACGAGGAGAACGCGGCCGGCGGCCGGGTCGTCACCGCCCCCACGAACGGCGCGGCGGGCATCATCCCGGCGGTCCTGCACTACTACATGGACTTCGTGCCGGGCGCCGACGAGGACGGGGTCGTCCGCTTCCTGCTCGCCGCGGGCGCGATCGGCATGCTCTTCAAGGAGAACGCCTCCATCTCCGGCGCCGAGGTCGGCTGCCAGGGCGAGGTCGGCTCGGCCTGCTCGATGGCGGCCGGCGCGCTGGCGGAGGTGCTGGGCGGATCGCCGGAGAAGGTGGAGAACGCGGCCGAGATCGGCATGGAGCACAACCTGGGCCTGACCTGCGACCCGGTCGGCGGCCTGGTCCAGATCCCGTGCATCGAGCGCAACGGCATGGCCGCGGTGAAGGCGGTCACGGCCGCGAAGATGGCGATGCGCGGCGACGGCTCCCACAAGGTGTCCCTGGACAAGGTCATCAAGACCATGAAGGAGACGGGCGCCGACATGTCGGTGAAGTACAAGGAGACCGCGCGCGGCGGGCTCGCGGTGAACATCATCGAGTGCTGAGGGCGGACCGACGGGCCTCTGCCGCGCCGCCGCCCGGGACCGGTGCCGGCCGGGGGTCTTCGTGAAGGAGACCTCGGTGCCGACGGCGGTGGCCGCCGCGTCCCACACGTAGGTGCGTGTCGGGCGGGCTGGACCGTGAGGATGTCGGTGAGCGGGGAGCGGCCGACGGTGCCGGGACCGGCGGCCTGGTGGGCATGCCAGCCGCGGCGACCGAGAGCCACGCGTCGCCGGCTCGGCGCCCGAAGGCCCGGCTGCCGGCGGGGTTGCCCCAGGGCCTGATCTCGCGGACGCGGAGGCCTGGGAGAGGGATGCCACGGCGTTGGTCCTCTCCGCTCCGGTACCGCCGTGACGACACCCGGGCGAGCGGGGTTGTCCGGATGAACTTCGCTCCACGGGAAGCCGTGTCCGGGCGACGGCCCGGCGAACGAGGGGTTGCCGTCAGCCGGGACGCGGACGGAGATCCAGGGCTGCGCCGCCGGGCCGGACGGCCGCGCAACGCCCCGAAACGCCCTGCGTATACGGCGACCTTCCAGATGCGCCGGGCACCCTGGTAACCCGCGGAGGCCGCCTCCGCCACCCCCTTCCCGGGGCACGGATTCCGTCGGTTCCGATGCCGTCCGCCTGCCTCACCCGCCCCCGCGCCGTGCCCAGCACACGACCGCCGCCGACCGTGCGGGCACGGTCCGGGCGGCCACACGGGCACGGGCCGGGAGGCGCCCCGTCACCCGATCGCCCGGCCGCGCGAAGGCTGATGTTGTCCCCGGGGCTACCGCCTGGTAATCGCTCCCCTCTACGCTGCCGCCAACTCAGCGTCGGCAAAGGGGAGTTCATAGATGCACACGATTCGTGCGGCGAGACGGACGGCGGCGCTCGCGGGGGCCGCCGCGCTGCTGGCGGTACTGCCGGGGAACGCCCACGCGGCGTCGCCCAGGTTCTCCGGGACGACGGCCATCGGCACGCACAACGCCTACGACAAGGCCAAGTACACGTACTTCGCCCAGGCGTTGGACTCCGGAGCCTCGCTGCTGGAGCTGGACGTGTACGTCGACAGCATCACCCACCGCTGGCGGGTGAGCCACAGCAACCCGTTCGGTGACAACAACAACTGCGAGGCCGCGAAGACACCCGCCGAGTTGTACAGCAAGAGCCGCGACCAGGACCTGGGCAGCTGCCTGGACAACATCGCGGCCTGGAACCAGTTGCACCCCGACCACCCGCCGATCGTCTTCAAGGTGGAGATGAAGGTGGGCTTCAACGACAGAGCGGGCATGGGGCCGGACGAGTTCGACACCCTGGTCTCGCGGAAGCTCGGCAGCAGCGTGTACAAGCCGGCCGACCTGCTGGGCGGGTCGTACGACTCGCTGGACGCCGCGGCCAGGGCCGACGCCTGGCCGTCCCGCGACTCACTGAAGGGCAGGTTCCTCTTCGAACTGATCCCGGGCACGGTGGAGCAGTCGAACCCGTTCGACCACTACTGGACGGACGAGGAGTACGGCGACCACCTGCGCGACCTGTACGCCGCCGGGAACATCCCGGCGGCCCAGGCCTTCCCGGCCGTGCTCGGCGCCGAGAACGGCGATCCGCGCGCCGGCCGTTACGACGCCTCGATCCGGCCCTGGTTCGTGTTCTTCGACGGCGACGCGGCGAGCTACGTGAACGGCGGCTACGACACCTCGTTCTACTCGGCGAACCGCTACGTCCTGATCATGACGGGCGCCGACGGCGTGTCCCCGGCGATCTCCTCGACCGCCCCGACGGACGCCGAAGTCGCCGCCCGGCTCGCGCTGCTGGCGAAGGACCACGCGAGCTTCATCACCTCCGACTGGTCGGCGAAGCCGGCGGCCGTACTGGGGTCCGTGACGGCACGGGGCTGACAGCGTCCGGGCGCACGGACGGATCGAGCGGGCCGTAGCGGGGCATATAGCTCCCAACTCCTGTCACCCCACAGGCACTCAGGGAGTCTCCCCATGCTCCACGGCATCGATGTCAGCGCGTACCAGTCGTCGTCCTACGGCACCGACGGCCTCTCCTTCGTCTTCGTCAAGGCGACGGAGGGCCGTTCGTACGTCAATCCGAGACTGGCCGCCCAGACCAAGCACGGCCGCGACGCCGGCCTCGTCGTCGGCTTCTACCACTTCCTGTGGCCGGGACACATCGGCGAACAGGCCGAGTACTTCGTCTCGCACGCTCCCGAGAAGGCGGGCGACCTGCTCGCCGTCGACTGGGAGACCACGGGCGACGGGACGCGCGCCGGCAACGCGGAGAAGGACCAGTTCATCCGGAAGGTCAAGCAGCTGCGCCCGCACAACAGGGTCCTGCTCTACACCAACCGGGACTTCTGGCTCAACGTCGACACCACCTCGTACGCCGGGGACGGTCTCTGGATCGCCGACTACGTGAGCGCCGGCAAGCCCCGCATCAAGGCCAAGTGGCGGTTCCACCAGTACACCAGCGAGCCGCACGACAAGGACGTGGCCGATTTCGCCGGCAAGACCGCCCTGCGCGACTGGGCCACGCCCTGACGGCGCCGCCCTAGCCCTGGAAGTCCGCCGGTCGCTGCGGCGACGCTTCGGCCAGGGCCTTCGCCACACCCGCGGTGCCTTCCCGCAGGCCGTACACCGGGGTGCCGGGCTGCTGGCGCCAGGAGTCGTCGATGCCGCCCGCGTCGACGGTGTCGAAGCCCAGCTCGTCGATCAGGTCCCGGACGATCCGCTTGGCCGCCTCGTCGTCGCCGGCGACCGGGAGCGCCATGCGCTCCGGGTCGCCGGCGGGTCGGGGGCGGTCCAGGATGTCCTGGGCGTAGGTGCCGTTGAAGGCCTTGATCACCGGGTGGCCGAGGTGCCGTTCGGTCCAACGGCTCTCGGTGAGACCGTCGTCCTCGATGGCCGCGATCCGGCCGTCCCGCTGCTGCGGGTAGTAGTTGCCGGTGTCGATCACCGCGACGCCCTCCGCGGCGCCGCCCAGCAGGCCGGTGGGGAGGTCCGGGACCGCCTTCAGGGGGACGGTGACGACCACGACCTGCGCGCCCTCGGCCGCCTCCGTGACGCGTACCGGGGTCGCACCGGTCTCCTCGGCCAGCGCCCCGAGCGTCTCGGGGCCGCGCGAGTTGGCCACGGACACGTCGTGGCCGAGGGCGGTGAGCCGCCGGGTGAGGTTGCCGCCGATGTTGCCCGCACCGATGATGCCGATCTTCATGACACGCCCTCCGGGGTCGATGCATGCACATGCATGCGTCTGTACGGAGGCGACAACCGGGCGAGGGCGGAGCGTATTCCGCACCACGGCGATCGGGTGAGCCGCTCCCCGCCCGCGCGGCCCGAGAGGCACGCCGGTGAGCGTCGCCGCACTCGTGGCCCGCGCGACCCGGCGGGGACGGCGAGGGGGCATGACGAAGGGGGCACCCCGCCCGCTCACTGCGGGAAGAGCACCCCCTCACGGGTACGTCACTTGTTCAGGCAGGCCCAGAACTCGTCACTTGTTCAGGTAGGCCCAGAACTCGTCGAACGACAGGACCTTGTCGCCGTTGAGGTCACGCGTCTTGATGACGGCCTCCGCCACCGTCTCGGTGACGTTCCAGTCACCCGCCTGGGCCAGGGCGGACTTGAACTCCGCAGCGGTGATGAATCCGTCACCGTCCGCATCGATCCGCTGGAACTGCTTGCGTGCTTCCTCGATGTCCGCCACCGATCCGCCCCTTTTGTTCGTTTTTCTCATAGCCGTGCTGGCGTACTGACGCTGGTCAGATTAACGGCCCCCACGAACCCGGGGTGCGGCGACCACCCGGCCGGCGTCCGCGGAGAGTGTCCGGAGCCGGCGTCAGCGGAAGATGCCGGTGTGCCCGAGCGAGTAGCGGCCGGGCTGCGGATAGACGGCGAGGCCGTGCGGGCCGCTGCCGACCTTGATGCGGGCCAGTTCGGCACCGGTGCGGGTGTCGATGGCGTACACCTCGGAGTTGTAGCGGCCGGACAGCCACAGGATCTTGCCGTCGGCCGAGACGCCGCCCATGTCGGGGCTGCCGCCGCCGGGCAGGTGCCATTTCCTGGTGAGCCGGCCGGCGGCGAAGTCGAAGATCGAGATGGAGCCCTCGCCCCGGTTGGAGATGTACATCTCGCGGGAGTCCCGGCTGATGTACAGGCCGTGGGCGCCCTTGCCGGTGGCGAGCAGCTCGGGCCTGGTGAACCTGTCCCCGTCGAGGACCCACACCCCGTCGGCCGCCATGTCCGCGATGTAGAACCGCTTGCCGTCCGGCGAGAGCTTGACGTCCTGCGGCATGGCTCCGCGGAGCGGCAGCTTCTCCTGGGCGACGACCTTCATCCGTGCGGTGTCGACCTTGAGGACCTCGCCGCTGAACTCGCAGGAGACGATGAAGTAGCGGCCGTCGACGGAGAAGTCGGCGTGGTTGACGCCGTAGCAGCTGACCGGCACGGACTTGACCACCTTCATGGTGTGCGCGTCGCGGAAGACGAGCTGCCGGTCCATGGAGGCCATGACGACGGCGTACTTGCCGTCGGGGGTGAAGTACAGGTTGTAGGGGTCGTGCACGTCGACCGGCTTTCCGGCCCTGCCGGTCCGCGGGTCGATCGGGGTGAGGCTGTTGCCGAGGTCGTTGTTGACCCAGAGGGTCTTCAGATCCCAGGACGGCACGACGTGCTGGGGCTGGCGGCCGACCGGGATGGTCTCGAGGATCCGGTAGGTCGCGGGGTCGATGACGGTGACGGTGTTCGAGTTGGTGTTGGGCACGTACACCCGCGACGGGAAGTCCTTGACGACCGGGGAGAGCCGGTTCGGGCGGTCGGCGGCGTAGACGTCGGCCGGATCCTCCACGGGCGGCATCCCGGGCAGCACGCTCACCGGGGCCGGCTTCCCCTTCGGCCGGACCGGTGCGGGCGCCTTGCTGGCGAGGGCCTCGTCCTCGTGGTGCCGGCTCCCGCCGCCGCACGCGGACAGGAGCGTCAGGGCGGTGAGGGCGGCGCCTGCGGCCAGCAGGCGGGCGGCTTGGGTGGTTCGCATCAGCTCAGCAGCTCCGTGGTGGTGACCGCGCGCAGTCCACGGCGGTCGAGTTCGTGGAGGACGTCGGGCAGGGCGGTCACCGTGTCCGGGTATCCGAGGTGCAGGCTGACCACCGAACCGTTCGCCACGTCGGCGAGGACCTTGGTGGTGACGGCGGCGGCGCCGGGGCCGGTGTAGTCGAGCGAGTCGACGTCGTACGACAGCACGTGCGGGTAGCCGGCCGCCTGGGCCAGCCGTGCGACGAGCGGGGAGGCGGTGGGCGCCCGGGAGGGGCGGAACCAGGTGCCGATGGATCCGGTGAGCCGCTGGAGCCGGTCGGCGCAGTCGGTGATCTCCCTGCGGGCGTCGGCCTCGGCGAGGGTGTTGACGGCGATGTGCCGCTCGGTGTGGTTGCCGAGGTCGTGGCCGCCGTCGAGGATGCGCCGGGCGACGTCCGGGTGTTCCTCCAGCCAGGTGCCGACGGCGAGCACGGTGAGGCGGGCGCCCCGTTTCTCCGCCTCGTCCAGCAGGGAGTGGGCGAGGGCGGGGTCGCCCTGGCCGTGGAAGGTGAGGGCGACCTGGGGGCGGGTGCGCGGGCCGTGGGTGATCTGCACGGGCTGCCCGGGGTAGGCGCGGGGGGCGGGGGCGGCCTGGAGGGTGGCCGCGGCGTGGCCGGGGACACGGGCGGCGGACGCGGACGCCGGGGGCGGGGCGGGGGGCGGTGCGGCCTGGCCGGCGCCGCAACCGGCGGCGAGCGCGCCGCCGGCGACGAGCCCGGCGCCCGCGCGCAGCACCTCGCGTCGGTTGGTGGTGGTCACCCGCACCATTTAAGGGGTGATTGGTAAGAAAACCGCCGATTGGTCGCTTTGGGGGATGCCTTCGGGTCGTGCGGTCGCCTGAGTCGCTTCGGGGCGTCCGGCCCACGCCGGGCCCCGGAGGCGGGGCCGGCGGTCGCCAGGGGGGATTCGGGGCGGGTCGCGCGGGGGACGGCGCCCGCTCGTGCGACGGAGCCGTGGGCGCGCGGGCCGCCGGGCCGCGGGCTCAGCGGTCGGCGACCCGCATCTCGAACCAGGTCGTCTTGCCGCGCGGGAGCAGGTCCACGCCCCACCGGTCGGAGAGCTTGTCCACGAGGAAGAGCCCGCGGCCGCTGACGTCCATCTCCTGGACCGGCATCAGACAGGGCAGCCCGCGCGAGGGGTCCCGGACCTCCACCCGGATCCAGCCGGGCCGGCGTCGCATCCGCAGGCCGAAGACCCGGGCCCCGGTGTGCCGTACGGCGTTGCCGACGAGCTCCGACACGAGCAGGACGGCGTCCTCGGCGAGCTTGGGAGACAGCCGCCAGGTACGCAGGACGACGACCTGGGCGAGCCGGCGCGCGGTGGCCGCCGACTCGGGGCGGGACGGCAGCGGCACCTCCGCCTCCGTCGGGTTGCCGAACAGTTCGAGCGCCTTGAGCGCCTGTTCGTCCTCGACCGCCGGCGACCAGCGAGCCGCGGTCGCACGGCCGTGTCCCCGCGGCTGCTCGATGCCCTCCAGCCCCGCCATGCCCCCATGATGGCGGCCCGTGGACGTCTTGGGGGCCGTTCCGGAGGAATACGCCCCCCGCACGCCCCCGCTCCAGGCTCGTCTCCCGTCATATGCCGAAGACATACCGAGGCCCGGCACACCTCCGTCGACCTGCGGTGACGGCTCACTTCCGGGCAATCGTCAGGCTCCCTCGACAAGCCAGGCTTAAGGTTGCCTTAAGGCTCCCATAAACCGCCCCATCGAGGGACCCGGACGAGACAACATGTCAATTGCAAGGCCCTGGGGCCGAGTTACGGGGAAGTTCACACCGGCGAGGCTCAGCGGAACTTGGCCTTGCCGGGCCCTTCCTCCACGAAGCTGCGCATGCCTCGCTCTCGGTCCTCGGTGGCGAACAGACCCGCGAACCAGTTCCGTTCGACGGTGAGCCCGGTGTCGATGTCGGTCTCCAGACCGGCGTCGACCGACTCCTTCGCCGCGCGCAGCGCGATCGCCGGGCCCTGGGCGAGCCCCGCGGCCCAGGCGTGCGCCTGCTCGTACACCTCCGCGGCCGGCACGATCCGGTCCACCAGGCCGATGGCCAGGGCCTCGTCGGCCCGGACCTGACGGCCCGTGAAGATCAGGTCCTTGGCCTTGGAGGGGCCGATCAACCGGGGCAGCC
Source organism: Streptomyces sp. NPDC048514 (assembly GCF_043199955.1). Lineage (NCBI taxonomy): Bacteria > Bacillati > Actinomycetota > Actinomycetes > Kitasatosporales > Streptomycetaceae > Streptomyces > Streptomyces sp. NPDC048514. The sequence goes on along the minus strand of NZ_JBICWT010000006.1, from coordinate 159,662 downwards.
GCTGGGTGCCGCCGGCGCCCGGGATCAGGCCGAGCAGGATCTCGGGCTGGCCGAGCTTGGCGTTGTCGGCGGCGATGCGGTAGTCGGCGCACAGCGCCAGTTCGCAGCCACCGCCGAGCGCGTAGCCGGTGATCGCGGCGACGACGGGCTTGGGGATGCGGGCCACGGCGGTGAAGGAGTCCTGCAGGGCGCGGGCGCGGGCGACCATGCCCGCGTGGTCCATGTTCTGCATCTCCTTGATGTCCGCGCCCGCCGCGAACACCCGTTCGCCGCCGTAGATCACCACGGCGCGCACGTCGTCGCGGCGCGTGGCCTCCTCGGCGAGCTCCTTCAGCCGGTCCTGCGTGGCGATGTCCAGCGCGTTCATCGGCGGCCGGTCCAGACGCAGGACTCCCACGCCTTCGGCGACTTCGAGATTGACGGTCATGCAGGCAGGTTAACGGCGACTAACGCCGACGGGCCCGGTGCCGTTCCTCACAGCACCGGGCCCGTACGCCGGGGTCGGCTCACTTCTTCCAGTCGGCCCAGGACATGTTCCAGCCGTTGAGGCCGTTGCCGGGGTCCACCGTGCGGTCGTCGGAGTTCTTGACGACGACCACGTCGCCGATCATCGAGTGGTTGAAGAACCAGGCGGCCGGGACGCTCTTGCTGTAGCCGCCGCGCACGTCCTGCAGGCCGACGCAGCCGTGGCTGGCGTTGTAGTTGCCGAAGGCGCCGCCGCCCCAGTAGTTGCCGTGGATGAAGGTGCCGGAGGTGGTGAGGCGGATGGCGTGCGGCACGTCCTTGATGTCGTACTCGCCGCCGTAGCCGACGGTCTCGCCGTTCATCCGGGTGACGGCCAGCTTCTCGCTCATGACCATCTGGCCGTTCCAGGTCTCGTAGCCGGGCTTGCCGGTGGTGACCGGGATGGTCCTGACGACCTTGCCGTCCTGGGTGATCTTCATCGTGTGCTTCTTGGCGTCCACGACGGAGACCTGATTGCGGCCGATGGTGAACTTCAGGGTCTTGTGCTGCTTGCCGTAGACGCCGTCGCGGCCCTCGACGCCGTCCAGATCGAGGTCGACGGTGACCTTCGTGCCGGCCTTCCAGTACCTCTCGGGCCGGAAGTCCAGGCGGTCGTTGCCGAACCAGTGCCCCTCGACGTCGACGGCCGGTTCGGTCCTGACCGTGATGGCCTTCTCGACGTCCCGGGGCTTGGTTATGCCCCGGGTGAAGTGCACGGAGAACGGCATCCCGACACCGACGGTGGAGCCGTCCTCGGGGGTGAAGTAGCCGACGAAGGTGTTCTTCGGAGTCAGCGTGGTGAAGCTGGAGTCCTCGGCCGCCTCACGGCCCTCGGAGTCCTTGGCGACCGCGTGCACCGTGTACTTGGTGCCGGCGGCCAGGTGCGTGGACGGCGTCCAGGAGGCGCCGCCGGTGATCGCGCCGTCGACCTTCGCGCCCTTGGTGTCCTTGACGGTGACCTCGGTCAACCTGCCCTTGGCGACGTCGACCTTCACGGCGCCGGTGGTGTCGACGCCCGTGGCACCGGACTTGGGGGTGATGGTGACGGCGGCGGCCGACTGCTTGTCCTGGGTGCCGCCCTTGCCCTCGCCCGGGCCGGAACCCGTGCCGCCGCCCCCGCCGCACGCGGTGAGCGCCAGCAGCAACGCGCCGGCCACCAGGGCCACCCCCCTGCGGCCTGTGCCCCGCCCCTCAACCGATGCCCCCGATATCGGCCGCACGTTCAAGTTGTTCTCCCCTCACAGGCCCAGGTCAGGCCATGCCCCGGCGCGTCCCGCGCGCACATTGGGGCATGGTAACCGCAGGGTTTTGAGCGTGGTGTCAGGCGAATGTCACCGTTCCGTCGCAACTTCCGCCGCCCACCGGCACCGCCCACCCCGCCCCTCACCTCGTACTTCCACCCGGCCGCCGGCCGGTCGAGCCGCCCGGCGGCCGGGCAGGGCCGCGCCCCCGCCCGGGTCACTTCACCGCGCTGCCCGCCAGCCAGTCCTTCCAGGGCATGTTCCAGCCGCCGAGGCCGTTGTCGGGGGCGACGGTCTTGTCCTTGCTGTTGACGATCTCGATGACGTCGCCGACGAGGCTGCGGTCGAAGAACCAGCCCGCGGGGGTGTCCGAGCTGCCGCCCTTGACGTCCGTCAGGCCCACACAGCCATGGCTGACGTTCTCCCTGCCGGGGGCGTCCGGATTCCAGTAGTTGCCGTGCAGGAAGGTGCCCGAGTCGGTGAGCTTCATGGCGTGCGGCACGTCGGCGATGTCGTACTCGCCGCCGAAACCGACGGTGCGGCTGTTCATGCGGGTGACCTCGAGCATGTCCATCACCACCATCTTCCCGTTGTAGCTCGGGTGCTTGGGGGCGCCCGCCGTGATGGGGACGGTGGCGAGGAGCTGTCCGTCGCGCCGTACGTCCATGGTGTGCTTGGCGGCGTCGACCAGGGAGACCTGGCTGCGCCCGACGGTGAAGGAGAAGGTCTTGTCCTGCAGGCCGTAGACGCCGTGCGCGCCCTCGACGTCCCGCAGGTCCAGGTCGACGGTGACCTCGGTGCCGGGCTTCCAGTAGCGCTCGGGGCGGAAGTCCAGGCGGCCCTTGCCGAACCAGTGCGGCCGGATCTCGACGGGAGGCCGCGCCCTCACGTGCACGGCGCGTTCGACGGCGGCACGGTCGGCGATCTCCCGGCTGAAGGACAGGGAGACGATCATCCCGGTGCCGACGGTGGCCCGGTTCTCGGGGGTGACGTAGGCGATGAACCGCTCGTCGGGGACATAGGTGGTGAAGGTGGTGTGCCGGGCGGAGCGGCGGCCCTGGGCGTCCAGGGCGACCACATCGACGGTGTACTGGGCGGCGAGCGCCAGCCGGTCGTCGTCCGGCTGCCAGCTCAGCCCGTCGTCGCTGACATGGCCGCGGACCGGAAAGTCCTGCGCGTCCTGCGTCTTGACGACCGTCACCTTCTCCAGGCGCCCGCCCGGCAACCGGACCCGCAGCCGGTCGCCGGGCCGTACGCCCTTGCCGCCGTCCTCGGGGGTGACCCGAATGGCGTCCTCGGACGCCGGGGATCTGCCCAGCGCCCCGCCCATGCCCAGCGGTCCCGGGCCGTCCGGGGAACAGCCGGCCAGCAGCCCTGTCCCCATCACTACCGCCGCCAGCGCGGCCCACGCGCGCCACGCGCGTCCTTGTACGTGCCTCACGCGGGGCTCAACGACGGGGCGGCTCCGGGGAAACGTGAGTGCGACGCACGCACTGGGCAGAACAGAGGGAAGGACGACACGTTGGGGAGCCGCCGCGCCCGCGCCGGAGCCGTCGGGGCGCAGTCGTGCCGGGTGGCCGAGGGTGCCGACGGGCATGCCCGGCCGCCGGGCGCGGCGGACTGCGCCGCCCCCGGGCGAGGCACGGGAAGAGGGGCCGACAGGTGACGAGCGCAGCCGAGCAGCGGGCACCGGCCGGGGAGCCGGCCGGGAGCGGGCAACCGGCGGCGGTGAACGGCTCGCGGCGGGCCGTACCGCCCGCCCCGCCGGTGTGGCCGGGCACGCCGACCCCGCTGGGGGCCCGGTTCCGGGTCGGCCCGGACGGGGTCGCGGGCACCAACTTCGCGCTGTGGGCGGCCGGGGCGGAGGCGGTCCTGGTGTGCCTGTTCGACGAGCGGGGCCGGGAGACACGGGTTCCGCTGACCGAGCTGACGCACGAGATCTGGCACGGTTTCGTGCCGGGCGTGATGCCGGGGCAGCGCTACGGCTACCGGGTGGACGGCCGCTGGGACCCGTGGACCGGCGCCCGCTGGAACCCGGCCAAGCTGCTGCTGGACCCCTACGCCCGGGCGGTGGACGGTGAGTTCCGGCTGCCGCCGGAGGTGTACGGGCACGTCCGGGACTGGCCGGAGCAGCAGGTCGCGGACACCGTGCGGGACGAGCGGGACTCGGCGCCGCACGTGCCGAAGGGGGTCGTCGTGCACGACGACGACGACTGGTCGGACGACCGGCGCCCGAAGACGCCGTGGGCCGACTCGGTGATCTACGAGCTGCACGTGCGCGGTTTCACCAGACTGCACCCCGGCATCCCCGAGGAGCTGCGCGGCACCTACGCCGGGCTGGCGCACCCGGCCGCGATCGAGCACCTGGTGCGCCTCGGCGTCACGGCCGTCGAGCTGCTGCCCGTGCACCAGTTCGCGCACGAGGATCATCTGCTGCGCCGGGGCCTGAGGAACCACTGGGGCTACAACTCGATCGGCTACTTCGCCCCGCACGCGGCGTACGCGGCGTCCGGTACGACGGGGCAGCAGGTCGGCGAGTTCAAGCGGATGGTGCGGGCCCTGCACGCGGCCGGCATCGAGGTCATCCTCGACGTGGTCTACAACCACACCGCCGAGGCCGGCGAGCTGGGGCCGACCCTGTCCCTGAAGGGCATCGACAACCGCGGCTACTACCGGCTCCAGGACGACGCCCGCCGGTATGCCGACTACACCGGCTGCGGCAACACCCTGCACGTCGTCCAGCCCCAGGTGCTGCGGCTGATCACCGACTCGCTGCGGTACTGGGTGACGGAGATGGGCGTCGACGGGTTCCGCTTCGACCTCGCGGCGGCGCTGGCACGCTCGATGCACGACGTCGACATGCTCTCGCCGTTCCTCGCGGTCATCGCCCAGGATCCCGTGCTGCGCCGGGTGAAGCTGATCGCCGAACCGTGGGACATCGGCTCCGGCGGCTACCAGGTCGGCGCGTTCCCGCCCCTGTGGACGGAGTGGAACGACCGCTACCGCGACGCCGTCCGGGACTTCTGGCGGCACGCCCTGCCGGACGTGCGCGAGATGGGCTACCGCCTCTCCGGCTCCAGCGACCTGTACGCCTGGGGCGGCCGGCGCCCCTACGCCTCCGTCAACTTCGTCACCGCGCACGACGGTTTCACCCTGCGCGACCTCGTCTCCTACGAGCGCAAACACAACGAGGCCAACGGCGAGAACAACCGGGACGGCACGGACGACAACCGCTCCTGGAACTGCGGCGCGGAGGGCGAGACCGACGACGAGCGGGTACGGGCGCTGCGGCGACGGCAGCTGCGGAACCTGCTCACCACCCTGCTGCTGTCCACCGGCGTGCCCATGCTGGTCGCCGGCGACGAGCTGGGCCGTACCCAGCGCGGCAACAACAACGCCTACTGCCAGGACAACGAGATCGGCTGGCTGGACTGGTCCCTGCTTCGGGACCCCGGCTGGCGGGCGCTGTTCGAACTGACCTCGCGGCTGATCGCGTTGCGCCACCGGCATCCGGTGCTGCGCCGGCGGGCCTTCTTCTCCGGCCGGTCCCAGACCGCGGACGGACTTCGGGACCTGGCCTGGTTCACCTCGCGGGGCGCGGAGATGACCGAGGTCGACTGGTACGCGCCCGCGGCCACGCTCGGCATGTATCTGTCCGGGCGGGACATCCCGGGCCGGGACGAGCGGGGCGCCGCGGTCCTGGACGACAGTTTCCTCGCGGTGCTGCACGCGGGCGACCGGCCGACGGGCTTCGTCCTGCCCGGTCCCCCGTGGGCGCAGCGGTACGAGGTGGTCGTGGACACCTCGCGGGAGGAGCAGGCCGAGGCGCCGGGAACGGTCCACCGGGCGGGCACGGAGATCACGGTGCCGGCCCGGGCGGTACTGCTGCTGAGGGTCGCCTGAGCCGGCCCCGCCCCGGTGCGGGACACTCCCCCTGAACCCGTGCACCTCCTGTCCGTGACGCAGATCACGGTCGGCGGGTGCAGCGCGGGGCAGGGTCCAGGGCCTTACCTCTGGTGTAGACAGCCGGCGAGAACGAGGACCGTGGGATGGAGCAGAGCAGGGCCGGTGAGTACGACGCGTTCGTGGCGGCCCGCTGGTCGGTGTTGTTCCATCTGGCCCGTCTGCTCACCGGAGGGGATCGGTACCGGGCCGAGGACCTGTTGCAGGACTCCTTGGTCAAGTTGTGGTTCGTCTGGCCGAAGGTCGCCGACGAGGCTCCGGAGGCGTATGTGCGCAAGGTGCTGGCGCGGGCCGCGGCCCGCTCGGCCCGCCGGCGCTGGTGGGGTGAGCGGCCCGTGGAGGAGCTGCCCGAAGTGGCGGCGGACGGCGACATGTCGGCGAGGGTGGCCGAGCGTTCCCGGCTGGAGGCCGCTCTCGGGCAGCTGACGCCGCAGCAGCGGGCCGCCGTGGTCCTGCGTTACTACCAGGACCTGCCCGACCGGCAGGTCGCGGAGATCCTGGGCTGCCCGGCGGGCACCGCCCGGTCCCACGCCGCGCGCGGGGTGGCCCGGCTGCGCCGGCTGCTGGCCGACGTCATCGAGCCGGTGGGGTGAGGGAGGACCCATGGACCGCATGGAGCATCTGGACGACGTGGACCGCGTGGAGCGCCTGGATCTCGGCGACGACCTGGCGCACCGGGACCACTTCGAGCGGCAGCTGGCGCGGCTGATGCACACCCAGGAACAGACGCCCTTCGGCCCGGGGCACCGGGACCGGCTGCGCGCCGGGGTGGTGACGCGCCGTCGGGTGCGGGCGGCGCGCCGCGCCGCCGGCTCCGTGCTGGCGGTGGCGGGGCTCGGCCTCGGGGTGTTCCTGTGGCCGCACGCCCACACCGACGACCGGCCCAGCGCGCCGCATCCCCGTCCCGCGATCAGCCCCACCTCCGGCCCGAGCACATCGCCGTCGCCGTCCCGGTCGGCGAGCGGGCCGCCGCCGTCGTACCCGACGACGCAGCAGCCGCCGGACGCCGACACGACGACCTCCGACCCGCCGGCGGGCCCGGGGAGCACGGCCACCGGCCAGGAGTTGCCGTCGGCCACGGCCACCTCCTCGGACGAGGCCACCGCACCGCCGCCCACCGTCACGCCGTCGGACGTCCCGTCCTCGCAGATCAGCCCGAGCGGCTGACGCCCGTCGCCCTTCACCTCCACCCTTCACCTTCATGCCCTCGGTATGCCCGACGGACCAGAACAAACGGGGATCCACGTGACTTATATCCGACCGAGCCGACCAGCGGTCCCGGCGCCGGCATCCCGGCGCACCCCGCTGCCCACGCACGCCGACGAACCCGTCCTGGACCTGGTCGTACCGGTGTTCAACGAGGAGAAGGACCTCGATCCGAACGTACGGCGGCTGCACGCGCATCTGCGGGAGACCTTCCCCTACCCGTTCCGGATCACCGTCGCCGACAACGCGAGCACCGACCGCACCCCGCGCATCGCCGCCCGGCTCGCCGCCGAGCTGCCCGAGGTGGCCTCGCTCCGGCTGCCCGAGAAGGGCCGCGGACGGGCGTTGCGGGCGGCCTGGTCGGGCTCGCGGGCGCCCGTGCTGGCCTACCTCGACGTGGATCTGTCCACCGGGCTGACCGCGCTGCTGCCGCTGGTCGCCCCGCTGATATCCGGCCATTCCGACCTGGCCATCGGCACCCGGCTCGCCCCCGGCGCGCGGGTGGTGCGCGGGACCAAGCGCGAGGTCATATCCCGCTGCTACAACGTCCTGCTGCGCTGCACCCTCTCCGTCGGCTTCTCCGACGCGCAGTGCGGGTTCAAGGCGGTGCGCCGCGAGGTCGCCGAGCGGCTGCTGCCCCAGGTGCGGGACGGGGAGTGGTTCTTCGACACCGAGCTGCTGGTGCTCGCCGAGCGTGCGGGTCTGCGGATCCACGAGGTCCCGGTGGACTGGGTCGACGACCCGGACAGCAGTGTGGACATCCTCGCCACCGCGCTGGCCGACCTGCGCGGGATCGCCCGGATGCGCCGCGACCGGACCCGGCGCCGGCCGCGTGGCGAAGCGGTGGCCTCATGACCGCGACCCTGCCCGGCATACAGGCGCCGGCTCCCCGGCCCGAGCCCGGCGCCCGGCTGCGCGCGGCCGGGCGCCGGCACGGACCCGTGCTCGCCCTGTTCGGCGCGCTGAAGCTGGCCGGCTTCTGCTCCTTCATGTACCTGCTGTCCTCCGCCGGGGACTACCGCACCAAGCACCCCCGGTTCGGCGGCGGGGCGCACGCCTGGGACGTGCTGGCCACCTGGGACGGCTGGTGGTACCAGCAGATCGCCCTGCACGGCTACGACCCGAAGCTCGTCCCGGTCCCGGGCGCCACCGGCCTGATCACGCTGGAGGGCAACTCGGCGGCGTTCTTCCCGCTGTACCCGGCCCTGATGCGGCTGACCTCCGCCGTCACCGGACTCGGCTCCTACGGTGCGGGGCTGCTGGTCTCGATCGTCGCCTCCTTCGCGGCCGCCCTCGGCGTCTACGCCATCGCCGAACGGCTCGGCGGCAGGCGGGCCGGATTCGCCGCGGCCGGGCTGTGGGCGGTGTGGCCGGGCTCCGGCGTGGAGTGGGCGGTCTACTCCGACTCCCTCTACGTGGCCCTGGCCGCCTGGGCCTGCTACGCCCTCATGACCCGCCACTGGCTCAGCGCCGGGATCCTCACCTTCACGGCCGGCCTCAACCGGCCCACGGCGGCGGCCCTGATCGCCGCCCTCGCCGTCGCCGCGCTGCTCGCCCTGCGCCGCCGCGAGGACGGCGCCCTGCGCCCCCTGCTCGCGCTCGCCCTGGCTCCGCTCGGCCTGTTCGGCTACCTGCTGTGGGTCGGCAACCGCATGGGCGACCTGGGCGGCTACTTCAAGCTGCAGTCGGGCGCCTGGGCGCACAGCTTCGACTACGGCAAGCAGACGTTCGACGTGCTGACGTCCGTGCCCGTGGGCAAGTTCGACTATCTCTTCGCCTACCCCTTCGCCGACGTCATCAGCGTCTGCGTGATCCTGCTGGCCGTGGCGCTGCTGCCGCTGCTGCTGCGGTTGCGCCCGCCGGCCGTGCTGGTCGTGTACACCGTCCTCACGCTGGCGCTGGTGCTCGGCAGCCAGCAGATCGTCGCCAACATCTCCCGCTATCTGCTGCCGTGCTTCCCGCTGTTCCTGCCGCTCGCGCTCGGGATGCGCCGGCTGAGCCTGCCCGTGCAGTGCACGCTCCTCGGCATCGCCGCCCTCGCCTCCGGCTCCTACGCGGGATACGCCCTGTTCGAGCTGGGGGTGCCGTGATCCGGCGGTGAGCGGCCGGCTGCCGTACCCGGTGCCCGGACCGGCCGGCCGGCCGTCCGTCAGGCCAGGCTCTCCCGCCACGCCTTGTGCAGGCCGGCGAATCCGCCCGTGCCGGCCATCAGTTCGTCCGGGTGCCCGTCCTCGACGATCCGGCCGCGCTCCATCACGAGCACCCGGTCCGCGATCTCCACGGTGGACAGCCGGTGGGCGATCACCACCGCCGTACGGCCCCGCAGCACCGTCGACATCGCCCGCTGCACCGCCCGCTCGCCCGGGACGTCCAGCGAGCTGGTCGCCTCGTCCAGGATCAGCACCGCCGGGTCGGCGAGCAACGCGCGGGCGAAGGCCACCAGCTGGCGCTGGCCGGCCGAGATGCGGCCGCCGCGCTTGCGGACGTCGGTGTCGTAGCCGTCGGGCAGGGCGGTGATGAACTCGTGGGCGCCGATCGCCTTCGCGGCCCGCTCGATCTCCTCCCGGCCGGCGTCGGGGCGGCCGACGGCGATGTTGTCGGCGACCGTGCCGGAGAACAGGAACGCCTCCTGGGTCACCATCACGACCCCGCGCCGCAGTTCGGCCACGGGCAGCTCGCGCAGGTCGACCCCGTCCAGCAGCACGCGCCCGTCGGTGGGGTCGTAGAACCGGGCCAGGAGCTTGGCCAGGGTCGACTTGCCCGCACCGGTGGTGCCGACGACGGCGACGGTCTGCCCGGCCGGCAGCGTCAGGTCGAAGCGGGGCAGCACCTCGCCGCCCGTGCGGTAGGCGAAGCCGACGCCGTCGAAGACCACCTCGCGGCCCGGGAGGTCGCCGGCCGTCGGCGGCAGCTCACGGGGCGCCGTCGGCTCGGGCACGGTCGGGGTCTGCGCCAGCAGCCCGGCGATCTTCTCCAGGGAGGCGGCCGCCGACTGGTAGGAGTTCAGGAACATCCCGAGCCGGTCGATGGGGTCGTACAGCCGACGCAGATACAGCACCGCCGCCGCCAGCACGCCCAGCTCCAGCGAACCGGACGCCACCCGGTAGGCGCCCCACAGCACGATCCCCGCGACCGCCGTGTTGGCGACCAGCCGGGATCCGACCACGTAACGGGCCATCTCCAGCAGCGCGTCCCCGTTCGTCCGCTCGTGCCGCTCGTTCAGGACGGCGAACTCGGACTCGTTCGCGGCCTCCCGGCGGAAGGCGCGCACCGGGCGGATGCCGTTCATCGTCTCCACGAACTTCACGATCACCGAGGCGATCGCCGTGGACCGCGCGCGGAACACCCGTCCCGCGCGCCGCTGGTAGGACCGCACCAGCAGGTGGAGCGGCACGAAAGAGGCCACCGCGACGGCGCCGAGGCCCAGATCCAGCCAGAGCAGCATCGCCGAGATGTAGACGAAGGACAGCACGACCGTGACCAGCTCCTGGAGGCCCTCGTCCAGGAGCTCCCGCAGCGACTCGACGTCCGTGGTGGAGCGGGAGATCAGCCGGCCCGAGGTGTACCGCTCGTGGAAGTCGATGCTGAGCGCCTGGGCGTGCCGGAAGATCCGGCCGCGCAGGTCCAGCAGCACGTCCTGGCTGACCCGCGCGGAGTGCTCGATGAACGCGAACTGCAGCGCGCCGGAGGCGAGGGCGCACAGCAGATAGCCGACGGCGACCGCGATCAGCGGACCGTGCCGGTGGTCCCGGAACGCCGGTACGGCCCTGTCGATGGCGTACGCCACCAGCAGCGGGCCCACCTGCACGGCCGCCTGCTGCAGCAGGAGCAGGAGCGTGGTGAAGGCGGCGCGGGCCTTCCTCGGCGCGAGCAGCGAGCGCAGCAGGGCCGAGGTGGCGCCGGGCGGGGTGGGCAGGACGTCCCGGTCGAAGGGGTCGCCGGCGTCCTGCGGGCGGCTGTGCTCGTCGTCCTCGGCGACGGCCGGGGTGGAGGGGGTCGTGGTGGTCAACGGGGGTCCTCCTGGTCGCCGGACATCAGACGGGCGTACTCGGCGTTGTCGCGCAGCAGTTCGTGGTGCGTGCCGACGGCGGCGATCCGGCCGCCGGACAGCAGGGCGACCCGGTCGGCGAGCAGCACGGTGGACGGGCGGTGGGCCACGATCAGGGCGGTGGTGCCGGCGAGGACCCGCCGCAGCGCCGCCTCGACCGCGGCCTCCGTGTGAACGTCCAGGGCGGACAGCGGGTCGTCCAGCACCAGGAACTCCGGCCGGCCGACCACCGCGCGGGCCAGGGCGAGGCGCTGGCGCTGGCCGCCGGAGAGGCTGAGGCCCTGTTCGCCGACGCGGGTGCCGGTGCCCTGCGGCAGCTCGTGCGCGAACTCGGCCTGCGCGATGGCGAGGGCCCGGTCGAGGTCCGCCTTCCCGACGGCGTCCGCGGCTCCCATGAGGACGTTCTCGCCGACGGTCGTGGAGAAGAGCGTGGCTTCCTCGAAGGCCATGGCGACCCTCGCCCGGAGCTCCTCGCGGGGCATCGCCGTGATGTCCACGCCGTGGAGGGTGATGCGGCCGGAGGTGACCTCGTGCAGGCGCGGGACGAGTGCGGTGAGCGTGGTCTTGCCGCTGCCGGTGGCGCCGACCAGGGCCATGGACTCGCCGGGGCGGATGTGCAGGTCGATGCTGCTGAGCAGCGGCGGGGAGCCGGGCGCGGCGTCCGGGTAACGGAACCGGACGTTCTCGAACCGGAGCCCGGTGGCGGCGGCGGTCCCGGGAGTGGTGCCGGTGCCGGCGGCACTTCCGGTGCCGATGCCGATGGCGGGTCCGGTGCCGATGGCACTTCCGGTGCCGGTGCCGATGGCGGGTCCGGTGCCGGTGGCACTTCCGGTGCCGGTGGCGGTGCCGATGGCGGGTCCGGTGCCGGTGCCGGTGCCGGTGCCGATGGCGGGTCCGGTGCCGGTGGCACTTCCGGTGCCGGTGCCGATGGCGGGTCCGGTGCCGGTGGCACTTCCGGTGCCGGTGGCGGTGTCGGCCGCGAGTGGGTTCGCCCGCTCGTGCTCGCGGGGTAGCGCTCCCGCCGGGGCGGGCGTCGTCCCGGTGGCACGGCCCCCCGGGGCCGGGGACTCCGGGTCCTCCGGCTGCTCGTCCATCACCTCGAAGTACCGTTCCGTGGCCGTCGCCGCCTCCTGGCTCATCGCCAGCAGGAAGCCGATCGAGTCCACCGGCCACCGCAGCGCGAGCGCCGTGCTCAGGAAGGCGACCAGCGTGCCCGCCGACAGCTCTCCGTCGGCCACCTGGACCGTCCCCAGCACCAGCGCCGCGCCGATCGCCACCTCGGGCAGCGTGACGATGACACCCCAGATGGTGGCCAGCAGCCGCGCCTTGCGCAGTTCCGTGCCGCGCAGGGTGCTCGCGAGGGCGTGGAACGTCCGCGCCTGGCTGCGGTGGCGGCCGAAGCCCTTGATGATGCGGATGCCGAGCACGCTCTCCTCGACGAGCGTCGTCAGGTCGCCGACCTGGTCCTGCGCCCGCCGCGCCACCTGCGCGTAGCGCCGTTCGAAGACCACACAGGTCCACATCACCGGGATGACGGGCCCGAGGAGGACCAGGCCGAGGACCCAGTCCTGCAGCAGCATGATCACCACACCGACGACGATGGTCACTCCGTTGACCAGCAGGAACGTCAGCGGGAAGGCGAGGAACATCCGCACCAGCATCAGGTCGGTCGTGCCCCTGGAGAGCAGCTGGCCGGACGCCCAGCGGTCGTGGAAGGCCACGGGCAGCCGCTGCAGGCGGCCGTACAGCGCGGTCCGCATCCGCGCCTCGACGTGCGACAGCGGCCGCGCCACGAGCCAGCGCCTTATGCCGAACAGGACGGCCTCGGCGATGCCGAGCAGCAGCAGGTACAGCGCGCCCAGCCAGACGCCCGCCGGGTCCCGGTCGGCGACCGGGCCGTCGACCATCCACTTCAGGACGAGCGGGAACATCAGTCCGGTGCAGGACGCCACGACGGCGACGAACGCGGCGGTGAACAGCCGGGCGCGGACTGGGCGGACGTACGGCCACAGCCGCAGCAGGCTGCGGACGGCGGACCGGTCCTCGGTGGTTGCACGTGTCGTGGGCATCACCGCGAGCGTACGGACCGGCACTGACAACGCCCACCGAGTTTCGGCCGGTCCCACCCCCAGCGTCCCCGCGCCCGGTCGTGCGCGCCGGTCGTACGGGCGCCGCGTGCCGTGGCCGTGCGGGCGCCGCGTGCAGTGGTCGTACGGGCGCCGCGTGCGGTGGTCGTACGGGCATCGCGTGCAGTGGTCGTACGGGCGTCGGACGAGGTGGTCGTACGGGCGCGGGACGAGGTGGTCGTACGGGCGCCGGACGTGACGGATCGTCCCCCGTGCCGCGGAGTCGTCCGACGCGGCGACGCAGATCGTCCCCGCTCGCTCTTCCTTCCCCGGCCCGCGTTAATCACTGGAGCGGCCGCCTCCGCCTTGGATACGTTCGGCGTTTCGCGGCGTGGGACGAGCGGAGCGGGGGACCGATGATCGACGCCTACCAGGACCCGGGCGTGCCCGACACCCGTGGCGGCCGGCACTACCTGTGGTGGCTGGTGCTCCGTCAGCCGTGGCGCTCACTGGCCGGGGCGCTGCTGAGCAGCGTGTGGATGGTGCTGCTGGCCGCGCAGCCCTACATGATGGCGCGGGCGGTCGACGACGGGCTGGTGCCGGGGCGGCTCGGGGTGCTGGCCTGGTGGACAGTGGCGATGTTCGTGACCGGGTCGGGGAACGCCTGGCTGAGCATCATGCGGCACCGCACGATGACCCGGGTGCGGATGGACGCCCACTTCCGGACGGTCAAGGTGGTCGTGGGGCACGTGGTGCGGCTCGGGGCCGCGCTGGGGCGCCGGGCGGGGGCCGGCGAGGTGGTGACGATCGGGGTCGGTGACGTCCAGACCCTGGCCCAGGCGCTGACCGTGGTCGGCCCCGGGGTGGGCTCGGTCGTGGTGTATCTGGTGGTGGCCGGGGTGCTGCTGTCGATCTCGGCGCCGCTGGCCGCGGTGGTGCTGCTGGGGCTGCCGCTGATCGCGCTGATCACCGGGCCGCTGACGCTGCGGCTGCAGGGTGCGGAGAGCGAGTACCGGGATCGGCAGGGTGTCCTCGCCGCTCGCATCGGCGACCTCGCGGGCGGGCTGCGCGTCCTCAACGGCCTGGGCGGCAAGAGGCTGTTCGCCGACGCCTTCCGCGAGGACTCGCGGCGGCTGCGGGCGCAGGGCTACCGGGTGGGCGCGGTGGCCAGCTGGGTGCAGGCCCTGGGGGTGGGGCTGCCCACCCTGTTCCTGGCGGTGGTGACCTGGCTGGCGGCGCGGCTGGCGGCCGGCGGGGAGATCAGCGTCGGCGAGCTGGTGGCGGTGTACGGCTATGTGGCGGTGCTGATCGGGCCGGTGGCGTTCTTCGTCCTGATGGCCTACGACCTCAACCGGGGTGTGGTGGCGGCGCGCCGGGTCGTACGGCTGCTGCGGCTGGAGCCGGAGCCGGACGAGGGCACCCTTCGCGCGCCGGACGGGCCGGCCGAACTGCACGATCCCGCGTCGGGGGTGCGGGTGGTGCCGGGCCGGCTGACCGCGCTGGCCTCGACCCGGCCCGCCGAGGCCGCCGCGGTGGTCGACCGGCTGGGCCGGTACGGCCCGACCGACGCGACCTGGGGCGGGGTACGGCTCGACGCGGTCCCGCTGGACGCCGTACGCGCGCGCGTCCTGGTCGCGGACAACGAGGCCGATCTGTTCGCCGGGCCGCTGCGGGAGGTGGTGGCGGCCGAGCACCCGGCCGACGAGGCCGCCCTGCGCCGGGCGGTGTACGCGGCCGCCGCCGAGGACGTCGTACGCGGTCTGCCGGACGGTCTCGACTCGGCCGTCACCGGGCAGGGCCGCAGCCTGTCCGGCGGGCAGCGGCAGCGGATCCGGCTGGTGCGGGCGCTGCTGGCCGACCCCGAGGTGCTGCTCGCCGTGGAGCCGACCTCGGCGCTGGACGCGCACACGGAGTCGACGGTCGCCGAGCGGCTGCGCGGGGCGCGGGAAGGCCGTACGACGGTCGTGACGAGCACCTCGCCGCTGGTGCTGGACCGGGCGGACACGGTGCTGTTCCTGGTCGACGGCAAGGTGGCGGCGCGCGGCTCGCACCAGGGGCTGCTGGCACGGGAACCCGGGTACCGGGCGCTGGTGGCGCGGGCCGCCGACGAGGCCGGGGCCGAGGAGGCCGTGCGATGACGACGGACGGCCGGCTGCTGCCGGTCGCCGACCGGGCCGGGGTGCGGCGGGCCACCGTGCGGCTGGTGCGGGCCGACGCCCGGGCGTTCGCCGCCGCGCTGACGCTGAACGCTCTGGCCGCCGGGGCGGGACTCGCCGGGCCCTGGCTGGTCGGGCGGATCATCGACGAGGTGCGGGCGGGACACGGGGCCCGGGCGGTGGACGGGCCGGCGCTGTGGATCCTGCTCGCCTCACTCGCGCAGCTGCTGCTGGCACGCTGGGCGCGGTACGTCGGGCACCGGTTCGGGGAGCGGACGCTGGCCCGGGTGCGGGAGGAGTACGTCGACCGGGTGCTGGCGCTGCCCGCGTCCGTGGTGGAGCGGGCCGGCACCGGTGACCTGACCGCGCGGGGCACGGCCGACGTGGCGACGGTGGGCACCACGCTGCGGGACGTCGGCCCGGATCTGCTGGTCAACTCCGTGCAGGCGCTGTTCGTGCTCGGCGCGGTGTGCGCGCTCGACCCGCTGCTCGGTGTCTTCGGGCTGCTCGGGCTGACCCCGGTCTGGCTGGCGCTGCGCTGGTATCTGCGCCGGGCCCGGGACGGCTACCTCGCCGAGGGCGCGGCCACCTCGCAGGTGGCGGAGATCGTGGCGGCGACGGCGGACGGCGCCAGGACGGTCGAGTCGTTCCGGCTGCGACGGCGGCGGATCGCGGCGAGCCGGGACGCGTTGGACACCTCCCGGCGGACCCGGCTGCACACCCTGTTCCTGCGCACGGTGTTCTTCCCGGCGGTCGAGGTGACGTACACCGTTCCCGTCGCGGGGGTGCTGCTGTTCGGCGGGTGGCTGCACGCGCGCGGCTCGGTCGGGGTCGGCGCGGTGGTGGCCGCGGCACTGTACCTGCGGCAGTTCACCGAACCGCTGGACCAGATCCTGATGCGGGTGGAGCAACTGCAGAGCAGCGGTGCGTCGTTCGCGCGCGTGGAGGGGATCGCCGGGGCGCCCCCGGTGGACGCCGGGGGCGGGTCGCCGGTGCCCGCGGACGACCGGATCGACGTGCGCGGAGTCCACTACGCCTACGAGCGCGGCGGTGAGGTGCTGCGCGGTGTGGACCTGACGGTACGGCCCGGGGAACGGCTCGCGGTGGTGGGTCCCTCCGGGGCCGGCAAGACGACCCTGAGCAGGCTGCTCGCGGGCGTCGACCGGCCCGGGGCAGGGACGGTGACGGTGGGCGGGGTGCCGGTCGCCGACCTGGAGCCGGAGCTGCTGCGCCGCCAGGTGGTCCTGGTCACCCAGGAACACCACGTCTTCCTGGGCACGCTCCGCGACAACCTGCTGATCGCCGAGCCGGCCGCCACGGACGCCGGCCTGTGGGCGGCGCTGACGGCGGTGGGCGCCGACGACTGGGTGCGGGCCCTGCCGGACGGCCTCGACACCCGGCTCGGCCCGGCGGGCGCGCGGACGGACGGCTCGCAGGCCCAGCAACTGGCCCTGGCGCGGGTGGTGCTGGCCGACCCGCACACCCTGATCCTCGACGAGGCGACGGCCCTGCTGGATCCCACCACGGCCCGTACCGCCGAACGCGCCCTGGCGGCGGTCCTGCGGGGCCGTACCGTCATCGCCATCGCCCACCGCCTGCACACCGCCCATGACGCGGACCGGGTCGCGGTCATGGAGGACGGCCGCATCACGGAACTGGGCCGCCACGAGGACCTGGTGAGGGCGGGCGGCGCGTACGCGGCCCTGTGGCGGACGTGGCACGGGGACGCCGGGCAGGACTGAGCGCCCGGGTACGGCCGCACCGGGTCTGTGGCGGGCCGTGCGCGCCCCCCTCGTTCGTATATCGAACCCGAACATCCGGTCAACGAAGCCTTTCCGGCCAAGTTTGTGACGCGGTCCTGACAGGTGTGGTGATCCCCTGTCACTCTTCCCTGGCCGACTCACAGCGACCCCACAGCACGGCATGCTCCGCGTGAGCCGGCTTCGCACCCGCACGTGGTTCTGCGCACCGCCCTGTTCTGCCCGGGCGCCTCAACCCACCGCCCGGTCTCCCCTGGCCGCGCGACCCGCGGTCACGCAGAAGGAGTCAGTGTTGAGAAGCATTTCCTCTCGCGGACGCACCTCCCACACACCGCACCGCCGCACCGCCGCCGTCGCCCTCGCCGGCGTCGCCGCCCTGATCGCCGCCGCCGTCCAGTCGGGCGCCGCCAGCGCCGCGCCGGCGAACCCGCAGGCCGGTAAGGTCATCCCGGCCCACGCGGCCGTCAAGCTCAGCCCCTCGCAGCGCGCCGAACTGATGCGCGACGCGGATGCCGCGAAGGCGGACACGGCCCGGTCGATCGGGCTCGGCGGCAAGGAGAAGCTGGTCGTCCGGGACGTCGTCAAGGACGCCGACGGCACGCTCCACACCCGCTACGAGCGCACCTACGCCGGCCTGCCGGTACTCGGCGGCGACCTGGTGGTCGAGTCCAGATCGGGCAAGACCATGGACGTCGTCCGGGCCACCGGCGCCACGCTCGAGGTCGCTTCGCTCACCCCGGCCGCCTCGAAGGCCGCGGCCGAGAAGCTGGCCGTGCAGCGCGCCAGGGCCCTCGGTGGCACCAGGCCGGCGGCGGACTCGGTGCGCAAGGTCATCTGGGCGGCCACCGGCAAGCCCGTCCTCGCCTACGAGACGGTCGTCGGCGGCCTGCAGGACGACGGCACCCCCAACCAGCTGCACGTCGTCACCGACGCCGCCACCGGCAAGAAGCTCTACGAGTACCAGGGCATCAGGAACGGCATCGGCAACACCCAGTACAGCGGGCAGGTCACACTGACCACGACCCAGTCGGGCTCGAACTACACGCTCACCGACGGGGCGCGCGGCGGCCACAAGACGTACAACCTGAACCACGGCTCCTCGGGCACCGGAACCCTGTTCTCGCAGACGAACGACACCTGGGGCAACGGGACCAACTCCAACGCCGCCACCGCGGGTGCGGACGCCCACTACGGCGCCGCGGTCACCTGGGACTTCTACAAGAACACCTTCGGCCGCAGCGGCATCAAGAACAACGGCGTCGGCGCCTACAGCCGCGTCCACTACGGCAACTCGTACGTGAACGCGTTCTGGGACGACGGCTGCTTCTGCATGACCTACGGCGACGGCTCCGGCAACGCCAAGCCGCTGACCGCGATCGACGTCGCGGGCCACGAGATGAGCCACGGCGTCACCTCCAACACCGCGGGCCTCAACTACAGCGGCGAGTCCGGCGGCCTCAACGAGGCGACGTCCGACATCTTCGGCACCGGCGTCGAGTTCTACGCCAACAACACCTCGGACGTCGGCGACTACCTCATCGGCGAGAAGATCGACATCAACGGCAACGGCAGCCCGCTGCGCTACATGGACAAGCCCAGCAAGGACGGCGCGTCCAAGGACAGCTGGTACTCGGGCATCGGCGGCGTCGACGTGCACTACTCGTCGGGCCCCGCGAACCACTTCTTCTACCTGCTCAGCGAGGGCAGCGGCACCAAGGTCATCAACGGCGTCACCTACAACTCGCCCACCGCCGACGGCCTTCCGGTCACCGGCATCGGTCGGGACAAGGCGCTGCAGATCTGGTACCGGGCGCTGACCACCAAGTGGACCTCCACCACCAACTACGCGGGCGCCCGGACCGGCACCCTCGCGGCGGCGGGTGAGCTGTACGGGACCACCAGCGCCGAGTACAAGGCGGTGCAGGACGCCTGGGCGGGCGTCGCGGTCGGCGCGCGCTCCGGTGGCGGCGGAGGCGGCACGTCGTACGAGAGCACCACTCCGGTGTCCATCCCGGACCACGGTGCGGCCGTCACCTCGAACATCTCCGTCACCGGCCGGACCGGCAACGCGCCGAGCAACCTCCAGGTGGCCGTGGACATCACGCACACCTGGCGGGGTGACCTGGTGATCGACCTCGTCGGCCCGTCGGGCACCGCGTACCGCCTGAAGAACTTCAGCTCCTCCGACTCGGCGGACAACGTCAACGAGACCTACACGGTCAACGCCTCCGCCGAACCGTCGAACGGGACCTGGCAGTTGAAGGTGCAGGATCAGGCCACGTACGACACCGGGAACATCAACGGCTGGAAGCTGACGTTCCCGTAAACCGCACCCCACAGCCCTGGGAACACAAGGTCGTCCGAGGGTGCCACACCCTCGGACGACCCGCGTTTTACCTGCCCGAAACGTTTATCGGACAGTCATCTTTCAGCCAACATCACGTCAGGGTCATGACATCTCCACGCCCCGGGTGTCACTCTCTCTCCACCCGCCGCAGCAGCACAGCAACTTCTCAACCACATACAGCCGGCCAGTAACCCCACGCTGACCGGACTCCCCACAAGAAGGAGCCTTGAGTGAGCCCCCTCTACGCGCGTCACAAGCGCACCACTCTGGCCATCGCCACCGCTGTCGCCGCCGGAGCCCTGCTCGCCACCGGTGTGACCACCAGTGCCTCCGCCCAGACCCCGGCCGGGTCCGCGAAGCCGCTCGCGGCCGCGCCGACCACGCTGTCCGCCGCTGCCCGTACCACCCTGATCCAGCGGGCCGAGGCCGGTGCCGCGGCGACCGCGCAGCACATAGGTCTCGGCGCCAAGGAGAAGCTGGTCGTCAAGGACGTCGTCAAGGACGTCGACGGCACCGTCCACACCCGCTACGAGCGCACCTACGCCGGCCTGCCGGTGCTCGGTGGCGACCTGATCGTCCACACGGCCCGGTCCGGCAGGACGGAGGGCGTGACCAGAGCGAACTCGTCGGCCGTCAAGGTGGCGTCGCTCAAGCCGCAGATCACCGCCGCCAAGGCCGAGAAGCAGGCGGTGTCCGCCGCGAAGACCCTCGGCTCGGCGAAGTCCACCGCGGACGGCGCCCGCAAGGTGATCTGGGCCGGCTCCGGCAAGCCCGTCCTCGCCTACGAGACGGTCGTCGGCGGCCTGCAGGACGACGGCACCCCCAACCGGCTGCACGTCGTCACCGACGCCGCCACCGGCAAGAAGCTCTACGAGTACCAGGGCATCGAGACCGGCACCGGCAACACGCACTACAGCGGCAAGGTGGACCTGACGACGACCCAGTCCGGCTCGTCGTACAGCCTCACCGACGGGTCGCGGGGCGGTCACAAGACCTACAACCTGGACCACAAGACCTCAGGCACCGGCACCCTGTTCTCGCAGTCCGAGGACACCTGGGGCGACGGAAACGTGTCGAACGCCGCGACCGCCGCCGCCGACGCCGCCTACGGTGCGCAGGAGACCTGGGACTTCTACAAGAAGACCTTCAACCGCAGCGGCATCAAGAACGACGGCGTCGGCGCCTACTCCCGCGTCCACTACGGCAACTCGTACGTGAACGCGTTCTGGGACGACGGCTGCTTCTGCATGACCTACGGCGACGGCTCCGGGGACTCCGACCCGCTGACCTCGCTGGACGTGGCCGGCCACGAGATGAGCCACGGCGTCACCTCCAACACCGCCGGCCTCGAGTACAGCGGCGAGTCCGGCGGCCTCAACGAGGCGACGTCCGACATCTTCGGCACCGGCGTCGAGTTCTACGCCGACAACACCTCGGACGTCGGCGACTACCTCATCGGCGAGAAGATCGACATCAACGGCGACGGCAGCCCGCTGCGCTACATGGACAAGCCCAGCAAGGACGGCGGCTCCGCCGACTACTGGTCCTCGAGCGTGGGCGGTCTGGACGTGCACTACTCGTCCGGTGTCGCCAACCACTTCTTCTACCTGCTGTCCGAGGGCAGCGGCGCGAAGACGATCAACGGGGTGAGCTACGACTCGCCGACCCAGGACGGTTCCAAGGTCACGGGCATCGGCCGGGACAAGGCGCTGCAGATCTGGTACAAGGCGTTGACCACGTACTTCACCTCGACGACCGACTACGCGGGTGCCCGCACCGGCACTCTCAAGGCGGCAGCCGACCTGTACGGCGCCGACAGCGCCGAGTCCAAGGCGGTCGCGGCGGCCTGGTCGGGGGTCAAGGTCGGCTGATCCGTAGCATCCGCTGATCCGGCACGGACGGAGGGCGGCACCCGGGCTCCTGCCCGGGTGCCGCCCCCGCCACGTTTCCGAGTCCTCGCCGGCGTACCCCCGGGTGTCCGGCCATCATCGCGGCCCGTGGTGCCTCGGTGCCGAACGGTGCTACTGCCGCCGGGCGCGGCAGCGCTCAGCGTTCGGCCGGCGGGAACGCGGCCAGCTGATCCTTGACCCAGGGGTCGAACACGGCCAGCCGCTTCTCGGCCGAGGGGTGGAAAGTCGCCAGCTGGTCCTCGATCCAGCGATCCGTGGGCTGTCGGGCGGTGTGGTGGCGGCCGAGGTGATGACCGGTGTCGGCTGCCGTGACCTGTGCCGGCACGTGCTCGGCGGCGGCCGGAGTGGCCGCCGTCGCCGGGCCACCGCCCAGCAGGACGGCGCCCGCGGCCACCGTGGCGCACACGCCTGCCATCGTCGTACGGGGCGTCAGCCTCATGATCCTCTCCTCTCTACGTGACGGGCCTCTTTCGTGGCCGCGATCGGGTCCTCGCACGTCGCGAGCCCGTAGCGACACCACGGAGGCCTTTGGACGGCGCACCTACCCACTCGCACTCCTCCCACACGGTCCGGCGTTCCCAGGGTGGACCCCTCGTGTGGGCGACCGAGTCGTCCGCCGGCTGCCACCCACTTCTCCCGCAGGCCGTCTGTCACACCGGCGGAGGACTCCCTCGGCCACGGCCACGCCGGGCTGCGCCGGCCTGCCCTCACGTCGCGTCTTCAGGTGGCCAGGATGCCGTCCAGTTCGGCCGCGAACAGCCGCTCGGGGTCGAAGCCCATGCCGGTGAAGTGGCCGGCGATCTCGAGGGACAGAACGCCGTGCAGCCGGGTCCAGAAGGTCAGCGCCCGGTGCAGGGCCGCGGGCGGGGCGGGGTGGCCGTCCGTCCACTGCGGCAGGTCCTCGGGCCGGGCGCCGAAGAGTGCCGGGGGAGTGGCCGGGGATCCCGGCGGCAGCGTCGCACACGCGTCGAGCAGAGTCGTCATGATCTCGGAGGCGATCGCGGTGATGTCGTCGGGCGCGTGGTAGCCGGGGACGGGCGTGCCGTAGACGAGGAAGTACCGGTGCGGGTCCGCCAGGGCCCAGCCGCGCAGGGCGTACGCGAGCGCGGTGAGGTCGGGCCCGGGTTGCGCGGCCGCCCGGAAGGTGTCGGCGAGGCTTCGGTAGGCGTCCCTCACGAGCCCGGTGATCAGCTCGTCGCGGCTGGCGAAGTACCGGTAGAGCGCGGGGCCGCTCATGCCCATCTGCTTGGCGATCGCGTTGAGTGAGAGCGCGGACGCCCCCGCCGCCGCGATCTGCTCCCATGCCCGCTGCTTGATCTCCGCGCGCACCTGGGCCCGGTACCGCTCGCGCGGTGTCCTCGTGTCCGGTTCCTTCACCGACCTGCCACCCTTCCGCACTCTCGCGGCCATGGCCGCACCATCTGGTTAGAACCTATCACGGTAGTTATTGACACTCGCGATAATGCCCTGTTAGAACTTGTAACGAACGACAGAGCAGGTAACGAACACGGGATGCGGTGGAGGTCGCCATGAACGCCGAACGACTCGTCGAGGTCGTACTGCCGGGCACGGTGGAGCCGGAGGGGCTCCAGATCCGGCACGGAGACGTCCCCGCCCCGGGCCGCGGGCAGGTCGTGATCCGGATGGAGGCGACCGGAGTCTCGTTCGCCGAGCAGCAGATGCGCCGGGGCCGCTACTACGACCAGCCCCCGTTCCCCTTCGTGCCCGGCTACGACCTGGTCGGCACGGTCGTGACGACCGGTGAGGGCGTCGCACCGGACCTGACCGGCACCCGGGTGGCCGCCCTGCTCAAGGTCGGCGGCTGGGCGAGCCACGTACTCGTCGACGCGGCCGACCTGGTGCCGGTGCCCGACGGGATCGGCGCCGCGGAGGCGGAGACCCTCGTCGTCAACGGCGTCACCGCCTGGCAGATGCTCCACCGAAAGGCCCATGTCCGAGCGGGACAGACCATCGTGGTGCACGGTGCCAACGGCGGCGTCGGCTCCGTCCTCGTCCAGCTCGCCCGGGCCGCGGGTGCCCGGGTGATCGGCACGGCGTCCGCACGCCACCACGAGGCCCTGCGCGAACGCGGTGTCACTCCCGTCGACTACCGCGGCGACGGCGTCGCCGCGCGGATCCGCGAACTCGCCCCCGACGGGGTGCACGCCGTCTTCGACCATGTCGGCGGCCGCGGCATCGTCGACTCCTGGCACCTGCTCGCAGCCGGCGGCACCCTCGTCTCCTACGGCAGCGCCTCCACTCGCGACGACACCGGCTCCAAGCAGTGGCCGGTACTCAAGCTGCTCGGCCGGGTATGGCTGTGGAACTCCCTGCCCAACCGCCGCCACGCCTGCTTCTTCAACGTCTGGGCCGGACGGGCACTGGCCAAGAGCAGCTTCCAGGCCCGCCTGCGCGCCGACCTCACCCAGGTCTTCGCCGCCCTGCAGCGCGGCGAGGTCACCGCGCAGATCGCCGCCCGGCTGCCGCTCACCCACGCCGCCGACGCCCTGCGGCTGGCCGAGTCCGGCACCGTCGCCGGCAAGGTCGTCCTGACCCCATGACCCCGCACGCACCCGCCGTCCAGGCCGCCGACGCGCCCGTCTCAACGCGACCAGGGCACACTGGCGCCTCATCTGTCACGGCGGACGAGGGCCACCGGAAGACGCTCGTCGGCCGGGCCTCCTCCGGGCGGTGCTCACCACCGGCCGAGGCTCCTCACCCGCGGGCCGAAACTGTCCGGTCGCACGGGTCGAATGTCACCTTGAGCCACGCAGAGGGTGTTCCACGGCAGAATTGCTGGTCCTGACCGGAACGAGCCACTGACCGTCGGAGCGCGGTCGATCCTGTTCCCTTTTCGGCTCTTTCCCGGCTCGCGGCGTTGATGATCGAAAAGCGTGGCAAGGGCCGCCCCGCGTGCTTTTCGGACAAAGTCAATAGGCCTTCTGTGGGGCAGTGGGGGGTCTCCCCTAGGATCAACGGCAAGCGCTGCGGGTTGGGCCTGTGGTGCCCTATTTCCGAGGGAGACGCAATGGGCGAGTCGAACACCGACCAGAAGATCCTCGAGGAGATCGAGGAGTTGGACTCTCTGGAGGTCCTGGAGGCTGAGGACCTGGACGACAGCGTGGCCTTCCACGCGTTCCGGTTCACCAGCTGAGACCGCTCGGACCAGGAATGAAAACAGGTGGGCGGCCCGGTTTTCCGGCCCGCCCATCCGTTGCGGTCGTCCGGCCGGTATTTAAAGGCATGAATCGCCGCTTGTTCTCCGTGGGAAAGGTTTCACGTCCCCTGTGACGATTTACGTACGGCTGTTGCGGCACCGGCGTTTCGCCGGCCTTTGTTTCGGGCAGATGGTCTCCCTCCTCGGCGACGCGTTTTTTCCCATCATTGTCGTGGTGGCGGCCGCGAAGGCGGGCACGCCTGCCGAGACCATCGGCGCCGTCTTCGCCGCCCGTTTCGTCGCGCTGGGCGGCGTGGTGCTGTTCAGCGGGGTTCTGCTGGACCGGTTCGATCCGGTGCGCGCGGCCGTCGTCGCCGACTCCACCCGCGTCGCCGCTCTCGTCGCGCTCGCCCTGGTCTGGGACGGCCGACTGGACGCCGTCGTCATCGTCGTCGCCGTACTGATCGGACTGTGCGAGGCGGTCAGTGAGCCGGCGCTGCTCGTCGTCGCGCCCCGGGTCCTGCCGCACCGCGCGGCCGACGGCCCCGCCGACGAGGAGGACGCCGAGGTCACCGCCGCCTACGGGCTGCTGGAAGGCATGCGCAACAGCGCCGGCATGGTCGGACCGACCCTGGCCGCCGCCGTCGTCGGCGCACTCGGCGCGTCCACGGGCGCCGTGCTCGCCGCGTTCGCCTTCGGTGTCTCCGCCGGCGCCACCCGCTGGGCGGGCACGCGCATCAGGACCCGCTCCGGACCCGGCCCCGCGCAGGCGCGCCAGGAGTCCGACCCGGCCAGCTCCCAGCCGGACGGCCCGCCGAGCGATGCGGGCGGCACGGACGCGGACGGCGCCGAACCGTCCCTGCTGCGCACCGCCCTCCAGGGCCTCGCCGTACTGTGGCGCATCCCGTGGCTGCGTCACGTGCAGCTCCTCGCCGTCGTGCACGTGGTGTTCGCCGTCGGCCCCTGGATGGTCGCCCTGCCCGTGTTCCTGATCGAGCGCGGCCACAGCGCCGCCGTGTACGGGTTCGTCCTGGGCGCCTTCGCGATCGGCAATGCCGTGGGCGCCCTCGCCGGCGGCCGTGTCCGCGGCCGGCACCGCGGTCTGTACGCACTCGCCCTGCTCGCCCTGTACGGCGTGACCGTGCTGGCTCCCGTGGTGACCGGTTCCGTCGTGCTGCTCGCCGCCGCCTTCTTCGCGGGCGGCTTCGGGCAACAGGCTTTCGACGTCGCCAAGATGACCGGACTGCGCCGCGACGTGCCCGAGGAACTGCACGGCCGCGCCTTCTCGGCGGACTTCTTCTTCTCCTTCGCCTCCCTGCCCCTCGGACAGTTGCTCGGCGCCGGACTCCTCCGCTTCGCCGACGCCCGCTCGATCATGCTGTGGGGCGGCGTCCTCGTCCTCGTCTCCACCGCCGCGGTGGCCGTGCGTCCGGACGCCCGCCGGTTCGCCTCCGCGCCGCCCGCGGAATACGTCCCGGACCCCGGAACACCTCTCATGGAACGGTCACAGGATGCCGGCACACGTTGATCTCTTCGAAGAGCACGGCGAGGTCGCGGCACTCTGGTCCGCCCGCCCCTACAGCGGTCGTACGGTCGTGTGCTTCGACCGTCACCTCGACCTCAAACCCCTGGCTCCAGGCGGCTCCGAGGCGCTGCGGGCCGCTGCGGACGAGGGGCGCTCCCCGGCCCCGCTGGTGCGCCGGCTCCCGGTGCGCGGAGTGGACGGAGCGTTCGGCCTCGACGACTTCTGGTCCGCCGCGGCCATCACGGCCGGCCTCACCGACCTGGTATGGGTGCCCAGTTGGCGGTCCTTCGACGGCTGGGTCGAGCACGCGCTGGACGCCGTCTCGCTGATCAACACCGCGGGCGCACCGGCCGAACCGCGGGCGGAGCACTGCTGCCTCGCGGTCACCCTGTGCGGAGTCCGGCTGTCCGTCGTACCCCCCGACCTCCTCGCCGGCCATCTCGACCGGCACGTGCACACGGACGTCGTGACCGACATCGACCTGGACTGGCTGGTCGACGAGCACGGGCGGTGCGAGCACAGCGCACGGGAACTGGCCCAGCTCGTCGGCGCCTGCGGCGGCGAACTGACCGCGATGACCTGGTCCACGCGGTCCGGCTTCCTGCCGTCCGAGTACCGCACCGTGGGGGCGGACGTGGCCACACGGCTCGGACTGAGCGCCCGGCAGTCCTCGTACCTGCCCGCGACGCCGTGGCCGCAGGATCTGATGCTGCGCGTCCACCAGGGCGCCGAGCCGCCCGGGCCGGCGGCGGTCGGCGACGGACCCGAGGCGGGCATCGTCACCGCCCTGCACGGCCTGGCGCATGCGGCGCGGCGGCCCGAAAGCGCGGAGAAGTGCTTCGAGCTGGCCGCCACGCGCGGCTACCGCTCCAGCTGGCTCGCCTACCGGATCGGCGCCACCCACTTCTCCCGCGGTGACCACCGCACCGCGCGCGCGTACCTGCGGGAGGCGGCGGCCATCGACCCCCAGGACACCCTCGGGACCCATGCCCGGATCATGGGCGCGCGGGCCACCCTGCGCCTGGACGGCGCCGGCGCCGCCCTGGACGAGTTCCACACGCTCGCGGCCGAACTGCCGTTGCGCAAGGGGGTCTGGAAGACGCTACGCCTGCTCGCTCGCGCCGAAGGCGACCTGGACACGGCGGAGTCGGCCGCCCGGCAACTGCGGCGGCTGGCCCGCCTGACCGGACCCGGTGCCGCCGCCAGGTCGGAGACGGACCTGCCGTGATCGACGTCCTCCTGGTGATGCCACCGGTCAGCGAGGCAGTGCAATTCCCCTACCTGGCACTGCCCCAGCTCACCGCGGCCTGGACCGCCCACGGGTACCGGGTACGCACCCTCGACCTCAATCTGCGGTACCGCGAGGAGGTGCTCCTGCGCCCCCCACCCGCCGCTGAGGCGACGGCGATCGACAAGCCGTCGAAGGCGGCCGCCATCTACCGCGACGTCAGCGAGGACTACCGGGCCGCCCACGGGGACCTGCTGCTGCGCACCTCCCGGGACCGCTCCGCCGGATTCGCCCAGGAGACGGCCATCACCGCGACCGGACGCTACGTCCTGCAACAGGCCGCCCGGGACGGCTGGATCATCCCCGGGACGCCCCGGCTGGGGCAGATCGACCAACTCGTCGAGGCGTCCCTCGACACGTGGTCCGCCCGCTGGTGCACCGACCGCCTCGACGCGCTACTCGTCGAACTCCGGCCCCGCCTCCTGGCCTTCTCCATACCCTTCTTCAGCCAGATCGTCCCGGTCCTCGCCCTGACCACACTGCTCAAACGACGCAGGCCGGACGTCCGGATCGCCCTCGGCGGACCGACCGTCCAGATGTGGGCGGCTCTGCTGCGCCGCCGCACCGCCGCGGCCGGCGCGGTCGACCACTGGTGCCTGGGCCACGGCGAGGACTTCCTGGACGGCGTACTGGGAACCGGCTCGGGCCGCCCCGGAAAGGCGGTGGAACGGCCCGCGGACGGCCTGCGCGACGGCTTCGTCCTCAACCACCAGCCCGCTCCCGACTTCCGGCAGTTCGACTTCGCCGACTACAGCAACCAGGCCCACCAGTTCCCCTACCGCCTCACCGTGGGCTGCTACTGGGGACGGTGCACGTTCTGCTCGTACGGCAACCGCTACCGCGACGCCCGGGCCTTCCAGCAGATCGACCCCGGCACCGCGGCCCGGCACGTCGTCGCACTAGCCCGCCGGCTCGGCATCACCGATGTGGCCGTGGCCGACGAGAACACCGGCCTGCGCCACCTCTTACGGGTCATGGACGCCGTGCGCCGCGAGGGCACGGACCTGACCTTCCGGGTACGGGCCCGCCTGGAGCCGGAACTGGCGGACCCGGGCTTCTGCCGCCGGCTGCGCGAAGCCGGCTGTGTGCAGATCTCGACCGGCTTCGAGACCGCGCACCAGGACATACTCGACTCCCTGCACAAGGGACAGGACGCGGCCCACGCCGAGCGGGCCGTGCTCAACCTGACAGGTGCGGGCATCGTCACCAACCTGTCCTTCATGGACGGCTACGACCACCCCCGGGCCGCCGAGGGGCATCGCGACACGGCCGCCGTCATCCAGCGCCACCCCGCGGACATGGGCCTGGACACCCTGCAGCTCCTCGTGGCCGAACCCGGCAGCTACCTGTGGGCGGCCCGGCGGCACGAGCACGACGACCCGCTCGTCACCAACGACGGACTCGCCTTCGCCGCGGGACGCGTCGGAGGAGCGGTCCTCGACGACGGAGGGACCGACGAGGCCCGCGACCGGCTGCTGCGGATGACCGTCGAGGTCGTACCCGACGCCGAGCGGGCCGGCCGACCGGACCTGCCGCAGCACACGGACGGCCGGCCGGACGCGGCCGGGCCCCCGGCGGCCCGGCCGCGGTTCGCCGTCGCCCTTCAACGGGTGGGCGGCCGCTGGTTCCTGGCCGACGTGGCCTGGCCCCGGATGGCGGCCGTGCCCGCCGCCCTGGCGCCCACCCCGGACGGCCGGTTCCGGGCCGACGACCGGGACGGCCGGCGCTGGCTGCACCGGATGCTCGACAAACGCCTGCTGGAGCCCGACGGGCCGGACCCGTCCACGGCATCCGGCACCCGCCGGGCACCCGGGGCACCCGAAGCCCTCGAAGGGAGGAGCGTGTGATGGAGAAGCTCGGACTGGGGCTGGGCATGGACATGATCTGGGGGGAGCGGATCGGCTTCGAGAAGACCGGCTCCGGCCGGCCCACCGACCAGGTGGCCGCCTTCCTCAGACACAACGCCCCCGCCTACGACTACATGTTCGTCGCCTTCCAGCCCATCGACTACGGACCACTCGATCCCGAGCGCTACTTCCCGGCGTACGACCGGCTCTTCGAGCTGTTCGGCGCCGAGCGGCCCCGCGCCTTCCACCACACCATGCTCAACACCGGCAGCCCGGAGCGCTACCGGCGCGCGGAGATCGCGGACTTCACCAACAGGCTGATCGAGCGCTACGGATTCCGCTGGGTCATCGAGGACCTCGGCATCTGGTCCCTCGCGGGCCGCAGCCTGCCCTACCCGATGCCGCCGGTCCTCACCGCGGAAGGGCTGGAGCACTGCCTGACCGGTGTGACCGACTGGGTACGGCGCCTGGAGGCCCCCCTCTCCGTGGAGTTCCCGGGCTTCACCGAAGGCGGCAGCTTTCTCGTCGGCGACCTGGACGCCTTCACCTTCTACGACACGGTGATCCGGGAGACCGGCGCCCTGGCGACCATCGACATCGGGCACATCCTCGCCTACCAGTGGCTGACGGGCCGCACCGGGCCGCGCATGTTCGAGGGCCTGGACGCGCTGCCACTCGACCGCTGCCACGAAGTGCACCTGTCGGGCTGCCAGATCGTCGACGGGCGCTTCCGCGACCTGCACCACGGAGTACTGCTCGACGAGCAACTGGCCCTGCTGGAGCACCTGCTGCCGCAGATGCCGAACCTGACCGGAGTCACCTACGAGGACCCCAAGTTCACCGCCGACGGACAGCTCGTGCCGAAGTCGCGGCCCAACGCGGAGCGGCTGTTCGCCCTCGTGCGGTCCTGGAAGGAGGGCGGCGCCCGTGCCGCATGAGACCACCGCTCACGTCCTGACCCCGCCCACGCGGCACGAGCGGATCCTGACGGTCCTCGACCGGCTGCTGTACGACAGCGGCTTCCGCGAGGCGTTCACCGCCGACGGCCCCGCCAGTGACCGGCTGGCGCTCGACCCCGACCTCGTGGACGCCTTCGGCCGGGTGGACGTGCACGAGCTGGCCCTGGTCGGGCGGAACATCCGCTCAGCGGTGGTCTCCGGCGGCAGCGGCACCGGACCCGGCCTCAAGGGGGCGTTCCCCCGCACCCTGGACGAGCTGCGAGACCGGTGCGGGGCGACGGTCAACCAGGTGGCCGAGCGGTTCATCGCCTCGCCGTCCTTCCAGCGGTTCCGCGACGTCCCGTTCTCCCCGCACGGCCGCGGCTCGACCCTGCCCGAGTGCTTCCACCGTTTCATGGCCGGCCGGCCCCCGGCGCTCGACCCGCTCGGCGAGCTGGAGCCGCTCGTCCACCACGAGGCCGCCGCCGCCGTCGTCCGCGCGGTCGCCACCGGCGCCCATGCCACCTTCGACGTCACCGTCGAACACATGGCTGTCCACGGCGGCGTCCTGTGCGGGTTCCGCGCGTACGACGAGGCGTCCGAGGCATGGCGGCTGCAGCCGACGATGTTCCTGGCGGGAGCGGGCCGCTGCGTGATCGGCCCGGCCGGCCGCCCGCTGTACGAGGCCCTGACCACCTTCCTGGACGGCCGCCTCGACTCCCTCACGCCCCGAGTGCGGACGTCACTGGAGGCCCGAGTGCGCGCATGGGGGCTGCGATGAACACGCGGCGAACCGAGCGGCCGGAAACGCACCGGCCCGACGAGACGGACCGGCTCGACCTCGACCGCTTCCACCGTGACCACTGGCGCCACCGGCCCGTCGTCCTGCGCGGTTGCGGCCCGCGGTTCCTGGCACCGGCCCTCACCTGGTCCGACGTCACGGCGCTCGAAGGCCGCCTGGAGGGGGACACCTCCGGCGCGGGAGTGCACCGGCGCCCCGACGGAACGGTGCTGTTCGTCAACCAGGCTCAGCACACGATGCCTCGACTGGCTGCCGCCTGCGAGAAGCTGGCCGGTCTCTTCGGCTGGGACGCGTGCACCGCCGACCTGTCCGTCACCCGCGGCGGCGGCGCCGGAATCGGCTGCCACTTCGACCACAGCGACAACTTCGTCGTACAGCAGCAGGGCTCCAAGAGCTGGCGCGTCGGACTGCCCGAGCACACCAGCCGCGAGCGGCAGCGCAAACGCATGCTGGAGACCCGGGGGTTCGTCCCGTCGGGCAGCCTCCCGCCGCGGCCCTGGGAAGTGGTGCTGCACCCCGGTGACGTGCTCTACCTGCCGCTGTTCGCCCCCCACGAGGGGGTCGAGAACCCGGACGGCGCCGACGAGGGGTCGGTCAGCGTCTCCTTCTCCTACAACGCGCGCAGCGCGCTGGGCACCCACCTCAAGCCGCTGCTGCGCGCACTGGCCGCGCAGGACGCCTGGTGGGAGCCGCTGCCCCTGGACGGGGCCGACCCCGAGCGGCTCGAGGCCGCACTCGTCCGCGCTCTGCGCACCATCACGCGTCCGGCGCCCGAACCAGCGGGACAGGGGGAAGCATGAGGCTCAAGGAACTCGCGGCGGACAGGTCCGCGGCCGGGTTGCCCGATCTGTCGATGATCGTCCTGGCCGAGGACGACGAAGCCGTCGCCGCCGACGAGCAGGTGCGCCGGGTCGTGGCCCGGCAGTACCTCGTACGGCTGCTGCGCGCCGTCAGGAGACTGCGCGAGGAGCGTCCCGACGCCCCCGAGGTCGCCCACGCCCTGGAGCTGCTGGACGCATGGGACGTCGACGAGGCCCTGAGCCGGGCGCTGCGCCCGGACATGACCGGCTGGATCTGGCGCAGCACCACGCCAGGCACCGACCCGGAAACCCTGCTCGCCCAGCTCGGCCGGTGCCTGGCCCCCGAGCAGCCGGGCGCGCCGGCCGGCGTCGACCTCGGCGCCAGGCGGCCCGTGACCCCGGTCGTCACCACCGCCGCCGGAAGCCGCACCGCCCAGTTGTTCTCCTGGGCCTGCGAGGGCGACGAGGACCCGCTCGACCTCACCCCGGAGCGGGCGCACGCGTTCGCCGCCATCGTGCAGCGAGGGGCCGACGCCCTGGCGGCCGTGTGGCCCGAGGGCCGCGAGATGGCGGCGATCGACATCCAGGCGTTCGCGGCACTGGGCGGCCACCGCGGCCTGCGGCCGCTGAACTTCAGCATCCACGGCCTGCGGGGCCTGGTCCTGACCAGCGAGCGGCCCGCCTACATGCTGGCCCAGACCCTGGTCCACGAAGCCACCCACCAGCGCTTCAGCGGCATCCTCGACTGCGTGGCGGTGGTCCGCAATCCCGAGGCACGGCACCACTCGCCGTTCGTCGACGCCGAGCGCCCGCTCGGGCACATCGTGCACGGCGTCCTCTCCTTCATCAACGACGTCCACGTGGCCGGCCGCCACCTGGCGGTAGAGAGCGACCCGGTCGAACGAACCCGGATCCAGCGCTACCTGGCGCTGAAGACCGATCAGCTGCGGATCGCCGAGAAGAACCTGCTCGAAGTGGCCGAACCCACCGAGCACGGCGCCCGGTTGCTCGCGGGATGCCGGAGCGCGATCGACCGGCTCGACCGTGGCTGACCAGGAGCCCCACGGCCCACCGACCGCCACGGCCGCCCCCGCCGAGGACACCGTCGACGCGGCAATGACGCGGGCCCGGGCCCGGCTCGGCCCCCTGGCGCACGTCGAACGCGACGAACACGACGGGCTGTGCCGGGTGCGGCTCCGCCTCGGCCCGGCCCGGCACGGCCACACCCCGCAGTGGGGCGTCGCCGCCCACGACAGCGCCTACGTGGCGGCCGAGCTGGACAGCGGCGTGGCCAGGCTGCTCGACGACCGGGCACTGCTGTCCCGGCGCCGCCCGCTGTCCGGACCGCTCTCGGGTCCGGCGCTGCTCACGCCCCCGATGGCGGGCATGCTGGTGCACGAATGCTTCGGGCACACCAGCGAGGCCGACAACTACCTGGCCCAGCGGCAGGCCCTCGGCCGGTCCCTGGGTGACGAGTGGACACGCACGCCGCTGACGGTACGGGACCGCCCGACCGCCCGCCCGTACGCGGGCAGTTACCTCCGGGACGACGAGGACACCGCCCCCCGGACCGTCACGCTGGTCCGTGACGGCCGCTGGAGCGCGCTGCTCACCTCCCGGGGGACCCGGGCCCTGAGCGCGGGCAGCAGCACCGGGCACGGCCGCGGCGCCCCGGGCGCGGTCGTACCGCGCTGCAGCGTGCTCGAGACGGAGGCGGGCCCGTACGCCCAGGGGGAGCTGCTCGAACGGGTCGGCGACGGCTGGCTCCTGGGAACCGCGATCGGCGGCTTCTCCGCGCGCGAACACCTGGTCCTCGAAGCGCTCTGGGCACGCAGGGTGCGCGACGGGCGGCCGACGGACGAGATCGTGGGGCCCGTTGCGGTCTGTGCGCCGAAGGCGGCGCTGGCCCGGCAGATCGCCGCGGTGGGCAGCGACGTGCAGGTGCACAGCTCGCCGTACACCTGCGTCAAGGACGGTCACGAGGTCGGCTCCACCCTCATCACGCCTTCCCTGCTCCTCACCCGCTGCGTGGTACGGCCGCTGGAGCAGGTGCGTCGGTCCGCCGGCCGCGCGCGGCCCGCCGCCTGACCCGCCGGGGACCACCGGACGCGCCGCACGGGAGCACAGATCGATGGAGCTACAGGCTCCGAGGGATCCCCGGGGAAGGGCGCTCAGTCACTGGTCGAGGCTGTGGAGGAAGTCGGTGACGATCCGGGTGTACTCCTCGGGAGAGTCGAGGTTGGGGAAGTGTGCCGCGTCGTCGATCGTGGCCGCTCGGCCTCGTGGCGCCGTGCGGGCGATGTGTTCGGCTCTGGCCTGCAGCTCGGGTGCGTCCTGGGCGCCGTTGAGGGCGAGCACGGGGACCGTGATCTGGCCGGCACGGGCGCCGAGATCCTCGACCGCCTTGTGGTGATCGGGTTCGCCAAGAGTGTGCTTGCCGATGGTTCGCTGGCGCATCTGGCGAAGGCGGGCGTAGATCGCGGGCCGGACGGCGTCCCGCGGTCGCCCGGGGCCGTGCGCCCAGGCGTCGCTCGCGTGGTGCCAGGCCTCGATGTCGCCGGTAGCCAGAGCCTGGAGCTGCGCTGCCCCGGCTTGTTCGGACCACGGCTCCATGAGCGCGCGTTCCTCCGTGCCGCCACCGGAGAGGACCAGGGCCCGGACCAGTTCGGGGTGTTCCAGAGCGGTTCCGACGGCGATCATCGCGCCCATGGAGATGCCGACGAGGACGGCGGGGGCGGCGCCCAGGTGGCGCAGCAGCGCGGCGAGGTCGTCGGCCTGGCGGAACGGGCGGCTCGCGTTGGCGGACCAGCCGTGACCACGGGCGTCGGGCGCGATGACGCGGAACTCCTGCGCGAAGGCCGGAAGTTGGTCGTCCCACATGGTGTGGTCGAGGAAACTCGCGTGCAGCAGCACGACCGGGAGGCCTGTGCCACCGGTGTCGCGGTAGGCGAGCTTGCCGTCGGTGGACGCGAAGAATCGGAGATCGGAAGGTTCATTCATGACAACCAGGTTGTCATAAGTCGGAGAGGGTGACAATCGGGTTGTCATTTACAATCGACCCGTGAGCGATGAACAGCGCCCGCTGTCCCCCGACGAGGCGGGTCCGCGGCTGATGGAGATCTTCGCCCTGGTGGGACCGCTCTACCGGCGGGTCCACCGGAAGATCGAACAGGACGCCCCGCGGCAGGGGCTGTCGGTGGGGGTGCGCGCGGTGCTCGATCTGCTGCGCCAGCACGGACCGATGACGGTTCCCCAGGTGGGCCGAGCGCAGTCGATCAGCCGTCAGTTCGTCCAGCGGATGGTCAACGACGCAGCAGCCGACGGGCTGGTGGAAGCCCTGCCGAACCCGGCGCACGCTCGATCCTCGCTGATCCGCCTGACCGACACCGGTCGCACGGCGATCGATGCCGTCGTCGCCCGGGAACACGCGCTGTTGCGTGAGGCGGCGGACGATCTCACTACAGCGGACGTGGACGCCTGCGTCCGAGTGCTCAGCCGGATGCTCGCTCTCTTCGAGGACACCGACGCCAACGGCTAGTGCCGTGACCGGATGGTTTGCCGGGTGCTGGGTGAGGGACGGAACGTGACGGAGTGCGGGGGCGGGCCGATGAGTGACAACTACCTGACGGTGATTCCGATCCACCGATGCTGGTGAAGGCGAGGCCGGCCAATTCATCGCCTTCACCAGCATCGCCTGCACCCTTATCCGCTGCCGCACGCTCTGCAGGACATGTTCAAGTGCCCCCGCGGGCCGCTTCGACGGAGGATGGGGGAAGATAGCGGGTCTGCGCGCTGAAGTGCGGACCTGCGATGACTGCGACAGCAGGGAGCCTTTCTTCCGATGACCACACAGCTCACACGCCCTGAGCGCAGCGGCGTCGAGACGGCCTTGGCCACGGCTGTCTCGCCGTTCAAGCCTTCTCTCGTCAGAGCGGTGTTCAGGGACGTGACCCCGATGCACCTCTCTCGGTCGGCCGCGTGGACCGCCGCGTCGGTCACGCGGACAGTGCTGACGGAGATCATCGACGGTGCGAGGAGAGCGGCGGCGGAGGAGGCCCGGAAGAAGCTGGTTCCTGGGGATCTTCTCTCGGCTATCGACCGGAACGTCGAGCTCGAGGTGGGGGGCAAGTGGTACGACCACAGCCCGACGTTTCAAGGCCTGACCGGTGTCCTGTACGACGCCGAGGGTGTCATCGTGCCTTCTCGTAAGCGCAGCGGGTCGCGCAGACCGATTGCTGTGGTCGGCGCGCACAGGTTCGAGGCCGGGGTCAAGAAGCTGCTGCGGAGCCAGGGGGTGACGGCCGTCCCGGCGATGGTCCGCGACCTGGACGGAATCGCGAGCGTGTTCCTGACGGACCTCGCCCGGGACGCGGCCATGGTCGTCCGCGAGGGCGGGGTCAAGCGTTTCGGTACGGTCACCCCAGTGATGTCGGGCGAACCGGCCCTAGTGATGTCGGGCGAACCGGCCCCACTCCCGTTCCACAAGGATTCCCTCCGGGCCCAGTCCGCCCGAAGGGGAGACCGACGGACCATCGGCAGGGATGACGTCCTGGCCGCCACAACGATTCGGTTGTTCGGCGGCAACCTCAGGCAGCGGGCCCTCGCCGAGGCACGCGAGACGACACATAACACTTCTGCCGGCTGAGCGGGGTGCGACCGACAGTGCCACCTGCACGCTCATCCGCTACCGCAGACTCGCCGAATGGGATGGCCCCTTAGATCGTGTCCTACGTGACGAGGCGGACGTTGACCCGGTAAGGGGCGGTTTCCCCGTCAACCATGACGGATCCAACGCCAGTTGAAGAAGCATGCAACGAATGGCCCACCGAGCATGGACAGCATCCAAAGCCCCACGCTGGCCGGCGAATAGACGT
The DNA here is from genome assembly GCF_043199955.1 of Streptomyces sp. NPDC048514. NCBI lineage: Bacteria > Bacillati > Actinomycetota > Actinomycetes > Kitasatosporales > Streptomycetaceae > Streptomyces > Streptomyces sp. NPDC048514. The sequence continues at coordinate 123,230 of NZ_JBICWT010000006.1, read as the reverse complement.
AGTACTGCCACCCGGCCGGCAGCAACAGAGGCAAAAGGACGAGTACGACGAGGGCCGCCCAGGTCGCGATCCAGGTGAGCACCAAGCGCGCTGCGATGCACATGCCGCATCTCCCAACGTCGAGGTCGTCCTCCGCACGACAGCGGAACGGGCCAGGCTCGGGATGTAGGCCCCCCACCAGATTTGAACGCGTTCAATATAGCCCACGGGGAATGCCTTCATGATCACCCTCCGGGCGAGCCTGGCCCGCACATGACTTGTGCTTCCGGACGGAGCTCACTGAAGCCCCGGGTGGCCTGTGGCGGGAGCGCAGCGCCAATACCAGGCAAGTCGTGGTAGCGGTGATGGCGAGTGAGGCGGGCAGACGTGCCCATGAGGTGCCCAGGACCGGTGCCTGGGCGGCGAGCAGTACCACTGCGGTTGCGGCGGCGGCCGCCAGTGCGGGTGTCGCCCGCGGACGGCCGGGCGGGGCGGTGACACCGACTGCCCACGCGTCGGTGACAAGCAGGTAGGCAAGCAGCAGGGCGGCGATGCAGACGTCCAGCCACACCGCGGGGTCGGTGACCGCCGCGACCGCGATCGCCGCGGCCGGCAGCACGGTCGTCCGGCGGCGGGCCGCTATGGTCCGCCAGCGCATGGAAGTCAGGACGGGGCGCGCGTCGATCATCGGAGCGGCCACCACGCAGCCGCGGCCGCCCCCAGGACCAGCACCCTGACCAGCAGTGGTGCGTGCAGAGCGGCCGGCGGGTCGCAGGCGGCGACGGCAAGGGCCGTACCGAGCAAGCGGTCGGTGATGCGGGAGGTCAGACGTGCGATGGGCAGGGCGGCTCGGCTGCCGGCCAGGCGTGCGCCTGGCCGGGCCATCCAGGCGGGGACGGTGGTCATCGGTTCCCCCTGTGGACGCGGGTGCGCAGCAGCGGCGCAAGGGCGAGGTCGAGGGTCTCGCCGGGCCGGTGGGCGACGACCGCGATGCCGCGTTCCACCAACGCGAAGCGCATGGCGTCGCGGTCGGCCCGCCACAGTCGAAGCGCCAGTTCACCCTCGGTGTCGCCGGGCTTCAGGACCGGCTCGCCAGTGGGGATCTCAACCACGACCAGCGGGTTGGCCCGTCCGCGCACCTGGTGCAGGATGTTGAGAATCCGCTGGTCGGTCAGCGGTGTGATGACGTACACCAGCGCTCCCTCGGGCAACGCGGGCGGTGGAAGCAGGCTGAGTCCCTCCGTGCGGTACGCGAAGTCCTTGCGGACCTCCAGCACACTCTCGACGATGCGGTAGAAGTACTGCTGGCCGCTGCCCGGCCGGAGCCAGCGGGTCGCGCCGCCGACCGACACGACGCCGATCTCGGCGAGAGCAGCCGCGGCCCGGTCGCGGTGGCCGCCGTCCATCGGGTGCGTGGAGTAACGGGCTCGCGGAACAGGGAGGTCAGCTCGGCCACGGCCGCCCCCGCGGGCAGGCCGCCTGCGACAGCCCGTTACAGCAGGTCCTGCGGGCGGTCCGAGGCGTGCCGGGCCACCCCGGAGACGGCGAGCGACGCTTCCATGGTGGCGTAGCAGGCGATGACGGCTGCGCGGGCGTCGGTTCCGTCCAGCAGGGCACGGCGTCCTGAGTCCACGGCCTGGGTCAGGCGTTCCCGCTCGTCGTCGAGCGCCTCGTACGACACCGGGGCCTCCCGCGCCGGCCGCCGGGTCGTGTACCGCCACAGCCGCGGTCCGGCGATCACGATCTCCTCGACGGGCAGGACGATGCCAAGACCGAGCAGGATGTGCGTCAGCCCCGAGTGCACGCTGTGGCCGGCACGGCCGGAGTGACCGGCATGCGGCGGTGGCGGCCGGCTGGGTAGCGGGTCCTGCCGCGGGCGGGGAAGCGGTGACCCCTCGCGGCTGCTGCCGGACGACCCGAACCGGTGCAGGACCAGGACGAGCAGCGGAACGACCAGCGACGCGGTCAGCAGGACGCGGCTCGCGCCGTCGACCATGCCCGACCCTTGCTTCACCTATCGAATTTCGATAGATTTCGATCGCGATTCGATGGAAGGATGGATCATGGGAAAGCTGACCGTGCGTGCGCTGCGCGCCCTGCTCGTGGTGGTGCTCGCCGGCACCGTGTTGGTGCAGGCATTGATGGTGTGGACATTAGTCAGCGGGAGCGACCCGGAGGACGGGTCGCTCCCGCTGACCGCGCTGCGCGTGCTCACGATCCTGGGCGTGGTGTCGGTCCAGGTCGCCCTGGTCTGCGTATGGCAGCTGGTGACGATGGTCCGGCACGGAACCGTGTTCTCCCACGCCGCCTTCCGGTACGTGGACGGCGTGATCGGCGCGATCGTGGCGGCTGCCCTCGTGTGGTTCACGGTCACGGCCGTCAATGCGCCGGGCCAGCGGGACGACCCGGGCGTCACCGTCATCATGGGCGGGATCGGCGTGGCCATCCTGGGGGTCGCGCTCATCGTGCTCGTGCTGCGGATGCTGCTCGCCCAGGCCGTGGCGCGCGACGTCGAAGCGGCAGAGATGCAGGCCGAGTTGGACGAGGTGATCTGATGCCGATCGCCATCGACATCGACGTGATGCTGGCCAAGCGGAAGATGTCCGTGGGCGAGCTCGCGGACCGCGTAGGGATCACGCCCGCCAACCTGGCGGTACTCAAGAACGGCCGCGCCAGGGCGGTGCGCTTCACGACCCTCGCCGCGCTCTGCGAGGTGCTCGAGTGCCAGCCGGGCGACCTGCTGCGCTGGGAAGCCGAGGATGCCGCAGCTGACTGACGTGCCCTGCCACGATAAGACCGGCACCGTCCATGCGCACCGCAAACGCCAGGACTTGAAGCCGGGAATCTACGACCGGTTGAGCTGAAGGCGGGCGAGGTCGCCATCAGCTCGGTACGGGTGCCGGACGCCTGGACGGTCTGCCTGTACGAGGACCGGGAGTCCACCGGTAGGTCGCAGCAGCTCACCTCATCCACCGGCTACGCAGGGGATGACTTGGACGACGTCACTGCCTCGCTCATCGTCGCCGACCCCACGGCCAGCCGTGCACGAGGTCGCGCGCGCCGCTTTCAGTTGGGTAATGACTACTCATGCTGGGCATGGCACCCCCTTGTACCTTGGCGTCGAGCAGGTATCCCGATATTTCGGGGGCTTGAAAGCAATAAGGGAGTGTCATGACCAGAATGAGAATCAGGGTCCTAATGGCGGCGTTCGCCAGTGCGGCGGCCTTGGTTGCAACGACGGGACCCGCTCACGCGGAGATCACGCAAACGGAGAAATTCACGTGCAACGGTGACTGGAAGGTTGTGGCCAATGCTTTCAACCTCTTCTGGCCCGTGCGATGGGATGTGGACGTAACAACAGCAACTGGTGGCACTCCGGCGGCGAAGTCGTCCACCGTGCAGCTCAAGGAAGGCGCGCCGCCCTTCTTCGCATCTGCCGACTTCACGAGTCATGTGGAGATCACAGCTGCGCCGGCGCCGTACTCGCAAGTGGTTCTCCGCTGCCCTTCCGGCCACAAGGTCGAGCGGACATTTTACGACTATGACTTCAACGACCTTCCCATCAATACCCGTGGATAGTTGACAATCGCTTCTCTGGCCTGGGTGACGGCGTCGCGCTTGACCACCGCCAGGTGAGTTCACGCCGATGTTCGTTCGCGCCACAGTCACGTCAACGGCAAGCGGCCCGGGCTGCGGGAAGAGAACGATCACAGTCAGTCGTCGAGCTGGCGCTGGACACCAGGCTGACTGTGCCTGGACCTCGTGACCTGAGGTCCGCGGCCTGACGGCCGGGTCCGGGGGTCGTGCCCCCAGACCCGGCCGTCGCTTCGTCACGAATGCGTTCGGCGGTAAGGAAGGAGCTGTACCCGATCACGCAGCAGCAGACGCCTATGGACGGAGGATCGCGAGGTGGTGCCGAGCCATCCACGTCTGCCGTCAGCCAGCCCTGGTCTCGCCCAGCGTTACCTGCCGGTCCCGCAACAGAGGCGCGTTGAAGGCCGCCAGGGCACTGGCGATGGCCTTCACCCCGGTGGCGAGGTTGTTACGCCACACCGGTGTGCCGTCGGGGCCGGTCGACATGTCGAGCGGAGCCCAACCGAACTCGGCGTCAATCTCGTCGAATTCGGCGTCACTGAGTTGCCGAAGACCCGAGGAGCGCAGGACTGTCAGGCGCGGATTGTCGTCGTGGGGAGCGAACAGGATGCGGGTCTCGAATGCGCCGGCCGCCATGCCGATTCCATGCTCCAGGAGCGCCCTGCCAGTGATCAGCCACCGGACCGTGGCCATGCACCAGACCTGCGCACCGATGCGATAGGACTCGACGTCGGTGATCGTGCTGAGACACGCGGACAGGGCAGGAGCGATCCAGCCGACGCCGACAGTCTGAAGGGGCTTGTGGGCCGGCCCAGCCGCCGTGCACAGGAACCCCTTGCTCCCTGTGGTGCTGGGCCAGGGGTCGGTGTCGTCATGCGCCAGGCGGACGATCGTGCCGTGCACGGAATCGGTCTTCAGGGCGGCTTCGATGACGCCTTGCTCGGTATCCGCCTTCTCGGCGAACCGGTCGATGACCTCCCCTAGCCCTATCAGGTGAACGAACCGGTCCCCGAGTTCGCGGATGTCGGCAGCCATCAGCTCCGGATAGTCCTTGCCGTCACCGAAGTCCTTGTCCCCACTGACGAAGTAGACCGTCTCGCCAGGGTGCGCCTTGGCGTACTCGACGGCTGACAGCCAGATAGCCGCGTCCCGTGCACCGGCCTTCCTGTCGTCGTCCTTGCACGGAGGCAGCCGGTTCGCCTCGCGGAAGGCTGCCTCGCGCAGTGCGGTCTCGCTCGTCGGAACGACGTCGACCACGCGTGACCACAGCTTCCGCCAGTGCTCACGGACCCGCTCCATGTCCATGGCAGGCAAAGTGATGCCCTGCTCCCACGGAGTCGCGCTGGCCAGCGTCTGGAGCGCCTGGGCAGTCGCCTCGTACCGCAGGCGGTATTTGACGGCTAGCTGCGCTGCGCGTTCCTCCATGACCATCCAGGGGACTGCGACGCTCTCGACGCCGGCGGTGCGTATCGCCCGAAGAACGTCGGTACTGCTGTTCTCCCAGCTCAGTCCACGAAGGACGCACGTATCCAAAATGATCACGCTGCACGCTCCTGTTCTGCCCGTGACTCGATGAGAAGAGTGGCAGAAATCGGGCGCGCCTCGCTGAGGTTTGTCACCGGCGGCGACTTGGCGACATCCCGCAGTCCGGCGCAGCAAGTACCTTCTCGCCCCCGGCGCGAGGCCCGTGGGAAGCGCGATACGCGTGAAGACGCCCCGCGACGAGTGCGAATCGTGTGGGCGGAAGATCGCCGCTGGGATAGTGCCGGCACTTCGGACAAGGGTCTGACGCGCATCTCGTCACTGGCCCTGACGTCCGACCTGGATCGAGCTTCGCGACGAGCGTCCGGGCAGGTGAGGATGGGTCGGCCGATGTGCCCTCGGTCGGTCTCGACCCCTAGCACGATGCCGTGCTGCCCGCTGCCCGCTGCCCGCTGCCCCTGGCACTGCCTGGCCCAGTTCGGGAAGCTCAGCGGTTGTTGAGATGCCGTGCTGCGTCCGACACGTCGGTGTCAGGGGCCGAGACCCAGGCGGGATCGCCGGATCTGGCGGGTGGCGAGGTAGTCGGACCAACTGTCGCCCGTGGGCCGGGCCCAGCATGCACGGCAAGCTGTGCGCGGTGGCCGTCCATTTCGGCTCAGCCGCCCACCTGGTGTGCAAGGGGACTTGGGACGGTGACGGTCGGCGTCGGCCCGGCCAAGGAGCACGTCATGCGGTGATGACTGTTACGTCGGCCACCAGCAGCCTCATCCAGCGGGGGGCGGTCGCCGGGCGGCCGATCATTGCAGTCGAGGACTGCGGAGGTTCTGCCGATGAGTTCCCGGGGGTTGTGTGGTCTACCCCATCGAGGAAGGGAGCGCACCATGCGCGAGGTCATTGTTTGCACGTTCCTGACGTTGGACGGCGTCATGCAGGCGCCGGGCGGTCCGGACGAGGACGCGGAGAGCGGATTCGAGTACGGCGGCTGGCAGAAGCCGGTGGACGACGAGGAGGTCGGCACGGCCATCGCCGGTTGGTACGAGCACTCCGACGCGATGCTTCTCGGCCGGAAGACGTACGAGATCTTCGCGTCGTACTGGCCGACCGCGGATCCCGGCAACCCGTTCACCGATCGGATGAACAGCATGCACAAGTACGTGGCGTCTCGGACCCTGACGTCCGTCGAGTGGCAGAACTCCAGGCTGCTGGAGGGTGACGTCGTCGATGCCGTGCGCAAGCTGAAGGCGTCCGACGGTGGCAGCATCAACGTCGTCGGCAGCGGCGACCTCGCCCAGACCCTCATGCGGCACGGCCTTGTCGACGAGTACCGGCTGACCATCCATCCGGTGATCATCGGAACCGGCAAGCGGCTGTTCGCCGACGGAGCGATCCCCACTGCGCTGAAGCCGGTCAGCGTCTCGACGACAAAGGGCGGCACCGTCGTCGGCGTCTACCGGCCGGACGGTGAGCCCAGCTACGACAGCTACTAGATGTGTCCGACGAATGGCCTCGGGCAGGCTCGTGAAGCCAGATGAGCGAGGCGGCCTTAAGGCAGGTGCTGGAGCGGGAAGCCGGTTCGTCGAGTGCGGGGGTGGGTCGGCTCGAGTCCGTGGCAGCGGCCTTCGGGGGCATCTCGGTGCTGGACGCTGGCCGTGACGACATGGACCGCCTCGAGCAGGCCGAGCGTGTCGGTGACCAGGAACTTCTCGTGGCCCTTGATCCTGTTGCCTGTGTCGAAGCGCCTGGTCGACGTCGGAATGGTGTCGGTCGTGCGGACGGGCTGCGATTCGATCAGCCTTGCGCACGGCTCTGTGTTTCCGTCGTCGGCTTCTCGGTTGCGACCGTGCAGGACGTTGTGGACGAGTTCGACGATGTAGTCGTCGTGCCATCAGGTTGAGCGCCAGTACATGGTGGGCGAGGGCGGGAAGTCCTTCGGCAGCTGCCGCCAGGCGCGCCCGGCCTGCACCACGTGGAGGGTGGCGTCCACGTGGTGCAGGCATGGGTGCCTTTCCCGGTGCCTGCCCCTTACAACCCCTAACGAAATGATCCTTGGGTGGTTGGATCGCTCCGGGACTGTTGAACCGGGGGCGCGGGGTGGCTCGGCCGAAGCCGTGGGCTGTCGATGATGAGTTGTGGGCGGTGCTCGAACCGCGGCTGCCAAAGGTCGAGCGGCGGAGGCGGTATCCGGGCGGAAGCGGCATCCGGACCGGCTGGTGTTTCAGGGCATCCTGTTCGTGCTGCACGCCGGGATCGCCTGGGAACACCTACCGCAGGAGCTCGGCTTCGGTTCGGGCATGATGACGTGCTGGAGGCGTCTGGCCGAGTGGACCGAGGCCGGTGTGCGGCTGCGGTTTCACGAAGTTCTCCTCGCCAAGCTTCGCAGCGTCAACGCCCTGGACTTCTCCCGGGCTGCGGTCGACGGCTCCCACATCCGGGCGCTAGAAGGGGACCAGAAACGCGACGAAGCCCTGTTGACCGGGGCGGAACCGGCAGCAAGCATCACCCGCTCACCGACGCCACCGGCATCCCGCTCGCCGCCACCCTGACGGGCGGCAACCGCAACGGCCTCACCCAGCTCATCCCGCTGCTCGAAGCCGTTCCACCGGTGCGCGGCAAGCGCGGCCGCCCTCGGCGCCGACCGGACGTCGTACTCGGCGACCGCGGCTACGTCCATGACAAGTACCGCCGCCTCGTAGGGGCACTCGGGGTGAAACCGATGATCGCCCGTCGGGGCACCGAGCACGCCTCCGGACTGGGCACCCGACGCTGGGTCGTGGAGCGCGCCTTCGCCCACCTGCACTGGTTCCGCCGCCTTCGGATCTGCTGGGAGATCCGCGACGACATTCACGCAGCCTTCCTGGCCCTCGGCTGCGCACTGATCTGCTGGCGCCGACTGGTTCAGATAGGGCGGAGCTGACCGTGACGGGTCGACGAGACGCCGACTCTCTACGCGGGCGGCAGCTGATGGACGCGCTCCAGGCGCCCACGCTGCTCTTCGACCCAGCCGTCCGGCAGATCCACGGGCACGGCCATGGCCGTACCGGAACCTTGGACGTCCTCTACGGTGATCAGGGGAACCGAGAACTGGGTGTTGAACTCGATGTTGATCTCAGGGTTGCGCAGGTCGGTCATCCAGCAGACGCTCCGGCCGGCGGCAAGGTCGTCCAGGGCTTTCGCCCAGTCGTCAAGGTCCTTGGGCGCTAGGCGGAGGCGGAGCCGACCATTGCAGAAGGTGCTCGTGATGACGACCTCAGCGTCGATCTCGTCTGGGTCACGGCGGCCGAGCACTCTGATCACGACGCTGTTCTCATGATCGGCAAGGTGGATCAGCTCCAACGCCATGCCCTCGGCCACGTGCACTCCTCGGATGGAAAGACCCTCAGGACCATCATGCACGGCGGCAATCCGAAGCTGAGAGCGGCTCTGGAGGAACGCGGCATGGGCTATGTACTCGCCGTGGCCTGCTCGGCCGAAGTGGCCACCAAAGCAGGAAAGTTCCGCGCCGACGCGTTGGCGGTGAAGCTGCCCAAGCGGGCCTGGCAGAAACTGTCGGCCGGACGCGGCGCGAAGGGCCCACCGCTTCTGCGACTGGGCCGTCATCGACCTCGCCGGCCCGGCGCCGGGCTACCGTCAGCTGCTGATCCGGCGCAACCGCACCACTGGTGAACTCGCTCACTACCGTTGCCATTCCACCTTGCCGGTGCCGCTGAGCACCCTGGTCAAGACGGCTGGTTCCAGTGGCGGGTGGAGGAAACCTTCCAGGCCGAGAAGGGCCTGACCGGGCTCGATGAGCACCAGGTCCGCCGCTATCCCTCCTGGAGCCGCTGGTTCAAGCCGAGCTTCCGGCGGTTGCGCGCCTGGTCGGCCTTGTCTGGGATGGTGCAGCGGATCCCGCGTCCCCTAGGCCTGAACCCCGCCCACGCATGTCCTGGCCGGTGTCGCCCGACTACACCGAAGCCTCGGCCCCCGTGCTGGGGGCGAACCCGCTCCCCTGCTCGGCGAACACCTTGATCGCGGCGCCCAGGAACTCCACCATCCCGGGGTGGTAGGAATCGTGGAACGCCCTCATGGCCTCGTCCTCGGCGTAGAAGAGCGACATGCCGATGTAAGCCTCCCAGGAGGGGGTGTAGAACCGGCTAACGATGTCGAAGTGCCTGCGGACGAGCTCCTGGATCTGCTGGTCCCCTGGCAGGGAGCCGCCGTCCAGGAAAGCCGTCATCTCCCGGTACAGGACGTCCCAGTCCTGGTGGACCCGCTCCCTGTCCACATGTTCCCAATTGTTGGTCCCGGCGAGGCTCTTCGCCTGCTCCTCGGCCAACGACCGACGACACTCGTCCTCGTAATTGTTCCCCACGGCACCGGTTCCCATCGTTTCGTCACCTCTCCGGTGGATCCACGAGAGGCCGCCGACATGTCGGCATCGACCGGCCGTCGATGATCAACTGCCGGTCCAGGCCGAACGGTGACACACAGCCATCGGGTCGGCAAACCATTTCTTGGACCCCCCGGCGCTCCGTCCCGGTCAGCCGGCGGCGGGAAAGGCGCAGCTCGAACGGCGAGCCGTCGGAGCGGGGCGTCCAGCCACTCGACGGCGCGGCCCGGATTCCCGCGGCGACCTCGCGCGGCAGGACGAGCTCGGCCGGCACCGGGTCCGGTTCCATGACGGCCGGTCGACCGGTCTCCCCGACGGAACACCGGTTCGGACGCGGAACCGGATGCCGTCGATCAACTGCCGCCGAGGTCAGATGGGTGGCCGCCCGACCCTCGTGCCCCTCGGCAACAACGGCTCCATCCCCGCCCACTGTTCGTCCGTGAGATCTCCCCGACCCATGAACCGAGATCATTCACAACTCAAGATCCACTTTCGATACACGGCCTAGGTTCTGTCGTCAAATGTCAGGCCCAACACCAGGAGTGATGCGAGGGCGACGGCTGCTTCGTAGGACTCGGCGGTCTTGTCGTAGCGGATCTCACCACGCCGTCACAGATCAGGCGCCACCCAAGCCTTCAGGAGTCCCCGCGCCTGCCACGACGGAGCGCCCGCCGGGCCAGCGTCCTGCTGCCATTGAAGAAGTCGTTGAACCGGTCCAGCCCCCAGATGGCTCGGAGGACGAACGGCTGCATCAGCAGCGACATCGACGGCGAGTACTTCGAGGCGTCCGACCAGATGCCGGCGAGGTCGTCCGGCATCTCACCGTCGACGATGTAGTCGGCGAGCTGGTGGGCCACGTACGGCACCTGACAGAGGCCGTGGCCGTTGCAGGCCATCGAGTAGAAGACGTTGTCGCCCACCTGCCCGGCGATCGCCAGCCAGTCCGGGCTGATGCCGATCCAACCGCCCCAGGCCCGCTCGATGGCCACGTCGGACAGCGACGGGAACCGGTTGGCCAGATCCTTCCCCATGTCCTGCACGACCCGAGGGTCCGGGGCCCGGTCCGGGAGCGGGAAGGTCTGGCCTCGCTGCGCTTGGCGGACCCCGCAGACGATGGTGTTGCGCTCGGTGAGACGGTAGTGGGTCATCAACTGGTGCTGGGTGATGATGCCGGACCGACTGGTCCAGTCCAGCTCGGCGAGCCGCTCCGGCGTGATGGGTTCCGACTCGATCTCGATGACGTACAGCGGCGTCGCGAGGTTCTTGGGCGTGATGTCCCACTCGCCGCCGTAGACGCTGGTTGCGAGCACCACCTTGTTGGCCCGCACGGTGCCGTGCGGTGTCGTGATCTCGACGATGCGGCCTGTCCGCCGGACATCACTCACCCGCGTCTGCTCGAAGACCTTGGCCGAGGAGGCGAGCAGCGCGCGACGCACACCACGAGCGAGCTTGCCCGGGTTCAGCATCCCGCCGATGGATTCCCGCATACCGCCCACGAAGCCGGCAGGGAGGCCGAGTTCTTCTCGGCTACCGACAGTCCCGTACCCACCGAAGGCGCGCAGGACCGCCGCCTGAGTGCGCACCCTGAGCATCATGAGGGGTGAGACCGCACCCCACACCAGGCCGTTCGCCACGTAGTCGCAGTCGATGTTGTGCGTCTTCATGAGGTCTTCCACGTAGCGGCCCGCGTGCTCCGCCAGTTTGACCATGACCGGCATCTTCTTCGGGGACTGGAGGCTGAGCATCCGCAGGTCGCCACCCGGCGCCCCGGCGATCTGACCGCCGTTGCGCGAGGCTGAGCCGTAGCCGCAGAACTCGGCCTCCAGTAGGACCACGCCCTGGTCGCGCTCCGCGAGGCGCAGGGCAGCCGCCATGCCACCCATGCCGCCGCCGACGACGGCGATGTCACAGATGAGGTCGCCGTCCAGCGGGGGCTGCACGTCGACCGGCGGGTCGATCCAGCCGGTGAAGTTGCTGTATTCCGTGCCGTCGGTCCTCATGCTGCCCTGATCTCCCTTTAGGGGGGTATGTCCTGTTTCACGCTCCGCGTCAAAGCATGCTCGGCATGAACTTCGCCCGCGGCGGTTACCTCGTACCTCACTGTCGCCAGCCACGGCCGCGGCGAGAACGACACTGAGCACCTGCTTTCCCTGAGGACGGTGCACGGTGCACAGGCCGGTCGTGTCCATGCGCTCATACGCTGCCATGACGGCTGAGGTGTGAGACGCCGTCGAGGAGTTCGCCACTCGGGGATCGGCGCGCCAGCTATTTCAGCCGAGAGCTCCCCGACAAGTCGCTAGGTTCCGTCACTAATGTCAGGCCCACATCAGGAGTGGTGCGAGGGCGACGGCTGCTTCATAGGACTCGGCGGTCTTGTCGTAGCGGGTGGCGATCCCACGCCACTGCTTCAACCGGTTGAAGCACCGTTCCACGACGTTGCGGTGCTTGTACGTCTCGCGGTCGAAGGCCGGCGGGCGGCCCCCTCGGCCACCGCGCCGGGCCCGGTTACGGACCTGGTCGGCCCGCTTGGGAATCGTGTGCGGGATACCGCGACGGCGGAGCCAGCTTCGGATTGCTTTCGAGCTGTAGCCCTTGTCGCCCACGACGTGCTCGGGTCGGACACGGGGCCGCCCCGGCCCGATCCGCGGCACCGGGATCGCTTCCATCACGGCGGTGAACCGGGTGCAGTCGTTGGTGTTGCCGCCGGTGACGACGAAAGCGAGGGGACGGCCCCGGCCATCGCACGCCAGGTGGATCTTGCTGGTCAGCCCGCCTCTGGACCGGCCGAGAGCCGGGTCGCGAAGCCCCCTTTTCGGGCCCCGGCCGCGTGCTGGTGGGCACGCACGACGGTCGAGTCAACCGCGACGAGCCAAATCGACGTCGCCCGCGGCATCGGCTCTCGCCCGGGCGGCCCGAAGCATCCGGTCGAACGTTCCGTTTGTCAGGCGAGATCATTCGAAGACATAGCCTAGGGCGTCGGTCGCATGCAACTCGCCGAGGGAGGCGGTGCAGCTTCTCGAAGACGCCGGCCTCGTGCCACCGGCCCAGTCGGCGCCAGCAGGTCTGTCTCGATCCGAACCCCAACTCCAGCGGCAACAGTTGTCCGCTGGCATCGTTGTGGAGCACGTACAGGATGCCCTGCAGGCACAACCGGTCATCTACCGGCTTCGGCCCGGGGGCCCTCTGCGGCCAGGGCTAGAAGCAACGGCTCGATGAACGCCCAAAGGTCATCGTCCACAATCCACGGTCGAACACTCACACCATCCCAAACGGCCGAATCGTCACACCGGTCACGCCAGTCCCGCTACGGCAGCGGCACTCGCATCTACGACGGCCAGGTCGATTCATCGGTGGCCGGGACGCTTTCCAGAGGAAGGCGATCGCGGTAGTACTCCGACTCCAACCAGTCCTCCTTCACGAAGACCGGTCGCGACATCCGCACGCCACCGACCTCCTGCGAGCGCAGAAGAACCCCCAGATCGGTCAGGGCGAGTGAGTTATCGAGGGTGTACAACAAGCAACTCCCGTGTTCGGCGGCGTAGTCAAGAAGGAACTGGTGCGCCTGCTCGGGATCGCGGCCGGCCAGTGTAAATCCCGCTAGCAAGACTTGCGGACCCGTGACCGCATCCAGAGCAATGCACGCCAGCTTGCCCGCGTCGTAGAAAACCTTCACCCCGCCGGCGAAGTCTTCCTGCCTGTAGGGACCGCCCACCCGTTTCTGCGGCTCTGAGACCCGGAGCGCGTCGGCGACCTCGGCCGGGCCCATCCCGAACCGTAGTGGCCCCGGCCCGGCTCCGGGCACCAACTCCCAGTGCTCCCGACCCTCGCTCGTGCTCACGTGATCCGCCCCTTCAATTGACCATCCTCTTTGGCCCGGCATCTCATGCGAGACCGGGGCCCAAAGTGCCACCTGAACTGACCAGGCGCCAACCGAAGCGTTAGGTCACACCACGTGCCGTCAGCAAGATCGAGTTACGAGTTCTTGGTCCTACCCGCACCGGCAACGGCAACGGCTCCGCCGACACTCAATGTTCACCCGTCAGAACCGACGGATTCCCGCCCCCACCCACCCACTCACGCACGCGGAGGTCAACGACCGCTCCAGCTCACGGGCACAACCAGTCTCAAACGCGGTCTGAGGTTCTGGGTGGTTGTGTGGTGGTGTGTGGGGGGTCTGTTTGGGTGGGTGTTGGGTGTGGTGGTGGTTGGTGGGCGAACTGTTTGGGTTGTGTGTCGTTGGGTGGGTTATGAGGAAGATGATGGTGGTGGTGGTTGTGGTGGTGGGTTCGGTGTTGGTGTCGGTGTGGCCTGTGCAGGCGGCGGTTGGTGGGGATGGGGGTCCGTTGGGGGATCTTTTGCGGACGGGTCCGGTGTCGTTTCCGGATTCGTTGTCTTTTTTGTTGCCGGTTGAGTGATTGGGGGGGCTGGGTGGTGGGGGGCCTGGTGGGTCTTGGGGGTGTGTTGGTGTGTGGTGGGTGTGGTGTTCGTGGGTGGCGGGTGGCGGGTGGCGGGTGGCGGGTGGCGGGTGGCGGGTGGTTTGGGCTGACGTTTTGTCAGTTCGGTGTGGTGGTGGGTTGTTGCCGGTGGCGTCCGAGTGTTCGTCGTCGGGCTTTGGGGCCGGTCTTGGAGTGCTGGTGTCGGTGTGTTCGTGTCGTGGCGTGGTCGGTGGCTTGCCTGGAGGTGGTGCGGGCTGGGTGTCGTGGACGGGGGGCTGTCCGGGAGGGTCGTGGACGGGGGGTTGTCCGGGAGGGCTTCGATGGTTGGTGGCGGGGGTGGGTTCTGGGCTGCCGGGTGTGCCGTGATCCGGCCGGGACTGGGGGCGATCGCGGAATCTGTGGCGGAGGTAGGTCGGCGTTCCTCTTCTTCGGCGGCATTTCGCTGCCTTCGGATAGTTGATGGTGGTGCTGTGTCTGTGTCTCGGCAGGGACGTGGATTTGTGCTTCGTGTGATGTCGAGCTGTTGGTAGCCGCTGGTCGCCTTTTTGGGATGCGGTCTGCGGTGCGGTGCGGTCTGCGGTGGGGTGTTGTGGGGTGTGGGGGTCGGTCGCGGTTTCTGTGGTGTCGGCCCGGGGGAGGGGGCCGGGGGGCTGGTGGGTGGTTATGGTCGGGTGTGCTGCTGGGTGGGTGTGGTGGTGGGGTGCGTGGCCTCGGCGGGGTGTGGGTGTCGGTGGATCACGAGCCGCCCAGCAGTCCAGCGGTCCAGCGGTCCAGCAGTCCAGCGGTCCAGCGGTCCAGGTGGCATAGCGACACAAGCGGTCCAGGCGACACAAGCGGTCCAGCGGTGCAGGCGGCACGGCTACACAAGCGGTCCAGGCGGCATAAGCGGTCCAGCGGTCCAGGTGGCATAGCGACGCAAGCGGCATAGTCGCACGTGCGGTGCGAGCGGTACGCATGGCTGATGCCGACGCATCGGCTCCGCTGCTATTCGAGGTATCGGTGTGGACACCACGCAGCCCCCACTTCACCCGGCCCCACGCGCCACGCTCGATGACAAGGAACCCCTAACCCGCGCCCACTACTCGACCGTCCTCAGTCAGCCTCCGGCCGTCCAGTCCGCGGGCGATGGCACTCAACTTGCCCACACCCGCAACCGCGGTCCAGGCCCCCGCCGGCGATTCCAGCGAATCCAGTGCATCCAGCGCATCCAATGAATGAAATGACAGGTGGGGTTGGTGGGTTGGTGGGTGGGGGTGGTTTTGGTGGTGGGGGGCGTGTTTTGGTGGGGTGGTGTGGGTGGGTGGGTGGTGTGGGTGGGTGGGTGGTGATTCGTTTTGTCGTTCGAGGGGTCGCTCGTGTTGTTGAAAGGTGGGCGACACAGCGGGGTTGGCTCGCGTGGGGCGTGTTGTTGATCAAGCCTGTGTTTCCTGCGAAGGAGACGCCACTGTGCGAATTTCTGATATTCAGCGCTGTGATGTGCGGCCGGGACGGCTGGTGGAGTGGACGTTTAGTCGGGCGACGGTGGAGGCTGCTGCGGTGTTGCCGCGGGATCCGCGGCCGCCGGCGTATGTTCAGGAGTCGCATATCAGGACGGCGCGGTCGGTGCGTGAGGGTGGGTTGTTCGTTCCGACGTGGCTGGGTGCGGCGTTTGATTTGCCGTGTCGGGCGGATCTTGATGTGTTGGAAGGGGCGTTGTGTAGTTGGACGTTGCGGCATGAGACGTTGCGTAGTGGGTTTAGGTGGTCGGGTGACGACGTGTGCCGGTTCACTTTGGGTGAGGGTGATGTGGCTTTGCATCGTGAGGTGGTGGGTGACTTCACGGATGCGGAGGTGTTGGTGCGGTATTTGCAGGACCGTTTCGATGCTGCGGCTGATGCGTTGGGTTGGCCGAATCTGATGTATGCCGCGGTTGTTCGTGAGGATTCCACGAGTGTGTATGTGGCGTTCGATCACACCAATGTTGATGCGTATTCGTTGCAGCGTATCCCGGACGAGATTCATGAGTTGTATGCGGCGGGTTGTGCGGGGCGGTCTGTGGTGGCGGTGCCGGTGGGTAGTTATGTGGACTTTTGTGAGCAGGAGCGGGCTGACGCGGACAGTATCGATGACACGCATGTGATCGTCACGCGTTGGCGGGAGTTCATCGGCCGGTGTGAGGGGAGGCTTCCGCAGTTTCCTCTGGATCTGGGGGTGGAGGCTGGTGGGGTTTTGCCCACGCAGAAGCTGGTGCGTGAGCCGCTCGTCGATGCGGATGCGGCTGCCGCGTTCGAGGCGTACTGCCGGCGCTGGGGTGGCAGTCTGGTGGGTCTTTTGGCTGCGACCAGTTTGATCGTGCATGAGTTGGGTGGGCAGCCGGTCTATCGCACGGTGGTGCCGTTCCATACGCGGGTGCGGTCGGCGTGGTCGGATTCCGTGGGCTGGTATGTGGGGGGCGCGCCGATCGAGGTGCCGGCGGCCGGTGACTTCGAGGAGGCTCTTGCTTTGGTTCGTGCGCAGTTGCGGGCCAACCGGTCGCTGGCGCGTGTTCCGCTGGCGCGGGTGCTGCGGCTGTTGGGGGAGGATTTTCGTCCCACGTCGCCGGACATGTACTCGATCATCTCCTATCTGGATGCCCGTCTTGTTCCTGGTTCGGCTCACTGGGGTGAGCGGAAGGCGTATGGGCTGATCCGTGTGTCGTATGGAGATCAGGTGTGCGTCTGGGTCAACCGGCTGCATGAGGGGCTGTGGCTGGCCTGCCGTTATCCGGACACCGGTATCGCTTACAAGAACGTGTGCTTGTATGTGGAAAGGCTTCGGGAGTTGATCCTTTCGGTGTCTGCCCGCACTCGCGTCTCGTCCGCGGCGTCGTCATCGGCGGGACGTTGAATTCACTCCAACTCACCGGAGTTGACCGGTGGTGGGCGGTGGGGGGTGGTGGGCCGGTGTGCGGGCCGGTGGTGTTCCCGGTACCGCAAAGCATGTTGTGGGCGGCCCAGTTGCCGGTGCGGGGGGAGGTTGTCGACGCGCGTGCCGGGACACTTGCCGTGGTTGTCCAACCCCACCCGCCACTACTGCTAGTGTCTGCATAGTCACTCTAGGCAATTGGCCTTCAGGTAAAAGCGATGGAGAACCGAGGGTTCCATGCGTAAGTTTCAGCAGGTCGTGATCGCAGCAGCGGTGGCAGCCGGCGGCCTGTCCGTCATCGGTACCGGCACTGCCGCCGCCGACACCTACGGCAGTAACGGGCCGGAGGTGTCCGACAGCTACCGCCCCTATCAGGAGTGCAGCCCGCAGACGGTGGCCGAGAACGACGTTCCGCTCGGGGTGCTCGGTCTCGCCCAGACCATGGACACCACGTGCGGGCAGTACAACAGCGCCTTCACCCGCTGAGGCCGGCCGCGCATCACCGTGGCGGCGCTCGGTGCACCTGCTTCGGGTGGGCCCTTTGTCGGGTGGGCCTTGTGTGGAGCAGAGACCGAATCGGTTGCCCGGGTGCCGGATGCGGCGCCGGCGCAATGTTCGTGACAGACGAGGGCTGGGCACCAGCAAAAGGACACGCATCACATGTTCGGCAGAAAGAAGATCGCTGTCATCTCGGGGCTCGTCGGTGGCCTCGCCGTGGCATCCACCGGGCTCACGCAGGCGTACGCCGCAGCGGACCCGGGGACCTGCACGCGGGACCTTCTGGGGGGCGTCACGTGCACCCAGCGCATCACGGGTGAGATCCCGGAGGACGGTGTCATCCCGCATCAGGAGAGCTGCATGCCGGTGCGGCCCGTGACGGTGCCCGCCGCTATGGGCACGGGCGTGACCCGGTTCGGGCCCGAGGTGACGTGTCAATCCACCACGACCGGGGTGCCGGCGGCCACCGACGGCGGCGGGGAAGCGTCCGGCCTGTTCTGAAAACGACGTGCCGGGGCGGGCCGAGGGTCCCCGGGCGGTCGTGGCCCGCAGCGGCGTTCACCGTATGCGGCGTCCACCGTATGCGGCGTTGACGCCGCCTGAGGAGTGTAGATCCCCGGACAACTACGCATCGTGTGTAATGCTCACCCTAGGTAGTCAATCCAGGCGTTCTGTCTGGGTACGAAAGGGTTGCACATGCGTAAGTTTCAGCGTGCCGCGGTCGTAGCCGTGGCGGTTGCGGGTCTCTCCGCCCTCGGTGCCGGCGTCAGCTTCGCCGGCGGCGACGACGGCGGTGTGCCGGTCTCCGCCGTCGCCAACTCCTCGGCCAACGCGGTGGCTGTCGGGGGAGGCTACTACTACGCTCAGCCGCAGGAGCAGGGTCCCTCCCAGCCGGCGGCCGGGCCGGAGGAGGAGAAGAACTCCGGGCCCGAGCAGGGCTACGGCCAGCACGAGGGCGACGAGGGCGAGTAGCGGTCGATGCCGCAATCCCTCGTCTGCGGCGCCGGCGTCTGAGCCCTGCACCGGCTGAACGACGCACGGCGGGCTTGCGGGGATGCCAGCAGCCCGGACACAGCAAAGGCTGTGTCCGGGCTGCGGCCGTCGCGCCCGGCAGCACAGCAGTGACATCTTCGACCCCTCCCGGCCCGTCCGCGCCCGTGCACCGCACCGGCGCGTACGGGCCTTCAGCGCAAAGGAAGCCACCCCTTGTTCTCTGCCAAGAAGACGGCCGCCGTCGGCGCGCTCGTCACAGGCCTCGCCGCGATCATCGTCGGCACCGGACACGCGTACGCCGACGGGAAGTCGGGCGGCTGCGAGAACACCGCCCAAGGCGACGTCGTCTGCGTGAAGAAGAGTGAGACGTACATCGACAAGGACGGCACCCACATCGTCGACCAGCAACAGGACTGCTCGACGATCGACCGGCCCCACGTCGTCTTCAACGACGATCCGGTCCTGGAAGGCGAGTCGACCAGCAGGGGCGGGGTCGTGGAGTGCTCGAACACCGCCAAGCTGCCCGATGGGTTCAAGAAGCCGCACATCGACGTGTGAGCGCTCATGCAAGAGCTGGTCCGGAAAACCGCTTCCGGACCAGCTCTTTTCGCCTGTGCGGGGTCAGGCGCGGAAAGAAAAGGGGAATCCCCGGTGCGCCGGGCGGAGCCGGCGTACCGGGGAAAGAGGGTGCCGCCCGATCAGCCGCCGAACGTGTTGTTGCAGCCCATCGTGGAGCCCATGGACGTCTGCTGGGCCCCCGGGTTGCCCTCGCCGTTCAGCAGGTTGCCGCCCAGGCCGTTGCCGATGCCGACCTCACCGAGGAGGTCGACGTTGCTGTCGTGCGACTGGCACGTGCTGCTCTGCAGGACGCTGAAGCTGGAGCCGTTGCCCTTGCCCGAGCCCTGGTCGGCGTGGGCGGCGCCGGCACTCAGGAAACCGAGGCTTCCGAATGCGGCCAGCAGGACGGCGGCCGTGCGGACCTTGCGCATGTGATCTCCGTCGAAGTCAGGTGAAACGATCTGCACAGATCGACCTTCAGGGGGGTGGAGTCTGCCGGGGCGCCCGGTGCACCGGCGTACATCGTCTGGCGACGCGCCCGGCTGCCGCGCCAACCGGCGGCGTACGTGAGCGGCCCCGGCATGTCACCCGATGCTCGGTGCCGGGACCGCTCACTGCCCGGCGTCTTCACGCCGGGTGGGGACTCAGAAAGCGCTGTTGTTGCAGCCCATCGTGGAGCCGATGCTGGTGGCCTGGGCGCCCGGGTTGCCCTCGCCGTTCAGGGCGTTGCCCAGCAGGCCGTTGAGCAGGCCGACCTCGCCGAGAACGTCCAGGTTCAGGTCGTGCGACTTGCAGTTGGAGCTCTGCTGGACGCTGAACTTGTCGCCGCCGCGGTCCCCGCCCTTGTCGCCCCCACTCTGGCTGGCGTGTGCCGTGCCGCCCATGAGACCGATGGTGCCGATCGCGGCGACCAGGACGGCAACGTTGCGAAGCTTGCGCATGTCATCTCCGGTGAGGTGAGTGAGTGCGATCCGTACCAGATCGCCTTTTTACAATTACTGGAGATTAGTACTAAATGCCCCAAAACGGACAGCGACGCGCCGTTGTTCCGCACACACAACCCCCGGCCGCAGCGAGCAAGTGCCCGCGAACGCACCCCTTGACGGCCCACCATTGAGGGCGAGATCTGACCGGCGACAGCCCTACTGCACGCTGGCGAACGAGTTCGACTGACTGTTGGCCTGGGTGCAGTCAACGCCCCGGGTCTGGGACGCGGCAAGCACAGCCACCGGCACATTCGCGTCGAGAAGACTCTGCGGACTGCACTCCTGATACGGACGGAACAGGTTGGCCTGGCCCGCCGATGCGCCTGGCTGCGCCTGCGGCGTCGCCGGAGAGAGCTGAGGGCTGATCTGCGGGTTCAGCTGCGGATTGATCTGCGGGGAAACCTGCGTCCCGTGCTGCGGCGCCGCCTGGGGAGCCGGCGAGCCATTGGTCTGCGCACTCGCCTGCGCCGAGGCGGCCGAGGCGGCCTGGGCGTCCGGCTGCGAGACCGGCGGCGGCACGGCGCCGTTCTGGTAGGGGGTCACGGCAGAACTGGGGCCGGCCCCCACACCGGACAGGCCGCCGGCTGCTGCGACCACGAGCGCGACCTTGTGAAGCTTGCGCATAAGAACCTCGGCCCTTCAATTGACCTGTGCACCAAAGCGGATGACATGCGATAGGCAGCCCGGCCTTCGCCGTTGCTGCCCTGTACGGCTGTGACGACCGTCGTTTCTCGCCCAGTGGGGAACGAAAAGATCCCAGACCTGACACGGGTGCCGTGTCGCGGTCACCCGTATGCCGCAGACGCTCACGCCGACATGCCCACCCCGGCACACGGCAAACGGGTGAAGATCTTCGATCGCCGTGACCCCCGCGAAGGCGCCCTCGTTCCACTGCGGAGAGGGCAGCGACCGCTGACCACCACCGGGGCGGAGGATTCCACTGCCCGCTCCCATGCGAAGTCCGCGCGCTCACTCGATATGACCGTTGCTGACGGTGCGGTGCAACGTTTCGCACCGACTTCACGCCGACCACACCATGCAATGGATTCCCAGTTCAGGTATTGAAGGGCCGAGGGTTTCATGCGCAAGCTTCACAAGGCCGCGCTCGTCGTCGCAGCGGCCAGCGGTCTGACCGGCATCAGCGCCGGCGGCAGTTATGCCGACTCTCCCGCCGGAGGCCCCAGCGTCACTCCGGTATCAACTCCCGACCAGTCGGCTGCCCCGGCCGCGGCACCTGCCCAGCAACCAGCCCCGGTCGCGGCACCTGCCCAGCAACCAGCCCCGCAGGCCGCCCCCATGGCCCAGCAGCAGACCGGCTACGCCTCCGCCTCGGCCTCGTCGCAGGGAATGGCCCAGGCCTCCACCGCACCGCCCCTGCAACAGGCCGCTCCCGCACAGCCCGTGCAGCCCGCACAGGCCGCCCCTGCACCACCGGCACAGGCCGTGCCCCAGGTCATGCCGCAGGTCATGCCGCAGGTCGCTCCGCAGGTGGCCGTCCCCCAGGCATTCGGCCCCGAGCCACCCATGTTCGTCGCCCCCCAGATCAACCCCCAGATCAACCCCCAGGTCAACCCGATCCTCAACCCGACGCTCACGCCCGCCAGCGCACCCCAGCTGGCCCCCGTCGGCTTGGGGCAGGTCGCGGCACCCCCGCTCGGACAGCTGGGACTTCCCCGTCTGGGCTGAGGGCCCACGCACCACGCCCACAGTCATCACCCGGCATGCCGCCCAACCCACCCATTCCTCCAACGGAGAGCTCATGCGCACGTTCCACAAGGCCATCCTCGTCGGCGCCATCCTCGGCGGTGTCGGTTCCATGGGTGCCCCCACCGCCTTCGCCCACGGCGAACCGGGGCACGACGTCGACATCACCCAAGGCGTCGAGTGCCGCTCGCACGACATGAACATCGAGGTGATCGGCAGCATCGGCGCCCTCACCGGCCTGGCAGGCAACCTGCTCAACGGCGAAGGAAACCCCGGTGCCCAGCAGAGCCACCTCGGTTCCGACATGGGCTGCAACAACCAGGCCCTCTAAAGCGGACGCCACCTCGCTCCACACCACACCGGCCCCCACGGTCCGGGCCCCGGCTCAACCCGCCGGCCCAGCACGGTCCGTCTGCCGAACGCAAAACTCCCGGCCGGTTGCGCGCACACGTCGGCGCTCGTAGCGGGCCGGACGGAGGCGGCGGCAAGGCCCACGGCCTTCGAACCGCCTCCTCTGCCCGTTCGGGCCCGCCACCGACCTGCGGCCGATCCCGTCCTCAAGCGTCCACGGCGGGCCCGAGCCGCAACCCGGCGCCGTGCACCGGTCACCGACCACGAACGCCCGGACACCGCCCCGCGCGCTCGTGTGCCCCCTGCGACCGCAGCGGCATCGCTCCCACCGATCACGGCACCCGCTCCACCGGCAACACACGAACCACCAGCCTGCTGCCCTGCCGCCTGCGCGTGCCGCCTTCAGGCATAGCCCCTCCTCCCGACCTGCCTGCGGCCGACGAACCGCCGCCCCCTGCGGCACACGGCCGCCCCCACCCGTGCGGCTCACGGCCGCCGCCGGCGCCTGTGTTGGGGGAGAGAGAAGCGCCCCGGTTTCGGGGCCCCCGCGGTCGATGCCGGACCCTGAACTGCGGGCACGACAGGCGCGTGAGTGCTGCGCGGGCTGTTCGTGCACATCCCGGTGCGAACGCGTCACGGGCCCCAGGAGGACATGCCATGAGGTCCTGGGGCCCGAACGGAAGGGAACGCACTTTCTTAACGACGCTACGCCCTAAAGGACATGCGCTGCTTCAGCGCACTTGCGCCGTAGGGCGGCCGCCGGACGCACCGCCCGCAGCCACGCGCAACGCCAGGCGTGAGCGATGGCGGCCCGGGCCTGTCCGGCGGACCGAGGCCGCAGCCGCAAGCGGATCACGGCGACGGCGACGCGACGGCGACGCGACGGCAACGGCGACGGTGCTGTGCGAGACGAAGGCGCGTTTGTCGTACCGTCTGGCCACAGCCCGCAAGTCGCGCCTGGCCACAGCCCGCAAGTCGTGGACTGGAGGGCGCGTTCGACTTCGTCGCGGCGGTGGTAGATCGCCTTCTCGAAGCCGACGGGACATCCCGCGCCGCGTCCGCACCCCTGCCCGTCGGGACGTCGGGACGTCGGGACGTCGGGACGTCGGGACGTCGGCGCGTCGAGGCGTCGGCTTCGTGGCTCGGGCATAGGGTGCTCGATCGGACGCCCGCGCAGGCGGCGGCGGTTGCGGCGGGCACTGGCCCGACACTCCCCGGCGCCCGGGGACACCGGTGCACGGACGGCGGAGGACGTCCGTTGGTCACCATGCGGTGACCGCTTTGGCGTCCCGCCTCGTCAACCGCCGCCCAACAGCGGCGACTTTGGCCCCCAGCCCACTCGTGGCGAGCCGGGTCGGCCCCGCCCACCGCCGGTCACGACGTCCCCGTTCCGCCCGCCTGGACCGTGCAGGGCTCTCACGCGGTGGGCGCCGCGCGTACACCTCTATCTCGATCTTCATGCGGGGGTCGGCGAGGCCGCACACGAGCATCGTGGCGGCCGGCCTCACCTCGTGGAAGCAACGCCGCAGGACCGGCCAGCAGGGCTCGAAGTCTGCACGCTCGGGCAGCAGATAGCGCACCCGTACCACGTCGGCGAAGGTGCACTTCGCCTCGGCCAGCGCGGCCTCGATATTGCGCAGGCACTGCTCGGCCTGTTCCACCACGTCGTCGCAGATCGTCATGGTGGTGTAGTCGAAGCCGGTCGTCCCCGACACATGCACCCAGTCGCCGCTCACCACGGCACGGGCATAGCCGATCCGCTCCTCAAAGGCCGAGCCGCTGAGGATCGCACGTCGCTCTGTCATGCGCCGAACGCTAAGTGGCCCGTAGGGATACGTCTAATACAGCCGCAGGCATGACCTGATATCTCTTGGCGTATGGAGCGCCCCGAACTCCCCCTGGCCCAGCTGCACGCCTTCGTCGTCCTCGCCGAGGAACTCCATTTCGGCTACGCCGCCGCCCGCCTGGGCATCGCCCAGCCGCCGCTGAGCCAGCAGATCCGCCGTCTCGAAGACAAGGTCGGCCACCCACTGTTCAGCCGCCGCCCAGGACGCGTCACACTCACGCCGGCAGGCCGCGAACTGCTGCCCGCCGCGCGGCGGGCCCTCACCGGCCTCGAGGCCGGCCTGGCCGCCACCCGGGCCGTCGGCAGCGGGCGGGCCGGCCGCCTGCGGATCGGGTTCGCCGCCTCGCTCGCCCTGACCGTCCTGCCCGGCCTCCTGCGCACCTTCCGGCACCAATTCCCCGGCGTGCACCTGGACATCCACGAGATGACCACAGCGCCGCAGCTCGCCGCCCTGCACGACCACAGCATCGACATCGGCCTGCTACGGGAACCGCCCACCCACGAGACAGAGCTCGCCTTCAAGACGGTACTCACCGAGCCCTTCGTGGCCGTACTGCCGTCCACCCACCCCCTGGCCGCCCAACGAACCGTGCAGCTGGGCCAGTTGGCGGACTCGCCCTTCGTCCTTTTGCCCCGCGCGGTCGGCCCGCAGCTGCACGACCAGATCACCGCCCTGTGTACCGCAGCAGGCTTCACCCCCCAGATTGCCCAGCACGCAGTGGAGTGGCAGACCGTGTGCGCGCTGGTGGGAACCGGCCTGGGCGTGTCCATCGCCCCGGCGAGCATCCGGCGCATCCGTCTCAAAGGCGTCGCCTTCCGCAGGATCGAACCCGCCACCGCCCGCACGCGAGTCGCCGTCGCCTGGCGCGACAGCGACCACAACCCGCTGGTCGCACACCTGCTGGCGATCGTCGGTCACGATCCGCCGGACGGGACGTAGCGGCCGGGCTCGGCGATCATTCCCGGCATCCGGCATCCGGCATCCGGCATCCGACGTCCCGGCATCCGGTGTCCCGGTGTCTCGGTGGGAGGGGAAGGTCTTCGGCCGGCCGCCGGCCGCTGTTGTCCTTCGAGTAAGAGCGGCTCGAGGCTGTCCGCGAGTTGTGCAGCCACGTCTTGGGACTTGGCCCGCTCCGGTGGACGTTCACTCCAGCCGGGCGGGGCCCCTCGCAGTGCTGGGGCCCCGCCCCGCCTGGGTCCTCCTCGCCCGCGCCGGCACCGGCGGTCGCGGCTTGCGACTTCGCCGGGATGCGGGAAGCGGCCGCGCTGGGACAGCGGCGGTTCGGCCCCACCCGGCACACCCGGTGGGGCCGAAGCGTGCACCGGGTCAGAAGGAGCGGCCCGGGCTGCAACGGCGGTACAGGAGCGCCCCCGTCAGCAGGAGCGCGGCGCTGCCGGCGAGGGCAGGGGCAGCGAGGTCCGTTCCCGTGTGAGCCAGGGTGGGCGCCGCCCTGTACGGATGCGGAGCCGGGTGGGACCGCGTCGGGGCCGCAGGCTTCGGGGCACGGGGCTTGGAGACCGGAACGTGCCGGGGCACGGTAGGACGGTCACCGCCGTGGACCGACTGGTTACCGAAGACCGGGTTGCCGACGCCGACCGCATTGACGCTGTTCCCCGACACGTGGACGGGCAGGTCGATCGGAAGCTGCACGTCGTTGCCCGAGAGCACCCCGGGAGAGTCGGTGACCCGGCCGTGCGCCGAAGCGCCGTGCGACGACGCCGATGTGCCGGGGCTTGCAACGCCGCCGGCGTGCGCTGCGCCCTTGGTGGTGCACGAGTTGCCCATGGCCGGATTGAGCAGCCCCACGACGTCCGTGGTGTTGCCGCAGACGTTCACCGGTACGGACACCGGCACCTGCAGGCTGTTGCCGGAGGCCAGCCCGGGCGAGCCGGCCGCCGTGGCATCGGCGTTGCTCCCGTCCGCCGCAAGAGCGGCGGACGCGGGAAGTGCTACTGCCATCGCACCGGAAGCGGCGGCGAGGGCGATCACGCGATTTCGGGTAGCCCGTCTCATAGCGTCGTTGCCTTCCTGACATCACCGCGAGCACTCGCCCGCACCTCTTCAAACGCCCGAGAGACAACAGGGTTATGGCCTTCTGCGCCATTGCGGTGAGCCGCGACGACGCGGAGGGCAGCCCACAAGGCCCCATGGCAACCGATCCACATCCCATACATCGGGACGTGTGAAAATCGATTGTGAAGGAAAGCCCATAAGGGCCTGGATACGGGAAACCGGTTGCGGCAGGACACCCCTCGGCGCCGGGGCGGTCGGGCCTGCAGGGTGGATCGGCCGACTGTGGCGCCAAGCGCTCGGCCCTCCCGCCGCGCCGGGCACGGACTCGGCCCGCGTCTCGCCACCGCCACCACGTGCCCCGCCGACGCCGGGCATCTCTTGCGCGCACCCCACGTGTGTCTACCGGACCAGCCGGCTCTCGCGGCCATCGGGCAGCCGAACCGAGGTCCGTCCCGCTGCCCCCTTCCAGCCCGGGGCCCGGCCGTAGCGAGTTCAGAAGGGACCGGCCCCCCAATGGACCCGGCCGGCCGTCCGCGCGGGCGCTGGGCTCTTCCCGCGGGGTGTGGACCGATCCTCGACCGCGGCCGTTGCACGGGGCGGGAAGCGAAAGACACCGCCCCCTGGGTCGAAGGCCCCGCACCAATCCTGGTGCGGGGCCTTCGACTTCACTTCGAGAGGGTTGCAAAGGGGCCGGGAAGGCGGTGCGATCCAGGCGTCAACGCCCGGTTCAGTGCGTATCGATGCGGCTACCAGCCACCGCATTCGGAACCGATGTCGGTGAACTGCGCACCCGGACTGCCTTCACCGTTCAGCAGGTTTCCACCCAGTCCGTTGAGGACGCCCACCTCACCGAGGATGTCGATGTTCATGTCGTGCGACTTGCATCCGCCACCATGGCCGCCCCCGGCGGCCTGCGCGACGGCCGGGTTCATGCCCATGACACTGACACCACCGACGATGGCGACCGCAACAGCGGCCTTGCGAAGCTTGCGCATGTCTCCTCCTTCAGCCGAATGAGCGCACCATCAAAGATCCACTGTGCGCTCATTTCGGAGGCTAGATCGACGTCGCCCGCAGCGCTCATCGAAGGACCCATCTGGGTCTGTGACCCGACCGCTCTGGAGGTTCGTGACCTCAGGCGTCACTGCTCCAGAGGTTCGTGACTCAGGCGTCCAGCGCGTGGTCATGCCCCAGCACAGACCCCGGCACCGTCGACCGGACCGCGGGCCAGGGGCCGGCCGCCCAGCCGGGCCGGCACCCCTCCCCGCGAGGGGCCACGCACTGCCGACGCTGGAGGGGGTGTGAGCGGGTGCGCGGGATGGCGGCCGGCCTGGTGCGGCGCCGACCGGTGGACAGGCCGGGGGAGCGGGGGGCCCTCAAGGATCCTGTGCACATCGACAGCCGCCGCGGCCGCCGCGGCCGCGACGAGCCGCCCGCCAGCGACCGCGGCCGCCAGCGGCCCCGGGGCGCCGCGCCCGAGGTAGGGCACCCGAGGTAGGGCACCCGGGGCAGGACGCCCCGCGCGCGGGGCACCCCCCCCGGCAAGGAAGCCCGGCGTCGCCCCGGTGGTCAGGCGACCGTCAGGACGATCTTGCCGGTGGTGCGGCCCTGCTCGCCGATCTCGTGCGCCTTCGCGGCCTGCGCCAGCGGCAGGACCGTCTCCACCACCGGCTTCAGCGCGCCCCGTTCTGCCAGGGCGGCGATCTCGCGCAGGCCCAGGTGGTCGGGCTCGACCAGGACCCACACCGCCCGCACGCCGTCCTGGGCGGCGGGAACGTCGTCCGGGCCGGGCAGGGTGATCAGCCGGCCGCCGTCGCGCAGCACCTTCAAGGAGCGCTCGGCCGTCTCCCCGCCGAGCCCGTCCAGCACCACGTCGACATCTCCCACGACGTCCTCGAACCGTACCGAGCGGTAGTCGACCACCTCATCCGCCCCCAGCCGTCGCACCAGGTCGTGCTTGCCGGCGCTGGCCGTGCCGATGACGAACGCGCCGCGGGCCTTGGCGATCTGCACGGCGAAGTGACCGACACCGCCGGCCGCCGCATGCACCAGCACCCGCTCCCCGGGACGCACGTGCGCGGTGTCCACCAGCGCCTGCCAGGCGGTCAGCGCGGCCAGTGGCAGCGCAGCCGCCTCCACGTGCGTCAGTCCGGACGGCTTGCGGGCGAGGTGCCGGGCCGGTGCCACCACGTACTCGGCGTATGCGCCCGCCTGGCGCGGGAAGAGCGGCATCCCGAAGACCTCGTCACCGGGGCGGAACATCCCCACGCCGGGGCCGACGGCCTCGACGGTGCCCGACACGTCCCAGCCCACCGCCGGCACGGTGCCCCACTCGATGAGGCCACCGCCGGCCCGGGTCTTCCAGTCCACCGGGTTCACTCCGGCCGCGTGCACCCGCACCAGGACCTCGTTCAGTCCCGGCTCGGGACGCTCCACCTCCCGCTCGACGAGGTTCTCAGGTCCACCCCACTGCTCCACGACCACCGCGCGCATGCTCTTTCGCCTTGCTCTCTGTCTCGTTCGGTTCGTCGGACCGAGAGGCTCCCCGGCGCGACGCACGTCCACGATCGGACATCCCCGCCCCGCACGGTGTTGGCCGTCTGGCCACTATGTGACAGGATCTGGCCATGATTGGGGTACCGCAGACAACGGGCGAGGGCGAGCGGGACACGACGCAGGCGGCGGTGCGACGGCAGCGGATCGCCGTGCTCGCCCTGCCCGGGGTGCCGCCCTTCGAGCTCGGCATCCCCTCCCGCGTCTTCGGCAGCGCCGAGGACGCGGAGGGCCGCCCGCTCTACGAAGTGACCATCTGCACCGCCGACGGCGCACCCGTGCTCAGCGACGCCGGCTTCACCGTGCAGCCGGCGGCCGGTCCCGAGGCCCTGGCCACCGCCGACACGGTGATCGTCCCGCCCACGCACGCCATGCCCGAACTGGGCCGCGGCGGCCCGCTGCCCCCCGACGTCACCGCCGCCATCGCCCGTATCCGGCCCGGCACCCGGCTGGTATCCATCTGCACCGGCTCCTACGTGCTCGCCGCGGCCGGACTGCTCGACGGCAGGCCGGCCACCACCCACTGGAACCTGGCCCCGGAGTTCCGCCGCGCCTACCCCAGCGTCAAGGTCGACGAGGAAGTCCTCTTCGTCGACGACGGCGACGTGCTGACCTCCGCCGGCGTGGCCGCAGGCGTCGACCTCTGCCTGCACATGATCCGTCGCGACCACGGCGCGGCCACCGCCAACAGGGCCGCCCGCATGTGCGTCGTACCGCCCTGGCGGGACGGCGGGCAGGCCCAGTACATCGACCGCCCGGTGCCCGAGCCCACCGTCGCCAGCACCACCGCCACCCGGGCCTGGGCCCTGGAACACCTCGCCGAGCCCCTGACCCTGGCCCGCCTCGCCGAGCACGCCCGGATGAGCCTGCGCTCCTTCACCCGCCGCTTCCGCGACGAAGTCGGTATGACGCCGGTGCAGTGGCTCACCGCCCAACGCCTGGAACTGGCCAAGCAGTTGCTGGAGAGCACCGATCTGCCGATCGACCTGGTCGCCCACCGGGCCGGCTTCGGCTCCGCGAACTCACTGCGCACACACATGCGCTCGACATTCGGCGTCTCCCCGGCCGCCTATCGCCGTACCTTCAGCCCCGACGACCTCGCGCGCACCCCCTGATCCCGCCGGGAAGAGCGAACACATCCACGGACAGCCGCACACCGCCGCGCGACACACCTACCTACGGCGTGCAGGAGCAGGCCGGAACGCGCCGCGAGCTCGAAACGTGATCACCCGGGTGCGACCCACGACCGGACAAGGCCCCTTGGAGAAGCATCCCGTGCAGGCCAGGGTGGGAAAGAGCTGCGCGCAGCCCCGTCACGAGAAGGGCGGTGCAGGGGGGACGTCGCGGGCACCCGAACAAAACGGCTCCGCCCGCACCGAGCCGGAGGCAAGCGGCCCTCCCCCCTCTCCCTGACGGCCCGCGACAGGGGCCTTTGAGGCCGCCACCATCAGCCGGGTCCGCTCCCGACCGCATCGCGCGGGGTGCGGAACTCCTCCACGCCGCCGGGCGGCCTCGCTACAGAGGCCGCCCCGAACGCCCCTCCCGGCTCCCAAGGAGCGCCAACCTCCCCGCGACGCCGGCGGGACTGCGCCGCTGGTGCGCACGCAGGTCACGGGGCGCTTGCCGGCGGCCGGCCGGGGGAGGCCGACATATTCGCGGCCGTTTTTCTCTGCGTCAAGCCCCGAGATTTCGGAGTGTGACCGCATGTGTGGATTCCGGCTTACTTGAAGCACGGCCTCACCGGAAATACCGGAAAAGGAAATGGGGCCCGATTCATCTGGGAGAAATCATGAACCGCATCGTTTCGGAAAATGTGTCCGTCTCGCGCAAGGGCCGTCGGGCTCGTATCGCGACGCTCGTCAGCTCCGCTGTCGTGATAGCGGGCGGAGTGATTCTGCCGGCCACGGCCGCCAGTGCCGCTCCGATGCCCGACTCGAAGGTGGTGAGCGTTCACACGGACGACTGCCACCACAAGGTGAGGCACATGGGAAACAAGCCCAAGGTCAAGGTCCGACACATGGGGAACAAGCCCGTGGAGAAGACGGGTGAAGTCATCGGGGGCAGCAGCGGTGATGCCACGTCCGACGGAAACGGCAAGGCGGAAACCGGAAAGGGCGGTGACGCCAAGAGCAAGGGCAAGGGCAACGCCACCGGTGGAAACTCCGGTGATGCCAAGGCCAACGGTAATGGTGACGCCACCACCGGCAAGGGCGGTGACGCCACGGCCGAGGGCAAGGACAACGCCACGGGCGGCACCAGCGGTGATGCCACCACCACCGGCAACGGCACCGCGACCACGGGCAACGGCGGTGACGCCACCACCAGCGGCACCGGTGACGCACACGGCGGGAACTCCGGCACCGCCACCAGCAACGGCGACGGGGCTGCCCGTTCCGGTGACGGCGGTAACGCCACGGCCAGCGGCGGCGGCAACGCCAAGGGCGGTGACTCCGGTGACGCCGTGGCCCACGGCAACGGCGACGCGGTCAGCGGGGCGGGGGGTGACGCCAACTGACAGCGCTGCATGAGCGCCAGGGGCCCGGGCGGCGCGGTCATCTCCCCGCCCCCCGGGCCCCCCACCCCGGGCCCCCGGGCCTCCCACCCCCCAGCCCTTGGCTTTCCGCTCCCGGCCCGCGTGGTCCCGGGCAGCGCAAGCAACCTCGATACACCCGCCCCGAAGCCCCGAAGCCCCGAAGCCCCGAAGCCCCGAAGCCCCGAAGCCCCGATCCCGAGAAACGGTTTCCTCATGATCCGCAACGCCCGCAAGAACGGCCTGGCCCTGGCCGCCGCCTCCGTCCTGCTCCCCCTCGGCATGGTGGTGATCCCTGCAGGCGCGGCGGTCGCCCAGGCCGCCCCGGGCTTGGTGACGGCCTCGGCCCACCATGACGACCACGGCGGCAAGAAGGACCACGACGACCACCGCAAGGACGACCACCGCAAGGACGACCACTACACGAAGCACGACAAGCACGGTGACCACGACCGGCATCACGGGGACCACGACTCATGCCGCGCCGGTGACGCCACCGCCGGCAACGGCGGCAACGGCACCGGCGGTGACGCCCCGGTGTGCACCGCTCCGGGTGGCACCGGCACCGGGGGCGCCGGCGGCCGCGGCAGGGGCGCCTGCGGTGGCAAGGGAACGAACGGCAGCAACGGGACGGGCACCAATGGCAAGAACGGCCCGCCGTGCCCCGACGGCAAGACCCTGCCCCCGGACCCCGCAGGCCCCGCCACGCCAGGCGGAGGGGGCAGCATCCCGCCGCCCGAGCAGCCCGCCCCCGAGCCCCCGTACGAACCCGGCACCGGCGACTCCGTGCCCCAGGCTCCCGCCCCCCAGCCCCCGCCCGACGTCGTCGTCAAGTAACCCTCACAGGGCACTCTCGAAGCCCCCGTGAGCCCTCGGATGGCTGCGACCCCTGGACACCTCCTCGGACGTCCGGGGGCGCAGCACGCGCCCCGGCCACGGCGAAACGAGGTGGCGAGAATCCACCCGCGCACGAGCTGCGCGGGTCGGCCGCGCTCCGGCCACGGTGAAACGGGGTGGCGAGAATCCACCCGCGCACGAGCTGCGCGGGTCGGCCGGGCGAGGGGACCTGGTGATGGCGGCGGGTGTGACCCGCGGCGGGACGGCCATGGTCACGGCGGACGATTGGCCGTGCCGCCGCCGCGTGCCGGACGGTCACGGGCGCGCACCTCGACGTTCGGCGAAGAAAGCGGGTTCGCAAGGTCCGAATGCCTTCCGGACCGGCCTTCCCTGCGGCCAGACCGCACGAAGCCTGGTGACGCCCCTGACGCAAGCCCGAGCACAGCTACATCAGCGGCCCGTCGACCCGCAGCGCTCGCCACCAGAGCGCTCCCTTGGTCGGCCACTACTTTTTCGAACCGCTCGACGCGCAGGCCCTCTTCCTCTCCGCGCGCGACGACGACCGCACCCGTCACCCTCGTCGTCCGATGCCGCGGGCTGTCCGGCACGAACCACGCCTACCGAGCCCAGGCACCCAGGCCGCTGGGTAGCACCGTGGCCGGCATCGGCGTATGGCACTCACACAGCTCAACGCACGAGTTGCGCAGGAGCTGGCCGCACCGGTCCGCGCTGCCGCACAGCACGGACGCAGGGCGGTGCAGGACTACGCCGCCGATGTCCTCGCCGCCGACCAAGCCGCCGCCGAGGGGCCTGAGGAACCGCGACGGGCCAGCGCCAGCATGCATGCCGCCGTTGCTGACGAGCGGTGGCTCGCGAGCGGTCAGTCCGAGGCCGGCGCGACCTCCTGCGGAGCGGCCCCGTGAGCGTGCTCCGGACCCGGCTCCGGCCCACCACAACATGTCTTCGGCTTCCAGGACGCGCGACAGCGTCGAACGGGCCGGCAACAAGGCCAAACAGCTCCCGGGCCGTCGCGACCCGCGACCAGCGCGGCTACGTCTTCCTTGGAACGGTCATCGCCGCGGCCCCGGTCATCGGGCTGCGCTCATGAACCGACATGCTGCTCTTCCGTCCCGGACGCAGCCGGCTTGGTGCCGAGCGGCCGGCGACAGCCGGCGTCATGCAGCTTGCTCAACGCCGGGTGATCATTGGACACCAGCACCTGGGCCAACCGGGCTGCCGCAGCGACTACGGCAGGCCGGCCCGGTGAGTGTGAGTAGACCTCGTCGCGGGCGGCGGCGCCGACCGGGTCCTGTACCGCGCTGCAGGCCGCACCAAGACGCGCCGTCGGCTCGGCTTCCTCCCGCTGCGAAGACACTGAGCCTTTTCCAACCTGCTGCAAGTCGCACCGCGGGCCCCGGCCAGGGCGGTGCCCGACGGTTCATGAGCCTTCGGTGTCCAGCCGGTCCGCGGACTGGAGCAGGTACTCGGGCAATTTCGAACTGGCCGCCAACACCTCGATGCCGATGAAGCGGCCCTGCTCGTCGAAGTCGAGGTTGATCATGCCGTCAACGTCCACTGGATCGCAGGGATACATGCGCGCGGACTTCACGCGGGCCAGCGGTTCGGTGAGGTAGACGTAGGCTGCGTCCACAGTCTTGTCGTAGGTGACTCTGACGTCTGCCACGGTCAGCGGGCTCCCTTGCTGTCGTTTGCTGGCGGCGCTGTTTGTGTCCCTCAGTCCGCTCCGACCTCAGGCTGACGTGGCGAGGGGCAAGGCCAGGACCGCCTTGACGATGTCGGACACACGGGTGGTACTGCAACGGAGTTTGCGTAGGAGCCGCCAGCTCTTCGAGGTGGCGTTGGCCTGCTCTCCGACTGCTCGGATCCTGGCGTGGTGGGCCACGAGTACGCATCTCATGATCGGCAGGAAGGGCCGAGCGGCCAGCCTCGCTTGTGGAGGCTGGCCGCTCGGCCCGGTTCAAGGGTTGCGGGGGTTCAGGGGTTCAGTTGACGACGGGGCCGGGGTTGGGGTCGGTCCAGCCGCCGTAGTCGATGTCCTGGCGGGGCCCGGGATCGCTGCTGGCGGCATTGCCGTCACTGGTCTGGCCGGTGGGGGGTTGGGTGTAGCCGCCTCTGGCGTCGTCGGGGCTTCCGTTGCCGGTGGGGGGCTGGGTGTAGCCGCCTCTGGCGTCGTCGGGGCTTCCGTTGCCGCCGGGCGGCTGGGTGTAGCCGCCTCTGGCGTCGTCGGGGCTTCCGTTGCCGCCGCTGGTGGCCTTGTCGGTGATGATGGGGCCGGGGCGCGCGTCGTCGGTTCGGCTCTCGGAGGCGACGTAGGGGGGGACGTCCACCGTGGCGGTGTTGGGATCCGCCCCCTGGACGTTGCCGTCGGATTGATGGGGTGTGTCCTTGATGGGGATCTTGCTGAACTTGTCGAGGAGTTCGGTGTCGCCGTGGTGCGTGCGGATCTCTTCTAGCCTCCGCTGCTTGCTGTAGGTCTTGACGAGGCTGGTCCTGGTCGCCCCGGCTCTCTTGAGTTTCAGGTGCTTGCCGTGGGTCTTGGCGAGGCTGGAGCCGGGGTCGTCGGTGTCGGTGGTGACGCCGGTGGGGGCGGTCGTCGCGGCGAAGGCGGGGGTGGCCAGGGAGATGCCTCCGGAGGCGAGTGTGGTGGCGATCAGGAGGGGGACGAGGCGCCGGGTGCTGGTGATGGCCATGAGGAGGGCTCCTTCAGGGGTGGGTAGCGAGGTTTGGACGAGGCAGTCGGTGGGTGTCCGCGTTCGTGCCCGCGTCCGTGTCTCCATTACGCCCGGGGCAGGGGGCGGGAGTCACGGTCCGGGAATTCGGGACTTGACAATGCCGCCACAGGGGGGCGGGCCCCTGTGACCGGGCTGCTCCCGGACCTTCCCCGCGCTACCGGCACCCGCCGGCCCGCCTGGACCCCTGTAGTCCTGACCTGCCCCCCGGCCCCGGCCCCGCCCCGGCCCCGCCTCGCGGCCACCCGTCCAGGACGCGAGGCCGCTCACCGCATCCCCATCGTTGCGGCGGGTGGGCGACAAATCTGCGCGTTCCGGCTCGATTGCACGGTCGCAGCCCGTATCTCGATACCGTCGCTCCACACGGGCCCCGCCCACCGGAGGCCCGGCAGGTACGGCTGGGTTTGCCGCGGCAGGCGGAGATCGTGACTGCAGTCTGAGAGGAGCCGGGATGTCCTCGCCGACGGGGAGCGATGGTCGGTCCGCAGCCGAACGCAGCCGCGATCAGATCGACTGGTACGTACAGAACAGACGCCGAAAGCAGCTGCAGGAGCTGACGGCGGAGAGCCCGATCGCGGTGCCCAAGCTTGATCCGTGGATCGTCAACACGATTCTCGCCGAACGCGAGGAACGCAAGCTCGCGACCTGGACGGGTGCGCCTTTCCCGGCCGAGGAGCCGGTGCACGAGGTACTGATCAACCTGGTGTCGGGCCAGGCCGCCGCGCGCGGCGCCGCTGTTTCGAGGTCCCAACGGGCCCGGGCGATCGAGGCGCGTCAGGCCGAGGCGGAGGTCTTCCTGCGGGGCATCCGGGCGGACCTCGAACGCAGGGGGATCGAAGTCAAGAAGGAGTTCTGGCTGACCCACAGCGTGCTCGCCGAGCTGACCTCCTCCGAGGTGCTTGCGGTGGCGGCGCGAGACGACGTCAGCAGTGTCACCAGCAACAAGCTGCGCGACGTGGAGACGCTCGACTTCAGTCGGCCACACATCAAGGCGAATCTCCTGCCCGCCGGCATCACGGGCGCGAGCATCTCCGTAGCGGTCGTCGACAGCGGCGTCGACGCCGCCCATCCCGCGCTCACCGGCATCGTCGGCCCGCAACAGGACATGACCGGTACGGTGGTCAAGCGCGACGACACGGGCCACGGCACGCATTGCGCGGGGGTCATCGCGAGCCGGGATGCGACATTTCGCGGCATCGCCCCGGGGGCGACCATCGTCGACATCCGCATTATCAACGGCGAGGGCAGGACGAGGGCGGAATGGGCGGTCGAGGGGCTGATCGCCGTGTCGACCTCCGGCGCCGACGTCGCCAGTAACAGCTGGGGGTTCTCACACCACGACGGCGCGTGGGTCTGCGCCGCCGGAACCTGCGTCGTGTGCACCGGGGCCGACGGTCTGGTGAGCCTCGGTGTGGTGGTCGTGGCCGCCGCCGGAAACGAAGGCCCCGAGTTCTGGTGGGGGAGCCCCTACTCCAGAATCCGCTGCCCCGGTAACGCACACAAGGTCATCACCGTCGGTGCCGCCACCGACGACGACCTCATCGCAACCTTCTCCAGCCACGGCGAGACGCCGGACGGCAGGCCCAAGCCGGACGTCGCAGCCCCGGGGGTCGAGATCGCCTCCGCGCAGGCGGCAGGAACCGGCAAGCCGGCCTACGTCGTCGCACCGGGCTTCATCAACAAATCCGGCACCAGCATGGCGACCCCGCATGTGGCAGGTCTCGCCGCGCTCATCCTGGACAAGAACGACACCCTGACCCCCGGCGAGGTCAGGAAGCTCATCGTGACGACCACGCCGGGCCTGATCGGCCCTTTCTGGTACGGCAGGAGCAACGCACTCGCGGCGGTCAACGCCACACCGCCTCCACTGTGACGCAGCGGCACATCACAGGTCGGAAACCTTCGACGAGGAGAGACGTTCCATGTCCATGTCCGACGACTTCGCGCCCCGAGCCGCTAGCGTCACTCCGAACGACAAGGCACTGGCGGCCCAGGTGAAACGCGCGGTGATGAACTTCCGGACCGACAACCCGGTCGAGTTCCAGGAGATGGTCGGCGAGTTCGACGGCCGCGGGGCCAACCTGGCCGTGCTGGGACTCGGCCGGATCAACGTCCGTGTCGGAGGCGGAGACGTCGTGATCGAGCCGGGGCTGGGACCGGACGAGATGATGCACGGCGCCGTCTATCTGGAGGCCGCGCAGGCGATCGCGAGCGGTGTCCTCACACCGCTTCAGGCCTACTTCCGGGGAGACGTCATCGTGCGGGCCCCGGCGGGCGACCTGCACAACGGCTACGGCTTCTTCGCCAGGTTCGCCGAACTGGCCTTCGCGTCGGCGCGAATGCGCACGCAGCTCGACGAGTTGCGCGATGAATTCCTCTGAGACCTTGCCACCCTCGGCCGGCCACGACCGGGCCTCGCGGCTCGCCCACGCCCTGCACGAGGCGGTCACCGCACAGGACGCCGGCCTGGGACAGATCGCCGGCGAGTTGATCCGGCACGGCGGCAAGAGGCTTCGCCCCCGGTTGCTGTTCCTCTCCGCGAGCCTCGGACAGGCCGACGAAGCGCTGCTCGTGCACGCCGCCGCCGCGATCGAACTCATGCACGTGGGGTCGTTGCTCCACGATGACGTGATGGACGGCGCGGCGACCAGACGCGGAGCGCCGAGCGTGAATTCCCGGTGGGGCAACGCACATGCCGCCACCACGGGAACGCACGTGCTCGCCTGCGCGATGGCCGAGCTGGCGCATCTGCCGCACGATGCCGTGTCCACCGTGACGCAAGCGGCGTTCACACTGTGCAGCGGCCAGCTCCGGGAAACCGAGCACGTCTACGACGTGGATCTCGCCGTCGACGAGCACCTCGAGATCATTCGCATGAAGACGGCCACGCTGTTCGGGCTGCCGTGCCGAGTCGGTGCGCAGCTGGCCGGCTGCGACCCAGGACACGCCGACGCTCTCTTCCGCTACGGCCAGCAGCTGGGCATCGCCTTCCAGCTCACCGACGACCTGCTGGATCTCGTCGGCGACTCGGCCGACCTCGGCAAGCCGACGGGTAGCGATCTGCGCGCCGGAGTGTTCTCCCACTCGGTTCTTCTCGCCCTGCGGCAGGCCCCCGGCGGGCGGCTGGCCGCACTGCTGCGTCACGAGAACCTCAGCGCGCGCGAAGCGACCGAGGCGGCCGCGCTGGTGCGTCGCTGCGGCACCGTGGACGTCACGCGCGAACTCGCACGCACGTATGCCGACGGCGCCGCCGCCGCGCTCGCCGAGCTACCCGAATTCCCCGGCCGGGACGCGCTCGCCGTCACGGCACGACGTATCGCGAGCCGAACGGAATGAACGTGCGCAACCACTACGACGCGCTGGTGGTCGGCGCCGGGCCCGCAGGGGGCTCAGCCGCCTACCACCTCGCGGTCCGGGGCCGCCGGGTCCTGCTGCTCGAGGCGCAGCGCTTCCCGCGGGACAAGGTGTGCGGCGATGCGCTGACGCAGCGCGCGGTGCGGATCCTCGCCGCGATGGGTGTCCTCGACTCGCTTCCCCCTTCGCAACCCGTGCGGGGCCTGCGGGTTCACATGCGCGGCCGTGGGCGGCGCGATTTCGCCTACGGTGCCTATCCGGGCGCCGACAGCCACTGCCTCGTCGTGCCGCGCCGCGTGCTCGACGAAGCGATCTGCGCCCGCGCCGTGGCGGTCGGCTCCGAACTCTGGGAGGGGGCCGCGGTCACGGCCCCGATCCTCGAGCGAGGACGAGTCGTCGGGGTGAGGGTGTGCCGCGATGGCCGGCTCATCGACGTCCGGGCGTCCGCGGTCGTCGCGGCCGACGGTGCACGCTCCGTGCTGGCGCGTGCGGTGGGGCTGCTACCCGAAGGCGGCCTCGGCGTCGGCGTGCGCGGCTATCTCACCCATCTCGACGGCCTGCCGGACCTGCAGGAGGTCTTCCTGCCGCTCGACGACGCAGCGGGGCGAGACCTGTTGCCGTCGTTCGGCTGGATCAATCCGACGTGTGCGTCGCAAGCCAACATCGGCGTCGCCTTGTTCCGTCCCGGATACGAGGGCCGCGCGGAGCACGTGCTGCACAGCTTCCTCGCCCGGCCGGGCACAGGCCGCAAGGCGTTCGAGGGCCGGTTGCGCGGGCAGTGGGCCACAGCGCCGCTTCGCCTCGACTTCGCTCCCGGCCGCTGCGTCGGCGACGGCATCCTGCTCGTCGGCGATGCGGCGGGGCTGGTCAACCCGTTCACGGCGGAGGGCATCAGCTACGCGCTTGAGTCGGGCAGGACCGCAGCCGAGGTGATCGACCGCGGTCTGACCCGCGATCTTGAGCGTCCGGACCTCCTGGACCATGCGCTACTGCTGGAGAACGCGTACTCCGGGCTGCTGACGGCCGGCCGCCGCTCGGCCCACCGGTACCAGTTCGTCTGGCGGGTCCTGCAGGGTACGTTCGACAGCGAGCGCATGCCGTTCGCACTTTGCCGCCGGGCGCTGTTGCTGCCCGAGGGCATGGGCGAGCTTCGGGCGCATCGCGCGATCGACGACGTGGCCGGCCTGATGGCACCCGGGGTCGACGTACGCACCGACCTGCTCGGCGTCGGTGAACTCATGGCGAGCTCCGTCCGCGACGAGTGGCCGTTCCTGGCGCGTCTGGCCATGTCGAGCTGGGGAGATCCCGGCGTCCCGTTCCGGCCGGCGCTGTTGCTGCTGCTGGCAAGCCGTTTCGGTGACATCGGCGCGCGCCCCCGCATCAAGATGGGCGCCGCGATCGAACTCAGCGCCCTGGCCGCGCTCGCGCAACTCGGTGTCGAGGACACGCCGGCACATCACTCCAGCTGGGGAAACAGGTTCGCCATCCTGGTGAGCGATCTGCTGATGTCGAAAGCGCTGCACCTGGCCACCGACGGCGGTCCCCAGGCGCTCGCACTCATCTCCCGCGCCGTCACGAAGATGTGCACCGGCCGGGTGGGCGAGCGGCGGCACGCGTTCGACGCGCGGATGGCCGAGGACGATCACCTGTCGCTGGTGCAGTCGCAGACCGCGGCGACCTTCGAGTTGCCGTGCCGCCTCGGTGCCCTCGCCGCCGGAACCAGCCCAAAACACGCCGGAGCACTCGGGAGCTACGGCCGTGCGCTGGGCGTCGCGTTCCGGCTGACCGAGGACGTCCGCATCCTCACCGGGGCCGAACGCCCGACGGACAACGCCGTGGGCGTCACACTGAGCGAAGGCACGCTGGCCCACCCCGTCCTGGTCGCGCTGCGGCGCAGCCCCGGCAGGTTGACGAGCCTGATTCGTCGTGGGCGCCTGACGGCGGACGAGGTCGAGGAAGCGGTCGCGATCGTCCGTGACAGCGGAGCCCTCGACGTGACCCGCGCGCTGGCACGCGAGCAGGCCCGCCGGGCGGCCGACGCGCTGGAGGGACTGCCGGAAGGTCCTGCGCAGGCGTCATTGTCCGCGCTGGTCGAACATGTGGTCAGGCGACAGGTTCCGGACCGAACTCCTGCGTCCGTAGATCCGGCCTCCGGCCGGTTCGCCAAGTGCTCGACACCCGGCGGCGTTTCAGACCGGCCTACCGGATCTCCCGGCGGCTGACGCTTTCGCGGGGGCTGGCAGGTGAGGCGGGTGCGGCCGGAAACGGATGGCGGGATACGTTCGAGTCGGTGTTCCTCGGCGCGGTACGGCCGGCTCGCGCGGCGGCGGCCGACTGGGCACGGTCCTCGGTGCCGGGTACGGGCGCGGACGTTTGGCGGCGATGGCGCAACTTCGTCCACGCCAGTGCGGCTGCGGCGATGGTGGCCGCAGTCGCGGCGAGGGCCGGACCGCCCCAGGTGAGGGCGTGCTGGAGGGATGCGGTGGCTGCGTATCCGGTGCCGGCTTCGAGGGTGGCCCACAGCGGGGCGGCGGCGAGGCTGCAGGGGGCGATGCGGCGGTAGGGCAGGCGAGTGGCTCCGGCGAGATGGGGGATGAGGGTGCGGATCACCGGCAGGAAGCGAGCCAGGAAGACGGCCTGTCCGCCGCAGCGGGCCATCAGCGCCCCAGCTCGCTGCCAGGCGGCGGCGGGCAGGCGGCGGCCGAGTCGGCCGGTAGGCAGGCGGGTGCCCAGTGCGCGTCCGGTGCGGTGGGCGAGGAAGTCACCTGCGACCACCGTGCATGCGGCGACCGCGATCAGCAGCGGAAGGCTGAGCTGCCCGGCGCGGGCCAGCGCGCCTGCGGTGAGCAGCAGGCTGAGGGTGGGGATGAACGCCCCGATGAGCAGGACCGACTCGGCCAGCACGGCCACGGCCACGATCGCGTACGCGCCTGCCGGCGGCACATGGCCGAGGACGGTGGTCAATGGGTTCACCGGCGTGCTCCGGCTTCGGCGCGGGCCGGGTGGGGGACGGCGGGCTGGGGCGTCGTGAGCTGCCAGACCCTGGCGGGGGGAAGGTTGGCCCAGACGGTCCAGCAGCCGGTGGCGTACCGGCGCTGGTAGGCGGCCAGCACCTCTTCCACGGCCTGGTGGCGGCGCACCTGGGCCCGGGAGGCGAGCAGGGCGCGGGCCCGGCGGGTGCCGAGGTAGGCGAAGTAGGTCAGGGTCCCGCCGGGGTGCAGCAGCTGCAGATACCTGTCCATGATCGTTGTGACCTGGCCGGGAGTGAAGTTCGCGAAGGGCAGGCCGGAGACGACCACGTCGTAGCGCCGGTTGGGGTCCAGGTCCTCCACGCGGCGGGTGTGCAGGTGCACCTGCTGCCCGTGACCGGCCAGGCGCGGGTGCGTGACGGCGAGGCGGTGCAGCCGGTCGGCGAAGCGGGGGTTGGCCTCGGCGATGTCCAGGCGGCTGCCGGGCGACAGCTGCCCGATCAGCGTGCGGGTCACTGCTCCTGTGCCTGCGCCGGCCTCCAGGATGTTCAGCGGCCGTCCCGCCTGGGCGCGCACCGGCTCGGTCAGGGCACGGGCCAGGGCCGTGCTGCTGGGGGCGATGGCGCCGGTGGTGCGGATGTCGCGGGCGGCCTCGATGAGGAACATCCAGCCCTCGGCATGGCGCTGCGCGAGAACACGATCGTGCGAGGTGGTCCAGTGGTCCATGGATTCGACGCTAGAAATCGCACCTCACCAGTAGATCCGCCGTTGTGCGACGGTCTACCCCTACGAAAGTAGGAGGCCAAGAGGGAAGATCGTCGGAAGAGGTCCCCGGGCCGCGCCTTTAGGCTTCCCGCTGTGAGCGGGAAAGAAGGCCCCTGGTGGGCCGTGTACGGGCGCTACGCGCTGGTGCTGCTGCTGACGGCCGCCGCCGTCCAGAACAGTGCCGCGACCATCGGCGGACAGTACCTGAGCGTCCGCACGGCGGCAGCGCTGCTGTGCGGGGCGGCTTTGGTGGTGCGCCGGCTTCCCTGGTTCGTCGCTCCTGTGGCGGCCACCGCCGCGACGGGGCTGTGGGGGTGGCCGGTGCTGCCACTGCTGCTTCTCGCCCTGTTCGACTTGGCCGCCCACCGCCGCACCGCGGTGGCCGTCGGCTGCTGCGGCATCGCGCTGGCCGCCAACACCGTGGCGCCGACGGCGGTCTCACTGTGGCGGCCCCAGCAGTACGGCGCGAGCCTGTTCCTGCTCCTGGCCCTGGTCGGCGGGCTGTGGATGGGCAACCGCCGCCGCCTGGTGAAGGTGCTGAACAACCAGGTCGAGCACCTGCGCATCGAACGGGAACTGCGGGAGCAGACGGCGCGTGCCGCGGAGCGCTCCCGCATCGCCGCCGAGATGCACGACGTGCTCGCCCACCGCCTCAGCCTCATCGCCCTGCACACCGGGGTTCTGGCCACCCGTGCCGGCACACTGCCCGAACCGGTCGCCGAACGCCTCACCCTGCTGCGCACCGCCTCCACCGAAGCCCTATCCGACCTGCGGGACGTCCTCGGAGCCCTCCACGACGCCGGCCCTGCGACCGGTGATGCGGCACCCGCCCCGATCCTGCGGGATGTACGCGAGCTCATCGAACAGGCATGTGAAGCCGGGCAGCAGGTCGACCTCCACATCGATGGCCGCCCCGAACAGGCGCCGGCCGCGCACCGCCTGGCCCTCTACCGCCTCATCCAGGAGGGCCTGACCAACGCCCGCAAGCACGCCGCCCAGGCACCGGTGCGCATCCGCCTGGACTACGGCCCGCCCGCCACCGTTGTGGAGATCCTCAACACCCCCGGCACGCCGGCCACGCACACCGCCCCCTCGGGTTTCGGGCTGGTGGGCCTCACCGAGCGGGTCCACGCCCTGGGCGGGCACCTGAGCGCCGGACCTCACGGCGCCGGCTGCTGGCGCCTGTCCGCCCGCATCCCCCACCCGGCACACCCCGAGCAGAACGGCTCCCGCACATGATCCGCGTCATGATCGCCGATGACGACGCCCTGGTCCGCCTCGGCCTGACGGACCTCCTCGACGGCGACGACGACATCGACGTCGTCGCGCAGGCGTCCGACGGCCTGCACGCCGTCGAACTGGCCACCGCGCACCGCCTCGACGTCGCCCTGGTCGACGTGCGCATGCCCCGCATGGACGGCATCACCGCCACCGCCCGCCTGCGCGCTCTGCCCCACCCGCCGAAGGTCATCACCCTGACCACCTTCGACCTCGACGAATACGTCTACAACGCCCTCGCCGCCGGCGCCGACGGCTTCCTCCTCAAAGACACCGACCCCGCCGAGATCCTGCGCGCCGTCCATCTCGTTGCGGCTGGCTCCGCCATGCTCCACCCCGCCGCCGCCCGCCGCCTCATCGACCGCTACCACCACTCCGGCCGACCCCAGGCCGCCGCCCGCGCCCGTCTGCGGCAACTCACCCCCCGCGAACGCGACGTCCTGACCCTGCTCGCCCAAGGGGGCACCAACGCCGACATCGCCACGGCCCTGGG
Organism: Streptomyces sp. NPDC048514; assembly: GCF_043199955.1. Classification (NCBI taxonomy): domain Bacteria; kingdom Bacillati; phylum Actinomycetota; class Actinomycetes; order Kitasatosporales; family Streptomycetaceae; genus Streptomyces; species Streptomyces sp. NPDC048514. The sequence goes on along the minus strand of NZ_JBICWT010000006.1, from coordinate 80,008 downwards.
CATGCGCGAAAGCACAGTCAAAGCTCACGTCAGCCGTATCCTCACCGCTCTGGAGGTCACCAACCGCGTCCAGGCCGCGCTCCTCGCCCGCGACGCCGGCCTCACCTGACTTCCCCGCCATGTCCCAGACTCCCGCCGCCCCTTGTGGACGATCCCATGAGATCGGGCGGCACTCACGTGTCCGTCGTGCTGAACGGCTACGCCTCGCTTCGAAGCCGTCGGGCTTTCGTGCCGACCGCGCCAGAACGATGCCCGCGGTGATCAAATCGTCGCCACACCCTCCACAACCCCTGTGATGCCTTTGCCTGTCCTACTGCCCGGCCGCCGAGGACGAACCTCTGGCCGGTGCGCTCACGCGCTCGGCCCAGGCTGCAGGGAAAGGGACGGGGATCAACGGTGCGGAAGACCATGCGAAGCGTGCTGGTGGCCGGGGGAGCGGCGGTCGTGCTCACCACGATGGCGACGGTGCCGGCCGGGGCGGCGGAGGGCGGAGTCTCTTTCACCCGGGTCGCGGTGAACGCCGGGAAGCCGATCGTGATCGGGGTCGAGGACGAGGTCGAGGTGCCTGCGACCTTCCGAATGACGACCAAGCTCACCTACGACGCCGGGCCGACGGTATTCCCCTACCGGGGCAGGCTCCTCACGGGGGAAACGCTGCACAGCGCTGTCATCGGCAGCGACTGCAAGGTCGTGGACAGGGCGAAGGGAATCTGCGACTTCAAGGAGTGGCTGTACATCGACCCGCGCAGCCTCGACTTCGGGAACGAGGACGCGGGCACCTGGAAGACCGCCGCTCGGGTCTTTCTCGCCGGTGACGCCTACGACATCGACGACGAGGACCTCCCCGTGCAGGTCAAGCGGGCCACACGCGTCACCGTGGACGCCTCGCCCGAGCCGGCCGCAGCAGGGAGGACGATCACCGTGACGGGGCGGGTCACGCGGGCGAACTGGGACACCCACACGTACCAGGGGTACGCCGGCCGCACGGTCAGCCTGCAGTTCAAGGCGGCGGGCGCCTCCTCGTACACCACGGTCAAGAAGGCGACGTCGAACAGCACGGGGGCGCTGAAGACCACGGTGAAGGCCACCAGGCCGGGGACATGGCGGTGGACGTACTACGGGAACTCCGTCTCCGCGGGGAAGTCGTCGAACGGGGACTACGTCGCCGTGCGGTAGTCGACCCCGGACGCCCCCGAGCCTCCTGCGAAGCGCCACGCTGGGTGACCAGGGGTGACGTTCACTCAGGTGAGCTGCAGCACCGGCGCCGGCCGCCACGCCGCATGAGCTGCTGCTGCTGCGGTGCGTGCGGGGCGGGGCTGGGGGAACCATGCATGGCGGCACACATATGCCCCTGGCTTCCTGAAAGAAACACACATCTTATGTGCTTGTAGACGTGATGTAAGGGCATGCGGTGGCCAGGAGGTTGATAACTATGGTTCCCCTGCTTCTGGTTCTTCTGCTGGCTCTGATCCTCTTCGGCGCGGGTTTCGCACTGAAGGCACTGTGGTGGATCGCGGTGATCGTGCTCATCGTGTGGCTGCTGGGCTTCGTCGTCCGTTCCGCGGATAGTGGCGGGCGCAAGGGCCGCTGGTACCGCTGGTAGGCGCAGCACGCCCGATGTGAGCAGTGCGCCGCGCGCGTAAGGCGTTTTTGGGGTCCGGCCGGATACGGCCGGACCCCAAAACGCGTGATCAGCCCCGTGGTGGGGAGGGATCGGGCTTATCGGACGCACCGCAGGGTAGGTGAACCATGCGCGGCCCCGCAGGCCCAGCAGTGGAACCCTGCTCCTCCTGCCTGCGGGGCCGCTGCCTGCCCTTGCATGACGTGGGCGGAACAGGCTGAGCCCGGGTCCGCGGCTGACGCGCGAAACGAGGGGACCGGCGGCCGCGTACGTGCCTTTGTCACACCGGGCCTCCGGCTACGCGCCGTCCAACGCAGGGTCAGGCAGGGCGTCGACGGCCGGGCCGGGTGCGACGGTGCCTCGTTCGTGCAGGAGTGGGTGCTCAACGGCCGACCCGTCGGCGCCAGCATGTTCAACCCGCGCGTGGTCGCAACGATCGCCAAGAACAGCCGCACCATCGATTACCCGTAACCACTCCACCGAACCGTTGGTCAGTTCAAACCGCCGGCTCCCTGCAGGGACGACGAAGCTGCAGGCCAGAACTGCACGAGATAGCGCTCTACCGCCTCGATACTCTCCTCGCTCTCGGCCAAAGCCCTCACCTCAGCCCTGCCCGAGGAACTGATACGCACGCGCCACGACCCGCCCTGGTCCGCCAGCGTGATCAGGGCATCGAGCCGGCCCACATCCATCGACCAGATCGCGACCCGGCCGCTGACCGACTCGAAGTCTGTTTCCGCCTGCTGCTCCCAGCCGGCCGGATCCCGCACCGGCGCAGGCCCGTCCCACACTTCGACCGTGACGGAAGCGGTGTGGGTATGCCCAGCGCTGGTGACGTCCACGCGCCCCGGGTGCGCACTCAGGAACGTGCCGAAGTCGAAGTCGTCCGGGAACAACAGATCGAGGCAGGCGTCGTCGGATTCCTGCAGCCCGAACGCGTAGCCACTCACGAACACGTCAACGTGCTGCTCACGGACAAGCTGTGCCACGAGAGTCCTCCAGAGGGCGCAGACGACTGGCCATCACCTGGGATCGTAGGCTCACACCCGACTGCTCCTGGGCGCTTCCAGGCCTCGCAGGGCCCCGATGCCGGAGCCGCTGGAGGGCGTACGGCGCATCAGGCGACTTGGCTGTGCACGCCGGAGCTCAACGGCCTGCTCAGGCAGCTCCTGCGGGAGATGGAAGGGCGGGATGCCCAGACCTCCGCATGCGTGACCGAGGCGCACGGAATCAGCAGCTGCCTCGTCTGCTGTGTGAACTCCCCCTGGGAGCCGCCGATCAAGGTGGGGGCGCGATCAGCAGATGCTCGTCTGGTGATCCCTGATCACGAGGGCTTGGCCGTCGCGCAGGGGCTGATGAGCGGTGCCCTCGGCGCGGTAGCGTTCCGCGACCAGCCCGAGGATCTCGGATTCCGGGTGGCCGGGCGAGTCGATGTGGGGTACGACGATGTAGTCGAGGAGAGCCAGTCCGTCCCAGCGTGCTTCGTCACCGTATGCCGTGCGCACTGCTTGCGGGTCGTCGCACTGCTCAAGTCCGTGCAGGTCGGGTCCTAGCACGCAGGCGCCTGCGCTGTAGCCGGCGTAGACGATCGCGTCCCGTCGCACCAGATCGGCGAGAGTGGTGTCGGCTCCGCTGCGGGCCAGGGCCTGACGCAGGACGAAGACATTGCCTCCGCGGACCCAGACCAGGGGAAAGCCGGAGAGAACAGCTGCTACCCGGTCTGCGGGCTGATCGAAGAACGCGCGCAAGTCGATCTCAACCGGACGCAGACCGAGTCCTGTCAGCGCAACGAGCTCGCCCTCGACCGCAGCCCGGCGCTCACCGGCCGGCAGAGCGTCCATCGCGTTGACGATCAATGCAACGTCAACAGCGGAGGCCGGGTGGTCGATGAGCTCCAGCAAGCGGCCCGGCTGGTCACCTGTCCTGAACGACGAGAGATACATCCGCATTCAGCGACCGTAGTACGGAAGGGACATCGGTGAGTGCAACAGCCCCACGGATCACCAACGATGGGCAACCTTGGCGCAGCGCGCCCGCGCACGCCCCAGGACGCGCTCAGCCGCTTGCGAGTGGGGCTGCGCAAACCCCCGAGCAGCACCTGGACCGACGCCCCCCATCACAGCAGTGCGACAGGATCACCTCACCCGCGAACGGCAGGTCTGAGACACCTCTTTGCACGGAACATCTCATGTGACCGTCTGGTTCGGGTGCCGCAAGGGGAGCCAGATCCCGGAAGTGCCTTCAGTCGAACTAAGAGGATATCTCGATGTGGTAACCGAGGTCCGCGGACTTCCCTGCCGATCCGTTGTAGTGGAGCGTGCCCCACTTGGCGTACGCATCTCCCGCAATGATCTTGTTTACGAGTGAACGGGTGAGAGGAATCTTCTTTTCCACCCACATCAGGGTGTCGACTGCCGGCCCACTTGTCTGGTGATCGTACATGTGGGCACCAACGGTCACGCTGCCGTTCTTGTTGAGGTCGACGGAGCCTGCATTTATCCTCGTCGTGATCGTCGGGGTGCTCGTCCACTTCGAAACGCCGTCACACCGCGGCCAACTGGTCGACTTGCACCAGTTCAGGCCATTCGCGGTGTCATTTCGCGCGCCATCCCCGGCGAAGTAGTACCACAGTGGCGGCGAGCCGCCCAGTCGCTCTTGCGTAGGGGCGCCTTCGGCGCGGCCGTGTCAGGAGCTTGACCTGTCCTGACACGGCAGTTCACGATCCTGCTTCTGGCCGAGGTTCGCTCGGGCGGGCGGCAACCCTGATGCGGACCACTGCGCGCTGCATGAGCTGCCGCTGTGGTGCGTGAGCGGCGGGGGCTGGGGCATCCGCGCAGAGCGGCCTGCATATGCCCCTGACTACCTGAAAGAAACGTGCATTTTATGTGCTTGTCGGGGTGATGTAAGGGCATGCGGTGGCCAGGAGGTTGATAACTATGGTTCCCCTGCTTCTGGTTCTTCTGCTGGCTCTGATCCTCTTCGGCGCGGGTTT
>NZ_JBICWT010000006.1:0-75295 GCF_043199955.1 Streptomyces sp. NPDC048514 | reverse complement strand
GGATCGCGGTGATCGTGCTCATCGTGTGGCTGCTGGGCTTCGTCGTCCGTTCCGCGGATAGTGGCGGGCGCAAGGGCCGCTGGTACCGCTGGTAGAGCGCGCCAATGCAAGACGTGTCGAGGGCCCGGCCGGATACGGCCGGGCCCTCGACGGGCATTGATGCGGCTCGTGGCGGCAGCTGCGAGGGATCGGACGTATCGGAGGGTAGGTGACACGCAGTGGCCCCGCAGGCCCAGCAGTGGAACCCTGCTCCTCCTGTCTGCGGGGCCGCTGCACACTGCCCGGCCTCAGCACGCAGAATGGGAGCGTACGAGTACGGGCGGTCGCCGGGGCGGCCGTGCGACACGCTGGTGGCAGCGCCCTCCTGATGCTGCTTCATCTCCAGTTCTGCTACCGGCGCCGTCCCCCCTTGTCGTCGACGACGTCGGTGGCTGCCGTGCGCGACCGTAGTTTCCTGGCCCGAACGTGTTCAGGCAGCCTGGTGCTGGTCGTGGCGGGCGGGTTCACCTGGCCACGGGATCCGGTCGTCCATCCGGCGCCGCCCCGTGCCCGAAAGCAAAGTACCGAGTACTCACGGGCTGTAGCTCTGACGGTTGTTGACTGTGTGGGCCGGGATTGGTCTCCCGGCGGCGGGAAGGCGTCACGAACGCGGAATGCGGCGTGGCGTCCTGCCTGGACAGGGATGCGGGTTCCGCTTCCCTGCGGTGGCGCTGTCCTCCGGGTACACCCCGTTCTGACACGGAGGACAGCGACACCTGCTGCACAAGACCGTGCTCGGGGTGCCTCAGCCCAGCACACCGTCCCCGGACGCGCGAGCGCCGTTCGCGGGGTAAGCGAACGGCCTTTGTGCGGGCGGCTCCCGTCGTGGTGACAGCTGCTGTTCAACTCACGAACGGAAACTGTTTGGCATGACAAGTCTCGGTTTGTATCATTTCTCAACATGTTGTTCATGGTGATTGAGCGGTTCCGGGACGGGCAGGCGGCGCCCGTGTATGCACGGGTACGGGAACGCGGCCGGATGATGCCGGACGGGCTGCAGTACATCAACAGTTGGATCGACGCCGGATTCAACCGCTGCTTCCAGCTCATGGATTGCGACGACCTCAGCCTGCTCCTGGCCTGGGTCTCCCAGTGGAACGACCTGGTCGACTTCGAGGTGATCCCCGTCGTCGACAGCGCCCAGGCCGCCGCCGTGACCACCGCGATCACCGGCTAGGACACTCAACCCGTGGTGATACCTGCGCACACCCTGGTACGTCTTCCCCGGCGCACCCCGCCCACTTCGCCCCCGCACGTCCCTGAGGCAGGCCTGGCGCGGCGGCACCCCTCGTCGTCACCGAGAGGGACTGCTGCAGGGTTGGGTGACACCTGACCCGGCTTGCTGAGAGGCGGCCTGGAAGGACGTTGCAGCGCCACGACCAGAACGCGTAGCGCTGCCACGTGAAGCGGGTCGGCGAACGGAGTGCCGGCATGGACGGCGGCCAGAGCGGCAGGAGCGCGTCTCTCCACACCGCACCACAGCTCTTCAGCGGATGCGGAGTCGAACGCGACGAAGTCCTCGGCCCAGCCGCACGCGCGGACGCTCTAGAAAACAACGCTCCTTGCCACCGAGTCCGACCTCTCCTGGAGCATTCGGCGCCGGGTCCTGGCCCAACACCCCGCTGACGTAAGCAGCCCAGGTCCCGCAGGCCCGGCCAGAACGGCGAATGGCGAATGGCGTTCATTTCACCTGTCCCAGCCATTTCACCTGTCCCAGCGCGGATCTGCACGGCTCCCCAGAGCGCGTGGCTGCTGTCGCTTCGAACCTCCGCATACACTCGGCTTCTGCCCGCATCACGGACGGGGGACAGGCCATGCAGGCGGAAAGACAAGGTAGGACAGCGACTTGGGCGAAGGTTCTGGCAGGATACGTCCTGCTGGTCCTTATCCCTCTGGCCATCTGGTTCATGATCGACTTCTCACAAAACAACCACATCCCTTGGTAAGGGCGGTCGCGCAGAAGCCGGAGATCACACCCGGAACCTGCTCTCGCCACCGCCGTAGTGCCACGACCACTTATGCCGCAGCAGCGGTTCCTGTAATAGCCGCTGACACCGGGCGTTGTCAGCGGCGTTAGACACACTGCGGCGTATGAACTTGGTGACCGCGCACGACTACACCTGGATCCGCCCCTCGCCGCTCTTCCGCCACGCGATGGAGAGCGGGTACACCCTGACACTGATACGGGGGCGGACCCCGCGCGAGGTGCTGCGCGCGATGGAGACGGAACCACGCGGCATCGGGGAGGGAACGGCCGGGCTGATCGAGGCGGACGACGCCCACCGCGCCGAGGTGGACTACGACTGGGACAATTCCTACGTCGCGGGCGCCTTCCGCGCTCCGGGCGAGAACGGCGACTGGACAATCCTCGGCTTCGACGGTGGCTGGGGCTCGCGGGTGCGTGCGTGCAGACGCTGTCGAAGGGCGGCCGGGTGGAGGCGCACTCGACCAACCCCAGGGCCCTCAGTCCTCGCCCTTGCCACGAGAAACGGCGTGCACGCGGCGTGATCGTTCGTCAAGCCCTGCAGCACGAACGGGTGCCCGGGAGCCGGCGCTGGGGTCAGGTCCAGCTCAGGACAGCGTAGGGGGCATGCGCGTGTCGCTAGGCCACGTACTGGCGGTGGCTCTCGTCTCGGCAGGCCAGATGATCCGCACTGACTGCACATCAGGTAGAACTCAGGGGCTGCCCGGCCCGACCTGCGTCCACGGTCGGCGGCCGGATGTGACAGCGGGCGGGCCGGCTCCTTGCCGGTTGGGCTGGAGAGCCCGGATGTCAGTCGGCACTTCTATCGTGCAGACATGAAGCACTGGGTTCGAAGGCCGTTGCCACAGCATGAGGAGATCAACGTCGTCTTTTTCAGAGGAGTGTCCACGGATGCGCTGACCCGAGGGCTTCTAGCCGAGCGTCGCCTGCCGCTGGCCTACGGCAAGAGCGAGGACTGGAGCGTCATCATGCACGACATGCTCAGCTGGGAGAGCGAAGATTACGACCTCGTTTCCTACGGGCGGCTGTGCCGTGGTGGAGGTGAGCTGGCCGTCTTCGTGACAGAACCCTGCAAGGCCAAGGCGCATGCTCCCGCCTTCGAGTACTACCGCGACGGACGGCTGATCACTCACCTCAGCTTCGAGGATCTGTCCCGCCCAGGAGGGGAAAACCCACATACGCTGGTGCAAGCTCTTACGGCCGCCAAGGTGATCGGCCCTGAAGCAGCGATCGGTGACGATGACGACGAACGACTCGTGCAGGCGATCGCGGAGTTCTTCCAGCTGCCGGAACTCGCCATGTCGTGACGGACGCAGGCCGGGCGGTTCGTGAGACGCCGCCACATGTACCGCCCCGCCCGGCGAGAGTGCGTCACGGGACAACGACCGGCGTCGCCTCAGGTTGCGTGGGCGACGGGAGCGGAATCCCGGTGTCGGATGATGGACGGCGATGGGCCGCTTCCTGGGATTTCAATCACTGTTCTTCTCGGGTGGCATGGGTCGTCCGCTCCAGCTGGCGGGCGTCAGTGGTAGGCCGCGATCATGGCGGCGAGGAATATCGCTGTCGACGCGGTGAGTGCCGGGACCCGGTAGCGCTTCCATGCAGCCAGGGCCAGGCAACCTGACCAAGCGGCGCCCGCGAGGGCGACGGTCGGCCATCCCCTCGCCGCGCCGGCGGCGAGGGGAATGGGAGCCAGCAGAATGGTCGGCGGGATGATGACGAGCCGTGGTCTTATGTCCAGGCGCTTGTAGGTGATGGTGAGCACGAGCAGGGTGACCGTGAGCATGAGGGGCAGGGCCGTCAGGTTCCACCAGGTGATGCAGAGGATGTCGCTGTCCTGGCAAGTCTGAGTGCTGCGGCGGCTGGCCCAGGAAAGGTAACTTCGGGCGCCGGTGGCCAGAACCGCTCCCGTGGCGGCTGCGCCCAGCACGCGCGGCAGAGCAGAGTGGAGCCGCACCGAAGAGGTAGTCATAGGGACAGCCTTTCCGAGTACCGGCTCGTGGGCATGAGTACCTGTACTCACACCGCAGCCGGTTCGCCTGTTGATCGGGCAGCGGCAGACCCGCTATCCCCGCCATTCACCGTCTTCTCCGTCTGCGGGGCGGACTGACGGCCGTCGCACCACCGGCTGGGGCCGGCCCAAGTGTCTGTCCCGCACCTGGCTGTCGGACGTGAAGTGTCCGCAGGCGATGCGTAGTTGCAGATCTTCGTGGTAGCTTCTGTGCGCCGTGCATGACTGCGAACCAAGGAGGTGAGACCGATCAACACTGTGACAGGTCGGGGCTCCCTCTCTCGCATGATCTAGGGAGTGCCCGCAGGAGGCATCCCGAAAGGCTTGAACCGCTATGCGTTTCACCTCTGAAACGTCGGTCGACCGCGTCCGCGAGCAACTCTTCTTCCTCGGCGAAATCCCCGGTGCGCTGTGGACGCCCGAAGGCGGGGCCAGCCGGCGTCCGCTCATCGTGGTGGGGCACGGCGGCGGCCGGCACAAGAAGGATCCTGACGTGGTGCACCTTGCGCGTCGTTTCGTCATCGAGGGCGGTTTCGCGGTCGTGGCAGTCGATGTGCCGGGCCATGGGGAGCGACCAGCGGTCGCGGAGTACAACCGGATCGCGGCTGACAACCAGGCACGTGTGCAAGCGGGCGAAGAACTCGCGCCGCTGATCGCCGAGTTCCAGGCAATGGTGGCCCGGCAGACCGTCCCGGAATGGCAAGCGGTCGTGGATGAGGTCCAGCGCCTCGATCATGTCGGTGCCGGCCCCGTGGGCTACTGGGGGATTTCGCTTGGATGTGGCCTCGGCGTGCCGTTCGTCGCCGCCGAATCCCGTGTCCACGCCGCGGTACTGGGTCTTGGCGGCGCCCTCGGCAAGACCGAGGACGCCACCCGGGTCACCGTTCCGGTCGAATTCCTCATGCAGTGGAATGACGAACGCGTCCCACGGGATCAGAGCCTGGCACTCTTCGACGCCCTGGCTTCCCCCGACAAAACACTCCACGCCAACCCGGGCAAACACGGGGACGTCCCCACCTTCGAGCACGACAGCGCAGTGAGGTTCTTCGTCCGACACCTCGCCTGAATATTGCGCTACGACGTGTACAGAGCCCTGGCTGCCGATCTGTAGGTGTCTGGAGAGTCGCAGGGGAGAGAGCCGGACCGTGCTGCTTCCGCCAGTCGCGACCGCGCCTGGTACGCACTTCGTACGCTAATGGTACGCTTTACGTTCGGCGAAGAAGCAGTGCAGACGCTACATCCTCGACGGCCAGGACGACGCCTTCATTGTCGGAATCAGCGGCTGACCACTCGAGGCGGGAGCAGCCCTGCTGCTCCCGCCGCGTCGCGGGCTACGGGCGGGCAGGCCAGAACTGCACCAACGTTCCACTGCCCTTGATGCTCTCCTCGCCCCTTAAGACGCTATTTCACTTGGCGTATGAGGGTTGCAGCGATAGCCGTGAAAACAGGAAGTGTTCCGGCTTACGCTCGTAACGGCGGTGGAGGCGTCGGCAGCCGGACAGCCAGGACATGGTCCGCTCCACCCAGGGTGCATGGCGGCGCGGCAAGGAAGAGGTTTCCTGACGCGGCACTACCGTCAGGAGGGTGACGGGAATCAACGCCGACCGGCGATGGTCCGCATCCATGCCGGCGGCCTATGAGCAGTACCTCGTGCCGGTGGTCTTCCGGCCCTTCGCCGAGGACCTGACTGCCCGGGCGGTGGCACTCCACCCGCGGCGGATCCTCGAACTCGCTGCGGGAACTGGCGAGTTGACAGCAGGCCTGCTCGCAGCGGCACCCTCGGCCGAGGTGACTGCCACCGACCTGAACGAGGCCATGGTCGCTTTCGGGTCGACCCGGGCCCCTGGCGCGGTGTGGCGGCAGGCCGACGCGCAGCGGCTGCCGTTCCCGGACGGAGGCTTCGACCTGGTGGTCTGCCAGTTCGGCGTGATGTTCTTTCCCGACCGCATCGGGGCCTTCACCGAGGTCCGCCGGGTGCTGGCCCCGGGCGGCCGGTTCCTGTTCAACACCTGGGGCCCGCTCGGGACGCACGCCTTCGAAGTCGCGCTGCAGGCCGGGCTGGAGCGGGCCTTTCCGGTCGAGCCGCCACGGTTCTTCCAGACGGTTCCGCACGGCTATGCCGACCCCGCTGTCGTGGCCGCTGATCTGGCGGCCGCCGGGTTCGCTGTCGAGGACGAGCAGGAGCTGACGCTTCATGGCCGGGCCGCGTCGACCGCCGACCTCGCCACTGGGTACCTCACCGGGACACCGGTGCGCGCGGCCGTTGAGGAGCGCGGCGGCGGACCGGCCGTCCTGGCAGCAGTCATCGAAGAGATGACGGCCCGTCTGGGCCCAGGACCGGTCACCGCCCCCATGACGGCGTACGTCTTCCGTGCCGCGGCCTGAACGCAGGACGCGCCCGCGCAGAGGATGGGCGTGAGTCGACCGGGCCTTGGCGTCGGGGGAGGCGGGGTGTCACTGGTGTCGGGTTGGATGAGCCCGTGGCTGTCTATGACGTGGCCTGCCGGCTTCGCGCCGTTGGCCGGACGACGGCGGGACCTGGGTAGCGGCCCGTGCGGCGGCTGGGCTGAACTGCTCTCTCGGCGGCGTGCGGGATGTCCCCTGCGGGGTCATGATGAGACGGCCCGGCCGCCGCGGGAGCGCCGGGCGGGAAGGGGCAGGCGATGGAGCTGTTCCCGCCGGCGCCGCTGCCGGAGTGGCGGGACACCAAGGAGACGCTGCACCGCTTCACGCAGATTGTCGGCAAGATCCGCTTGGCCGAGAGCGCTCGGCGCAACCACTGGTGGAACGTCCCGTTCCATGTCACTGGGCGCGGCATCACCACACGTCCGATGGGTCAGGTCGACGGGAATCCGATCTTCACCGTCGACTTCGACTTCGTCGACCACCGGCTCGCCGTCATGACGCTGGACGGCGAACAGCGGTCCTTTCCGCTTTCGGGCCAGTCCGTCGCGTCCTTCTACGACCAGACCCTGGCCGCTCTGGCCGCGCTGGGCGTCCGGGCGAACATCGCTATTCCCAGGCCCTTCGATCTACCCGACGCCGACCGGCCGTTCGCCGAGGACACCGAGCACGCGACCTACGACCCGGTGGCCGCAAACCGCTACTGGCGGGTGCTGAGCCAGGTGGCGTCCGTGCTGGAGGAGTTCGCGGCGGGCTTCTCGGGAAAGGCCAGCCCGGTGCACCACTTCTGGCACACCTTCGACATCGCCCACAGCCGGTTCTCCGGGCGCCGGGTAGACCAGCCCCGGCAGGCCGACCCCGTCACCCGGGAGGCGTACTCCTCGGAAGTGATCAGCTTCGGCTTCTGGTTCGGCGACGACACCTTTGCCGAGCCCGCGTTCTACTCGTACACCGCCCCCGAGCCTGCCGGCCTGGCCGAAGCACCGCTCAGCCCGGCGTGCGCGCAGTGGGTCGCGCGCGGCGACAGCCACCTGGCCGTACTGCGCTACGACGCGGCCCGCGCCGAGGCCGATCCACGTGCCGCCGTGCTCGCCTTCTACGAAAGCGCCTACCAGGCCGGGGCCCAACGTGCCGGATGGGACATCGCGGCGCTTGCGTGCCCCGGCGGAATCACGGACCCGGTCCGTCGCATCTGACGAATGCGGTCAGCGGTGCAGCGCGGTGCAGTGGTCAGGCTTCGGTATCGGTGCGCGCCAGGATGCCCTTGAGCAGGCCCGTGGACTGGCCGACCTCGATGAGGTAGCCATCCGGGTCGCGCATGTAGCAGCGCAGCTCGGCGCGCCGGTCGATGGGCGGGGTGAGGAACTCGGCTCCCATGGCGCGGGCCGCCGCGTAGAAGCCGTGGATGTCCGCCACCCGTACGTTCAGGAAGCTGGAGGCGGTGTGGCGGTCCTCCGGCGGGCGCAGTACGACGTCGGGTTTGTCATCCGTGGGCCCGCCGCCGGGGTTCATGATGATCCAGCTGTTGGCGACCTTGATGATGCAGGGGTTCTCCTCCAGCACCACCTGCCCGCCCAGCACATCGGCATAGAACGCCCGCGAGCGAGGGACGTCGCCGACCGTGAGGAAGTGCGTCAGCAGCAGACCCTCGGCCGGTGCGGGAAGGTCGTCGGCTGAGGCGCCGGCGGCGATGAAATCGGACATATGGCCAGCGTAGGGCGGGAGCCCCCGCCCGGCATTCCCATCCGGCAGAGCCCGCCGGGCACGGCCCAGCCGGCCAGCGGGCAGCCGAGCGCCTGCCCCGGGGACTGGACCAGACGCGGGCGAGCGGCCCCGACCACAACGACGGCGCCGCGGGGGTGTAGCCCTCACGGGCGCCGCCGTCCCTACTGTCCGAGACCGCCCGTCGTCAGCCCTGACCGGGTTGGGGCACTCAGGGCCGGGGGAGCTGCTGCTGGCGGTGTGCATCTGGCGGACGGGTGCCCCGGAGTGGCCGTCGAAGGAGGTGTGCGTCAGTGTTCTCTGGCCCGAGTTCGATGTTCTCTGGCCCGAGTTCGATCCGGTCTGACCACGCACTTTTTGCGTACTTATCCCGTGCATTTTGCGTATAGAGGGGCTTGGGCGGGCGATACGGTGCCCGCCCGGAAGGCCCACCGCCGGCACCTTCCGCTTCCGGCTCTAGGAAGAGCTGCCGCTGGGCGGCCGGTCCTCCATCCAGGCCAGGCCGAAGCCATCTCCCACCTGGCTGCGCGCAAGGTGACGTCGCTGCGGAGCCCCGACCGGCCAAGCGCCACACCCTGCGAGGTGCCCCTTCCGGTACCCGAGCCGTGCCCGTGGCGGGATGCCCTCCGCGCACCCCCGTGGCGGGATGCCCTCCGCGCACCCCCCGTGCTCGTGTCGTGTCGCGTTCAGCGGCCGGCCGCGATGAGCAGGGCGAGTGCGGTGGCGACGGCCGCGAGGGTCACTGCTGCGGTGACCGGGACCGTGCGCACGCGCCGGCCGGCGGGTCGCTGGCGGCGGGCGAGGCCGAGTGCCACCCGTGCGGCCTGGGTGAGGACGCCGGCGACGGCGGCGAGGAGGAAGGGCAGGAGGCCGTCCGGGAGGGGGACGGCGCTCGTGACGAGCACGCCGGCGAGCGGGCTGAGGCAGGCGAGTGTGAGCCAGCAAGCCGTACGCCGTCCGGGCTGGGCGCCCAGGAGCGCGGCCAGGGCCAGGCCTTCGCCTGCGGCGTGTACGAGGAGCGCGGCCATCACGGCGATCGAGGTGGTCAGGGCGAGGGCCGCGCCCTCCACGAAGCGGTGCACGGCGAGTCCTGCTGCCGCGCCGATGCCGCCCACACGTTCCCGCCTGCACGGGCAGCCGGTCCGGGCGAGGGCGCCCGTGAGGGCGAACGAGGCGAGCGCGGTGAACGGCACCGCCCACGGCGGCAGGCCGGCCTCGGCGGCCTCGTCCCACGCGTCGGGCAGCAGGTCGACAACGGCTATGACCAGCAGGATCCCTGACGCGACGGCCGGCACGAGCACGGTAGGGCCAGGTGCCCGCCGCGCCGCCCAGGCTCCCGCCACCGTGGCCAGAGCCACCAGCGATGCGGCCACCAACGATGCGGCCGGAGGCAGCAGGCCGGCCGAATCGCCGGCGGGGTGCGTGCCGGCCGCTTCGAAGGCGCAGAGCATGGTTTCTCCCGGTTCAGCGGCGGGCCGCGCGGGCGGCGCCCTGGCGCACCGGCGCCGCCCCCACGGACGTAGTCACCGGCCCTGGTCAGCGGCGGTAGCAGTAGGAGTCGGAGGAGGCGTCGCCGCCCTGCAGGCGTGTCTGGTGCACGCGCAGGCCGGCGAAGTCCTCGCCGTGGGGGAAGAAGCGGCCGTCCACCGACAGCCCGCCGCGCGAGGTATCGGCGTCCAGCTTGACCATCCACGGCTCGATGCCTGCGGGATAGAACTGCTCGTCCCAGGCGGCGTACAGGGAGTTCGTCAGGTAGACGCGCTGCCCGTCGCGGCTGACCTCGACCATCTGGGCCCCGCCCGTCAGAGGCACGTCAGGCGCGGCGGGGTGCGGCCGGCGGGCGGTGATGCCGCCGAGCCGCACGGCCGCGGTCCGCCTGGGTTGCCGCGGGTCGCTCACGTCGTACTGGATGAGGTCGCCGGTGCCCCACGCAGAGACGTACAGCCACCGGTCGTCCACCGAGAGGTCGATGTCGGTGATCAGCGGCGGCACAGCGCCGAACGGCTTGAGCGCCGGGGGCAGGTCCTCGGCCGGGGCGGGCTCGGCCGGGAGGGTGATCACCTTGGTGACGTGGAAGTCCTCGCCGTCGCGATGCCAACGCCACACCGAGGCCGACAGGTCCTCGACGTCGACCACGGTGTTGGTGAACCCCCAGGTGGCCTCGGGGTCGTGCGCGGGACGCAGTTCCAGCACCATCTGGTGGGCGTCGCCCAGGTCGACCTGCTGCAGGTGCCGGCCGGTGTCGAGTTCCCAGAAGTGCAGGCAGTGGCCGTAACGGCGCCCCAGCAGCAGGTCGGGGACGAGACCGTCCTCGATCATGGAAGGTGTTCCCCACTCGCTGGTCACGGCGATGTTCTGGGCCAGGTGCCACCAGACGTCGTAGGCGAGGTGCTGCGGCCCGCGCTCGCTCTCCCAACCGCGCAGCACCTCGAAGCTCTCGTGGTCCAGCAGCGCCACGCCGCCGGGCCCGTCCGCGCCGTCCGCGCCGCCCAGGCAGGACAGGAAGACGCCGTCGGGACCGCAGTGCAGGGTGTGGGGGCGCGAGTACCCGGCCCGGGCGGCCAGTTCGCCTGGCTCGACCGTCTTGACCAGGCGGGGGCGGGCCGGATCGGGGACGGTGTCGAAGACGTGCAGCCTGGAGGAGCGCAGTCCGGGCACGATGAGATAGCGGCGCGCGGCGTGGTGGTGACCGGCATGGGCCAGCGCGCTCGAGCAGGCGTTCCAGCCAAAGTGGTGCAACTCGTTGCCCAGGCCGGGCACCTCGGCGTGGGCGATCACCCGGCCGTACGCCGCGGAACCGGGGTCGGTGCCGACGGTGAACAGCGCGTCCGGGCGCGATCCGGCCGGGTCGAACCCGACGACGTAGGCGAGTTCCTCCCCGGGCGCGGCGACGGCGTCCGCCGGGGTGCGGTAGAGGGTCGGATCCTGGTGGCCGTCGTGGCCGTGCGGGTGCTCGGTCGTCGTCATCGTGTGTTCCCCACTCGGCGAACACAGGGCCAGGGACCGGGTGAACCCCGTCACGGACGGGCCGGCGCTCTCGTCCGCCGTCGACGTGCGGTGAAGGACGGATATGCCACTGTTTCCGAGCGTTTCACAGTCCCCGGAGCCCTGCCACGGCGCCCGGCCGCGACAGCGCTGCCGGCCACCGAAAAGCGGGCTGTCTCAAGGCTGGCCGTGAGGGGGGCGCCGGCAGCCGTGTCCACACCAGGAGTGCGCGGGCACTCGGACCATAGGCCCTGTTTCCCGCACTGCGACGCCCTTTCCCCGCACCCGCGACGCCGCTCCATTTCGGCCCCGGCACCCCACCCGGCCCTGACCCCGGCAGGGGGGTTCGGCTTTCGGCAGGGCCGGTGCATCAGGTCGGGCCACGGGCCGGGCTACGACTGCTCGCATGCCTCCACGCAATGTACGGACGGCGTACGGGAAGCGCACGCGACTCAGCCGGATAGTCATGCTGTGCATCTAGGCCCAGTCGATGCCGCGGTCCGGTATTTGCGGCTAGCACCGCCGCGGGAGCTTCGGCCCGAGCGCAGGGCGGTGTCTTCAGCCACTTCGAGTTCGTGCGGAGCTGTGTAGCGGGGAGTGCCGGCACTACCCGGGAACTCCCCGGAGACACCGGAAATTCTCGGAGCGGCTATACACCGCCGAGCCGTGCACGCACGGCGGATGGGAAGGCCTGTGACACGCGTGTCCCTCGGCGGGCCACCAGTGGGCCGGGAGTGGTTCAGCGCATCGGGTGCGGACGAGCGCATCCGTGCGCGCACCTCAGCGTACGAACACGAGACGCGAATCTGCGACCGGGCCACTGCATCCTTGTGTACTGCAAGGTGACTGAACATCAATCCATCACCAGAGCTTGTGGTTCACAGCCTTGTACGGTGTCACCGGTGTTGGCAAAGGGCTACGGGGGCACGGTGGATCTGCGGCATCAGACGGAAAATTTCGTCAACGCGTCCTGGTCGATGGTGGGGCTGCGCGATCTGGTCCACGACATGGTGGGTCTGCTGTTCACGGACCTGAGTGCCAACGGGGGCATGGCCGGTGACGGCGCGGCCGGCAGGGCCTTTGCCAAGGTGTACACGGAAGCAGTGCAGACAGTCTTCGACAAGTCGTCCTTCGCCCACCAGGTGATGGCCAGCGGCGCCGGGGCGCTGCTCGATTCCTCCGAGACGCTCCTGAAGCGCGACGACATAGTGGCAGCCAAGCTCCTGGAACAGAGCCCCTTGACGCCAGGGATCGGTGCACAGCCATCCGGGCCGGACTGCAGCCCACGCGCCAGTCACAACGCGGAGGACCTGCCCGACGTCGTGGGGGAGACCAGCCGCCTCGATCAATACCTCTTCAACGAACGGTTCCTCGGACAGCCGCACAAGCTGCGCACCGCCGCCAAATCCTGGCGCAGTGCTGCCAAGATTCTCGGCGACGCGTACTGGGACTCCCGTGACGCCTGGAAGACGGCCACCCTCGATCAGGCGGGCCATGCTGCCGACGCTGTCGAGGCCTTCTTCGAAAAGTTCGTCGGCAAGGCACCACCACCCAGCGAGGTCGGCGATCACGACACTCTGCTGGCTAACCTGCCGACCGCTTGCACCATGCTCGCAAATGCCTGTGACGCCTATGCCGACCACGTCGAAACGGCCAAGCAACGGCTGCCCCTGGAGAACAACTCCCTCACCGGTGACTTCCAGTGGCCCTGGGAACAGCCCCGCTTCGGAGGTGACGGACACGACGGCGGCCTGCACGACCTCATAGCCGGCGATACGCGTATCACCTCACTCGGCAAGATCCCTCACGCTCTGGACAGCTCCAAGTCCCGTGTGAAGATGCCGCAACCCGACCACGGCGGCTTCCTCCCTGGCATCCCGCCGCTCCTCGGCCCGCTCATCCGTGTGCCGACCCTGGTTCCGGCCGCCTACCGCCCCCTCCCCGCCAGTACCCCCCACATTCAGCCGGTCCCTCCAGGCATTCCGCCCGACCCCCGTTTCCCGCACCTCACGCCCGCCGAGGGCACAAGGTTCCAGACATGGCTCGACACCCTGAACAAGGGAGACGTCTCTGGTGGCCGGCCGGCCGAAGTCGCCTACCAGAAGCGAGTGGCAGGCTTCCCGGAGTACGAGGTCCCCATCCCGCCAGGTCACGGCAAGTCGAACACGCTGATGGTGGACGGCTTCCGAACCCTCGACGGAATGGCTGTAGAGGCAAAGTACGTCAACAAGCCCGACCAGCGGTGTTACCGCTCGCTGGAAGACCTCAGAGCAAACCATGAAACGGGCAAAAAGGGCTTCCTCTATGACAAGGACCGCGTGGAACTGCGAAAATACGCTGCCGCGCTTAACGACCCCCGCAACAAGGAGATGCGCGGTGTCGAGACGGTCACCAACAACCAGGAAGCCGTCCAGTACTGGCGCATCATGATGGCCGCATGGGGCGTCAAAGGCCACGCCCGTTACGTCCCCTGACCACCGCTCCGTCACACAGGAAGCACCGCCATGGAACCGGAACAGATCGCGGAGCTCCGCACCATGTTCGTCTTCACCCCTCCTCACGGACAGAGCTGGGGCCTGTCCTTCGAGACCCTGGCAGCGCGGCTGCGAGAGCGAAACCCGGACGAATTCATTCGCATCGAAGACGGAGGCGGGCCTGTCCGCGGGGCCTTCATGAGCTTCGGGATCACCCTCGATGACCAAGACCTGGAAGGCACGGCCCGCCAGGCTCCTGAAGGCGTGTCCGTCCTGGACTGCAACGCCCACCTGGCAGCACGGTTCGCCCTGTGGCTCAGGAACAACGTCGTACCGGCCGACGTCCCGATCATCTTCAACACTGAATGGGGGATCGAGGAAGACATCGAGGACACCCCCCTTCCCGACGCGACCCGTCCCAGGATCGTGGCAGCCTTCGTCCAGCACATCGAAGAGACCGGCGGCCTCGACTGAAAGAGCGCCGTGCCCGGTCGCGACACTCGCGAACACGTTCTCCACCGAGCATCGAGCCCAAGGGCAACGGGCCGCCGAACCGGCTCGATCTGGACGTGTCCGTTGACCGGCTTCGGGCGAGGAGGTAGGCGGTCGCGGCAGTGGTGACGTGGAACGAGCCGTAGCGGGCGATTGACTACAGCTGCCGTCGACGCGTCGCCCTGCTGCGAGGCACCCGCCGGTGATTAGCGCGACGGCGATGGGCAGTGAGGAGGTCGGTGGCCGGCCACTGCACCACGTCCGGTCCGGCGTTGGAGGGCTCCTGGATCGCGGGCAGGGCGGTCGGGACGACCGACTGGTCGATCATGTCCAGCAGCCCGGCGCCCAGCACCAAGAGGGCGATCCATGCCGCAAGGCCCAGGGGGACCGCTGTTGCATCACCCGTAGTGCAGCGGCCTCACGTAGGACACCTCAGGACCGTCGTCCCGGCCCGGGGTCTCGCACACTCCGGCCCGACGGACGGACACCGTGCCCTCCTCCGTCTGCGCCCCCTGCGTCTCTCCGTCTGGTGACCGGCGCCTGCTGCGCCTCGAAGGCAGAGCCTCGGCGGGCGGTGGCCTCTACGGGGGCCGTCGGCCCCCAGCATCCGGACTGCAGGCGGCGCGACACCGGGCAGTATTGGATGTTCCAGCCAGTGCCTTGGTGACGACCTCGAGACCCACCTCCAGGGTGAAGCAGACCCCCAGATCGTGGGCGTTGAGGCTGCTGCCGAGCTGGCGGAAGTGGCTGGCCACAGCACCTGCCAGGGCGGGCGTTGCCGCGGGCGTTCCTGCTGCTGGGTACCACCCCCGTGAGACCCGCCCCGACGGCCAGGCTCGGCGCCTGAACGGGCATGGGCCCGCGCCGGGTGGATGAGCGTCCCCGCCGCCGCGCCACGCTAGGCGGCGCAGGGCGTGTCTCCTTGGTGCTCTGAGAGACCGCGCGTTCCGCGCGTTCAGTGAATGATGTGGATGCGTGGCCGGATCCGATCAGTCCAGTCACTCCCAAGGGTGGCAAGTGCGCTGGGTATCGGCCACACCGGCCGTCCGGCCGCGTTCAGCAGCACCTCGGCGTCAGCCTGCGCGCCGCCGCCCTCGTGCCCAGGCGGGTGATTGCGCCACTTCCAGCACACTGCCCCGCATTCCGCAAGCCCCGTAGAACACAGGCTGGCTCTTGAGCCTGGCCGGAGTGGCTGCACCACGAATGGCCAGCACTCAGTGCACGGGGCACGAGGCACCGGATGCTCTCGCCCCCGGTCAGCGAGCTGCACCCGAGTGCCACTGCGTACGCCGCTCGTACGCCATATGTACGCTTCACGTGGCGGCCGCTGCGCCTGGGCGGTCGCCGGTTGGTGGCGGTCACGCCCATCGCATGCCGATGGCGGCCAGTTGCTCGATGCGCTCCGGTGACAGGGACGCGGCTCTGGAGCGCTGATTGCTGACCCATGCCCCTAGCCGCAGGTGGTGTTCCTGCGTCTCCGCCTTCTCGCCGTCGTGGCCGCCGTCCGCGCCGCCGCCGATGGTGATCCGCTCGGTGTGGTTTCTGGGTACGCGTAGGTGGCCTTCGCGTTGGTAGTACTGGGTGGCGGCGGCGAGGTTGCTGGTCTGCAGGGGAGTATCAGTTGGGCGTCGTCATTTAGGTGTCAGTGGTGCAAGCCCGCTGACCTGGCGGTTGGCGCTGACGCGTGGTGCTCATCTGCTACTGACATGACTGACGATGGGGCATGTCGTTCTCGTGCAGACTGCTATAGCGGTTGCTGGGTTTGCGCTGGTCGGTGGTGTTTACCTCCCCGGAGTGTCGGAGTCTGGCCAGAGCGCCGCGACGCGTTCCTCAATGGAGGAGATGAGGATCCGTTCCGGACGGCCTGCGAAGAGGTAGAAGAGTGATTCCGGAACGTAGCCCGGGCGGCGGAACCAGTTGCGGACCTGTTCGCCGCATCCCTGATCATCTGCGATCTCGCCGAGGACTTGTTCGGTGTCCTGGTAGATGTGGGCACCGCGCAGCCGCCCGGCCGATCTGCTGATCATGAATTCCTGTAGTGGGGCCAGCCCGCCGCCCGGGCTGGGGGTCCGTCCCCAACTGCTGAGCGACGGTGTGGACATGAGGATGTCGTTGACGGTGTTAGTGGTCTGGGTGTGATGCCACACTTCCAACAGTGTGGCGTGACGTCCTTGGTTGATGAGGTGGTCGGCGAGATTGGTCAGCAGGCGGCCGGTCAGCATCATGTTGCGGCGCACGTCCACGGGCACTTGCGTGCCCAGTACGGCCAGTGCGCCCTCGCGCAGCAGGAGATCGGCGATGGAGACGGCGCTGGATCCCCGGGGAGCGACGTGACATGCGCTGAGCACAATGACGGGTGGAGTGTGCTGCAGGCCGAGTTCGACGTGCGGTTCGTCGCCGATGACGATGGCCGCCGTGTTGGCAACGAGGGTGCCGTGGGCGCTGATGATCAGCAGGTCAGGTGTGTGCTCGCTGACGGCCTCGCGCAGGGCATCCAGGGAGAGCGTCTGCACCGCGTGGATACTCAGCCCTTCGACGTCTTTCAGGGTGTCCTGAGTGATCCGCCAACCGTCTCGTGAGATTCGGCCCACCGGGTCGCTGGCGGGGATGCACTCGGCCACCAGGACACGGATGCGGTTCTTCCACTCGACACCGACGGCGACGGCACCGGCCTTCTGCACGGTGCGGGTCAGCGGCAGCAGCGGCTCGTACGTCAGGGGCAGGCGCGCCGCCAGCGGGGCGGTGTCGCCCGGCAGGGTGGCAAGGCCCAGCGGGAAGTTGGAGAACACCGTGAGCATTGACGCCCGGCTGATGGCCTCCACCACCGGTTCGGTGAACAAGGGCCTGACGACAGCGTTGAGGCGGCTGAGCAGTTTCTCCACCGAGCGGGGGCGGTCCGCGGCAGAGTCTCGGAAGTGCTTTTCCAGATCGGCCAGCAGCGTGAACGCGCTGGGGGGAACGGAGGGCATCATCAGTCCCAGGCTGTCGTTGGCGACGGCCCGGTGGGTCAGCGTGTACCCGATGGCCGCCCGTTCGACGTGGGCATCATCGCGTTCACCGATCTCGGTCGACCAGGTGTCGCCGGCGTCCAGGGCCGCGAGCGGGCGGACGCGGGCTTTGCGCAGCTGAGGGGGGTAGGCGCCGCGTACGTATGCGGGCGCGACTCCGGGCAGCGCCAGTGCAACCGGCAGCCGCAGTCGTGCCTTCTCCTCAACGACCGTCTGTCCAAAGACCGGTTCGGCCTCTTCGCTAGTCAGTCCCTGACGCTCCAGTCGGGCGGTGGCCGCGACGAGCGTGTGCCCCTGCAGGG
Source organism: Streptomyces sp. NPDC048514 (assembly GCF_043199955.1). Lineage (NCBI taxonomy): Bacteria > Bacillati > Actinomycetota > Actinomycetes > Kitasatosporales > Streptomycetaceae > Streptomyces > Streptomyces sp. NPDC048514. The sequence goes on along the minus strand of NZ_JBICWT010000006.1, from coordinate 57,875 downwards.
TGCGATGAAGCAGCGTACGTGGTTCCTCATCGGCGGGCGCATCGATGTCCCAGCCCATCCGGCGAGCCATGAGACGCCAGGGCAGGTCCAACGCGGCCAGGTCCAGCCGACGGCTGAGAGCGACCTTCCCCGCCAGCGGAGGGACGTCGGGGTATACGCGCTCCTGGATGGCCTGCCAGTGTTCTTCGAGACTCGCGTCGCCCAGAGACGAGAAGGAGGCGACGGGGAGTTCGACCCCCAGCGCGACCGCTCCCCGTGCGGTCCGCTCGACGAGCTCGTCCGGGCACAACGCCAGCATCGGCCGCCACCACGGTGCCAGAGCCAGGCTGTCGAGCGCGGTGACGGGAACGGGCATCACGTGATGTCCCATCGCCAGCTGCTGCAGGCCCTTCAGCTTCCATGCTTCAAGGTCGACCAGGTCTCCTCGTGACTGCGGCAGATGCAGGCAGTACCACAACCCGGGCAACGCCCGGGCCACGTCGCGTGCCAGTGCGTGAGGGATGGCGAATTGATCGGGGTCCTCAAGCGGTGCGTCGATGACCGGCGAGATCTCTGAGGGAGCCGTGCCGTCCTCCGGGTCGAACACCACGAGGTAGAGCAGATGTCTGCCGGCATCCGGGGGGTGAGGGGCTGGTGTCGTCACTCCTGGAGCCTAGTGCTGTGCAAGGGCTGCCGGGGTTCACCTATCCGCCTGCGGCATCCTGCAAGGAGGGCACCTCCGGCCGAAGGTCCTCCGTCGATGGCGAGGTACCTGCCTCGGTCGTCCGTGAGCACGGTGACACTGCGGTCCTCAGGTCGTCCAGCGCCCACGCGGACCCGGCGGCGCGAACATAAGGGTGCCGAGCCCGGATGTACGACGCCTCCTGTCTCAGGGAGGCGTCGTACACATCCCGCAGCCGGGCGTCAGCGCGGTCCCGAGTGGGGCTCGGCTGTCGCATCTGCGGCCGGCGCGCCCGGAGCGAGACCAGTTCGCTGCCTGAAGCGCCGCCTGACGCTGCGCGCGGCGACCAGCGTGAGTGCTGCCGCAAGGCTCGCTAGATATTCGGCTGCGGCTGCGCTGAGAATGTTCACTGGCCGGCCGCCGGCACCGGGGCGGACGGGCTTGCCGCAGCACGGTGGCGCAGTCCCAGTCGTCTCAGCTTGCGGCGCACGCGGTTGCCGAACGCATCCGGTTCGTCGGCGCCGCCCAGAGCCGCGGCCTGGGCCCATGTCACGCGCTGCGCACCGTAGGTCATGGCTACGGCTCTCTCCATGGGTGCCAGATCCGCGAGCACGGCAAGGACGCGGCAATCGTCCACCTCGCCGTGCAACAGGCCGTTCTCCGGGCGCCGGTCATCGCTGACCACATCTCTCAAGGACACTCCCGATGCCACCGGGGCCTCCAGCAGCCGCACCGTGCGGCCGCCGGATTTTCGCTCCCAGAGCGGCTGCAGACAGCGATGTTCCCGTTCGGTATGACGGTGGAGCAGCTCCATGATCTCGGCATCGCCACTCAGGTGCCGGCCAAGAGCCTCAACCCAGTCACCCAGCAGGGCCATCTCCACGGCCGCGCGCCACGCGTGCGGTCGGCCAAGATGGAGCCACGTCCGAGAGAACTCGTCCACGGCTGCCGTGTCACCCTCGATGCAGGCGTTACGTGCCACCAGCGCGGCCATGACGGCTTGGCGGGTGGTGAATGCTTCTGGTCCGCTGAGCTGTTGGGCGAGAGTGTGCAGGACGGCAGCGATGAAGTTCACGGGGGAGTGCCTCGCGTCGGTGTCCCTTCTCTGCCGCCCCCTCTCCAACAAGGCGATCCAGACGTCCTGGGCGAAGGCCCCGTCCTGTTTCTGGTCGACGTTCACGGCGTCATCGGGCAGACCCCGTGCCCTCCACATGCGCGCCATCTCATATAGGTGGCGCACGACAGCCCTGCGGGCTTCCTCACCGGCGCCGGGCACGCGTGTGGTCACTTGCCTGGCCATCCGGCGCAGCCGCTCGAACACCCGGGAGGCAGCAGGCCGAGCCTGCGCCAGCCAGGTCCCGTGCTGCACGGGCACCGGTTCGATTCGCACCGCGTACACGGCCTCGTGCACGGTCTTTCCCCTCGGGCTTGGCCGGTTGAGAGCCGGACACCGCGCCTGCCCATCGCGGGGGCAGTCCGGGCAGAGGTAGCGAAGGCAGGCGTTCCGGTCCATCAGTTGTTCCTCCGCGTAGCGCAGGAACCGGATGGTCCACAACGCCAGTGCCTCGTCCTCGGGCGTGCAGTCCTCGATCGGTGAGGCGAAGCGGGCAGGCACACGCGTGGCCCGGTCCTGGGTGTCGACCAGCAGGCGAAGCACCCAGCTCTCCAACGCGGAATGAAGCGCCGGGACGCCGACGCGGTCATCGTCCTCGAGATCCGAGTAGCACAGCATGACCATGTGAAGCTCCTTACCTGTAGCGCATGATGAGGCTGCTATCCCTAAGGACCGGCCTGAAGGCGAACCGGCAATCACCCCGCGATTTTTCTAAGTGATCTACGTCACCCTGCGGTTCTGGGGGGCCCAGCCTTCGGAGCCCGGGACGAGCCACGCCACTGCATCGGGCGGCCGAGCTGGCAGGCCCGCCCGATGGATCGCGACACACCGGGACGAGGCTGCAGTTGGCCACACCCTCCATCCATCACAGGCGCTCCCTGCCTGCCGGCAGTAGACCGCTGCCCCATGCCCGGTGCAGCGGGTCGCAGAGCACAGCCTTCAACTCTCCCGTCTCCGTGGCATCTTGCCCGGCACACGGATTGGCGGCAGAGCGGCCACAGCAGTGTGGCGGAGTTTCGGGCGCGTCGCGCACTGGGATGTGGATGTTGGTTTATGCACACTTGAAGGGCGGTGGCTGCAGGTGCCGAGCGGGGGAGCGCTGGCGGGACCTGGCCCGAGCGCTATGACCCATGGCAGACGGTCTACGAACGCTTCGCCCGCTGGGAGCGGGACGGGACTTGGGCGAGGCCGCTCGAGCACGTCCAGACGACGCGGTGGAGTGGACGGTGTCGCAGGGCCGATTGGAGTCGCCTGGGTGGGGCCACTGGACGCCGCCCTAGCCATCGGGGCCCGACCGCCTCAACGGAAGGCATCATCACGGCCACACTGGTAAACAGGTCACGGGGCCCGGTCTCCCGCGAGAGGGACGGGTTCGGGGTGTGACCGACACCGTCAGCGCGTGCTGCGATCGCGGAGCGAGCCGTGCCTCCACCCAGACGTCCTCATCGCATCAGATGTCCTTCATGCCGCCGTTGATGTACCAGTCGGAGTCTGCGAGGGCGTACAGCAGAGCGGTCTCCCAGTCGTTCGGGTCGAATGCCGCGCAGCTGTCGGCGTCTTCGATGAGGGTGGCGCGCAGGACCTCGGGGCCCGAGGACTCGAGCAGGTGCGTGTCCTTCCGGCGTCGGGTCGCTAGACGGCGGGACGCTGCGAACTCGTATTTCGTTCCGAGCTTGTGCCTGGTGAAGTGGTGGGCGAGGCGTTGCGCTTTGATCTGCGACCAGTCCGCAGGGGGACGGACGAAGAACTCGACCGCGCCGCCCCCGTCGACATGGCGGACCTCGGCGTGCAGCCATCGGACGGTTCCGAGGTCGTCGAAGTAGGGATGGAAGGGTTCCTCGGTAGCGTTGGTGGAGAAGTTCTTGCTCTTGCCCTGGTTGCAGGGTACGCAGGCAGGCACCAGGTTCAAGGGCGTCAGCGCCAGAAGCGGAAAGCTGTCTTTCGGAGCGTGGTGATCGAGGGTGGACGCCTCTCCTACCCCGCACATTGTGCAAGCACCGTGAATCGCGGCGGCCTTGATCGCGTTGTAGAGCTTGCGTCCACCCCCTCCTACGAACGCCTTGTCGTACGTGGCGTTGAGCCGGTACTTGTCCGGGTCCGTGCTCTGAGCGTGGAGCTCGGAAATCAGCAGGGCGAGCAGTTGACCCGTGTCAGCCGCTGCCCGGTACCGTTCCTGAGTCTCTATGAGCTCCGGGAGCCGGCCCTGGAGGAGTTCGTCCCATTCCTTCTTCGCCAGCCACCTCATGCAGGCGTTCAGCACGTGCTTAACGGTGATCCCCGGCCGCGGTGGCCACAGCATCAGCGGTCCCCCCGCGTACGAGCAAACGTCATCGCTCGCAGTAGAGCCCGGGCTTCCGCTCCCAGGCCGCTGAACCGCTGCGTGATCTCCTCATAGCTTCCCCCCTTCTCGACCTCCGCGGCGATCGCTGCGTGAAAGCCGGTCGAGGTGACCTCCAAGCCGAACACGTCGTAGGTCAGCTCACCGACGCTCTCGCCGTAGGTCTCAAGGCCTGGGCGGTGAGCGGTGAGTTCGTCACCGTGACGGATCATCTTCCACACACAAGACGCGGGCACCTCTTGCAGGACGACGGGGGAGTGAGTTGCAACCACCGCCATGCCGTTGCGGTCGGCCAGCAACGTGGACAATGCGCTGGTCAAGGCAGCAAGTAGCGGCGGATGCAGGTGCGTCTCCGGTTCGTCGATCAGCACCAGGGTGCGTTCGCCGACCACCTCGATCAGACGAGTCATCATCAGGAGCACCACTGCGTGGCCAGAGCTCAGACTGTCGAAGACCTTGCCCACCCGCGCCTCGAACTTGTGGCTGCTGCCCTCCCTCATCATGGCGTCCAGCACCATCAAGTGATCGTCGAGGAAGCCGCTCGCGGCGTAGTTCAGCGTTTCGATGGCCTTGCGCCAGCGCATGCCTCTCGAACCGATTCTGACAGTGGCGAAACTGTCGACGAACTCCTTCCGCCTCTCATCTCTCGTCTTGAGTCGCTCCTCTTCATGGTGATACAAGCCTATGTACTGGAATGAGAGCGCGCCGCGGGGCATCGGCCCATAGGGCCGATCGAAGGGGCTGAACGACACGACGACACAGCCGTTGAAGCTGTTGTCATCGTCACCATCGCTCTCCACTGTGATGCGACCCGCCATAGCGTCGATAGCGATGCGATGCAGCAGCGTCGACTTTCCGGCACCGTTGCGGCCGATTACCGCATGAAGATTCGTGGGAGGGCGACTCCCCGGCTCGGCGTCGAAGGTGAACTCATGCGCCGGCAACAGACCTTCCCCACCGAGGGTGTACGTCCAGCGGAAGGGAACGACACGCGCACGCAACCCGTGGGCAATGCGATTCGCATTACGCAGCTGATCTTCGCTGCGGCCACGGAGCACCGACTTATTGAACACCTCGAGGGACCTGAGTGACCGAAGATCCGTATCCCAGCCAAAAGCGACATCGTGCAAGGCCATAAGGATTTCGCGGCCCATGCCTGGGGGGAGCTCCAGCAGTGACACGTAGTAATCGTCCTCGTGACCAAGGCTGAAGAAACCGCGCTCCAAAGAGGTGAAGCGTCCTGGCAAGATTTCTGCCGTGTTGACGAGTCCATCTCGACTCATCGAGACATGCGCGATCCGGAGGTAGCCGATGCGCCGCCTAGTCATATCGGCCAGACGGATGTGGAGATCGAACGTGGTCACGTACCCGTGATCGTTCCAGCCGTCTTTGATCAAGTACGCACCGACGCGACGGGGTAGTGCTTCCTGGTACTCCAGCAACGTGAACTGCATGGCAATGCTCCCCCTCCTAGGACTGATCGTCCGCAGGTAGAATGCCTCAGCTGACTCAACGACGGCGAACTGCAACCGCGCACCTCGACGAAACTCGGCGCCCGAGGAGAGCAGCACTGGTCGCGGTGCACGCTCGACTCCGTCATGCGGGTGGCAACGGAATCCGACCGGACCGAAATCCGACCGGCCCTGGTCAGCGGCTCGAGAGTCCACCTGATGACGGAACCGGACGGCTACAGCAGGCACTCGTTGCGCTGCTGCGCTCGCCGGCCGCTCCCTGTCCCACAACGGCTCGGAGCTGTCGAACGAGGGTCGACCTCAACCGCGTGATCCTCAGCAACAACAACTTCCAGGACTGCCTGAACACGACTCTGTCCTGGCTGGTGCCACCGCGAGGGCATGCACGAGATCCCGAACGGCGCCGACAGCATCTCCTCCCACCGCGGCGACGAGAACGCCGTGGAGAGCCCGGCCCGTCGCCCGCGCGGCCGAAGAAGACGCCGGGCACGCACAAGCCCAGCGGGATCCCCTCGGACCCGTCGACGTCGAGCATGCCCAGCACATCCGGCACGCCGTCCACCCCGAGCGCGCCCGCTCCCACCCCCCGACAGCGTCGGCCATCTCCAGGACGTGGGCACGGCGAAGTCCACCGGGAAGGCGGGCGACGCGTTCGTCCAGAAGGGTCAGCACCAAGGCCGAGACAAAGGCGGACAAGGTTGCGGCCAAGATCCGCATCCGCTTCACCGTCATCGGCGACATCGACGCCACCTTCACCGGCGGCGAGAAGGTCGCCACGATCCTCGCCAACAGCACCGGCGTGGCCGTCGCCCCCCTGCAGGCGGGCGCCTGTGCTCGTACCCCCGCTTGCCCTGAGGCTGCCCGCGCATCCGGCGGAACCTTAAAGCCTTGCAACTGCGAATTGAGCGGAATGGGCTCAGTCGGACCTAGTGACCTGAGTCGGAGATCTTCTGGTAGTTCTCGCGAGCTGCCCCGCGTGCCGGCGGCCGGACTCCAGCAGGCCGGCCCGGGTCTGGCGGCCGCACAGCATTCGGCTGGTGGCCGTCGATCTGACGAAGAATCTCTGACTCAGGTCACTAGGCAGTTTCGTTTGGATCACCGGGCGGACCAGAGGAAGATCCCGGCGATGTGGAGTGCGGCCAGGTAGATGGTCGCGGTCTTCTCGTAGCGGGTCGCGATGCCTCGCCACTGCTTGAGGCGGTTGATGCAGCGCTCGACGGTGTTGCGCTGCTTGTACGTCTCGCGGTCGAAGGCTGGTGGCCTGCCACCCCGGCTGCCCCGTCGCTGCCGTGGCCTCGCTGGTCCGCCGGGACCGGGATCACCGCCCGGATGCCGCGCTTGCGCAGGTGGTCGCGGATCGCGCGGGACGAATAGGCCTTGTCCGCCAGGACCACGTCCGGTCTGGTGCGTGGACGACCGCGTCGTCGGGGAACGCGCAGGCGGGCCATGACGTCAGTGAAGGCGGGTGCGTCACCGGCCTGTCCGGCGGTGAGCACGAACGCGAGGGGCCGGCAGCGGCCGTCAGCAGCGAGGTGGATCTTCGTGGTCAGTCCGCCCCGGGACCGGCCGATGGCATGGTCGGCCGGTTCGCCGGCTGGGGCCCCTTTTTACGGGCTCCGGCCGCGTGCTGGTGAGCGCGCACGATCGTGGAGTCGACGGACACGGCCCATGCCAGGTCTTCATCGGCGTCGGCCTGGGCCATCAGCGTGGTGAAGACGCGCTCCTAGGTGCCGTCGACGGCCCACATCCGCAGCCGGTTGTAGACGCCTCGCCAGTTGCCGTACTTCTCCGGCAGGTGGACCCACTGCGTTCCGGTCTGGAACTTGAACGCGATGGCGTCGATCACCTCCCGGTGGTCCCGCCAGCGGCCACCCCGCTTCGGCGTGCGGTCCGGGAGTAACGGCTCGATCCGCGCCCACTGCGCATCTGTTAACGGCACACCCGGACCAACGACCGACTGATCCAAACGAAACTGCCTAGCACCCGGTGCCGCAGACTGTCGCCGGACTCACTGCCTTCTGCCACTTCGAGGCGACGCCAGCAACCCACGCCCGCAAGCAGCTTGACGACAGATTTGATCCAGGTCAAAGCAAAGGTGGGGAGAAAGGGACCACGAGCAGACAGCCGGGCAGGGGACTGTAAAGCGTTCGGCCCTGTCTCACATTCGGTGGTGACGGTGAGCCGTGAGGGTCGTTGATGCTCGCGTGGGGATCAACGAGCCTGCATAGGCGGGTGTTTTCCGGTCTGTCGCCGCTGCTCTCAAGGGATGAGGCCGACGAGGGCGAGCGGATCATAGTGCGGGCGCGGACTCCGCAAGAAGTCGCGGTCTGTTGGAGGTTGCCCCGGCAGGGGTTCACCAGGCTCGAGCAATCCATGAGGTGCTCGCCCAGAGGGTTGGTGCTCTCGAAGGCGTCCGGGGCGTACAGACGGAACCGGTAGGAAATCGCTCTGTCCCATCCTGCACCGGCCCGCCGAACAGATCATCGACCGAGAACGTGGAGGAACCGGCACTGCCGACGCAGCTTCGATGTCGTAACGCCTGAGTGGCAAGCCTGGTGATGAGCGTTTGCCAGCACGACAGGCAGCCGCACCCGTACGACGTGCTTGTTCCTCGCGTGTCGAACCGTTGTCTCCGACAGCACACCGGCCCGAAACGACACGAGGGCGGCCTCAGGCCAGGTCGCGTGTCTGCCAGCCGGGCGGGAGCTTGGGCAGGCCGATCAGAGCGTCGATGCCGAGGTGTTCCAGCAGCAGGGCTTTGAGGTGCCGACCGTCGATGAGCTCGACGCGGTTGCGGGGTGCGAAGTCCCAGCTCGCCTTACCGAACCACGCGGTGGTGACCACGATGCCCTTCGAAGCGCTCTTGTCGTTCACGATCCCCGCGACCGACCGCACCGTCTCGGCGGATACCACGTTCTTCGAGCGTTTGGCCTGGATGATGCACAGCCCGCCGATGAGAGGTTCCTCATTGACCGCGACAGCGTCGATGCCGTCATCCCGGGAAGCCTGGGTTACCCAGGACTTGAGCCCGATCTTCTCGAACAGCCGCCGGATGAGGTGCTCGAAGTCGATCGGGTCCATCGCGACGAGGTCGGGCCGGCTGTCGAGGCCGGCGACGACATCCCGCTCCGGAGCGATCTTGTACCGGGCCAGGTCGAACGTGACGACAGGAGGAACGGGCTCAAGATCATAGGGGTGCTGGGAGACGATCGCGTTCAGATAGTGCAGGCTCGCCACCGGGTCGAGTTCGGGCTCGTCCAGCACCAGCTCGGCAAAAGCCTCCCGGCTGACCCGCACACTGATCAGGCACGGCTCGATTGCCTTGCCGGTGGCACGGTCCTTGGCGTGGACTTTCCCGTTGAATGCCACTCCGTCCACGAGTAACGGCGGTGTCACGGCGAAGGCCTCGTCGATCGCCCGCAGCGCGAGTCTGGCCACCAGATCCCTGTACAACGCCTTGCACTCACTCTCCTTCCGCGGCTGCGGGACCACTGCCGGGGGAGCGGAAGCCTTGAACCGGTACTGCGTGACCGAAGGAACCACCGACTGGGCCGGCAACTCGATCTCCAAAACCAGCTCCCGGGACTCCGGAGCGAATGCCGCCTGCCGAGCACCGCCGAGCCTTTCCGGATAACCGATGGAGCCCAGCGCCCTCTCCACCCCGACCGCAAACCCCTCGAGATCTCCTTCACCGAGCGCCTGCTCCACCTGCAGCCGCAATCTCTGCAGCCCGCCAGGGCGGGCGCGCAGAACCGCAGTCAACACCTCGAGCCGTTCTTCCACCTCGGCCGTCCGGCCTGCAGCCTCCCGGCGCAGACTCTCAACACTCTCCTGCTTTGCACGCCGTTCCGCCGCAGCCTTCTCACGGGCCTCCGCACGACGCTTCTGCTCGAGCTCCCTCGCCCGCGCCGCCTGACGCTTCTCAAGGTCCCGCACGATCTGCTCGGCCCTGCGCGACTCGGCACTCTGCTGCGCCTGCTTCTCTTTCTGCGCCCGCATCCATGCCTGCGCCTGCTCGCGTTCCCGCCGTGCTTCCTTCTTGGCCCGCTCGGCGGCCTCACGCTCCGCGGCCCGTGCTTGACGCGCCAGCTCCGCCTCAGCCCGCTTCGCCGCTGCGGCCTTCTTCTTCTGGCTGTCCCTATATGCCTGCAACAACTGCGCCGCCAAGGACTTCCTGCTCGCCATTCGCCGCCCTCACCACAGGTCAAAACACAACAGCTCCCCCAGCCGCAGGCAGGGCAATCCCAGCGGCCGGGCCATGGCCTGACTCGCTCGGAACATGACTGCTTTTCACTCGCGCCGCCCCGAATCCGACGCAAGCCCGCAGGGCTGCTCACACTGCTCATGCGCGGCATCGCAGGGAGGCATCCAGACGCCACAAGTCCTCCACCACCCGTCTCACCTGGATCGGCAGCCTCGGGCGATCATCTGCGCTGCTCTCGCTTTGGGATTTGTGGTCCGAGCCCACATATGGTGGATGCCTGGGATTAGTGCGCCGCGTGGCCCGCATGCGCTCGTGACCAGCGCAGACACTCGAAGCTGGGGCGGGAGAAGGCCCACGATGTCGCCCTGGGGGCACCGGCCAGTCCGCCGCATAACTGAGATGGCAGGCAGGCAGACCTGGCCGCGGTCAGTGCGCAGGCGAGTCTGCGGGGCCCAAGACCGGCCGGTGAAGGGTGGCCGGCTGCCAGTGCACCTCGTCGGTATCCCGCTGATGGTGCCAAGCCGCCAGGGTACGGCCGGCGACCAGCCGGTCGAGCAGTACTCCGGTCTGCTGTGGGGAGTGCCCGCACAGACGGGCAACAACGGCCATGTCGGCTGTGGCCCCGGCCGCGGTGGTGTGGGCGGCCAGGACCAGGGCAGTCAGCCGTTCTGCGGGTTTTGCCGTCGCCGAAACGATGTGTGAGGTGGGCTGCAGGGCCCAGTGGGCGGCGCGCCGACGGGCGCTGCGGCCCGGGGCCTGGTTCAGCGCCGCGTCGTCGAGCAGCCGCACTTGCAAAGGCGCTGCCCGGGGATCGGGCAGGTCGAGCCAGCCGTCCTGCACCAGCTCCTGCCACGCCTCGGTGTGCCGGTGCAGGCGCATGCTGCGCAATAGGCCGGCCGGCAGCCGGGCGCAGCCGTGTATGTCGGCGCGCAGGGCGCATTGCAGGGCCAGCAGCCGGGCGGCAGGGGAGGTGACGCAGCCGAGTGCGGAGGCGAGGTGGGTGAGCATCTCCCGTACCCGTTGCGGCTCGTCTCCGTGCACCCGCGGCCGGACGGGGGCTGATGCGGCCGGTCGGTGAGGGCTAAGCAGGGTCTCCGGCACGACGGCGGTGTGGCTGGTCGCTGCCGCGCAGGCCGCGCACGCGTCGGCCAGCCGCCAGGTGCGGCCGCCGCGGTCGCGGGTCAGGGCCAGCAGCACCCGCCCGGCACAGCCGCGATGACGCGGATGCCACACACAGCCCCGCAATCGGCACTGGCAGCTGCGCAGGTGCGGCGGCAGCGCGTCCGCGCGGACATGGCAGGCCAGATGCGCCAGGGCGGCCGACCGTGCGGAGGAGGCCTGCAGGGGGAAGGTGCGGGCGGTACACGAGGGGCAGACGAGTACGGGGCCGTCCGCTTGCGGGCGCAGCTCCACTGTCCAGATGCGCCGCACTGCGGCATGTGCGCCACCGAACCGCATGGGCCGGTCGTCCTCCTGTCGTCTGTCTGTCCTTGTCGTGGCGGGGGTCACCGTGGCGGGCCCCCGAGACGGACGCACTGTAGTGCAGATTCCCGCACCATGGATTCGCCGTTTCCCCACTCCGGCGAAAGTGCAGAAACCCGCACTGACGGGGCAGGGGTCTGCACCGTCGGATGGTCGGGTGACGATCTTGCCGCCCGACCCCGACCTCACTGCGCTGCGCGTCGTGCTCGCGCGCCTGCGGGCCGAACGCGGTTGGACCTTCGACGAACTCGCCGACCGCAGCGGGCTGGCCCGGCGTACCCTCATCGACCTCGAACACGGCCGCACCACCGGCAGTGTCACCACCTGGCACACCCTCGCCCACACCTTCGACGTGCCCATCGAGCGCTTCCTGGGCGCCCTGTGCGACGACCACACCCCGCCCGGCACGGCCGCTTCCTGAACCTGCACTCCGTCCCGGCTGGCCACGCCGTGAATCACCCGATCGGGCAATCAGGCATAGAACAGCCATCCGCAGTAACGCTCATGTGTGCGGGCCCGCTGGGCCGGCCGGGGGACATCCCCGCGACACGTTGCTCATGTCTGCGTGTCGCCTGGCACGGTCCGGGCCATGTGCCCCACGCCCGCCCCCGACGGCCGTCACTGGGACGGCAGCCCCCGCGCCCCCCACCGCCCCCGCCCGCTGCGGGTGACCACCACCAGTCCCAGCCGCCTGCTGCGCGCCGGCCAAACCGGACGCTGCCGCCACTGCGGCAGCCGCATCGACCTCTACCCGCGCCCCGATGGGCGGCCCATCGCCCTGCACCCCGCGGAACTGGCCATCACCGACGTCCCCGAATCCTGCCGCTGGCACCTCAGCGGCGGCATCGCCCACCCGCACGGCGACAACAGCGCCTGGTGCCGCATCCCGCATGCCGTGCTCTGCCCCCACCACACCCCCACATGCCAGGCCGGCCCCCGCCTCGAGGCGATCCGCCGCCACCTCGCCGTCCGTGCACGCCGCCTGATCGACACCGGGGCCCTCACCCCCGCCTCACCTCAGCCCGCCGCCCTCCACGCCGGAGGACCCGACCGCCCCGTCGTCCAGTTGCTGCTGTGCCGCTATCTCGCCCAGCAGCGGCTCGAGGACCTGCGCTGCGTCGCCCAGACCCGCCACCGCCACCGCTGCCCCCACCCCCTCCTCGCCCCCGCCGGCCCGGCCGGTATGTGGAAACTGCTGCCCAGCACCGCCCAGCACGGCCAACTCGCCCTGCCCGACGTCCTGATGGCCGTCTACGACCTGGGCCACCTGCCCTACGGCGAACAGCTGCGCTGGCGCACCCAGCGCTGCCCGGCCCACGCCACCGCCCCCGGTGCCGCCGACCTCGCCCTGGCCGCCTGGGAACCCTTCGACCCCCTCCTGCACGCGGCACACATCCACACCCGCCTGCCCCACCCCCCGCCCCGCCCCCACCGAAGGGGATGACCCGTGCCGCACCACGCCCTGGAAATCACACTGACCCGCCCCCTGACCCCCACGGCCCTGCAGCGCGCCGCCCGCCTGCTGCCGCTGGCCGCCAACCACGAGGCCACCCGCCTCATCGCCCTCATGCCCGCCAAGACCCCCCACCGGGCACTACGCCGGCTGCGCCACCGGCTCGGGGACCGGCTGCCCATCGACGTGATCACCACGCACTACCCGGACGCCGACCACCGCGTGCTGCTCAACGTCGCCTTCCCGCCTGCCGTGCACGCCGCCCTCAAAGCCCAGGCCCGTCGCGCCGCCCAGAGCCCCGAGCGCTTCCTGGAACTGGCCCTGCACCGTGCCCTGGCTGAGCACGCCGACCGGGAGACCGACCGCCTCGATCGGGCCGTACGTCAACTCCTCGCCCACACCAGCCCCGGCTACCTGCTGTCCGCCGTCGGCCAGGCGCTCACCCGACTCCCCGAAAGCCCCACTCCATGAAACCCACCGACGAACAGACCGCCGCCGCGGATGCCTTCCACGCCGGCGCTCACCTGGCCCTGCAGGCCGGCGCTGGCACCGGCAAGACCACCACCCTGGCCCTGCTCGCCCACAACAGCACCCGCCGCGGCCGCTACCTCGCCTACAACCGCGCCATCGCCCAGGACGCCCGCACCCGCTTCCCCGACACCGTGCAGTGCAAGACCGCCCACGCCCTCGCCGCAGCCGTCGGTCACCGCTACACCCGCCGCCTGAACGCCCCCCGCCGCCCCGCCTGGCAGACCGGACAGGCCCTCGGTCTGACCAAAGCCCTACGCATCGGCGACCGCGAAATCTCCCAACGCGCCCTGTCCAACGCCGTCCTGCGCACCGTCACCCGCTTCTGCCACACCGCCGACGACAGCATCACCCGCCACCACGTGCCCATCCTGCGCGGCCTGGAAGACAAAGGCCATCACTGCGAACTCGCCACCTACCTCCTGCCGTTCGCCCACAAAGCCTGGACCGACCTGCACCACACCGACGACGGCGCCGTCCGCTTCGACCACGACCACTACCTGAAAATCTGGGCTCTCACCCAGCCGAAGATCGATGCCGACTTCCTGCTCCTCGACGAGGCCCAGGACACCAACCCCGTCGTCGAACAGGTCTTCCTGGGCCAGCGCGACCACGCCCAGCTCGTCATGGTCGGCGACTCCGCCCAGGCCATCTACCACTGGCGCGGCGCCAAAGACGTCATGACCGGCTTCGACGGCACCCGCCTCGCCCTGTCTCAGTCCTTCCGCTTCGGCCCCCACCTGGCCGCCGAAGCCAACCGCTGGCTGAGCCTCGCCGACGCACCCATCCGCCTCACTGGCACCCCCACCGTGCCCACCGAACTCGGCCCCGTCACCCAGCCGGACGCCGTGCTGTGCCGCACCAACGTCGGCGCCATGGCCCAGGTCATGACCCTCATGGCCGCCGGCCACCGGGTCGCCCTGGCCGGGGGAGGAGACAGCCTTCAGGCCCTGGCCCTCGCCGCCCGCGACCTGAAGGAAGGCCGCCGCACCCACCACCCCGAACTCATCCTCTTCCCCTCATGGGGCGACCTGCAGGACTACGCCGCCCACGACCTGGCCGGCCGCGACCTGCAGCCCCTGGTCAACCTCGTCGACACCCACGGCACCAATGCCATCCTCGCCGCCGTCGCCCGCCTTGCCCCCGAGCCGCACGCCCAGGTCACCGTCTCCACCGCCCACAAGGCGAAGGGACGCGAATGGCCCCGCGTACTCATCGCAGACGACTTCGCCCGCCCGGAGAACAACACTTCTCACGAGCAGACAGGCACCCCGGCATCACCCGAACCCATCGACGACGCCGAAGCCCGTCTCGCCTACGTAGCCGTCACCCGCACCCGCCAACGCCTGGACCTGGGGGGCCTGTCCTGGATTCACGACCACCCTGACAAGACCCACGACCCCTCAGCAGCAACTCCGGCATGAGGTGTCGCTTCCGGGGGAGTCCGCGACGACAACAAGACGCGCCGGCGGGCGAGGCAGAGCACAGCCTCCCCCGCGCCACCGGCGCGTCTTGTGGGTCCTGAATCGCGCCCCACGGTGCTACCGGGTGACACCGGTAAGTGACTGCAGTCGCTGGACGACAGCATCAGGTAGCGGGGTCCGCCCCGGGCACGAGGGCAGTTGAGGTCGGCTGTGGCCGGCTGGCCTGGGGCACGTACCGCTTGGCGGCTTCGAACAGCTGGGCCACACGGTGGCGTTCCTCTGCGCACTGGCCGGTGAGAGGAGAGACGATGAGAAGACGGCGAGGTTGACGGCGAAGCCGAAGATCCCGCCGGTAATACTGCTCAGGACGCGGATGTCGTCGGGTAGACCATCGTCAGGACGCTGGCGACGGCGAAGCCGGAGACCATGCCAGAGATGGCTCCCCACTTGTTGCCCCCGTGCCAGAAGATGGCCAGGAACAGGGGCACGCCGAGCCGCCTCAGTGGCACACGCCCAGCCTCGCCGGGAGACTCGTTGCAACGCTCGCTGCTCAGCACCGCGCCACGCATCGTCGCGACGCCGGAAAACCCCGCTCACATACAGATTGAGCGCTGGCTCATCGACGCCATCGAGCAGTGGGTGGTACGCCCCGGGGAACGCCTGCCCGGCGGACGCGTCCTGTCAGACGCGCTGGGCGTCAGCCGGATGACGCTGCGCCAGCCGATGAACGTCCTGGAACAGCGCGGAATGATCAGACCCAGCCCGGCGGGGGAGGCGGGGCCTTCGTCACGGAACAGTCCGTCGATGTAGACCTGACAAGCCTCAGCGCTCACATCGTCCGCGCGAACATGACCGCGGGCGCCCAGGTCGTCTCCGCAACCACCCTGGCCGGACAGCCCTCCGTCACCGCCATGCTCGGACTCGTCCCCAACGACGACGTGCACGAAGTCGTCCGGGTCCGTCTCGCCAACGGAGACCCGTCGTCCTGGAGCGGTCCTACTTCCCGGTGGTGCTCTTCCCCGACCTCCTCGACAAGCCGCTGACCGGGTCCATGTACGCCGTCCTGAGAGAAAACTACGGGCGCACCCCACCACCGCGACCGAGTACGTCCGGCCCGTCTTGGCCAACCAGGAACACGCCGACCTGCTCTGCGTCGAGCCGGGCAGCAGCCTGCTCGCCGTAGAGCGCACCGCCTACGACGCAGAACACGTCCCGGTGGAGTACTCACTGGACCTCTTCCGCGCCGACCGGATCCGCTTGCTCGTGCGCAGCCAGCTCATCCCCGAATCAGAGACCTGACCTCCTTGCACGAGCCCTGCCCGTCCGCCGGAAGCAGCGGCGCGTGCAGCGCAGATGCCGGGGAGGAGCATCTCCACACCCGTGCGCACCAGTTGGCCCCGAATTTCGCATTCTGCGGCGCCAGCGGAACCTCCCGGATCGTATCGGGAAGGGAACACGGGCCCCCGGGGCGGATCTGCGCAGACCAGGAGGGTGCGGGTCAGCCGCTCATGCCGCCGACGACTGCCCAGATGCCGCCAACAAGCGTCGACAGCGGGGCCGTGGGTCTGCCAAATCGACGGATGAGCCGCCACCGGCCGGGTACGGTGTTGTCCAGTCAGGCCCGGGCCGTCGTTCGCAGCGATGGCACCAGCCGACCCCAATCAACTTCCTTTCCACCGCCCGGAGATGCGCTCGTACCGCGTCAACCAGCGGGTATCCCATTTCCGTGCACAGCACGCCCGCCGTTCGGGCCGTGCACGGGACTGCCATGTGGAGACTTCGCGATGACCGCATTGCCCCGTACGGCCCAGGCCGTCGACTTCCTGTGCGAGCACACCCCCAGCAAGAGCCGCGTGATGGCCCTGCTCGACCACGACCACGGCCCTCGTTCCCTGACCGCCGTCCTGACCTGCAAGAAACCCGACCACGCGCACGAGGCCGTCGACATCCTGCGCCGTGTCCTGGCCAGACGCGAGGCCACCTGCGCCGACGACGAACTGCAGGCATTGACCGCCGTCATGCCCGACGCGCCAGCCGGCTCGCTGCGCCAGGCCGTCACCCACGCCGCGACCGGCACCTGGCCGACCGGCCCTGGAGTACTCTACGAAGTCGCCGAACCGGAAGACCTCGAACCCGACAATGCACAGCAGGCCGCGCCCGTCCCGTTCGAGCCGTCCAGCCACCCGCGGCTCAAAGACCTGCCGGGGAAGATCGTGCGGATCGCCCGTCTGTATGAATTCCACGTCACCGACGAGGACGCCCTGATCCGTGCCGCGACCGATCGCGGATGGGAGCCGTTGCCGGCAACCGACCTGGGAGACGACGACCCGCGCGACCTCGTAGGCGCCGTCATGACTCTCACCGACGATCTCGAACTCCCCGGAGCACAGACCCTGGAGGACCAGAGCGTCGCCGAAGTCCTCAGCCCCGAGGACGGGGACGAACTCGCCGACTGGAACCCGTCCCCGGTCACGATCCGCTTCCACCACGGATGGCGGCTGCGCCACGAGCGCAGCCGCCCCGCGGCCAAGGCGCAGACACCGAACTTCGCGGCGCTGTTCCCGCTGCGCGAGTGTGACTGCCCCGGCGAGTCGGAAGACTGCGAAGCCTGCGGATGGCAGCTGACCCCCCGCACTGCTGACCTGCTGAGCACGGCCCTGTCCGTCCTCGCGGACCAGGCCTTCGACGACGCCGCGCGGCTGGGCGATCAGTACCTGCCGGACGCTGACTCCACTGGCTGGGCCGTCTTCGACCGTCTCCCCCCGCTGACCCGGTCCGCTGATCACCGCTGGCGTCGGCGTATGGCCAGGGCCTTCGACGACCTCGCCGACGACCTGAACCAGGGCCGCTGGCCCGAACCTACCTGCACCGCCGAGGAAATGGCCCTCCACCTGGCCATCGAAGACGCCCCCACCTACCTGGAGGAGCGGCCCGCGGACGATGAACACCACACCCTGCCCCGGCACGAGGACGACTACAGCTGGGATGGCTGCTCCGAACTCCTCTTCCAAGACCACGACGTGTTGATGCTCTTCGACGCCTCCCTTGCCGGCTTCGAGGAGCCCGACAACCCCGCGAACCAGCGCCTGGGAGCGGGAGACCTCCGTGCGGACTCCTGGTTTGAGCCCTTCAACAACGGCGCAGCCCGCAATCCGCGACGAGGCTTTCGCCGATAGCAGCCCGCACTGTCTTCTCCGGCCTCCAGCCCGTTTGCAGCCCGCGCGGCCGGCCGAACCGGTCCTGCCGTGGTGGCATACAGCCATGGCGCCGCGCGCATGCATCGCTTCCGGTGGGTCAGCCGGTGGCGTCGTCGCTGTCCCAGTCGACGGTGCGCCGGTATTCGGGGTGGTTTTTGTCCATCTGGATGGCGGCGTGGATGGGCAGGGGGTGTCGGGTGCGATGTTCCCAGGCCAGGGCGTGGTTGCACAGCCGTGCCGTGGTCAGAGCGTAGGGGAGGGCGCCGTCCTCGGCGGGGCGCTGGATGACGGCGATCTCGGTGGCGGTGAGGTTGTGCCAGGTCTCGGCCTGCTGCTCCTGGTCGTCACACAACCAACGCCCCTGGCTGCGACCGGACTTGGCCGAGGGGGTCTTGCCGTCCATCTGGTGGGGGCGGCGGCTCATGATGAACGTGGTGTCGGTGCAGTCGAGTTGGAACAGTGCGTTGCTGGTCTTGTCGCCGTCGCTCGTGGTGCCGTTCTCGTCGATCTCGTGGAAGAGCGCGGGCAGCGGGATGCTGGGGTCGGCGCTGGAGGTGGTGCGGATGACGGCGCGCGGCCGATGTTCAGGCGCAAGGGTGGCTCCGGGCAGGGCGGGCCTGCCGTTGGCCAGGCCGTTGTCGTCGGGGAGCAGGTCGGCGTTCTTGTTCGACAGCAAAGGCCAGACGGGGCGGGTGGAGTCGCCGGAGACGTAGAGGACGTAGCCGCACTCGAGGTGCCGGCTCAGTTCGTACAGGGCGTGGTCGATGCGGCGGGGCAGGGTGTCGTCGCCGCGGCTGCCCTCCGGGATGGGCCGGCTGCGCGACAGACCCTGGGCGCGGGCGTAGTTGAACCAGCCGCCGTGGCCGCCTCGGCCGGCGGGAAGGTAGGCGAGGGCCTTCCACTGCTCGCCGACCGGCACGAACGCGGTGAGGACCCACATGAGTTTGGGTTCCTCGGTGCGGTTGGTGTGCTTCTCGCCGAGCTGGGCGCGCATGTGCAGGCCCAGGTGGGCGACGCGGTCCTTGAGCCCATGTCCCGTGGAGATGGCGCGGGTCAGACGGGGATGGACCAGGCCGGCGGCGCGCAGCATGTCACCGATGGCGTGGTGGCCGGGGAAGTCCGCGGCGAGCTCCATGCCGAGGGCCTCGAGCGGGCTCTGGGCCTCGCGTTCCTTCTTCTTCGAGCGCCGCTTTCTGGTTTCGGGGGTGAGGAACTGGGCGATGACGCCGTGCCGTGCCAGGTGGCGGGAGACCTCCGGTTTGGCATCGAGCGTGTACGGGTCGACGGTGCCGTCCTCCCCGCGGCGGGCGGCGCGCCGCTTGCGGCCCCATTCCTTGGCGTCGTACTCGGTCTCGACCAGGGCCAGCACTCCGGTGTCTTCGGCTTCCAGCCCGGGCAGGGCGTCGGTCAGCGCGCCGCGCCGGTCGTGGTGGCTGCCGTGGGACAGCAGCTCGGGGGCCCGGTGCAGCAACACCTCGGTGCAGCAGCCGAGTTGAACGATTTCGTCGTCGGGCATGCCGTCGGCGAGGTGGGGCTGGTTGAAGTGGTAGGCCAGCAGGCGCTGCATGCGGGTGCGCATGTCCTGGTGCTGGTACAGGGCCAGGACGCGCAGCTTGGAGCAGCCGGCGGCGGCCAGGATGTCTTTGAGGCTGGCGTCGTCGAGGAGGGTGGCATCGCGGCCGTACTCGGTCTTGCGGGCGCCCACCGAGAGGACTTTGGCGACCTGTCGGCCGTGGACGAGGTCCTGCCCGGTGACGGTGGACAGGTGCTCGGCGAGGGCGGTGATGGTGTGCAGGCCGACGCCCTTGCCGATGGGGAACGACTTCGAGAAAGGGATCAGCGCGCGGAAGTTGCCCGGCTTGCCGGACAGGTCCAGGGCGCTGAGGGGAAGGAATTCGTTGTCGTCAGCGCTGCGTGGGAAGACCGGGTCGTCCATCAGCCGTACCCAGGCGTTCAGGGCCAGGCGGCTGGTGTGCTCGAGGTGGGTGTACTTGCCCCTGCCGCCCAGATTAACCCGCAGCAGCGGGGCGGCGGGGGAGCGGGGCGCCCACCAGGCGGTGCGGGCGCCGTTGATCTGATTGCTCAGTCTCGACACGCGCGGTGTCATGACCACGAGCGGAACGGGAAGGGAGTGCAGCGACTTCATCGCCACTTCCACCCGCAGCGCGGCGTAGTGGCGCCTGACCTTCCACTCCTCCGCCTCCTGGGCCGCCTCGTCTGCCCCGGTCTCGCCTGTCTTCTCCTTGGCCGGGCGGGCCTCGAGCCAGGTGTTTGACCAGAGGTGTTCGGTGTCCCAGACCATCATGTTGTTCTCGGTGTCCGGGCGAAGCGGGATACTGCGGCCATCCGCCGTCAGGTCGGTCCGGGCCAGGAGGGAGGCGAGGTTCCAGCTGGCCGCGTCCCACACCCAGCCGTCGGCGTCCACCGCGTGCGGCCCGACACGGACGTGGTCCCACACCGCCACCTGCTCGGGCTCCTCCGAGGCGAACAGGTCGGCGAGGTCACTGGGGTGGGCCAGGGAGATCTCGTCCTGAGGGGTCTGCAGCAGCGCCTGCTCCCACAGCGCGACCGCGGCCCTCAGATGGGCCGGTGGCAGCTTCTTGGACAGGGCAAGGAACTGCGGCGGCTTGCTCTTGCTGGTGGGATACAACGATGCGCTGGTGGCGCCGCTGGCGCGCAGCACCATCAGCAGCCCGGCATAGGGCAAGTTGGCCTTCGAGCCGGTCTTGCCGCGGTAAATGGCACGCAGCTTCTTCCACTCGGGCTCGATCTTCTCGGGGAACCGGTACAGCCACACGGTGCCCATCAACGAGCTGGTCAACGGCGCGGCCAGCATGGACATGCGAATGTCATTCGACGGCATTACGGGGGTCCTTGGGCATCCGGGGGCGGGGCGGGGATGAGGGTGACGGCGTTGGGCAGCAGGTCCTCGCTGTGGGCGAGGTCGAGCCAGGCAGTGAGGGTGGAGCCGTAGACGCGGCGCAGGATGTCCTGCTCCTCCGCATCCAGCTGGCCGTAGTAGGAGCGCAGCAGCCGGGGGAAGTCGCAGCCCAACTGCTGGTTGAAGAAGGCGTGGTCGACCAGGTAGAGCTCGACGGGGGTGCCGCCGCGGCGTGCGCGCCCGGCCAGCTGGATGAGCTCGACGAGGATGCCCGCCAGGATCTCGGTCTTGAGGAACTTCGGCATGCGGGAGAACCGCGGGTCGGTGCGCAGCAGCAACTCCCGCTGGCGGACGGCTGCGGTGCGCTGGGAGGCGAGCATGCCGGCGGGATCGGCGCTGATGGTGCCGGAGGCGATGCCGCAGGCGTTGATGCTCGCGTACATGACGGCCGGCTCGTGCAGGTGGGTTAGGGGGCGCACGCCCACCCACACCGAAGCGAGCGCCGAGCGGTCGGTGTGGGGGATGAGGATGTTCAGGCCGCGGGAGACCACCGACAGCGGCGCGCAGATCACCTTCACCCGTGGGTGCGTGGCGGGCAGGTCCTCGAGTTCGTCGATGGTCACCCGCACCACGCCCTCGGGCAGATTCACAGCCTTCCCGGAAGCGGCCTGGTTGCTGCTGACGAGGACCGCGACCCATTCCGGGCGGCCGCACGCGGCCGCGATCCCGGCGGCCATCACCGCCGCGTGGAAGTAGGAGTTCCCGGCCAGCAGCGCCAGCTCCCGCAGCGGGTCGTTGCGGGCGACCTTCTCCAGGTGTGACGACAGCTGGGTGTGCCACAGCCGCTCGGCGAGCTTGCGCAGCTCGGAGGGTTTGTGTCTTTCCTCCACGCCGCCGATCGAGATGGGCTGCCAGCCCAGATCGGTGGACGACACGCTCCCGGCGTGGGCGGTGACCGCGCCGGGAGCGGCGTCGGTCATCACATAGGCGGGCAGGGCATGCACGTGCTGCAGGGCGGCCTTGGGGAAGAACGCGGTGGCGGACAGGCCCAGGACGCTGCGCCGTACTCCGGCGGTGGCCAGCGCGACGGTGTCGCCGAGGCGGACGGTGGAGGTGTGCGGATCGCCGCCCAGGGACTGCAGCGAGAGGCGGCCGGTGCCGCTGGCGTTCTTGTCGAGCTTGAACCCGTACAGGTTCTGTCCGAGCGGCCCGTAGGGAATCGGCTCGTCGCGGGGGAGCAGCCCCATGGTGGAGACCAGGTCGGTGGCAGCGTTCAACTGACCGAGCAGCGGCAGGATCGACCACTTCAGGGTGTGGAGCTCGTTGTGGAGCGCCCCGAGCCAGGCCCGCACGAGGAGGTCGTTGACCACAGCGGCGCGTTGGGAGGCGGGCACGTGGAACGGCGCGTCGGCCAGGATGCGGGCGATGGAGTGCTTGAAGACCGCGAGCTTTCTGCTGCGGCGGGTGCCTTTGACCTTGCCGGCCAGGGCCTGGCGGATCTGATCGGCGAGCGGCTGCCAGCCCGCCGGCAGCTCGGCACCGGACCGCTCGCCGGGGAAGAGGGCCAGGTAAGCCTGGTGCACCGCTTCGGTGATCTTGGCATCCGCCGAGGCGCCGGTCAGCAGGCGGCACAGCTCGGCATCTTTCTTGCCCACCATGTACCAGCCGGAGCCCGGGCGATTTTGCCGCTCTTGCTCGGAGTCCAGGTAGAGGTGCCCGGTAAGGACGTTGTCCAGGAAGGTTTCGCTGAGCCGGCGCGCCTCCATCAACGGGCCGGTCACCAGCAGGTTCTCCAGCGCCGACAGGCCGCCCCGGTGCCGGTCGACCTCTTCCAGCCGCCCCGCGTGGCCCCGCCCGCGGCTGATGAGGGTGAACTCCTGCGCGCCCTGCGTGCACCAGGTCGCCTGGAAGGCGTCGACCTCGTCGATGATGACGACGCGGCAGCGCCGCAGCACGAACTCCAGCACACTCATGTCATGGACGATCCGCTCGCCGTCCACCTCGACGGGCACCTTGCAGCGTCCACGGATCAGGTTGTGGTGGTTGGTGACGATGATGTCGGCCTCGGCGGCCTGCCGGATGTGCTCGAAGCGCCGGCAGACACCCATACGCGGGCACAGATGCTTGCCGGCCTGCTCCGGCTCGGCGGGACCGGCGACCCACTCCATCTGGGCACAGGGGAGCCTGGTGCGGTCCAGCCGCGGGCCGTCCACCTGCCAGCCGGTCATCTCGCAGCCACCGGCGAACTGCTCGAAGCGGTCCTCACGGCCCTGGGCGAATGCGAGCGCGGCCTGGTCGTCGTGGCGTGAGGACGCCACCCACGCCACCACACGCAGCGGCTTGCCGGACCGCTCGGCAGCCTCCCGGACAGCGGCGGCCGTCTCCTCGACCAGCCCGTTCTCCGCGGCCAACTGCTCGGCGGTCTGCAGGCCTTCACGGATGCGGCCCACCACGATGAGGACCGGGCCCTGTCCGCCGGCGGCCAGCAGGTGCGCCGCATCCCGCATCAGCACGCTCTTGCCCACTCCGGTGGGCGCATTCAGCAGCGTCATCGGCCCCGCGGGCAGCCGCAACTCTGCCGCCGTGCGCCCGTAGGCGTCGGTGAGCCGGTCGAAGAACCCCTGAAGCAGACCCGGTTTCCACCCGAACTTCTCCGGCTTGGCGATTGCCTGGCCCACCACGCGGTCCATCACCGCTTGTCGCGGCAGCCTCACCTCCTCAAGGAACGGCTCGGTGTGCAACCGGACCGGGGCCACGAAGGCGTCCTTCTCGCTGGCAGGAATCTCCACTGTGTACAGACGCTCCCGCCCGAAGGACCACAGGCCCTCACCGGCCGTCGGCAGCACCCTGTGGAGCATGGCCCGGTACTCCTCGGCCTCCTGGACGAGATGCTCGGCCAGGACGAGGGGCTCTTGCGCGTGGCAGGCCACCAACCAGTGGGTCTCATCTGCGTTCGACTCTCCCGGAATCCGGAACAGCGCAGTGGGAGCTACCGCGTACTCCAAGACCGCCTCGCGGAACGTGTCCGGTTGCGCCAGGTCCCCCTCCTGCTTCAGTGCCTGCCACAGCCGGCCCACCAGCTCGTACTCGGCGCGCGGCAGCGACAGCCACCTCCCCCATGCATCGGTGCGCCGGGCGGCGAACATCTGCGCGAAGTCCAGCGGCACACCGCGACGGCCATCGACGGTCTCGAATGCGAAGTACTGCTCGGACAGGGCGAGATACGCCGCGATGGCGCAACGCTGCAACGCCTCACGGACATCGCCGCTCACCACTCACCCCGGCACCAGCGAAGAACCTCGGCGACGAAGTCCTTGTCGGTCATCACTTCAAGGTCCCGCCGCCCCGCAAGGCGCGCCTGCAGCAGCGGAAGGTCGGACCGCTGCCGGTGGGGGACCACGATCGTCAGCGGCACCGGCGCGGCCAGCACGGGACGCTCCAGCAGGGCATCGGCCAGGGCCCCGAAAGATCGCCACGCCTTCGCATCCACCCGCCACTCTTTGGCCACCAGCGGCTCGGCGGCTGTGATGCGCAGGTCGTAGCGGTCACTGCCGGGGTACATGAGGACGTCGAGACCGGCGATCCCCGTCAGCGCGTCCCGGATCGCGAATTCCATGCGCCCCGGCAGGGTCATGTACCGCCACATCGTCCGGGAGACCGCGAAGTAGTCGCCGGCAGCGGGAAAGCCCTCCACTCGACCGGCTGAGGCCCCGCCGCCCTCCAGGACCGGAGGGCCGCTGCTGCCCCGCACCGGGCGGTAGGTGTACTGCACCCCCTCCAGCAGATGGGCGTCGCACGCGACGGCGAAGACCCCCTGCCCGGCGGGCTGTGCGCGCATCGGCCAGGCACAGGCAGGACACGGGAAGCACCAGCCCGCCGCGTTGCACCACGGCCAGGACGCAACCGGCTCGAAGAATCCGAACCGCCCCCACAGCCCGTCCCACTTCTCCCACAGCACGCCCTGCTGCGCCACCGGATCACTCGCCAGCAGCTCGCGCACCTTCGCGTAGTCGTCGGGCGGAAGCCGCCGGATCTCCGCGTACAGCTGCTGCTCCTCCTGCTCGGCACGCAAGCGCGCCCAGGGCCAGTACTCCATCAACGCCTGCTGAGGCACGAGGTGTTCGCGGCCCAGGTCCTCCACGGCGTCGCACAGCAGGCCGTCCTGGTCCAGCAGCCTCATCTCGCCGAGCGGGTCACCTTCTTCCTCGCCGCTGGCAGGCAGGAGGGGCGCAAGTC
This sequence comes from Streptomyces sp. NPDC048514, assembly GCF_043199955.1. Taxonomy (NCBI): domain Bacteria; kingdom Bacillati; phylum Actinomycetota; class Actinomycetes; order Kitasatosporales; family Streptomycetaceae; genus Streptomyces; species Streptomyces sp. NPDC048514. The sequence goes on along the minus strand of NZ_JBICWT010000006.1, from coordinate 32,885 downwards.
CGTGGCGCAAGCCGCGCCGCAGCGCATGCATGTCCAAGGCGGCGGCTGCACCGGCGCCGTGTGCCGAGCGCAGGACTCCCAGGCAGTCGATGAGGCGGGCGGCTCGCTGGCCCGGCTCGCCAGTGCGGTCCGCTTCCGCGACGGCGGCTGCGCAGCACGCGGTCAGCGCCAGGTCACGGCGCCATCGGAGGGTGTTCCGTTCCACGAGGCCCATAACGGGTAAATAAGCGAAAAAACCAATAAACCTCGCATACAGTGCCGATTGTGATCGTCAAGACCGCCCCATCGGCCCAGCAGGACACCCCGTCACGCGAGACGACCGAGCACTGGCTATGGGCCGCCGCCCCGGACACCCCCCTGACCGAGGACGACCACCCCTGGAGCGGCAAGTGGCTCTGGTTCACCCCGCTCAGCCTCCTCGACCGCTCCTGGGCCACGATCCGCACCGCAACCGAGGACGGCCTCCTCGGCTACCGCAGCAAGGCGGCCACGCTCATCAACGCCCGCACCAAAAGCGACGACACGCGCCGCCCCATCTGCGTCTACACCCGAGACTGGCGCAACATCGACGACGTCCAACGCGTCCTGACCAGCCTGCGGGCCCTCGGCATCGTCGACGTCCTGCTCTACAAGACCGACAGCGACACCCGCAAAGGCCGCTACGGCACCGGCGCCAGCACCTTCGTAGCGCCTGCCACCAAGATGAAACTGGTCATCCCCAAACGCACCCGTGAGGCACTCGAGCACCAGCACGCTGCCCGAGCCCAGGCCCGCAGGGCTGCCGCGGCGCGCAGAAAGGCTCCCGTGCCCAAGTCCACCTGAACAGGCTGCCTGTGCTTCCGTCGGGAGAGAACAGACGCCGCTGCGGAGCCCGACCACCCCGCGGGCGAAGCATCCGCCACCTGCATCAGCTGCCGTGTCCCTGCTGCGCAGGGCGGGCGGGGCGCACAGCTCACGGGACAAGGGCGCTGGCGGGCAGTGACAGGTCGAGCCGGGGCAGACGTCCGGCGTGCGCGCGCAGATGGCGTGCTTCGGCAACCATGACGGGGGCGAACACGCCGTCTGCGGGCGGGTGGGCCGTCAGGCGGTGGTGGGCGCGAGCGCCAGCCAGCAGCGGGCGTGCCCAGGCAGGAACGGCGTGCAGCGGGCAGTGCCGATGGCCGACCCCGTGGAGCTTGATGGCACAGACGTCGCCGGTGATGTCGAGGTCGCGGGTGAAGCGCAGGCTGCCCAGACCGGCCCGGGTTAAGGCCAGCACGCTCAGTGCTCCGGCGATGAGCGGGTGCGCGAGAACGGCCAGAGCGGCGGCCTCCTCGGACGCAATCTCGAGGGCAGGGACGGTATGGACCAGCTGCGCCGTTGCCGTCGCGCTGGAACAAGGGTGAGCCGGCCGCCCGGGCCTCAGCGACGCCGCCCGAGTCTCCCGCGGCTGCTGGGCGGGTGACTGCCCCGCCACCGCCACCGTCGCCGGCCCCGCCATTGGTGGAACAGGAGGGAAGGACGGGCGTGCGCATCGAGGCGGTGGAAGTGGTCCTCGTCCTCTGCGGGCAGCCTGCCGTAGTCCATGTCGCCGCTCACGCGTTCTCCTCAGAGGTGTCGTTTCCCGGCTCGTCCGCGGCCGGGGGGACCGGGCGGGCCCAGCCGTCCGGGACGGGCTGGTGCGGGATGTAGCCGGGATCGGCCCGCCGCAGGTCCGTGACATCCGATTCGGCAAGTTCTGCCTCGGCCTCCGCCTCGGTCAGCGCACCCAGACGCTCGGGCGGGGCGGCGGTGGTGACGGCCTCGAAGCGCTCGCGGCGCAGCCGTGCGGCGGCCTTCATGTCCGCGCGAAGCCGCCGCGCCTTGGCGGTGCGGGCTTTGCGGACCTTGTTGACCTGTTCCTCGCTGGCCGCCTCGGCCAGGACGGCGCTGCCCAGGTGCACACCGTCCAGGCCGAAGACCTCGATAATCATGTCGTGGTGGGGCAGGTGGCGCACCACGACGCGGACGCCGGCCTGGCCGACCATCCAGGGGGCGATGTAGTGGCGGTTGCGCCACTGCACGCCCTGCGTGGTGATGGTGCGGGTGCGCCCGTCGTCCTCGAGCCCGAAATGGGCCAGCTGCTCGGCGGCAACGTCGTGCAGGGGAGTGGGATCGCACGACCACGCCTGCATCGGGGTGCGGCCGCCCAGCGCCCTGGGCTGGTGCTCGGTGTTCCACCAGTGCACCCACTTCAGCAGCAGCTCCACAAACGCCTCGAAGGAGAGCGCGGGCTCGTCCGGATCCGCGGTGCGCCCGCCGGTGAGCGTCTGCCGGTGCACGTAGCGCGGCATGGAGACGAACAGCATGTCCTCGACCGCGCCGTTGAGCGCCTCGATGGTGCCCTTCAGGTGCGGGCTGTAGGCCGGGAGATCGACGACGGGCACGGCGAAGGCGCCCAGGGCCGAGGCGACGGTGGCACACAGGAACTCTTTGCCGCGGTCCACCCTGATCAGGCCCGGCAGGCCGCCGGCCGGCCCGAAGGGATCGGAACGGTCCAGGGCCATCCGCAGGGCCGCCAGCACCGCATCCGCGCTGGGGGCGTGGGGGGTCACGGCCACCCCCGTGATGACTTTGGTGTGGCAGTCGATGAACCAGGTCACCCAGGGCTGCACGAGCTGGTCCTCGAGCAGCACGCGCACGGGCACACACTTGTGGTCGCCCTCCCAGGCGGCGTTGCGGTGCGCGGGAGGGCGCTGCCCGAACACGTCGAAGGCCCGCCGGGCGGCCTCCCCCTTGGCGAGCCCGGCCCGCTCCCCGGGCGTCAGGTCCCGGCGCAGCGCCCGGTGGAGCGTCGACAGCGACGGGGTCGCAGGCAGCCGGGGATCGTCCAGGGCCCGCTGCTTAAGCTCACGGTGCACGGCGGAGGCGTTGCCTCCCCACACCACCAGCAGCCGCCGCAGTTCAGGGGTGACGCGGAACCGTGTCCGGGACGCTGCATCGACGTGGCCGGTGGCGCGCGCCTCGGCGACCCACCGCCACACCGCCCGCTCCGAGCGGCCCACGGCCGTGGCGACCAGCTTCACGTGCGCGCTAGTCAGCTCGCCGCTCTGGTCCAGCGACAGCAACCGTGGCAGCGCAGCCAGCCGCCCCGTGCGGGCGGTGAACACCGCTTTGCCGGCACCCTGCGTGCCGGCAGAAGAGTCACTCATGCGGTCTGCTCCTTACATGGATACGAATCGTGGAAAAGACCGGAAGTGCCGTGCCTGCGCCGGGCGTTGGCGGTGCCAGAAGGCGGACGGCACTGGCATTACCGGCCGTTTGTCAGGGCCGTGATGCGGCGTCATGCCGGGGGAGGGCGGGTACGGCGGAGCCGTCAGCCCGTACCGGCTGCGAGCGTCGGCAACTTCGCTGGGAGGGGGTGTGCTTCTCGAAGGCCCGGCTGCTCCAAGGGGCAGGCTTATGCCGGGGCATCGGGGCCGCCCGGCGCTGGCCGGCCTTGTTGCGGCACCTGGGGTGGAAGGCTGCGGTCGGCGCTGAGCTGAATGCTTGTCAGCGCCGGCCGCAGGGCTTCCTGGGGCGCCTGCATGCGCCGGGAGGAAGTACGGGATTGGCCGGGTGCAGGAAGGGAGGAGAGCTACCGGTGTCCCACGGTGCTGCCCTGGGGCGGGCGGTTCCTCGGCGACACTGCTGGCCGGCCCGGTGTTGCTCAGGCGTGTTCCAGCATGCGCCGGATCCCGTCGCGGATGGTCGTGGCGCGTTGTTGCGGCGTGAGCCAGGTGGCTGTGGAGCCCTGGGCGGTCTTTTCGACGAACAGCACGTCTTCGACGGCGTCGGCCACCGGATACAGGTGGCTGATGACCGCGAGGGTCTTGTCCTGGATTGCAGCATTGCTCAGGACGGGAAGAGTGGCCTCCAGGCGGTCGGAGTCCAGGGAGGCGAACCCTTCGTCCAAAAACAGGCTCTCCAGCTTGCTGTTGCTGCGGTTGTGAAGTTCCACGAATGCCAGTGCCAGCGCGAGGGAGGTCTGGAATTTCTCCCCGCCGGAGAGCGTCTCTCGGCCGCGCGTGAGATTCGTGGCGGACTCCACGATCTTGAAGTCCTCAGTGAACGCATAGAGCCCGGTGGAGATCTGCTGGAGGATTCTGCTCCCGTAGCGGAGCAGCGCATGGGTGCGCTGGTCTGTGAGATAGGTGAGGAACTTCGTGTCGGTGAGCTGGTCCCTCACTCTCCTCCACACCGCGGCCTGTTCATCCGCGGCGGTGATGGCAGCGTCCAGTGCCTCGGCGTAGGGGATTTGGGACCGTGCGGTACGCAGGTCGGACTTGGCCTTATCGTGCGCCGTTTCCGCGTCGCTCGTCTTGCGGCTGAGCGGGTCGAGAACGGCGGGTGCCAGCAGGTCGCTCTTCTCCGGCACCGGGAAACCCGGGTCATCGTCGGTTTCGTCGGCGCCGGCCCCCGCCTGGAGGGTGAGGTCCTTCTCGAACGCGTGGATGGCGTTCGTGGCTCGCTGCCCGGATTGTTCCAGTGCGCCCGCCAGTTGCCGACTCAGGGAGGCGAGGGCCAGGTAGTAGTCGACGACGACGACCAGGTCGGATCCGTCCGGGACAGGAGGCAGTTCCTTGGGTGCCTCGCCGTCAAGGAGACTGTCCGCGTCGGTGGCAGCGTCCGCCCAACGTTCCAGCTTCTTGAGGAGATTACGGGTGGGAGTCTCCACCTTGCGCTGGCGCCGTCCGTCCAGGGCCTGCCGGAGCTCGGCGTGTTCGGTGAGGGCCTGCTGTGCTTCGTCGCGTGCCTGTGCTGTCTGTTCGAGCTGTGCAAGGCGCTGACCGGCTGTCTCCAGCGCTGAGGCGATGTCCTTCGGGGAGGGGAGGTCCTGCGGTGTGTCCTGGACGGGTCGTACCGAGGCCGGGAGGCCGGCGACCTCGGTCAGCAGTGTCTGCAGGTCGCTCTCGTAATGCAGTTGGGTCTTCTCCAGCCGTTTGCGTTCACGCTGCAAGCGGCCGCGCTGGCGTTTGAGGTCGGCCCGGGCCGCCTCCTTCTCGGCCTGCGCGGTCGCCAGCTCCGCTTGGGCGCTCGTGTGGGCCGCGAGCGTTTCTGCTTCCGCAGCGCGCAGCGGCTGGACGAGTGTCTTGACCGCACGGGTGATCTGGGCCCGGTTCTTGGGGTCGCTGCCCGCGAGGACACGCGCCTGCGCGGCCGTCTGCCGGCTCAGCGTGTCCAGAGTCGTGGCCACGCCCGGCACGACGTCCGGCCGCATCGTGTCCACCAGCTCCTGCAGCTGAAGCAGCGAAATGTCCATGCGCTCGAGGGCGGCCAGATGCGCGCGCTGATGCTTCTGGGCCGTCTGCTCGGTCGCGCTCAACGTGGCTGTTGCCTCCGCTGCGGCGGTGACAGCTGTGTTCACGGCTTTCGAGGACTTGGTGAGCTTCCCTCTGGCTTTGCCAAGCGCCTTGCCGTCCAGCGGGGAGGGGGGAGTGAAGTCGGTCGGAAGGGGCCGGACGCAGACCGGGCACGCGTCCCCTGGCGCCAGAGCGGAACCCGCCGTGTGGGCGGCTTCGCCGCGCTCCACCGCAGCAAGCGCCTCCTCGGCCTCTTCCCGTGCCCCGCGCAGCTGACGTAGCTCAGCTTCCAGCTTGCCGACGCGGCCGCGCTGCTCCTCGACTGCCTCGAGTGCCGTGTTGGCCGACTGCAGATGTGCCGCCGCGGCGGCGGCTTCCTGCAGCGGGCCCCGGACGGCCTCCTGGATCTGGTCGGTATGTGCGCGGGCCTGGGTGACGGCATGCTGTGCCAGGTCGGCTTCCTCGACGAGAACCGCCAGGCGCTGCTCGTGCTCGGCCAGCTCCTGCTGTGCCTGCGTGTGCTCCTGCTCATGTTCGCCGTGCTGCAGCTGCTCCTGTTCAAGCCGCTGCATCAGGGCGTCCAACCCCGCTGTACGGCCCGGCAGGCCGGAGAACACAGTCACCGCACCGGACAGGGACCGGACCGTGTCACCGGCCCGCGTGGCCGCCTCCAGGGCGGCCTGCGCCACCTCCAGCTTCAGGCTCAGATCACGTCCGGCCGCTTCCTGCGCTGCGGCTTCGGCATCGAGCTCCGTCGTCACCTTGGCCAGCGTGGCCAGGGTGACAGCCGCATCCGGGACGCTGCGCTCACGCAGCAGCCGTGCCGCCTTGTCCAGAGCGGCCTTTCGGTGCTTGTGTGCGACGGCCCGCCCCTGTGCCGCGCGCAGAGCGGCCAGCCGCTCACGCCGGCTGGCCGCGAGGCCACGCGTACGCTCCACATCCAGCGCCGCCTGTGTGGCGACGGCATGGGGATCTCGCAGGAGGTCCGCCCGGGCACTCCTGGCGTCGAGGATGCCCGCGCTCAAGCGTTCCAGTCGAACGCCGGCGTGCTTGCGCACACGTTCCAGTTCGTTGATGCCGAAGACGTGCCGCAGGATGTCGGCGCGGTCGCCTTTGTTCGCCTTGAGCAGGTTGTCGAACTTCCCCTGGGGCAGCAGGACCGTACTGACGAAGCCCTTCCAGTCCAGCCCGATGAGCTGGGTGACGGCTTCTGTCACCGCGCGCATGTTGTCGACCCGCAGGTCGGCGCCGCCTTCGGCCATGGACTCCAGAACAGCCTGCGGCTTCCTGTGGTTTGCATACAGGGTGCGCCGCACCCGCCACGGGCGGCCGTTCACGGAGAACTCGAACGTCACGTGCATGCTGGGGCTGCCGGTGCTGATCAGCTCATAGGCTTCCTCGGCTTTACTCGACCACGAACTCGCCCCGTACAGGCCGAAGACAAACCCATCGAGGACAGTGGACTTGCCGGCGCCGGTAGGGCCCAGGATGGCGAACCGGCGCTTCCCGGTGAAGTCGATGGTGCAGGTGCCGTGGTAGCTGCGCATTCCGCTGACGATGAGCCGGCTGGGCTTCACGACGCCTCCGTCCAGGTGTTGTCCAGCGCAGCGCGGAGCATTTCCTCGGCCGGGACCGGGGGCAGCGTCTCGTCGTCGAGCTCGTTGAGCAGGTGGGTGAATGCGGTGACGGTGGACTCTGCGGCAGCGCCGCTCAGTCCCTCGGATGCCAGGTAGGCGCGGAAGGCGTCGGGGAGCTCCGGCTCCTCGCCGGGATCACCGTCCATGACAGCGTCGGCGGCCGCCTCCCGTGCCGGTACGGGGTTGACGAGGATCGCGTTCGGGACGATCTCGGCGATCTTCTGGCTGAGGAGCCCGTCCGGCTCTTCGCCGGCGATCACCGCTTTGAGGAAGGTCCCGTCGTACTGGGCGGCCGCGGCCTTCAACTCCTCCAGGGTCCCGGGGAAGTGGGCCAGCCGTCGGCCGCTTGAGAGCCGGCGGGGCAATGCCCTTACCGGTCGTCCGGGGTCGGCGTCGACGATCACGACGCTTTTGGATTCGTCGGCTTCGCCGAAGTCCATGGCGAGCGGACTTCCCGCGTAGCGGGCGATGCACTTGGCGCCCCGCACCGGTTGCGGGCGATGGATGTGCCCGAGAGCGGCGTAGGAAACCTCCGGAAGATTCTCGGGGCCGGTCTCGAAGCCGTCGTCCACGGCCCGTTCGCTCGGGGAGCGTTGGGCGCCGGTGACGTACACATGGGCCGCGAACAGCAGGATGTCCCGGTCGGGGTCGTACCCCTCGTGCATGGCTCTCATCAGCTCCGCCTGCAGCCCGCGCATCCCCTCGGCGTAGTCGGCGTACGACGTGCCGGTCGCCGACTGCTGCCAGAAGTGGTTCGGATGCACGAACGGCAAGACGGCCAGGCGGATTCGCTGCTCACCGCCGCAGGCGTCGAAGGTGAGGACACCGCCGTCGTCCGCCGGGCGGAACCGGTCGGCGAAGAACAGGCCCCGGCCCCGCAAGGGGCCGTTCATGGAGCCGAAGAACTTGAAGTATGCGGGGGAGTCGTGGTTGCCGGCCAGGACCACGGTGGGGGCGATGGCGGCGAGTTCGATCAGGGTGTCCATGGCGCGCGACATGGCCCGGATGGTGGGACGGGAGTGGTGGAACAGATCGCCGCTGTGGACGATCAGATCCGGCTGGCTTTCCTGGGCGATGGCCACGATCTCGGCCAGGACGGCGTCGAAGTCCTCTTCGCGGGCGTGCCCGTGAAAGATGTGGCCTAAATGCCAGTCGGAAGTGTGGAGCAGTCTCATGCCTTCGTGCGCCCTTCTGGGAAGCGAGGCGTAGGAGGGCACCGGTGGTGCCTTATGAGCCCGGGACTGTACACCAAATTCCCTGGAGTAAAACTGGTAGTCCCGAGTTTCTGCTAGCGTCCGGGCATCAACGAGCACATGATCGATCTCGACGAGCTCCTGCAGTAGCTGCAGGAGACGGTCCGGCGGACACTCGCGCAGCACGCTACTTTCCAAGTGCCCCTTAAGAAAGTGAATTTGACACGCACTCGACTCACCTGGAACGTTCTGGGCAGGCTCAGCGATGTCCCGCACACGGTCCGGCCGACGGTCACGCCTACGGCCGTCGAGCCCCACCTGGTCGCTCCTGTACGCGACCAGATCCACCCTCATATTTTCCTGGAGTGAAACTGGAATATCCGAGTGACTGCTAGCATGCGGGCATGGATGAGCATCTGGTCGCACTCGAGAAGCGCATGCAGCAGCTGCAAGAAGCGCTCCGGCAGGCGCTCACACAACACGACACCGCCCAATTGCACTTCCTGGGCGAGGAGCTGACGCGCACTCGACACGCCTGGAACGTTCTGTGCGGGATCACTGAGGTCCCGGATACGGCCCAGCCGGAGGTGCAGCCAGGGGTCCGGCCGGAGCCCGCGCCGGCAGTCGTCGAGCCCAACCAGGACGTGCCCGTACGCGACCAGGTCCATCAGGCGCTCGCCCTGCTCACCGTCCCCGCCTCGCCCAAACTGCTCAGCCAGGTCCACCAGGCGTTCTTCTCCACCCCGCTGAACACGGCCCGCATGACCACCCTGCGCCGCGACGAGGAACGCTCCTTCCGCTCCGCCCCCTACGGCCGCGCCTACTACATCTGTCCCGCGCTGACCTTCGACCTGCTCTCACCGGCCCGCGCGCTGCTCGCCCTGAGTACCTGGCCACTGGAGCAGCGCCTGGTGGGACCGCTCACCCAGCGCGTCCACTTCCTCACCTCAGCTGTGCGGCTCGCGGACGCCGCCGAACGCCTCGCCAGCGAGGCCGGGATGCCGCAGCCCGTCCAGCAGCTGCTGCTGCACTACAGCCGCAACATCCACGGCGACGCCCCCCGGGGCCCGCTCGACCTGGACGCGCTGCGCCGGGCCGCCGCAGCGGAACTGGAGATCCACGCCGACGACGACGCCGACACCCGCGCCGAAGCGGCGCAGCGCGCACGTCAGCAACTCGGCGACGCAGAGCAGATCTTCGGCAACATCCTGCGCAACACCGCCCGCCTGCGGCGTACTTCGTAAATCCACCTCTGCAACCAGCACGGCTGTGCCCTGTCCCGCCAAGGAAATCAGTGAGCTCGCTCGACGAACGACTGGGCGTATTACGCGGAACCGCTGCGCCCATCCCGCACAATGCACGCACCCTGGCGGCGCTGACCGCCAATCCGAGCTGCGAGCGCCGCTCCCTGCTAGACGCGGCCGGCATCGACAAAGACGCCCTCGCCGCCCATCTGGACCTCCCGCGGCCGCTGAGAAAATCCCAGCTCGCCCTCGACTACGGCATCGCCTTCGAACGCCAGGTCACCGCCCAGGCCGGAGCCCCGCTGGTGCCCCTGCTCCGCCAAGCCCTGGGCCTGAGCGTGCCGGAGGTGTCCTACGAGGACGTCAACAGCGTCGGCAGCGATGACGACACGTCCCCTCTGCGGCTGCGCCGCGTCCACACCCGCTCGCGTATCCGCAGAGCAGCACACGGCAGGTCGGACCCTCGCACCCTGCTCGACCACCCCGTACTGCGTCTGACCGTCGCCGGCCACCAGGCCTACCTCGAACCCGACGTCATCGCCTTCCAGCGCGAGGGCGTCTTCTACGTCGTAGAGATCAAATCCTTCCCCGTCATCCACGGACAGCCCGATCCCATCAAGGCCACCGCAGCGCTGACCCAGGCCGCCGCCTACGTCCTGGCCCTGCGTGAACTCCTCGCCGAGGACGGTCTCCCGCCAGAGCGCGTCTCCGACACCGTGGTCCTGGTCAACCCGCGCAACTTCACCCGCCACCCCACCGCCACGCCCTTCAGCGCCCACAAGCAGATCAAGAACCTGAGCCGCCACCTCGGCAGACTGCGGCGCCTGCCCGAACTGCTGGACAAAGTTCCCCCCGACACCACCTTCGACCTGGCGCCCGGCCCCGACCAGAAACCGACCCGGCCCCGCGGTGAACTCGTTGCCGCGCTCGCCACCGTGCGGCCCAACTACACCCCCGGCTGCCGCCACCACTGCGACCTGTCCTTTCACTGCCGTGCCGAGGCCCGCAACCAGGGCAAGCCCGCCGCTCTGGGCACCGCAGTCCGCGAGGACCTCGCGGGAATCGACACCATCGCCACGGCCCTGGCCCTCACCGACGGGCACCTGCACCCCTCACGGGGCCAGAAAGACCTCACCCAGGCCCTGCGCCACGCACAGCGCATCCACGCAGACCTCCAAACGGACAGCGCATGATCCGCCTCACCTCGCTCCTGCGCATGCGCGCCGCCTCCACCGGCAACGCCCAACGCGCCAGCCAGCTGCGCCATCTCCACCTCAGCGACCAGCCGCTGATGCTGCTGGCCCTGAAACAGACCGGGCCCGCCGCACGACCGCTGGCCGTCATGCTGGGCACCGATCCCCGCCGCCCCCAACTCCTGCTCGCCCCGCCCTCAGGCAGCACCACTCCCATGCTCGCTTCTCTGGCAGACGCCGTCACCGCATACATCGACGCCTGCCAGCGGCACAGCGAACACCTGCCCGCCACCTCCAGCAAGCCGGCCCGACGCCGCTATACCGACGCCCCCCAGATCCTCGTCCCCAACCCCCAGACCGTGCAGCACCTGAAAGACCTCGGAGCCGACCTGCGGTTCCGCACCGCCGATGACCACCATCCCGGCTCCCGGGCCGTCCAGCGCCTGGGACACTGGCTCACCTATCTCACCGACCGCGCCGACCTGGCCGGCTCAGCCGCCCTCATCCCCATGACCAGCTTCCTTGGCATGCACTGGATCAGCGGCCAAAGCCCGCTCGAGGACGAGGACCTGGCTACCCTGCTGGCCTGGATCGACCCGCCCCGCCACACCGCCTCCGGACGCGACGCCGCACTAGAGGCGGAAGACCCGGCCACCCACCGCCCGGCGGGACCAGCCACCGACGCCGCCTTCGACAACGACCACCTGGCGCCCCTGTTCGATGCCTACGCCCGCGCCCGTCACCAAGCCCTGGCCCAGGAGCAGACCCGCACCCTGCAAGAACTCGACCGCCTGCTGGCCGCCTACCTGCAGCCCACCTGGGACCTCCTGTGGCAGGCCTACGCACTCCTGCAGGCCCTCCCCGAAGCCAAGAGCACCGCACGCCGCTGGGACCACGAACGCACCGCCTTCACCGACGAATGCCTGCACCTGGCCCAGGACGGACGCCCCCGTCCGGCCCGTGACCAAGCCGTCGCCGCCGCCGTCCGCCTGGCCCACATGGAACACGCAGCAGCCGCCTTCGCCGCCGAACGCACCGCCGACGACCCCTTCGCACGAGCCGAACTACGCACCACCGGCGAAGCCTTCGGCGGCACCGTCACCGCGATCGACTCGAAGCACACCCGTCGCGGGCCCACCGGACGGCCACAATGGCGGCCCCGATTCACCGTGTCCACTACGGACCTACTGCGCATGGAACCCGGCCAGCTCCTGTCCTGCCACGCCTACCGCAAGGCCGGCTACAAGATCTGCGAGATCACTCCCGCCGACGGCGACACTCTCGTCGAACTCGAGATCACCGCAGGCATGGGCCACGCCGACCGTCCCACCTACGACGTCCTGCCCGAAGCCGGCGCCTTCCTCGTGTTCACCATCGCACCGGATTCCTACCGGATGCCGGAATTCCCCTCACGAGAACAGACCCCCTGGACCCATGGCGGGCCTCCCGCCGACCAGCCGGACGACAGCGACGAGGACGCGGGCGAGGGCGAGGAAGAACAGTGACACCTCCCCACCAGCCCTCGCCGCAGCAGCAGATGGACACGGCCGCCCGCGCCATCCTGGAGCAACTGCCCACACTCACCCACCGCGGAATCGTCGTGCACTCCCCGCCCGGCGCCGGCAAATCCACCCTGGTCGCCCGAGCCGCCGACGCGCTCGCCCAGTCCAACGCGCCCTGCCCCGTCATCGCCCAGACCAACAGCCAGGTCGACCAACTCGTACGACGACTCGCCCGGCACCACCCGCATCTGCGCACCGCCCGGCTCACCGCAACGGAACACTCAGTCCCGCACGACCTGCAGGCACGTCCCGGCATCCGTATCGCCACCCGCATCGAAGCCCTCGAGAAGACGGCCGACGTCATCGTGGGAACCGCCATGAAATGGGCCACGGTCACCGACCGCCGATGGCCGTGGGCGATCATCGACGAGGCCTACCAGATGCGTTCCGACATGCTTCTGTGGACCGCCGGCCTCTTTGACCGGGCCCTCTTCGTCGGAGATCCCGGCCAACTCGACCCCTTCTCCACGGTCGAAACCGACCGCTTCCAAGGCCTGCCCCATGACCCCATGAACAGTGCGGTCGCCGTCCTGCTCGGCAACAACCCCGACCTGCCCGTCCACTTTCTGCCCGTGTCCTGGCGCCTGCCGCCCTCAGCCGTCCCCCTGATCAGCGACGCCTTCTACCCCTTCACGCCCTTCCACGCCGGAAGCCGTGAAGCCGACCGCACCCTCACGTTCTCCATCCGCGGCATGCGTACCCCTATCGACGAGGTCATCGAACACGCCGCCCGAACCGGATGGGCACTGTTCGAACTACCGGCCCGCATCACCGGCCAGCACGACATCGAAGCCTTCCAGGCCGTCCTCGGCGTCGCCGAGCGGCTGCTGGCCCGGCGCGCCACCACCACCTGCGAGGAAAACCCCGAAGGCCACGTCTTGCAGCCGGGGGACATCGCCATCGGCACCGCCCACCGCAGCCAGGCCCACCACATCCGCGCCCTCCTGGCCCGCCAGTACCCCCAACTCCACGGCGTCACCATCGACACCGCCAACCGACTCCAAGGCTGCGAATTCCGCGTCACCGTCGTCCTGCACCCCCTCTCCGGCCGCGGCGACGCCTCCGCCTTCCACCTGGAAGCCGGCCGCCTGTGCGTCCTCACCTCACGACACCGCCACGCCTGCATCGTCGTGGCCCGCGCCGGCATCGCCGAACTCCTCGACGCCCACCCCTCCAACGACCCCGCACAACCCGGAGCCGCCTCCCAGGTCGCCGACGGCTGGGAGGCCAACCACACCGTCCTCGCCCACCTGACCGAGCACACCGTCCACGCCCGGGCACAGCCCGGCCGCCGACGCGGATGAGTAGGCCCCGGCACGCGCCCGCAGCCTGCGCATCAGCCGGGCTGCGGGCACGGTGCATCAGGTTCTGGCTGTCAGCAAACGCCGTCAACAAGCCGGAACCGCTTGCCGACCGTTGGCAGGGTGGCTGGTTTGCGCTGGCCCACCATCCCCAAAAATTAAGACAAACGTTCTATTATTAAGTTAGTGGCTACCGTGCGCCGACCAGGTGGTTGGATGCCGGTGTCCGGTGATGCGACACGTCGTTGGGGATGCAGCGCCTGTGACCGGGCCGCCGACGTGAGGCACGGTTCGAGGGGATGGAGGGCCGGCTAGTGAGTGACCGCAGCGCGATCGAGTGGACCGAGGCGACGTGGAACCCGACGACGGGCTGCGACCGCATCTCCGCTGGATGCGATCACTGCTATGCGCTGACCCTGGCGAAGCGGCTGAAGGCGATGGGCTCGGCCAAATACCAAGCCGACGGTGATCCGCGTACGTCAGGGCCGGGCTTCGGGCTGACGCTGCATCCGGACGCCCTGCGGGTGCCGTACGGGTGGAAGAGCCCACGGACGGTGTTCGTCAACTCGATGAGCGACCTGTTCCACGCCCGGGTGCCACTTGACTACGTCCGGCAGGTCTTCGAGGTGATCACTGAGACGCCGCAGCACACCTACCAGGTCCTCACCAAACGGGCCAGACGCCTGCGGCAGATCGCCGGGAAGCTGGAATGGCCGGCGAACCTCTGGATGGGCGTCTCGGTGGAGAGCGCGAAGGAACTGCCCCGCATCGAGGATCTGCGCCAGGTGCCGGCCGCAGTGAGGTTCTTGTCGTGCGAGCCCTTGCTCGGCCCGCTGAGCGGCCTGGATCTGACAGGCATCGACTGGGTGATCGTCGGGGGCGAATCCGGGCCTGGGGCCCGCCCCATGCACCTGGCCTGGGCGGCGGACGTGGTGGCCAGGTCCCGGCAGTCCGGCTGCGCTGCGTTCGTGAAGCAGCTCGGGTCCCGTTGGGGCAAGGAACACAAGGAGATCAGCCAGTTCCCTGCCGCTCTGCGGGTCCGTGAATACCCCGAGGAACGCGTCCACGTCTGATCTGCGGACCAGAGTGCCCCTGGACGGATGCCGTTTCAGGCGGGCAGGCTGACCTGGCTCTTCGTCGAGAGTTTCCCACTGGAGAGCAGGGTCACCTGACCGTTTTGTCGCATCTCCCGTATGGCCTGCAGGGCGTGCTTCGGCAGCCAGCGCGAGGTCTCGGCCAGCAGCCACTCGCCCACCATCTCCACCGTCGCCGGTCCCATCGACAGGCGCTGCGCGACCAGTTCCAGAAGCTCGGTGTCGGCGAGCCCAGCCGCCTGGAACAGGTCGATCTGGCCGTCAGGGATGGCCCCGCGCGTGCGCGGGTCGCGGAAACTTTCGCCATCCCGGTCGTCGACCTTCCACATGGCGTCCTTCATCGCCTTCAGGCCGGCCGTGCTGCCGGTGCCGAAGACGAGGTAGAGAGGCTGTCCGGTGCGGGGGACGAGCTCGAACTGCAGCTGGTACGGGAAGCCCGACCGGCGCAGCGCGTCCCGGTAGGTCGACAGCCACACGCGCCACCGCTCGTCGGGGCGCAGTTCAGCATCCGCGGGCGCCCAGAACGCCCGGCCGCCGAAGACCGTGTCGAGGACATCCGGGTTGAGGTTCTCGCGACGGCTGAACCAGTTGGGTCCGAAGGTGGTGACGACCTCGCTGGAGGGATTGCAGGCGATGCGCCTCATCACGTCCAGCGGAACATTGACACTGCCCCAGCTGTCGAAGACGCCGAGGATGGGGTGGCCCCAGGCACCCAGCCGGGTCAGCAGGGGCATGCTGTCGGTGCCGGCGTCACCGCGCTGGACCTCGAGGTGGACCGGCAGGTCCCGCAACGGACCGAAGTGAGCGTGGAGTTCGCCCATCAGATGGTTGTGCCGGGCAGGGTCCTTCTCGATGAAGATCAGGTGCACACGCCGCGGACTGAGGTGCATGCGGTCGACCGCGCTGTGGTTCAGCAGACGTTCAAGGATGAAGACGGGCGAGCCCGGCTCGCCGTCCTGATAGCGGCCGGGACCGGCAAACGCGTCAAGGAGCGTGACGCGGGGGCGGGCATAACCAGTGCGCTGGGACGTCTGCAGCAGAATGGGCCACCAGGCATCCAAGTAACGCTGGTACAGGCGGTGTTTGGCGGCTGTCGCCGGTTCCAGCTTCCATAACACACCCATCCCGGCCCCCTCCAGGTCGATGGGCGGGCATGTGCCGGCCGCACCCCTAGGCCATTGATGGTGAGAGCAACCCGGTTCGGTGTAAAGAGCACGTACGAGCCGTCCGCTCCTGTTTGTGTACTGCAGACGCCGAAGCACGGCGATGCTTCGATCGGTGGTTCGTGAAGGCGGCAGGACAGGCCAACAGGCTCTTGCTGTCCCCGGGCAGACCCCCTCGGGGACGCCGCCGGGCCGTTGGCCTCACCCGCGGCCGCGCACCACACCACAAACGATCATTATGCGACGTGCCGACCAGTCGCGGCTCTCGTTGTCAGTTCCGCTCCGTAGCCTTGGCACAGAGTCATCTGCGACAGGAGGGCAATGTGGCCCGCAACTCCATCAATCAGCGCGCGATCGAGAAGCACCTCAAGGAGATCGCCAAGGGTTATGAACGCGCGGCCCGGCGAAACCCGATCCGCGTGCCGATCCAGACTGAGGCGTCTGCAGAAGGAGGCGCGTTGCCCGGCCGTGAGACCGCCGAAGGCGCTCCGGTCCTGTCCCGGCTCCTGCTCTGGCTGGGGGAGCAGGCCCAGCTCAGTTCCGGAAGCTACGTCAACGTGACCCGGTTCGTGGAGGAACAGCGACTGGATGGCGAGGACCCGTTGGTGCTTGCCTTCGAGTTGGAGAAAGACGACCTGGTCCAAGTGCTGCGCGCCTATGGGGGCATGCCTCACGTGCATCTCACCGACGCCGGACGCGCCGCGATCCACCGGTTGAAGAAGCTGCGGACAGACCGCGCCGCTCGTCTCCGCTGCACCATGGACGCCTTCCAGCGGTGGCTGTTCGACACCGCCGGCGACCAGCAGCCCGCCGACCCGGCGCTCTTCCTCACCTCGCCTGCTGCTTATTTCGCCGGGTCCGCCATTTCCAGCGACGATCTGCACGAGGCTCTCGCCCACCTGGTAGAGCACAAGCTGATCGAACTCATCGACACCGACCCCGCCACAGTCGCCATCACACCCCAGGGCGTCAGCTGCGCCCTGGCAGGAGGAAGCGTGCAGGACCACATCAACCAGTCCCGCCCCGGCACCACGTACAACAACTACATGCCGAACGCCAAGGGCATCATCATTGGCGAACAGCAGCACTTCACCCAGACCAACACCGACGGCGTCGACCCGACGCTGTTCGCCCAGCTCGCCGGGTACATCGGCCAGGTCAGCACCACCCTGGGCATGCCCGAGGCGGACCGAGCCGAGCTGGAGCGCGTCGCCCGGGACCTTCACACTGAGGCGACCTCCGCGAACCCTGAGCCGGGCCGCCTGCGTCAGTTCGCCACCCAGCTCAAGGACAAGCTCCTGGAGGCCGGTACCACCATCGCGGCCACAATGGGCGTCCAGATGGCGGAGCAGGCCCTCGCCGCGTTGACCCAGTAGACCCGCCAGAACACCGAAACTCCCGGGGATCAACCACATCCCCGGGGCCCCCGGCTTGGGACCGCGTGG
Source organism: Streptomyces sp. NPDC048514 (assembly GCF_043199955.1). Classification (NCBI taxonomy): domain Bacteria; kingdom Bacillati; phylum Actinomycetota; class Actinomycetes; order Kitasatosporales; family Streptomycetaceae; genus Streptomyces; species Streptomyces sp. NPDC048514. The sequence continues at coordinate 15,753 of NZ_JBICWT010000006.1, read as the reverse complement.
TTCAACGGGCGCCGGCATCATGGTGCGCCAACCGGGCAGGGCGACCGGGCCGGAGGCCCGCTACCTCTTCGGCAGCAGCTTGGCCGTGCTCACGCGGTCCCCGTCGACGAACGGGTTGACGGTGACATCGAGACCGAAGAGCGCGTAGATGTGGCGTAGTGCTTCGTAGGCATCGCGTTCCGGATCGCCCAGGGCCTGCCAGCTGTGGTTCCAGTCGTCGCTCGTGGCTGGCTGCGGAGCACCCCGCAACGGGAAGGCCGGGTCATCACCGGCGGCGAGTACGCATCCGGGCGACTGGGTGAAGTCCGAGGCGACGATGCGATGTGTCCATGAGCCGTCGACCAGCGGCAGCACATGCCGGTCGACCAAGCGGAAGTACTCCAGCGTGATCTCGGTCAGCACGAACACGCTGATCCTGCGTGCTCCGCCGTCGGAGTAGCGCTCCATGGCCCAACCCAGCATTTCCGAGGTCGCCGACGCGGCCCCAGTGACCGCCCCGTCCGACTCGACCAGCAGCCCGCGACGGGGAGCGTCGGCCAGCAGGAGGCCACCCTCACGAGGCTCCGGACGCCTATACACAGAAGCCCAGTTGAAGGCATTGGCGTCCCGGAGCGTGTCCTGCTTGTCCAGGACGTCCCGCAGACCACCGTCGGCATACATGCCGGGGACAAGGCCGCGCGGGTGATCGGGGACGCTCTGGAAGAAGAGCACCGGCGTCTCCTCCATACCCAGTGCGGCACGCAGGTCCTCCCGGCTCTTGACGCGGTCCGCGGCCGGAGCGGGCACGGCGGAGCCAGCTCGGCCATGTCGCACGCGCAGGCCGTCGTTGACGAGTCGGTACACCTCATCCGGCGGGAGGAAGGCGGTGGTGTCGCCGTTGCGGATCGGGATCGTCCAGCTGTTCTTGATGAACTGGCCGTCGTCGTTGATCCCGCGGGTGACGAGTGCCCACCGTTCGGACTCAGGCAGCGCCGGTACCTCGAGGACGAAGTAGTGCCCGGCCGCCTCCGGGTCGCCTTGGGGGTGGTCGTACCAGAAGAACTTGACCTTGAGCAGCGGGCGTACGTACTCCGTGAGGACGTCCTTGTAGGAGTCGGTGTTCACCACCTTCTTGTCGAAGGGCGTCACCTTCTCCACGACCTCGTGGAGCTCGTTCGGCCGCTTCTTCGCCTTGAAGCCGCACACGATCAGGCCGCCGCCGGCGTTCGCGAACGCTGCGACATCCTTGGCGAGTTCGAACTTGCCCTTGTGGGTGCTCAGGTCGTACGGCCCGTTGGGAGGGACGCTCTTGAAGTCGACCCACTCGCTCTCCGGCGTGCCCACGATCTCGTACGGCTGCTGTGCAGTGAGGAAGGAGACGAGCTGAACCATGCTGTCGGCGGCCATGCCGCCGAAGCCTACGCGCTCGAAGCCATCGTCTGCACCGAGTTGCACGATGCACCGACCTGCGACAACTGATGCGTATACGGGCGCGACAACGGTTGCGCGAGTCGAATGTCCGCTGGGGAGTCCGCCCACGTCACCGCAGGCGTACGGGCCTTGTGGGGAGCCGGTCTTACGCGCTGGCGTCGCTGCCCCTGCACCAGCCCGCCGCCGTCTCGACACGCTGACGGGAGGGTTTGTCAGCGGCGTGCGGCATCATCGGCAGATGGCCTCCACACCTGCCCCGCCGACGTACCTGGATCGCCTCCGGTCGGACCTGGACCTGATGGAAGCGGACTTCCTGCAGGTCCTCGCGGACTCACAGATCCGAAACGTTGATCCCAACCGCCACTCCAACGGCATTGTTCACTTCGGAGCGCCGAAGTGGGGCTGGGTACCCAGCAGTCCCGAACTCGAAGCCCGAAGGATGGAGCTGCTGGGGCGAGTTCGGGAATGGGAACCGCTGTTCCGGCTCCTGTTCCCGCACCCGACACCGGAGGTCACCAAACGCCTCGACAAGAGCCTGGCCCTGCTGCAGCGCTGGCTTGAGCGCCCCCGGGACACCACCATTCCTGCCACCATCGAAGGGGCCGCCGACAAGATCAAGGAAGCGGCGGCCACGCTCCGGAAGCTGGGCGAGCTCCTACCCGAGGACGAATGGCCGGTGCGCGTCACGGTCGACACGAACATGCTGCTCGATGACCCCGATGTGGCGCTCTACACGTCCGTGCTCGGCAAGCGGTACATGGTCCACCTGTTCCCGGTGGTCCTGCGGGAACTGGACGACAAGAAGCTCGCCGGCCGCACCCCGGATCTCCGGGACGCCGCGAAGAAGGCGGACCGCCGCCTGAAGGGGCTGCGGACCAACGGCAACGTGCTGCGCGGCGTACGGGTGGCCGGCGACGTGCACGCCATCTTCGAGCACATCGAACCCAAGGGCGACACCCTGCCGAACTGGCTCGACCTGGACGTGCCGGACGACCGCTTCGTGGCCTCCACTTTGTTGCTGCAGTCCCGGCACCCAGGTTCTGCGGTCTATGTGGCCACGAGAGACATCAATCTTCAGACGAAGCTCGCTGCCGTCGGATTGCCGTTCTTCGAGGCGCCTTGATGGAAATGGGTGGCCCCAGCCTGGGGGACCGGGGCCACCAGCTCCGCCGGGTCAGCGCTGCCGGATCCCCGGAGAATCCGCCGGTCGAGCTGGCGCCCAGGGCGCCAGCGGCACCGCGGACGATGCCGTGGCCCGCTGTACGGGCGAGAGAGCGCAGGCGATGGCGGCGCCGCACCTCACCTCCGGTCCGGGCGTCTGCTGGCCGTACCGCCTTCCTGCGGTCCATCGGCTGCGACAGACACCCGGGCCGGACATCGGGCCACCGATGAGCACCATCGAGGAGTCACGGCCCGGCCAGCCGACCCCGGGACGACACGAACGGCCCGGGCCCGGCTGCGGCAGCTCGTGGAGGCCAGAGATCAGGTGGCGCGCAGGCGGCTCACGGTGCCGGTGAGGTCGAAGAGCTGGTTGCGGGTGCCATCGAGCCACTGCTGGGTCACGGTGCCGGTCGGGCCGAGATGGAGTGCGTAGGCGGTCAGCGCCGCATCAGCGAGGGTCAGCTGCTCCGAGACGTTCGTCTCGTGCTGATCATTCGTGATGATCTTCTCAGGGCGCCGGTTGTGCCAGGCATGACGCAGCCACTTGTCGGTGGCGGGCACCGGTTCGCCGTTCTTGGTGACCGGCTCGTAGCGGGTGCCGTTCGGCGGCGGGCTGTCCTGGACGACCTGGGGCGGGATGACAGCGCCCTGGGACTGCCAGTAGGTGGCGACGATGGCTTCGGCCTGGCGTCGGCCCCATGCGGCTCGCGGAGCGGCGCCGTCGGTGAGCATGCGGTTGACGAAGGCACTGGCCTGGCCGCGCGGCCGGGTGCTGGCCTGGGAGCCGTAGGCGGCCTGCAGAATCCCGCTGGCGGTTGCCGCGATCAGCGTGCGGACGCGCGCCTCGGCCAGAGCCGCCGTCCGCAGCCGCGGCGTCGGATTGCCGGTGATGTCGTCGATGACTTCGCGGAACGATCGCTGCACGGGCTCCGTGGGCAGGCTGTTCGAACCAACCAGCAGGGACTGTGCCGCGGCCGCGTGATACTCGGCCTTCGCGCGGGGCAGGCAACGCCGCACAAGGTGTGCGACGACCTCACCCCTGTTGTGCACCTGCGGGCTGCCGGCGCCACCGTTCAGGCCGAGAGCCTCGTAGACACGCTGGGCGGCGGCCGTCCTCCGGCTGAACGCCCACACCGCGAGCAGGGCCAGGTACTCCAGCTCCAGTCCGGCAGGGCGGCCGGAGGGAAGCTTGAGGTACCGCGCGATCGTCCGGCCGTAACCGGGGACGGCATCCAGGACTCCGGCGTCGGCGAGTTGGTCCACGGCCTGCTCGGCGAGCCGCGCCGCCCCGGTCCCGCCCGGCAGCGAGGTGGCGTCGTTGTGGATGGACTCGTAGCGCCGGGTGATGGACGCGGAGAAGTCTGCGCGCTCCTGCTCCCGGTAACCGGCGACCACCACGGAGGCCGTGGTGGTCCAGCTGTTCACCGCCTCCAGAGCGAGCCTGGCCGGGATGCTGACCTCCCGGTCCCGGCCCTTGTGCCGGATGGTGAAGTCGACAGTGCCGGACGACGTATCCGTCTCGTTCAGCGCGGCCCGCGCGGCGCGTACCGCCGCGCCGAGGTGGTCCAGAACGAGGATCTGCTCCTGGGCGGGCAGGGTGGTGAATGCCAGGACGTCATAGGGGAGACCGGTTTCCTGGCAGAACCGGCACAGGGCGTCCAGCTTGGCGGCGACCCGGCCGTGGCCGTCGATCACCAGCAGGCCCCTTGCCAAGATCTTTCCGGAACTGTCCACGACGCGGGCCAGGGCTACGTCTGCTGGTCGGCGCTGGCCTTCGGTGGTGACCGTCGCGATGGAGCGGCCCGCCATGCTGAGCCGTACCTGCTCGAGCGCCCACCGCTGCCGTGCCGCAGTCCAGTCCAGCGCCTGCGGCCCGGAGGCCAGGAGCTCCAGGACCGCAGTCTTGTCCGGTGCGGTCGCAGCAGGGAAGGGCCGCGCGCCGAGGATCTCCTCGGCGCCGCTGTAGTCGCTCTGCTCCAGGTCCCGGATGTTGGAGACGAGCAGGAGATCGAGAGTGTAGAGCCGGGTACTGGGGGCGAGGACCTGCCGGACACCGGCCAGTACGCCGCCGTTGAGGAAGCCCAGTTCCTCCCCGGTGCCGGCGAAGTCCGCGGGGAACAGCGGGCGTACGGCGCCCGGTTCCACACATGCTCGAGCGAAGATCGCGCTGCCGTCGTTGTCTGGAATCCAGTCCGCCTGAAAGACGGCGGGACAACCGCGGATGTTCTTCTGCAGGTGCTCAGTGGCGTCCGTGGGGGCCCGCTCGGGGATCGTGGGCAGGACCATGTTGGCCGTGCTGTCCATCGGAGTTTCTGCCTTCGGTCGGCAGGACCGGAGCAGCACGTGCCACCCGGTCCGTGACGTGGAAGGGCGCACAGGGTTTTCCTGTGCTCCCGGCCAGATCGGATCCCGGCCGTAGCCGGGCCTGCGCCTGGGCCGGCCGCGTACGGAGGCATCAGGGTGCGATTCCGGCCTTGGCCGGACCTGGCGATCCCGAACCGTGCCCGTACGGGGCGCGATGAACGGCGAGCTTAGCGCAATAGCTGTGTGCTCCGTACTCCATTTCGATCAGCGGGAGTTGAGCGTCATCGCGGGGGCGAGCGGGCAGAACCTGTCGCCGGATCCCGGACGTTGTCCTTTCGCTAGTGCTCTGACCACATAGGTTCGCCGGATTGGCGGTTCTGGCGGTGGGATGTCCGGTGACGTTCCATCCGATCGCTGGGGGTGTGGTGGCTGAGCCTGTTCGTGTGCGCAGGTTGAGCGACCAGGAAGGGCAGAAGCTGCAGCAGATCGTGCGTCGGGGAAGCACCAGTTCGGTGCGGTACCGGCGCGCGATGATGTTGCTGGCCTCGGCCGGCGGGAACCGGGTCCCGGTGATCGCCAAGCTGGTGCAGGCCGACGAGGACACCGTCCGCGACGTGATCCACCGGTTCAACGAGATCGGCCTGGCATGCCTGGACCCTCGGTGGGCGGGAGGCCGTCCCCGCCTGCTCAGTCCTGACGACGAGGACTTCGTCGTCCAGACGGCCACCACCCGCCCGACCAAACTCGGCCAGCCCTTCACCCGCTGGTCCGTCCGCAAACTCGCCGCGTACCTGCGCCGCGTCCCCGGCCATCTGATACGGATCAGCCGCGAGGCGTTACGGTGCCTGCTCGCCCGCCGCGGCATCACCTTCCAGCGCACCAAGACCTGGAAAGAATCACCCGACCCGGACCGCGACACCAAACTCGACCGCATCGAGCACGTACTGGACCGCTTCCCGGACCGCGTGTTCGCCTTCGACGAGTTCGGACCGCTCGGCATCCGCCCCACCGCCGGCTCGTCCTGGCAACCTGCAGGTCACCCCGAGCGGCATCCCGCGACCTACCACCGCACCCACGGGGTGCGCTACTTCCACGGCTGCTATTCGATCGGCGACGACACCCTCTGGGGCGTCAACCGCCGAAAGAAGGGCGCCGCGAACACCCTGACCGCACTCAGATCAATCCGCGCAGCCCGCCCGGACGGCGCCCCGATCTACGTCATCCTGGACAACCTCTCCGCCCACAAAGGCGCGACGATCCGGCGCTGGGCGAAGAAGAACCGGGTCGAGCTGTGCTTCACCCGGACCTACGCGTCCTGGGCCAACCCCATCGAGGCACACTTCGGACCACTGCGGCAGTTCACCCTCGCCAACTCCCACCACCCCAACCACACCGTTCAGACCCGCGAGCTGCACCGATACCTACGCTGGCGAAACACCAACGCCCGCCACCCCGACGTGCTGGCAGCCCAACGCCGCGAACGCGCCCGGATCCGCAGCGAGAAGGGCATCCGTTGGGGAGGACAGCCCCTGGCCACGGCGGCCTGACCATCCCGGCGCTGCGGTCATCGCGGCAGGCAGCCGGGCTGCCGATCAGCTGACATGTGTGGCGATGGTCTGTGCGCACTCCATCGACTCGGCATGCGTGGTGTCCACCTCCAGGTCGTAGACCATGCCCCGGTGGACCACATCCGCCTGGGACGCCGCCATTCCGATGACCCGGTCACCTCGTGCGACCTCACGACCTGCGGCAACCGCACTGTCACACCGGACACCGACCCACAGCACCCGCAGTTCCCCCAGAGCCTTCTGCCATCGCTTCTGCGACTCCGCTCCACCGAGGAAGACCTCATCAACGATGACCCGGGCACCCGCACGGGCCATCGCGGCGACCCCCTCAATCCATGCCGCTTCCAGCATCCGAAACTCCGGGCCGACGATCACCTGTCCGTCCGGAGCGAACTCGATCCCCGCATCCGACGCCTTCATGGACGCGGGCATCGCGTCGACCAGCGTGTCCGTCCCGAGGGCCAGCCACGGATCCGGCAGGACCTCCTGCAGGCACCGGACGATCCCGGACTTCCCCGAGCTGGAACCACCGTTGAGAACGATCACCTCAGTCATCACCGCGCCACAGTAGAGGCAGCGCAGCAACACTCGAAACGGATTTCCGCGACCGCGGTCCACCTACCCCAACCCGGTGATCGTTTTCGGTCAGAGCACTAGAGCAGCAACCGTGTAGCCCCGCCGCTGTGATGGCTTACGGGGGAGTAGCCATGCGCGGCCGCCCAAGGCCCAGCCCGAGCGCATCGGCTCGAGGGCGACCGAGTCTCCATCGTGTGCTCCTGACGATGAGCCCGAGACGAGACCGATAGACGAAACGCAGACCGTCGAGCGGGCCGCTCTCCGCGCTCGACTGAAGGCCATGGCGGAACCTGTCACCCATGGAGCGGGCCGCCGCTCACGCCTGACGGGCCCCCGGGCTGAGGGCCTGCCGCACCGTCACCCTCCGGAGGCAGGACCAGGCCCCGCGATCACACGAGACCCCGACCGCAGCGTTACATAACTCAGCGGCGAGCGGTACATAAATTCGGGCGAATATTATGTACCGGCAGCTAGACTGGGTGGCAGCGTTACATTTTTGACGGCACGGTCGCTCCGCACCCCCTCGGCGGCCCACTGCCCGACCTGTCCCTCGCAACCCGCTTACCGCTTCTGCTCTTGGAGTCTCTGGGTGTCCTCCTCGCGTTCATCCCGCACTGTCGGTGAGGCGTCTTCCGGCGCTGCCGTGCCGGACAACTCCGCCCCCACTGCCCCGCCCGCAACCTCGACGGAGCCGTCCGACCCGGCTCCGCGCTGGGCAGGCCACTGGCCCCTGAGTTTCCCTGAAAACACCGGCCGCCGACACGACGAGGACACTCAACCCGAGTCAGCTGAGGGCCCGTTGGACGAGCGGAGAACAACCTCCACCACCCCTGACGCGGGAACACCACACACCCTGGCGCCCACCCGCCCTGCGACGCTGCACGGGGCCCGCAACGCACTCAAGCAGCTGATCGACGCCGCCGTCCAAGGGCACCCCACCCCCTTGACGCGCGGCCCGCACCACGCGCTGCTCACCACCCCCGCCCACGCAACCGAACTGGGCTGGGACCTCATCCAAGCCCCCACCCACAGCATCGCGGACGCTCGCAGACAGCTCGGGGATCTGGTCCAGTACGGCGCCGAGGGCCACCCCCAGGTGCTGTGCCGCCACAAGACCCCCGTCGCCGTACTGATCGCCGCGGCCGCGGACGGCACCCCCGCCCCGCCCGCACCTCACGCCGAGCCCGCGCCTGACACAGCGGCCCCGGCGGCAACATCAGCCCCGGACTCCACCCCACCCCCCGAGGGCCTGCAGACAGTCCAGAACCCCCTCCCGGCCACACCAGCAGACGAAGCCGCCAAAGACCTCGCACCCGCGTCGGCAACTCCCTCTGCCGAAGCGGTCATTGCCCCCACCACGTCCTCGGAACTCCAGCCGGAACCGGCAGCCCACGACACGCCTGCACCTGCCGATACGCCCCCCGCCTCACCCGGCACCACCCCAGCCCCACCGACCGCCCCCACGGGCCCGCCAGCCGCTGCCGACCCCAGCCCCGCCGCTCCCGCACTCCAGCACCCGGTCACACCGCCGACCGCCCTCCCAGCACCGCCCTCGACCCCGCCCGAGCCGAGCCCGCCGGCCCCCGCTCCCGCGATGCCCGGCACCGGCCACGAGCCCGCCCTCCCGGCCGGCGGCACACCAACCATCGCTGCGCCGCGCACCCCGCGACGCCTGGCCGCGCTCGCCCAAGCCCTCGACACCGTCCTCCCGACCACCGCCCCCACCGGTGAAACCACCACACCCACAGCCCTGATGGGCCTGTCGACCGGCATCCGCGCCCTGGACGACGTCCTCGGCGGACTCCAGCCCGGCCGCTTCTACCTCGTCGCCGCCGCCCCGGGCGCCGGATCCAGCCTGATCGCCACCGCCGCCGCCCGCACCAGCGCCCTCGACCAGCACCAACCCGTCCTGTACGCCGCCTCCGGACTCACCCGCGCCGACATCGCCGCACGCATCGTCGCCGCGCACCTGCCCGTCGACTACCGCCGCCTGCGAGCCGGCCGCCTCACCCCCACCGAACAGGACGACACCGCGGCCCTCCACCACCACCTGGCCCAAGCCCCGCTCTACATCGACGACGGCACCGACCTGACCACCGACGCGATCGCCGAGAGCGTCCCGGACCTGCCCGGCCTGGCCCTCGTCGTGGTCGACCGCCTCCAGACCACCGAGGACCCCCGGCTGCCGCTGTCCGGCCCGGCCCAGATCACCGACGCCGCCCAGGCCCTCGCCCACCTGGCCCGCACCCACGAACTCCCCGTCCTCGCCGCCGTCGACACCGACGACCCCCAGCTGATCGCCGCGCTCAGCCTCGACATCACCATCACCCTGACCCGCGACGCCGACCAGATCCACGCGACCATCACCGAACGCGACCTCGGCCCGCAGGCCACCCTCACCCTCCACGCCGACCTCGGCCACGCTCGCATCACCGACCCGGCCACCCCCACCACCCCAGCGCCGCCACCGGCCGCGAGCCCGCACACCCCCGCACAGATCCCGCAGTCGCCTCTCCAAGCCCCCACCAGCCCGCCCCCGGACCCCACGCCCACCGAGTCCGCCCCGACAGCCCACACCGTCGTCCCCCGCAGGCCGTCACCCCGCCGCACCGCCCCACCCCCTCCCGAAGGCGGCTACGCAAACCGGGACTACAGCTACTTCACCGGCATGATCACCCGCGCCGTCGACGAAGCCCTCCACGACCACGAAGGTGACATCGCCGCCGCTACCGAAGCCCTGGTGAAAAAGGCTGTACCGAACGCCATGGCCCTGTTCGAAGCAACCCGCGTCGGCGGAAATTACGAACACACCGTCTACCCGGAAACCCTCGAATTCCTCCGGAAGAAATCCAAGGACGGCGCCGACGAAATCTGGGAAGGCCGCCACAACTGGACCAACACCCACCTCATGGACGCCCTCCAAAACGGCACCCACCCCCCGATCACCGTCAACGCCCTCGACACCAACGCCAGCTTCCTGTCCGCCTTCAAGACCCACCTGCCCATCGGCGCCCTGATCCACGACCCCCACGGTGGCTTCGACCCCAAACGCTCCGGCATCTACCGCCTCCCCGCCCGCCCCACCTGGCACCACCCCGACCTGCCCGACCCGATCGGCAACCGCCGTGAAGACGGTCCTGTCCTCCTCGACGACGCCACCATCCGTCTCCTCATCCGCTGTGCCCGCCTCGGCTTGTGCGAGGCCCCGCACATCACCGAATGCTGGACCTCCGGCGCCAGCGAAGGACTCCTGGAAAAATTCCGCCGCGTCCTGACCGAGGCCCGAACCAGCGCCCTCGAAACCGACGACACCGTGACCGTCGAATACATCAAAGCCATGTACTCAAAATTCACCTCAACCATCGGAGAATCAAGCGTCAACCGCGACATCCGCCGACCCGACTGGATGCACATCATCCGCTCCCAGGCATTCGCCAACCTCTGGTATAAATCCCACCGGGCCCACAGCAACGGCCTGACCGTCGTCCGTGTTCGCGGCACCGACGAACTCCACGTGACCGGCGACTGGCGCACCGTCTTCACCGAAGGCCGCCTCACCACCCAGATGAAACAAAAAGACCAGTACCCCTTGCCGAGGAAGAGCGCCCGATAGATGTCGACCGACGGATGGAAGAACTTCGGCAACTACGGCGCAGACCGCGACCCCGGAAACGTCCACGGAAAAGTCGCCCTCGCCCGCGCCCTTGAGGACGCTCTCGAACGCCTGATCATCGACGGCGGAATCAAATCCCCGGTCGGCACCCGCCGCGGCCTGAAAGCCCGCATGCGCTACCTCACCACCACCAAAGGCGGCCCCCAGGCCCTGGCCGACGCCGGCATCCACGCCACCCCCACAACGATCCGCGCCTGGACCCGCGGCACCCAGCGCCCGCGCCCCGCCAACCTCGAAGCGATCGACACCGCCTACTGGAACCTGCGCGCCCACAACGTGCTTACCAACCCCGGCGCCCTCAAGCAACACCTCAACCGAGGCGGCCGCGGCACCCGCATCGAGATCCACCCCGTCAACCAGGCAGCCGTCGACGAGCCACGCCGCCGCGACAACCTGAGGATCCAGCACCGGCAGGTCCGCTACATCTGGGACGACGCCGTCGACGCCCTCGTCGCCAGCGACCTGGACACCATGGAAGACCTCTGGGACGACGTCATCGCCGAACTCGACTCCGACTGGGGCGCCTACACCTACGTCTCCTACATCGGCATCGGCGCCTGACACGACCGCCTGCAGCCTGCCTGACCGGCTCAAGACGGCGTCCAACGGCCCAACGACTCCCGGGCTCTGCGCCCGGGTGCGGTCGCCGGATCCTCCACCGGAAGAGAGCCATTTCCGGCACGAGTGGGTGGCCGGCTACCCGGAGCACCTGCAGTCGGCCCGACCGGCCGCCTCCCCTCCAGGCCAGGCCGCATGCGGAGCGGATCCCCCCACCCCGTCTCTGCGCCTCGGCCCGGCTGGGGCTCGGTCCGCACCATGCCCCAGACCGACGACCCCGGTGTCGGGCGGCCGGATGCCGGTTCAGCGGCGTACAGGCCGCTCCTTGACCGATCGGAGCTGAGCGGCGGGGTCGTCGTAGGGGAGCAGTGAACTCTGCTCGACGAAGGACGTGATGACGGGCCACAGGCCCTCGCCCGCGTCGGAGGGGTTGCCTTCGTGACGTTCGGCGACGGCTGCTGCCGCACCGGCCAGGAGGTCGGCGAGCTGGATGGAGGGGTGGTCGACAGAGCTGCCGCGGACGACGGCGGCGACATCGGCACCGCGTTCCCGGGTCAGCAGGGTCATGCCGACAGGAGCGCAGGCGTACTCGTGCACGGTTCGCAGGGCGTCGTCGGTGAGCATCTGCTGTTCATCGGTGAGGACACTGACACGGCCGACGCGGCGGTCCCACCGGCGGGCCGTCTGGGCAACTGCAGGGATGAGCATCTCCAGCTGCGGAAATACCGGGTCGGCCGGGTCCTCGTGGAAGGCGGCGGCATAGTTGCGGGCCCCGCGAAGCCGGGCCAACAGCGCGGTGACCGCTTTCCTCGTCGAAGCCGCCCACGCCTGATCGAGGGCGGCCACGAACACGCCGAGCACCTCGTCCTGCCGGCTCGTGCCGCGCCGGGACGCCAACGTCACGAACGCGGACATCAGCTCCTGGAACAAGGTGCCGCGCAGAGCCCGCGGTCCTTCGAGCGCGAGCGTGCGCGCCAGAGCACGGGCCTCTCCGTCGGCGTACAGGTTCCCTCCTTCGTCGTGCTCCTTCTCTTCCAGCAGCAGGTCGATCACTTTCGCTGCTGCCGCGTACTCCTTGTCGACCACGTATACCGAGCACCTGTCGTGGAGCGCACCGCCGGGCTCCCACAGCTGCTGCAGCAGCGACCACCGGTTGGTGCGGTTCTTGAACAGGTCGAATTTCAGTTCCTTGGCCTGCCGGATTCCGGCCTGGTCCCGCAGCTGCTGGATGAGCGCGGCTGCTTCGATGTCATCCACGGCGACGGAGGCGTAGACCAGGAACCGGCGCTTGCGGCCGATGAGTTGCTCACCGTCCCAGCCGGACTCGTCGCAGGCGATCCACCGCCCATGGTCCGCACCGTCTGTGGTGGCTTCGGGCTGGTTCAGCTGGGTGTACTTCTCTCCGGTCAGCGGCACGACGGCATTCTCCCTGCCGCCCGGAACCTGCCCCGCACCGGGATCGAGGCGGGCAGGGTTTCCCGATGCCCGCTCCGGGCACAGCGGGCACGCCAGATGACCAGGAGCGTAGAGGTATTTTGCCCGCCCTGCCCGCCCTTTCGGACAACCCCTCTCTTGCCCCGGCACGGTCGCCCTGCCCGCCGCTGGGGCCAGGCGAACACTCAGGAGGGGAACCATGGACAAGCCCATGCCCATCCCCCGCCGGCTCGCCCGCGCCGCGCTCATCAGCCTCGTCAACGGCGCCGCTTGGGCGGCGGGTTCGGAATGCATGGCAGGCCTTGTGTGGCTGTTGCAGCGCCGGTAGTCGGCCGGTCCTCGTGACGGTCTGCGGGGGAGCGTCCGTTGACCTTCGTCGCTACGACCGGCCGCCCGCCGAAAAGCACTCGAAGGCATGAGGGATGACCGCCCTCTACCCGACCTCAGAGGACGGGACCAAGATGCTCCCATGAATGAGGCATGGGGGGCCGTCGTCGCGGCTGCCATCGGCGGACTGCTAGGCGGATGGATTACCGCTCGCTCGGCGGTGAACCAGGCACTCACCGAAGGCCGCGAACAACAGCGCAACTGGCTGCTCGACCAGCGTCTGGCTGCCTACACAGAACTGTTGGACGCATACGACGGCGTCAAGAAGCGGCTGCAAGACCTAATAACCGCGCAAGAAGATCCGTTCATCGATGACAACGATCCGCCGAGCAGGGAGATCGTCCAAGCCACCGGAATGCTGTACGAGAGCCGCGAAAGATTGGCGCTGGCTATGCGACGCATCGACTTGGTCGGTCCAAGGTCAGCGATGCAGCTGGCCGTTGAGGCCATTACCTTGGCAGTCGAGGCAGCGTTCCGGACCCGCCTGAACTACAGCGTGGCCAACCATACGGACGAAGAACGAACCGACTGGCTGAGGGCCCTGGAATCGGTCACCGCCACCCAGATCATGTTCGTCGAGGTGGCGAAGGTCCTCCTGGATGTCGCCCTGGCGGTCGCACTGGGCGGGGACTGCCTCGCGGACGTTGCGATGCTGCGGGCCGAGCCGGCCGTCTTCGGTCCGGTCGCCTCCGACCCGACCGTCTCCCGTCTGATCGACACCCTCGCCGCCTCCGGCGAGAAAGCTCTGCAGGCGATCCGGTCCGCACGCTCCGAAGTCCGCGACCGTGTCTGGTCGTTGGCCGGTGAGAGGGCCCCGGACGCCGACGCTCAGGTCACCGTCGATCTCGACGGCGTCCTCGTGGTCGCGCACTCCGACAAGGAGGACGCGGCCGCGACCTGGAAGAAGACCTACGGCCATCACCCTTTGACGGCCTTCGTCGACCACGGCCCGGGCGGAACCGGCGAGCCGGTCGCGGCCCTGCTCAGGCCGGGGAACGCGGGCTCGAACACGGCCGCCGACCACATCACCACCGCCCGGCTCGCCCTGGCCCAACTGCCCAAGCGCTACCGGCGAGGACGGCAGACGCTGATCCGCACGGACTCCGCCGGCGGCACCCACGACTTCGTGTCCTGGCTCGCCCAGCGCGGGCGCTGGCTGTCCTACTCGGTCGGCATGACGGTCACCGAAGTGATCCACGAACATGTGCTGAAGGTCCCCGCCCCGGCCTGGACGGCGGCCGTCGAGACCAACGGTGAGGTCCGTGACGGGGCCTGGGTCGCCGATCTCACCGGCAGCCTGCTGGACGGCTGGCCGAAGGGGATGCGGCTGATCCTCCGCAAGGAACGGCCGCACCCCGGTGCCCAGTTGAGGATCACGGACGCGGACGGCATGCGAATCACCAGCTTCGCCACCAACACTCCTGACCGGCCGATCGCCGAGCTCGAACTCCGCCACCGGCTGCGGGCCCGGGCCGAGGACCGCATCCGCGCCGCCCGGTCCACCGGCCTACGCAACCTGCCCCTGCACCACACCGCGCAGAACAAGGTCTGGCTGGAGATCGTCCAGATCGCGCTTGACCTGCTGGCCTGGATGCCCATGCTCGCCCCTGACCGACCAGGCCCGTCTCTGGGAGCCCCGCCGACTGCGGTTCCGCCTGTTCTCCGCGGCCGCCCAGCTCGTCACCACCAGCCGACGCCGCATCCTCCGCCTCGCCCGCCACTGGCCCTGGACCGGCGAGAAATCCGCCGCCCTTGAACGGCTTGCGCTCCTGCCGAACCCCGGCTGACCAGCGGATTCACCTGTCCCTAGAAGAAGAGGAACCAGCCCGGAGCAGTGGGACCCGGCGTCCACCCGAGGCGACACTCGGGCCCTCTGAATGCCCGCCATCAGCCACCGAAAGCGAAACAGTCCACCGACTCCGTCAGCGGACCGTCATGCAAGATCGAGGCTAACGACACTGCACCATGCGGGGGCACGGTTGCCGTGCCCAAGAGACAACGCCACTCCGTGCTCTGCGAGATGTGATGTTTGCAAGGAAGTGTTGGTTGAACGTCGTTGTCTGGGCGTCAGGCGAGCAGGCGCGACTATCTGACTGTTGGAACTGCCCGATGGCACCTACTTGTTGGTGGCATCGCTGACGAATGGTTATGTAATTCCCGCACTGACTACCTTGGTCACGGAATCCTCAACACCTCACCAGAAAATAGATAAGGTTGTAACGCGAGCGGGTGCACCAAGGAATGCAGCTACCTTTTCTGCGAATTACAGAGTTCCTCTAGCAAGTGGCAGGGGTTCCTCATTTGGCCCCTTTTATGGCGCCGAATACTTTCGCGAGAGGTTCAGACCACTACTCAAGTTACAGAGAGTAGCCGTTACGTAAATTATGTACCGAACAAGCGAGCGTTACAAAATGAGTACACATTTAGAGGGGAGGAGCGGGGAGCTTCACTCGACTTCAGCCCAGAATGGAGCCCTTCTAAAGATAAATTCGCAGGTCAAAGACATAGAGAGCCAAGAGCGCCCTGCAGATTTTTGTAACGGCGAAGCGAGAGGCCGGCCCGTTCCCTCCTAGCCAGCCAATGTAACGTCGCGGAGCGGCGTTACATATTTCGTCGCGGAGCGACGCGCAACGCTCCGTCACGTAGTGACGGCGCGTCATGTCTCCGGAGGAGACGGCGCGC
>NZ_JBICWT010000005.1:413557-618347 GCF_043199955.1 Streptomyces sp. NPDC048514 | reverse complement strand
CCGTCCTCCAACCCGGCGGTGATCGCCTTCCTGCGCG
This sequence comes from Streptomyces sp. NPDC048514, assembly GCF_043199955.1. Classification (NCBI taxonomy): domain Bacteria; kingdom Bacillati; phylum Actinomycetota; class Actinomycetes; order Kitasatosporales; family Streptomycetaceae; genus Streptomyces; species Streptomyces sp. NPDC048514. The sequence continues at coordinate 618,310 of NZ_JBICWT010000005.1, read as the reverse complement.
AGTACGAGGACGATCTCGTGCTCTGCGTCCACAACTTCTCCCGCTTCGCGCAACCCACGGAGCTGGACCTGAGCCGGTTCGGCGGCCGGCACCCGGTCGAGCTGTTCGGCGGGGTCCGCTTCCCGGCGGTCGGCGAACTGCCGTACCTGCTCACCCTGGCGGGCCACGGCTTCTACTGGTTCCGGCTGCGCAGGGACGCGGTCTAGACGCGCCGGGTGGGGCGGTGGGGCGTTTCCACCGCCCCACCCGGGGCACGCATCAGTAACACCCCGACTACCCGGGGAAAGGACGTGTCGCCCATGGCGGATACGGTCACCTCTTCCGGCACCACCAGCCCCACGAATCACCTCCTCGCCTCGCTCGACCCGCTGCTGCGCACCTGGCTGCCACGGCAGCGCTGGTTCGCGGGCAAGGGGCGGCCGGTCACCGGGTTCACCTGCGTGGCCGTCACCGAACTCCTGCCGCCGGACGGCCGGCTGGGTCTGTACCACCTGCTGCTGCGCGTCCACCAGCCGTCGGCGCCGGGCACCCCGCCGCACCCCGGCGACTGCTACCAGCTCCTCATAGGCGTGCGCGAGGCGCTGCCGCCCCGGCTGGCGCCCGCGCTCATCGGACACGTCGAGGACGGGCCGTTCGCCGGACGCACGGTGTACGACGCCCTGTACGACCCCCGGCCCGCCGAAGTCCTCCTGGAGGCCCTGCGCTCCCGGGCCCGCGTCGGCGGGCTCCGGTTCGAGCGGGACACGGGCCAGGAGATCCGCGAAGGCCTGGTGGCCCGGCTGATGACCGCCGAGCAGTCCAACTCGTCGGTGGTCTATGGAGATACGTTCATTCTGAAGGTGCTGCGCCGGGTCGTCCCCGGCGTCAACCCCGACCTGGAACTGCCCCTCGCGCTGGCGCGTGAGGGTTGTCCCCGGGTGCCCGCGCCGACGGCCTGGCTCCATGCCGAGACGGCCGGCGAGCCCGAGGGGGCGTACGTCCTGGCCGTGCTCCAGCCCTTCGTCAGCGGTGCCACCGACGGCTGGGAGCTGGCGCTGCGCGAGCTGGCCAAGGGGCAGGACTTCGTCGCCGAGGCGAGGGCGCTGGGCCGGGCCACGGCCGAGGTGCACACCGCGCTCGCGCGCGCCCTGCCGACGGTCACCCTCGGCCACGCCCAGCTGGGGCAACTGGTGGAGGGCATGACCGAGCGGCTGGACGCGGCCGTGCAGGCGGTGCCGGCGCTGCGGCCGTACGCGGGCGGGCTGCGGTCCGCCTACGAGGCGCTGGCCGGTCTCGCCGCCGAGGGCCGTACCTGGACGGCTCAGCGCGTCCACGGCGATCTGCATCTGGGGCAGTGCCTGCGCTCGCCGTCCGGGCAGTGGTCGCTGATCGACTTCGAGGGCGAGCCGGCGCGCCCGCTCTCCGAACGGCGGCTGCCGCAGCCGACGGTGCGGGACATCGCGGGGATGCTCCGCTCCTTCGACTACGCGGCCCGCTCGGCGACCCCGGCGGCCCCCGACTGGGCGCACGCCTGCCGGGCCGCCTACTGCTCCGGGTACGCGGAGGTGGCCGGCCGCGACCCGCGCACCGATCCGGTGCTGCTGCGGGCCTACGAGACCGACAAGGCGGTCTACGAAGCCGTCTACGAGGCCCGGCACCGCCCCGACTGGCTCCCCGTCCCGCTGTCGGCGATCCGCCGGCTCGCCGCGTCCGACCCGATCTGATCCTCGCCCGGGAGATTCGCTCGTGACGTCCAAGAAGTCAGCCCCCAGCAAGAAGTCCGGCAAGACCAAGGCGGAGAGGAAGGTCAGGGAGACACCGGCCACACAGGTGCCACCGCAGCAGACGCCCCCCGCTCGGGAGGCGCCCGCACCGGAGGTGCCCGCACCGGAGGCCGCCGTACTGGAGGTCGCCGTCTCCCCCGCCGTCGACGCCGGCGACCGTGAGCGGCTGCTGCACGGCACCCATCACGACCCGCACGCCGTCCTCGGCGCCCACCGGGTGCCGGGCGGTGTCGCCTTCCGCGCCTTCCGTCCCCACGCGACGGCGGTCACCGTGGTCTCCGGCGACCTGCGCGTGGAGCTGCACGACGACGGCGACGGCTTCTTCTCCGGGCTCCTGTCCCTGACCGAGGTCCCGGTCCACCGGCTGCTCGTGACGTACGGCGACAGGGTCCACGAGACCGAGGACGCCTATCGCTTCCTGCCCACGCTCGGCGAGCTGGACCTGCATCTGATCGGCGAGGGCCGGCACGAGCAGCTGTGGCAGGCGCTCGGCGCGCACGTCACGACCCATCAGGGCGTGTCCGGAACCCGGTTCGCGGTGTGGGCGCCGAACGCGCGGGGCGTGCGGGTCACGGGCGGCTTCAGCCACTGGGACGGCACCGGCTTCCCCATGCGCTCGCTCGGCTCGACGGGGGTGTGGGAACTGTTCGTGCCGGGCATCGGCGAGGGCGAGCTGTACAAGTTCGAGATCACCCGCCCGGACGGCTCCCGCACGCTGCGCGCGGATCCACTGGCCCGCCGCACGGAGGTCCCGCCCGCCACGTCCTCGATCGTGCACGCCTCGCACCACGAGTGGGGTGACGCGCAGTGGATGGCCCACCGCGCGGACACGCCGGTCCACGAGGCCCCCTTCTCGGTCTACGAGGTCCATCTGCCGTCCTGGCGTCCTGGCCTCACCTACCGCCAGCTGGCCGAGCAACTACCCGCCTACGTCGAGGAGATGGGCTTCACACACGTGGAGCTGATGCCGGTCGCCGAGCACCCCTTCGGCGGGTCGTGGGGGTATCAGGTCACCGGTTTCTACGCCCCCACCGCCCGCCTCGGCACCCCGGACGACTTCAAGTACCTGGTGGACCGGCTGCACCAGGCGGGCATCGGCGTGCTGATGGACTGGGTGCCGGCCCACTTCCCGCGCGACGACTGGGCACTCGCGGAGTTCGACGGGCGCCCGCTGTACGAGCACCACGATCCACTGCGGGCCGCCCATCCCGACTGGGGCACGCTGGAGTTCGACTTCGGCCGCCGCGAGGTCCGCAACTTCCTGGTGGCGAACGCGGTCTACTGGTGCGAGGAGTTCCACATCGACGGGCTGCGCGTGGACGCGGTCGCCTCGATGCTCTACCTGGACTACTCGCGCGAACCGGGGCAGTGGACGCCGAACGAGCACGGCGGCCGGGAGAACCTGGACGCGGTGGCCTTCCTGCAGGAGATGAACGCCACCGTCTACCGGCGCTGCCCCGGCGTGGTCACGATCGCCGAGGAGTCGACCGCCTGGGACGGCGTCACCCGGCCCACGCACCACAAGGGACCGAGCGGATCCGGCGGCCTCGGTTTCGGCCTGAAGTGGAACATGGGCTGGATGCACGACTCCCTCCAGTACATGAGCCACGAGCCCGTGCACCGCAAATACCACCATCACGAGATGACGTTCTCGATGGTCTACGCGTACAGCGAGAACTACGTCCTGCCCATCTCGCACGACGAGGTGGTGCACGGCAAGCGGTCCCTGGTCTCCAAGATGCCCGGCGACTGGTGGCAGCAGCGTGCGGGCCACCGCGCCTACCTGGGCTACATGTGGGCCCACCCGGGCAAGCAACTTCTCTTCATGGGGCAGGAGTTCGCCCAGGGCACCGAGTGGTCGGAGGCGCACGGCCCCGACTGGTGGCTGCTCGACCCGTCCTACGGCGCCGAGGCGGACCACCGGGGGGTGCGCGACCTCGTGCGGGACCTGAACGCGCGGTACCGCGCCGCCCCGCCGCTGTGGCAGCGGGACACCGACCCGGCGGGCTTCCAGTGGATCACCGGTGACGCGGCGGACGACAACGTCTTCGCCTTCCTCCGCCTCGACGCCGACGGCACCCCGCTCCTGGCGGTCTCCCACCTGGCCCCGGTCGTCCGCCACGACTACCCGATCGGCGTCCCCGACGACGTCCCGGCCTGGGTGGAGGTGCTGAACACGGACGCCGGCAGGTACGGCGGCGGCGACGTCACCAACCCGGAGGTCATCAAACCGGAACACGGGCCCCGGCACGGCCGCCCGGCCGGCATCCGGCTGACCCTGCCCCCACTGGCCACGGTGTGGCTGCGCCCGGCCTAGCGCACCCGCCGGCGCCCGGTCTCGCGCACCCGCCGGCGCCCGGCCGGCGCAGGGGGTGAGCCGGGCGGCCCGCTCGCCGGCCGGGTGCCGTGGCCGGCGGGGCGGGCCGCCCGGTCACGCGACGGCTTCGGCGAGCGGGTCACCGGTCAGGCGGTCGCTGCGGCGAGCGCGGGCGGCAGCTCCCGGGAGTACAGCACGCCGAGCCGTTGCGTCGCCCGGGTCAGCGCCACGTACAGGTCGCTCGTGCCGTAGCCGGCCGGCTCCACGACCAGCACCGAGTCGAACTCGAGGCCCTTGGCCTGGCGCGGGTCGAGCAGGACGACCGTCCGCGTCAGGTCGGGTTCCGCGCCCGCCGTGACCCCGTCCAGCCGGGCGGCCAGCCGCCGGTGCAGCTCGCGCGGGGCGATCACCGCCAGCCGTCCCTCGGCCGGGGTGAGTTCGGCGACCGCCTCGGCCACGGCGGCGGGCAGGTCGCCGCCGGCCCGGCGCACCCAGGGCCGTTCGCCCGTGGAACGAACGGAACTCGGCGGCGCGAACTCCGGGTCCGCGGCCCGGACCACGGCCGCGGCCAGGTCCATGATCTCGGACGGGGTGCGGTAGTTGACGCCGAGCCGGGTGTGCTCCCAGCGGTCCTCGACGTACGGTTCGAGGATGTCCGCCCAGGAGCCGACCCCGGCCGCCTCCGCGGTCTGGGCGGGGTCGCCCACCAGGGTCATGGAGCGGGTCGGGCTGCGCCGCATGAGCAGCCGCCAGGCCATCGGCGACAACTCCTGCGCCTCGTCCACGATGATGTGCCCGAACGCCCAGGTGCGGTCCGCGGCGGCCCGCTCGGCGGCGCTGCGGTGGTCCGCCTCCTCCTGCCGCTCGGCGAACCGCTCGGCGTCGATGATGTCGTGCGCCGAGAGCACCTCGGAGGCCTCGGGGTCGCTGTCCTCCTTGTCGTCGAACTCGTAGGTGCGGGAGGCGTACGAGACGTCCAGGACGCCCTGCGCGTAGGCCACCTGGGTCTCGCGCTCGCGATCAGCCCGCGCCCTGGCCGGCCGGTCGTCCTCGCCGAGGAGTTCGGCCGCCTCGTCCAGGAGGGGCACGTCCGCCACGGTCCAGGCGCGGGTGACCGGGCGCCGGATCGCGTCGGCGTCCTCCCGCCCGAGGTGGCCGTCCGGCTCCGCGAGGAAGTCGGCGAGCAGCCGCCGCGGCGTGATGCGCGGCCACAACCGGTCTATGGCGGCCCAGACCTCGGGGTTCTCGGCCAGCTCGTCGCGGATCTGGGTGAGGTCGGAGGCGTCGAGCAGGCTGCTGCCGTCGTACGGGTCGGTGCCCACGCGCTCGGCGTACAGCTCGGTGAGCGTGTTGAGGATGTGCCCCTCGAAGTGCTCGCGGGCCGCGTTGTGCGGCAGCTTGGCCGCGCGCGTGCGTTCCCGGGCGACGCCGACCAGGCCGTCGTCCAGCATCAGCACCTCGCGGTCGTGCTCGATCGCGATGACCGGGTCGGGCAGCGCCTGACGGTCGCGGACGACGGCGGCCAGCACGTCGGCCATGCCGGCCCGGCCCTTCACGGCCGCCGCCGCCGGGGTGTCGGTGGCGGTGGCCTTCACGCCGGGGAACAGCTCGCCGACCGTGGCCAGCAGGACCCCGGTCTCGCCGAGCGAGGGCAGCACCTCGCCGATGTAGCCGAGAAAGGCCGGGTTCGGGCCGACGATGAGCACGGCCCGGCGGGCCAGCAGCTCCCGGTGCTCGTAGAGGAGGTAGGCCGCGCGGTGCAGGGCCACCGCGGTCTTGCCGGTGCCGGGGCCGCCCTCGACGACCATGACGCCCCGGTGGGGCGCCCGGATGATCCGGTCCTGCTCGGCCTGGATGGTCTGCACGATGTCGCTCATGCGGCCGGTGCGCGCCGAGTTCAGCGCGGCCAGCAGCACCGCGTCCCCGCTGGGGTCCTCGTGTCCGGTGCGGGTGGCGTCGCCGAGGTCGAGGATCTCGTCGTGCAGAGAGGTCACGGTCCGGCCGTCGGTGGCGATGTGCCGGCGCCGGCGCAGGCCCATCGGGGTGTGCCCGGTCGCCAGGTAGAAGGGACGGGCGACGTCGGCCCGCCAGTCGATCAGGACCGGTGTGCGCTCGGGGTCGTCCTCGCGCAGCCCGATCCGGCCGATGTGGTGCACCACGCCGTCGGCGAGGTCGATGCGGCCGAAGCAGAGCGAGCCGTCCACGGCGTTCAGCGCGGCGAGCAGCCCCGAGCGCTCGGCGACCAGGATGTCCCGCTCCAGCCGCGCCTGCATGGGCTTGTCGCCCTGCGCGAGCGCATCCACGACCGAGTTCTCGGCCTCACCGCGCAGCACGTCCACACGCGCGTACAGTCCGTCGATGAATTTCTGTTCGTGCCGCAATTCATCGTCCGGAAATTCGGTGTTTGACAATTCCGCTCCCGCCCGGATATACTGTGCTCACTGAACTTCTCCGCGCCTTCTGTAAATAGAAGTCGCGAACCACTGAATATACGCACAGAAATCCCCCGAGCGCAATTGCTCGGGGGATTTTTCCGTGGCCCGGGGGCCGTGCCGTGCGAGCGCCGCCCTACAGCACGTCCGCCAGTTCCTCCAGCAGCCGCCGCTTGGGGCGTGCGCCCACCATCGAGCGCACCGGCTCGCCGTTCCGGAACACCATGAGAGTCGGGGTCGACAGCACGCCGTAGGCGACCGTCGTCCCCGGATTGCGGTCGACGTCCAGCTGGACGATCTTCAGCCGGTCGCCCTCCTCGAAGGCGATGTCCTTCAGCACCGGCGCCAGCTGCCGGCACGGCCCGCACCAGTCGGCCGTGAACTGCACCAGTACGGGCAGGTCGGCGCCGATCACCTCCTGCTCGAAATCGTCGTCCGTCACCTCGGCCAGTCCGCTCACCAAGCTCACCGCGTCAGCCCTCTCAGCTCGCATTCGGGTTCCGGGCCGCCCGGAACCAGCGCTTCGGCGGCCAGCTCGTCCCTGGCCCGCTCGGCCCGCTCCAGCTGTCCCGCGACCGTCCCCCGCACGGCCACGAGCTGCCCGATGAGCGCGTCCAGCTCGTCCAGCTTGCGGCGGTAGACCGCGAGCGAGGCCGGGCAGGAGTCGCCCGCGGGATGCCCGGCACGCAGACACTCCACGAACGGCCGCGTCTCCTCCAGGTCGAACCCGAAGTCCTGCAGCGTCCGGATCTGCCGCAGCAGCAGCAGATCGCTCTCGTCGTACGTGCGGTGTCCCTTGTCGTCGCGCCGGGCGGGCAGCAGCCCCCGCGCCTCGTAGTAGCGCAGGGTGCGGGTGGTGGTTGCGGCCCGGGCGGCCAGCTCGCCGATTCGCATGTCCACGACGGTAGGTGTTGACGTCGGCGTCAAGTCAAGGGCGGCCGGTCAGGCGCTCACCCCGGCCGACTCCTCCACCTCGAGCAGAGAGGCGCTGTGCCGTTCCTCGTCGAACTTCCGGCGTCCGCCGCGCAGCCCGAACAGCCGCTTGGCCAGGGCGATGTAGAGGACAGCGAGGATGTTGAGCACGAGCGTGGCGATCTTCAGCCAGCTGACGTGCTCGGTGAGTTCGTAGATCTCCAGCGGGAGGAAGGCGGCGGTGGCGACCACCGTCAGGTACTCCGCCCAGCGCTTGGCGTACCAGAGGCCGACCGCCTCGATCAGTTCGATCAGGGCGTAGGCGAGCAGGAGCGCGGCCACCAGCAGCAGCGTGGAGTGCCGGTAGCCGAAGGCCTTCTGGACGGAGCCGACCACCGGTGAGTGGTCGAGGTCGTAGTGGAAGTGCCGGAAGACCGGGCGGAACACGTCCAGGTTCTCGTTGAAGAGCCGGCGCACCGCGTCCTGGCTGTTGCTGAACTTCCACACCGCGACCGCGACCAGCACGATGAACACCCCGCGCACGGCCCGCTCGATCGCCAGGAAGCGCAGGATGAACAGATCCCGCAGCACCTTTCCGCGCGGTACCAGCGGGGCGTCCGAGGCCGGCCCCGAGCCGTGCGGCTCGCCGAGCACGAAGTCCCCGCAGCGCAGACAGCGCCACACCTCCCCGAGCGCGGTCTCGGCGTGCAGCCGTACCCGCAGCCGGGGATCGTCGGGCGCGTAGGTCACATGGCCCTTGCGCGCGCAGGTCCGCCGGTCCCAGTCGATCTTCATCCCCCGTGCCCTCCGTACAGGTGCAGACGACACGCACGAACGTGCCGTCCCGGTCGATCAGGGACGGCACGTTAGTGGATGACGGCGCGCGAAGCTCAGCCGGCCGCGCTCTTCGCCGGCTCCCTCTCCTCTTCCTTCTCCTTCGCCTCGGCCCCGGCGGCCTCGCGGCGCGGCAGCAGGAAGGCCACCAGGACCGTGCCGATGCCGAGGATCACCGCGCCGACCAGGCTCGTGCGGGCCACGGCGTCGGAGAAGGCCGAGCCGACCGCGTCGGCCATCTGCCGGGCGCCGGAGGCCAGTTCCGCGGCCTGCTGCTTGAGCTGCGCGGCCTGCTGCGGGTCCTTCGCCGCCGCGGCCCGGGCGGCCACCTGGTGCGCCTTCTCGCCGATGCCCTGGGCGACGGCGTATCCGGCGCCGACCGAGTCCTGCGCGGTGTCCCGGGCGCTCGCCGGGAGCCTGCTGCCGGCGGTGGCGTCGCTGAGGTGATCGCCGTAGGAGGTCGCGAGCAGCGAGCCGAGGATGGCGATGCCGAGTGAGCCGCCCAGTTCCAGCGAGGTGTCGTTGACGGCGCCGCCCACGCCCAGCTCGGACTCGGGGAAGGCGCCCATGATGGCGTCGGTGCAGGGTGAGAGGGCGAGGCCGATGGCGAGGCCCAGGATGATCAGGGGTGCCACGAAGTCGCCGTACGTGGAGCCCGCGTCCACCCGGGTCAGCAGCGCGAGGGCGGTGGTGCCGCCGACCATGCCGGCGCCGACGGTCCACTTCATGCCGACGCGCGGGGTGAGCCAGCCGGTCAGGGCCGAGCCGGCGAAGACGGCACCGGCCAGCGGCAGCATGCGCGTGCCGGTCTCCAGGGCGTCGTAGCCGAGGACGAACTGCAGGTGCTGGGTGAGGTAGTAGAAGGCGCCGAAGACGGCGAGGAAGAAGAGGGCGACGGCGAGGTTGGAGCCCGCGAACCGGCGGTGGGCGAAGCGGCGCACGTCGAGGATGGGGCGCGGGTGGCGCAGCTCCCACAGGACGAAGGCGACCAGGCCCGCGCCCGCGACGACCGCGGCGGTCACCGCCTTGGCGCCCCAGCCGAAGTGCGGGCCCTCGATGATCATGTAGATGAGTGCGCCGGTCCAGATCACGGACAGCGCTCCGCCCACGTAGTCGATGCGGTCGTGGTGGCCGGCCCGGGACGGCGGCACGAGGACGAGGGCGGCGACGACGGCCACGGCCGCGATCGGCACGTTGATGAGGAAGGTGGAGGACCAGCCGTGGTCGCGCAGCAGGGCGCCGGCGACCACCGGTCCGGCGGCGATGGCGAGCCCGGCGGTGGCGGTCCAGAGCGTGATGGCCTTGGCCCGCTCGGCCCGCGGGAAGGTCGCGGCGAGCAGCGAGAGCGTGGCCGGCATGATCAGCGCGGCGCCGACGCCCATCACGGCTCGGGCCGCGATGACGGTGGCGGAGCTGTCGGCGAGGTACCCGAAGACGGCACCGCCGCCGAAGACGACCAGCCCGAGCACGAGCGCCCCGCGCCGGCTGTACTTGTCGCCGATCGCGCCGAGCAGCAGCATCAGCGCCGCGTAGGGAACGGTGTAGCCGTCGATCACCCACTGCAGGTCGGCGCTGGAGAGCCCGAGGTCCTTCGTCATGTCGGGCGCCGCGACCGTGAGGGCGGTGTTCGCCATCACGATGATCAGCAGGCTCAGGCAGAGCACGAGCAGTGCCCACCAGCGCCGGGCGTAGGGCCGGTCCATCCCTTCGACCGGTTCGGTCATGACGAGTCGCATGGCAGGGGTCGCCTTCCTCGGGTGCGCGACGGAACGTGCAGGTGGTTGTGCCCGAAGTGGATGCACAGTTGCGTACATTGCACAACCATGTGCAATGTACGTTGTTGCACAGCGCTGTGCAAGTCGCGTCGGGAGGGCAGAATGACCGCCATGACCACGGGTAACACCAGCCGCGCCGATACCAACCGGCGCCGCATCCTCGACGTCGCCCTCGCCGAGCTGCTGCGCGACCCCGATGCCTCCATGGATCAGATCGCGCGCGCGGCGGGCGTCGTACGACGGACGGTGTACGGCCATTTCCCCAGCCGGGAGGCGCTGATCAGCACGCTGGTCGACGGGGCCGTGGAGGCGCTGACGGACGCTGACACGCAGGCCAGGGAGACGGCGAGCGACCCGGCGGAGGCGGTGGCCCGCTCGGTGCTCGCGATCTGGCGGATCGCCGACCGCTACCGGCTGCTGGTCGCCCTGGCCCAGCGCACGGTGACCGTGCAGGGCATCCGCGAACGCCTCGCGCCGCTGCGCGCCACCAAGGTCCGGGTGCTCCAGCAGGGCCTGGACCAGGGCGTGTTCAGCTCCCCGCTGCCCGCGCCGGCCCTGGCGTACGTGCATGAGCAGATGCTGTTCGCGGTGATGGAGGCGGTGAACGACGGGCTGCTGGCGGCCCGGGAGGCGGGCCGCTCGGCCACGGTCGCCGTGCTGACCGCGGCGGGCGTGCCCGCCTCGACGGCCACCGCGCTGGTGGCCCGGGTGAGCGAGGAGCCGTAGAGCCGGAAACGACCGGACGCCCGGCCCCGGTTCAGGCGGGGCCGGACGTCCGGAGCAAACGGGCCGAGGCGGCCCGGAGGGGCGCGCGGCACCGGACGAGCGGCACCGGGCGAGCGGTCTGGGCGAGCGACACCGGGCGAGCGGTCTGGGCGAGCGACACCGGGCGAGCGGTCTGGGCGAGCGGTCTGGGACGTCCCGCCGCCGCGCGGCGGCGCCGCCCGGCCGGCGCCTAGGCCTTGACCAGACCCTCCTCACGAGCCTCGGGCGCCTCGTCCACCGTCGGCCGGCCCTCGTCGAGCAGCGTCGTCTCGTCGAACGGCAGCTCCCCCGCGAGCACCCGCCGCACGCGCTCCTTGTCGATCTCCTTCGTCCACGTGCCGACCAGCACCGTCGCGACCGCGTTGCCCGCGAAGTTCGTCAGGGCCCGCGCCTCGCTCATGAACCGGTCGATGCCGACGATCAGTCCGACGCCGTCGACCAGCGCGGGCTTGTGCGACTGCAGGCCGCCGGCCAGGGTCGCCAGACCCGCACCGCTGACCCCTGCCGCCCCCTTGGACGCCAGCAGCAGGAAGAGCAGCAGCGGAATCTGCTCCCCGACGGACATCGGCGTACCCAGCGCGTCGGCGATGTACAGCGACGCCATGGTCATGTAGATCATCGTGCCGTCGAGGTTGAAGGAGTAGCCGGTCGGCACGGTGATGCCGACGACCGGCTTGCTGACCCCGAGGTGCTCCATCTTCGCGATCAGCCGCGGCAGCGCGGACTCCGAGGAGGAGGTGGACAGGATGAGCAGGAACTCGCGGGCGAGGTAGCGGCACAGGGAGAAGACGTTCAGGCCCGCGACGATCCGCAGCACCGCCCCGAGCACGACGAACACGAACAGGAAGCAGGTGAGGTAGAAGCCGAGCATCAGTACGGCGAGGCTCTTCAGCGCGTCCAGGCCGGCCGAACCGACGACCGCCGCGATGGCACCGAACGCACCGATCGGCGCGGCCCACATGACCATGGACAGGATGCGGAAGACGAGCCGCTGGAGGTGCTCTACGCCGCGCAGCACCGGCTGCCCGGCCGGCCCCATCGCCTGCAGCGCGAACCCGGCGAGCAGGGCGATCAGCAGCGTCTGCAGGACCTGCCCCTCGGTGAAGGCGGAGACGAAGGTGGTCGGGATGATCGACAGCACGAAGTCGACCGGCGGCAGCGCGTCGCTGGAGACCTGGGCGTGCCCGGTCTGCCGCAGCGCGTCGGTCAGGTGCAGGCCCTCGCCCGGGTGCAGCACGTTGCCGACGACCAGGCCGATGGCGAGCGCCACGAGCGACATCACCAGGAAGTAGCCGAGGGCGATACCGCCGACGGCCCCGACCTTGGCGGCCTTCCGTACGGACCCGATGCCGAGCACGATCGTGCAGAAGATGATCGGCGAGATCATCATCTTGATCAGGTTGACGAAGCCGGTCCCCAGCGGCTTCAGCTCGACGGCGGCATCGGGCCAGATCAGTCCCACGGCGATGCCGAGCGCGACGGCCACGATGACGGCGATGTACAGGTAATGGGTCCGGTCCCGCTTCCCGCGGGCTGCGGCAGGTGCCGTACCGGGAGTGCTGGCGGCCACGACTGCCCTCCTTGACGTCTTCGTCGGCGAACAACCGGCGTGCGGCTCACGTCCGGGCGTTGTTGGAATGCCGTGACTATCTCCCGGCGTGTGAGGGCGGTCACCCTTCCGTTCATTTAGTTCACGATCGGCCGCGGAGGCACACTGCTGCTATGCGCGTCACCGTCCTCTCCCGACCCCGCAGCCTGGCGGGCCAGCTGCTCGCCGTGCAGGCCGTGCTGATAGCGGTGGTGGTGGCGGGGTACGCGCTGTTCACCTACGTCAGCGACCGGCGGCAGGCCGAGGACGCGGCGGTCCGCCAGGTCACGGCGGTGGCCCGGTCCATCGCGGACGCCCCCTCGGTCCGCGCGGCGATCCGCACCCCCGACCCGACGGCAGCCCTGGAGCCGTACGCACTCCGGGTCGGCCGGGACACGGACGTCGACTTCGTCACGATCATGAACCCGGACGGCATCCGCTGGACCCACCCCGACCAGAAGCAGATCGGCAAGCGTTTCCTCGGCCGTATCGGCCCCGCCCAGCACGGTCGCACCTTCACCGAGACCTACACCGGCACGCTCGGCCCGTCGGTGCGCGCGGTGACCCCGGTGCAGGACGACGGCCGGGTGATCGGCCTGGTCAGCGCCGGGATCACGGTGGAGGCGATCACCGCACGGGTGCAGGACCAGGTCACGGCCCTGCTCGTGGTGGCCGGCGGGGCGCTGGTGCTGGGCGCGGTCGGCACGTACGTCGTCAACGCCCGGCTGCGCCGGCACACCCACGGCATGAACGCCGCCGAGCTGAGCCGGATGCACGACTACCACCAGGCGGCCCTGCACGCGGTCCGCGAGGGCCTGCTGATGCTGGACGGGCAGTACAGGGTGGCGCTGATCAACGACGGCGGCCGGGAGCTGCTGGGCGTGGGCGGGCAGCTGGAGGTGGTCGGCCGCTCGGTGGCGGACCTCGGCCTGCCGGCCCCGCTGACGGGCGCGCTGCTGGCGTCCGAGCCGCGGGTGGACGAGGTCCATCCGACGGCGTCGCGGATCCTGGTGGTGAACACCTCCCCGGTGTCGGGCGGGGAGCGGCGCGGCACGGTCGTCACCCTCCGGGACGTCACCGAACTCCAGTCCGTGATGGGCGAGCTGGACTCCGAGCGGGGCTTCACCCAGGCCCTGCGCTCCCAGGCCCACGAGGCGGCCAACCGCCTGCACACGGTGGTGTCGCTGATCGAGCTGGGCCGGGCCGAGGAGGCGGTGGCGTTCGCCACGGCCGAACTGGAACTGGCCCAGGCCCTGACCGACCAGGTGGTCGCGGCGGTGAGCGAACCGGTGCTGGCCGCACTGCTGCTGGGCAAGACCGCCCAGGCCAACGAGCGGGGCGTGGAGCTGGTGGTGTCGCCGGACAGCCGGCTGGACGACGGTCTGCTCCCGGACGGCGTGTCCGCGCGGGACCTGGTGACCGTCCTCGGCAACCTGATCGACAACGCGGTGGACGCGGCGCAGGGCACGGTCGGGGCACGGGTGACGGTCACGGCGTACACGACGGCGGCCGCACTCGTGCTGCGGGTGACGGACACGGGCCCCGGTGTCGACCCCGCCCACGCCGACCTGGTATTCCAGCGGGGGTACACGACGAAGCCGGCCGGGCCCGGCGGCCGGGGCCTCGGGCTGGCCCTGGTCCGGCAGGCGGTGACCCGGCACCAGGGCACGTTGACGGTGGCGGAGTCCGGCGCGGACGACGGGGGCGGAGCGGTGTTCGAGGTGCGGCTGCCGTTGCGCACGGCGACGGCCGGTGCCGCCCCGGCGGCGGGAGGCGGTACGGCATGACGGACGCCCGGCCGATCAGAGTGCTGGTGGTGGAGGACGACCCGGTGGCCGCCGACGCGCACGTGATGTACGTGGGCCGGGTCCCGGGGTTCGCCGTCGTCGGCAAGGTCCATACGGGCGCCGAGGCCCGCCGGGTCCTGGACCGCACCCCGGTCGACCTGCTGCTGCTGGACCTTCACCTGCCGGACGTGCACGGCCTGCAGTTCGCCCGCTCCCTGCGCGCGGCCGGGCACCACGCGGACGTCATAGCGGTGACGTCGGCCCGGGACCTGGCGGTGGTCCGCGAGGGCGTCTCGCTCGGCGTCGTCCAGTACGTGCTCAAGCCGTTCACCTTCGCCACCCTCCGGGACCGCCTGGTCCGCTACGCCGAGTTCCACGCGGCGGCCGGCGAGGCGAGCGGCCAGGACGAGGTGGACCGGGCCCTGTCGGTGCTCCGCGCCCCGTCACCGGCGGCCCTGCCCAAGGGGCTGAGCGGGCCCACGCTGGAGCGGGTGACGGGCGCGCTGCGGGATGCCCCGGAGGGGCTCACCGCGGCCCGCGTCGCGGAGGCGGTGGGCATCTCCCGCATCACCGCGCGCCGCTACCTGGAACACCTGGTCGAGGCGGGCAGGGCCGGCCGGAGCCCGCAGTACGGACAGGTGGGCCGCCCGGAGTTGATGTACCGGTGGGTGCCGCAGGGCCGGTGACGGCCGAAAGGCGCCGCGCCGCAGGGCCGGTGACGGCCGAAAGGCGCCGCCGGAGGATCGGCACGGCCCCGCCCCGGCGCACACGCATTGACCCGGCCGGACCGCTCCTCCTACGTTCACACGGCAGCCATCTCCACGCCACGCCACAACGATGTGCGCCCGCAGGAGGTCATGCCCGTGCGCCCCACCGCCGCTCGTTCCACCCTGCTCGCCGCCACCCTCGCCGCCACCGCCCTCACCGCGTGCAGCCCGGGATCCGGCAGCAGTCCCGACACCGTGAAGGTGTCCTACAAGCAGTCGACGGACAACTCGATCAAGGTGATGGACACCTACCTCGCCGACGTGAAGAGGCAGTTCGAGAGGAAGTACCCGGGCAAGAAGGTGGAGTTGATCCCCATCAAGGCCCCGGACTCGGAGTACTACACGAAGCTCCAGCAGATGCTGAGGTCGCCGCGGACCGCCCCGGACCTCGTCTACGAGGACACCTTCCTCATCAACTCCGACATCACCAGCGGGTACTTGAAGCCGCTCGACGCCTACCTCGCCACGTGGCCGGACTGGAGCCGGTTCGTCGACACGGCGAAGGCGGCGGCCGAGGGCCGGGACGGCAAGACGTACGGCGTCCCGGACGGCACCGACACCCGCGGACTCTGGTTCGACGAGCGGGTCTTCGCCAAGGCCGGGCTGCCCGCCGACTGGCAGCCGAAGACCTGGGACGACGTGCTCGCCGCCGCCCGGACCATCAAGAAGAAGGTGCCCGGCGTCACCCCGATCAACGTCTACACCGGCAAGCCGGCCGGCGAGGCCGCCGCCATGCAGGGCTTCGAGATGCTGCTCTACGGCACGGGTGACGGGAGGACCGACCCGCTGTACGACGCGGGCAGCGGGAAGTGGATCGCCGGCAGCCGGGCCTTCGAGGACGCGCTCGGTTTCGTCGAGACCGTCTACAAGGAGAAGCTCGGCCCGGACGTCTCCGACGCCCTCGACCCCAACTTCAGCACCGCCGTCCGCGGCGAACTCCTGCCCCGGGGCAGGCTCGGCATCGACCTCGACGGCTCCTGGCTGCCGCAGGACTGGCTGCCGGGCAGCGGGCACGAGTGGCCGGACTGGCCGAAGCGGCTCGGGCTGGCCCACATGCCCACCCAGCACGGTCAGGCGCCGGGCAAGGTGAGCATGTCCGGCGGCTGGACCTGGTCCGTCCCGGCCAAGGCGGGCAACCCGGACCTCGCCTTCGACTTCATCCGGACGCTGCAGACCAAGGACAACGCCCGCAAGTGGTACATCGCCAACTCGGGTATCGCCGTCCGCGAGGACGTCGCCGCCGACCCGGCCTACCTCTCGGCCCAGCCCGGCACCGAGTTCTTCACCGGCCTGGTGGCGAGCACCCACTACCGGCCCGCGTATCCGGCGTACCCCAAGGTGTCGACGGCCATCCAGGAGGCCATGGAGGACGTCACGACCGGTGACCGGTCCGTGGCGCAGGCGGCGCGGGACTACGACGCCGCCCTGAAGGACGTCACCGGCGGCCGGGTGATCCTCAGGTGAGGCGCCGGCACCGGGTCGTCCGGGCCCTCCCGCTCACGCCCGCCCTGGTCCTCCTGCTGCTCTTCCTCGCCGGGCCCATCGCCTACTGCGTCTACATCGCCTTCACCGACCTGCAGCTGACCGGTCAGGCCCACTCCTCCTTCGTGGGCCTCGCAAACTTCCGCAGGGCCTTCCGGGACGAGGCGTTCCTGAACGCCGTATGGCTGACCGTGGTGTTCACCGTGCTGTCCTCGCTCGTCGGGCAGAACACCCTCGGGCTCGCCCTGGCCGCGCTCATGAGGCGTGCGTCGAAGCCGGTCCGCACGCTGACCGGCGGGATCGTCGTCGCCGCGTGGGTGCTGCCGGAGGTCGTCGCCGGGTTTCTGCTCTACGCGTTCTTCCGGCGCGAGGGCACCCTCGACGCCGTCCTGGCCTGGCTCCGTCTACCCCGGCAGAACTGGCTGTTCACGATGCCCGTGCTCGCCGTGTCCTTCGCGAACGTCTGGCGCGGAACGGCCTTCTCCATGCTCGTGTACTCCGCCGCGCTCGACGGGATACCGGCCGAGATCACGGAGGCCGCGGAGATGGACGGGGCCGGCGGCTGGCGGCGGATGTGGCACATCACCCTGCCGATGATCCGCCGGTCCATCGGCACCAATCTCATGCTCAACACCTTGCAGACGCTCTCCGTCTTCGGGCTGATCTGGGTCATGACCCGGGGCGGCCCCGGGGACCGGAGCCAGACGCTGCCGCTGTTCATGTACGAACAGGCCTTCCAGAACAGCATGATCGGGTACGGCACCGCGGTCGCCCTGCTCCTGCTGCTCGTCGGCTCCCTGTTCTCGGTCGTCCACCTGCGCCTGCTGCGGACGGAGGCCTGATGCCCCGCAACCGCTCCTCCCGGCGGCTGGCCGCCGACGCCGCCCTGCTGGCCGTGGCCGTCGCCTTCGCGCTGCCCCTCGCCTGGGTGGCGCTGTCGTCCGTGGATCCGCACGCCGGCCTGCGGGTCGGGCTTCCGGACGGACTCACCCTGGACCACTTCGAGGCGATCCTGACCCCGGACATCACCTACACGCCGCTGCTCAACAGCCTGATCCTGTGCGGCGGCGGCACGGCTCTGACCGTCGCCTGCGCCGCCCTCGCCGCGTATCCGCTCTCCCGGTTCCCCTCCCGGCTCAACCGGCCGTTCCTGCTGACGATCCTGTTCGCGACGAGCCTGCCGATCACGGCGATCATGGTGCCGGTGTACGCGCTGTTCGTGCGGGTGAACCTGATCGACACGCTGCAGGGCACGGTCTTCTTCTTCGCCGCCTCCCAGCTGCCCTTCGCGATCTGGCTGATGAAGAACTTCATGGACGGGGTGCCGAAGGAGCTGGAGGAGGCGGCCTGGACGGACGGGGCCTCCTCGCTGCAGTCCCTGGTCCGGATCGTGCTGCCGCTGATGGGTCCGGGCGTCGCGGTCGTCACCGTGTTCTCGTTCGTGATGATGTGGGGGAACTTCTTCGTCCCGTTCATGCTGCTGCTCACCCCGGACCGGATGCCGGCGTCGGTGAGCATCAACGACTTCTTCGGCAACCGCGGCATGGTGGCCTACGGGCAGCTCGCCGCGTTCTCCGTCGTCTACTCCACGCCCGTGCTCCTGCTCTACGTGCTGGTCGCGCGCAGACTGGGCGGCGGCTTCGCCCTGGGCGGGGCGGTGAAGGGGTGACGCGGGGTAACCCCAGGTGACAGCGGTGACACCGAGTGCCATCGGGAGGACCGTGATCTAGCCGTACGAATCTACGATGCGTGATCTTGTCCGGACCGACCGTAGTCACCGGTGCTCCGCCGCCCTACCTTGTCCGGGGTGCGCCAACCCTCACCCCAACCCGACCCCTCGGCTCCGCCGTTCAACGCCCCGGCCGCCCGCAGGCTCCGCGCCGCACTCGGCATGGGGCCCGAGCACGTCGCCTACGGGATGCGCGTCTCCTACGGGCTGCCCTACGTCACCCCCGACCTCGTGACCGCCTGGGAACGCGGCACCGTCACCCCCAGCAATCCCGAACTCACCGCACTGGCCAGCGTGTTGTGGTGTTCCCCGGGCGAACTCATCGGCCGGCCCCGGACCCTGCGCGAGCACCGGATCGCCCGGGCCGTCGCGCCCGAGGACGTCGCCCTCGCCATCGGCATGGACCTGCGTGGATATCTGCGGATGGAGGAGCGCGACGACTGGCGGGGCAACGAACGCCAGTCGGCCGCGCTCGCGCAGGTACTGGATCTCGCCCTGCCCGACTTCGTGGCCGTCACGGGACGCGAGGCGAAGCTCGCCGAGCTGCTGCACAGCGCGGTGACCACCCGCTGGCAGGCCTATGTACGGCCGGTGATGAAGCTGGCCCCCCTGGACAAGGGCATCGTGGAGGAGGTCCTCCAGGGGCTGCACCAGGACTACCAGGGGCACATGGCCGCCACGCTCAGCTGGGGCGGCGGCAGCCGGAGCGCCAGCGAGTCCGGCCGGGACTTCCTCGACCGGATCGTCGGGAACTTCTGGACGGCCGTGGAGGCCCGGACCGCCTGAGCGCGCGCCGGTACGGTCGGCCGGGCCCGTACCGGCGGAAGGCCCGGTCCCGGCGGCAAGCCCGGTCCCGATGGAGGGGCCCCGCCGGAAGGGTCCCGCTAGAAGACCGACTCCGCCTCGTCCATCCGGTCCTTCGGCACCGTCTTCAGTTCGGTGACCGCCTCCGCGAGCGGCACCATCACGATGTCGGTGCCACGCAGCGCGGTCATCCGGCCGAACTGGCCACGGTGTGCGGCCTCGACGGCGTGCCAGCCGAAGCGGGTGGCGAGGACCCGGTCGTACGGGGTGGGGACGCCACCGCGCTGCACGTGACCGAGGATGACCGGCTTGGCCTCCTTGCCCAGGCGCCGCTCCAGCTCGAACGCCAGGGCGGTGCCGATGCCCTGGAAGCGCTCGTGGCCGTACTGGTCGATGTCGCCCTTGCCGTACTCCATGGAGCCCTCGGCGGGGTGGGCGCCCTCGGCGACGCAGATGACGGCGAACTTCTTGCCGCGGGCGAAGCGCTCCTCGACCATCTTGACCAGGTCGGCGGGGTCGAAGGGGCGCTCGGGCAGGCAGATGCCGTGGGCACCGGCGGCCATGCCGGACTCCAGCGCGATCCAGCCGGCGTGCCGGCCCATGACCTCGACGACCATCACGCGCTGGTGGGACTCGGCGGTGGTCTTCAGCCGGTCCATCGCCTCCGCCGCGACGCCGACGGCCGTGTCGAAGCCGAAGGTGCGGTCGGTGGAGGAGATGTCGTTGTCGATGGTCTTGGGGACGCCGACCACCGGCAGACCGGCGTCGGAGAGCATGCGCGCCGCGGTCAGCGTGCCCTCGCCGCCGATCGGGATCAGCGCGTCGATGCCGAACTCCTCGACCATGTCGGCGGCGCCCTCGCAGGCCTCGCGCAGCCGGTCGCGCTCCAGCCGGGAGGAGCCGAGGATGGTGCCGCCGCGGGCCAGGATGCCGCTGACCGCGTCCAGGTCGAGGGTGCGGTAGTGGCGGTCGAGCAGACCTCGGTAGCCGTCCTCGAAGCCGATGACCTCGTCGCCGTACTGCGCCACCGCGCGGTGCACGACCGACCGGATCACGGCGTTCAGGCCGGGGCAGTCGCCGCCTGCGGTGAGAACTCCGATGCGCATCGTGCTGTGTCTCCTGCTCGCTGTCGTGTACCGGTGAGCCAGTGCCGATTGTTTCACGTCCGCCGGGGCGGTGAGTTCTTGACGGGCGCCTTATCCGGCACCAAGGGTATTGTCAAGAGGGTTCTGCTCACCTCGGTGGGCGTTTTTCATGCCGAAGAGGCGACATACAAGACATGAGGAACGGAGTGGGCACGTGACGCGCAGCGTGTACGTGACCGGGATCGACCGCGGTGACGGCCGCCAGGTCGTGGAGCTGGGAGTCATGGAACTCCTCACCCGGCAGGTCGACCGGGTGGGGGTCTTCCGTCCGCTCGTCCACGACGGCCCCGATCGGCTGTTCGAGTTGCTGCGGGCGCGGTACCGCCTCTCGCAGGACCCGGCGACCGTCTACGGCATGGACTACCACGAGGCGTCCGCGCTCCAGGCCGAGCGGGGCACCGACGAGCTGGTCTCCACGCTCGTCGACCGCTTCCACCTGGTGGCCCGGGACTACGACGTCGTGCTCGTGCTCGGCACCGACTTCGCCGACACCCAGCTGCCGGACGAGCTGTCCCTCAACGCCCGCCTCGCCAACGAGTTCGGAGCCTCGGTGATCCCGGTGGTCGGCGGCCGCAAGCAGACCACCGAGTCGGTGCTGGCCGAGACGCGCAACGCCTACCGCGCCTACGACGGCCTCGGCTGCGACGTGCTCGCCATGGTCACCAACCGGGTCGCCCGCGAGGACCGCGACGAGATCGCCGGCCGGCTCGCGGACCGGCTGCCGGTGCCCTGCTACGTGGTCCCCGACGAGCCCGCGCTGTCCGCCCCGACGGTCGCGCAGATCGGCCACGCCCTCGGCGCGAGGGTGCTGCTCGGCGACGACTCGGGGCTCGCCCGGGACGCGCTGGGCTTCGTGTTCGGCGGTGCGATGCTGCCGAACTTCCTCGGCGCCCTCACCCCGGGCTGCCTGGTCGTCACGCCCGGGGACCGCGCCGACCTGGTCGTCGGCTCGCTGGCCGCGCACAGCGCCGGCACCCCGCCGATAGCCGGCGTGCTGCTCACCCTGAACGAGGTGCCGAGCGAGGAGATCCTCACCCTCGCCGCCCGCCTCGCCCCGGGCACACCGGTGCTCTCGGTCACCGGCAACAGCTTCCCCACCGCCGAGCAGCTCTTCTCCCTGGAGGGCAAGCTGAACGCGGCCACCCCGCGCAAGGCGGAGACCGCGCTCGGCCTGTTCGAGCGGTACGCGGACACCGCCGACCTGGCCCGCCGGGTCTCGGCGCCGAGCAGCGACCGGGTCACCCCGATGATGTTCGAGCACAAGCTGCTGGAGCAGGCCCGCTCCGACAAGCGGCGGGTCGTCCTGCCGGAGGGCACCGAGGAGCGGGTGCTGCACGCGGCCGAGGTGCTGCTGCGCCGTGGCGTGTGCGATCTGACCCTGCTCGGTCCGGTCGACCAGATCCGCAAGAAGGCCGCGGACCTCGGCATCGACCTCGGCGACACCCGGCTGATCGACCCGGCCACCAGCGAGCTGCGCGACTCCTTCGCCGAGAAGTACGCCGAGCTGCGCGCCCACCGGGGCGTCACGGTCGAGCTGGCCCACGACGTCGTCTCCGACGTGAACTACTTCGGCACCCTGATGGTCCAGGAGGGCCTGGCCGACGGCATGGTGTCCGGCTCGGTGCACTCCACGGCGGCCACCATCCGGCCGGCCTTCGAGATCATCAAGACCAGGCCGGACTCCTCCATCGTCTCGTCCGTGTTCTTCATGTGCCTGGCCGACAAGGTGCTGGTCTACGGCGACTGCGCGGTCAACCCCGACCCGGACGCCGAGCAGCTGGCGGACATCGCCGTCCAGTCGGCCGCCACCGCCGCGCAGTTCGGCGTGGAGCCGCGGATCGCGATGCTGTCGTACTCCACCGGCACGTCCGGGTCCGGCGCCGACGTCGACAAGGTGCGCGAGGCCACCGAGCTGGCGCGCTCGCGGCGCCCGGACCTGAAGATCGAGGGACCGATCCAGTACGACGCGGCCGTCGAACCCTCCGTCGCCGCCACCAAGCTGCCCGGCTCCGAGGTCGCGGGACAGGCCAGCGTGCTGATCTTCCCCGACCTCAACACCGGCAACAACACCTACAAGGCCGTGCAGCGCTCGGCCGGCGCCATCGCCGTCGGCCCGGTCCTGCAGGGTCTGCGCAAGCCGGTGAACGACCTGTCCCGGGGCGCTCTCGTCCAGGACATCGTCAACACCGTGGCCATCACGGCGATCCAGGCCCAGAACCCCGCCGGCTGACCGCACCGAGGCCGCGTTCTCCGGGCGCGCCTCCCGCCCCGCCCGAAGACCACATCCCCGAGAGAGAAAGCACCTCCCCCGTGACCGCGACCCGTGTCCTCGTCCTGAACTCCGGCTCCTCGTCGGTGAAGTACCAGCTTCTCGACATGCGCGATGCGAGCCGGCTCGCCGCCGGCCTGGTGGAGCGCATCGGGGAGCAGACCTCCCGGCTCAAGCACACCTGCCTCACCAGCGGCGACACCCGCGAGCACAGCGGGCCGATCGCCGACCACGACGCCGCCCTCAAGGCGGTCGCCGAGGAGCTGGGCCGGGACGGGCTGGGCCTCGACTCACCGGAACTGGCGGCCATCGGGCACCGGGTGGTGCACGGCGGCCTGTTCTTCACCGAGCCGACCGTCGTCGACGACGAGGTGCTCACCGAGATCGAGCGGCTGATCCCGGTCGCCCCGCTGCACAACCCGGCCAACCTCACCGGCATCCGGACCGCGCAGGCGCTCCGCCCCGACCTGCCCCAGGTCGCCGTCTTCGACACCGCGTTCCACACGACGATGCCGGAGTCCGCGGCCCGGTACGCGATCGACCCGAAGATCGCCGACCGCCACCGCATCCGCCGTTACGGCTTCCACGGCACCTCGCACGCCTACGTCTCCCGGGAGACCGCGCGGCTGCTGGGCAAGGACCCCGCCGAGGTGAACGTCATCGTGCTGCACCTGGGCAACGGCGCCTCGGCCTCCGCGGTGGAGCGGGGCCGGTGCGTGGACACCTCCATGGGGCTGACGCCTTTGGAGGGGCTCGTGATGGGTACGCGATCCGGTGATCTGGATCCGGCGGTCATCTTCCATTTGGCACGTGTTGGCGGAATGTCCATGGATGAGATCGACACTCTTCTCAACAAGAGGAGCGGTCTGTTCGGCCTCTGCGGTGACAACGACATGCGCGAGATCCGCCGCCGGATCGACGAGGGCGACGAAGAAGCCGCGCTCGCCTTCGACATTTACATTCACCGGGTCAGGAAGTACATCGGCGCCTATTACGCCGTCCTCGGGAAGGTGGACGCGGTCGCCTTCACCGCCGGGGTCGGCGAGAACGCGGCACCGGTGCGGCAGGCCGCGATCGCGGGCCTGGAGGGGCTCGGCATGGCGGTCGACCCGGACCTGAACGCCGTGCGCGGCGGCGAACCGCGACTGATTTCACCGGCGTCCGCGCGGGTGGCGGTGGCCGTGGTGCCGACGGACGAGGAACTGGAGATCGCGACGCAGACCTACGCACTGGTCGGAAAGAACAACTGAATAGCACCTGAGCGGTGTGGCACTCATTTGTATCTTCCGCCAGACGGAATATTCCGTAGCGAAACAAACCGATAGGATCGCCCCATGCGCCGTTCGAAAATCGTCTGTACTCTCGGCCCCGCGGTCGACTCCCACGAGATGCTCGTCGCCATGATCGAGGCGGGCATGAACGTGGCCCGGTTCAACTTCAGCCACGGCACCCACGCCGAGCACCAGGCGCGGTACGACCGCGTCCGGGCCGCGTCCAAGGAGACCGGCCGGGCCATCGGTGTCCTCGCCGACCTGCAGGGCCCGAAGATCCGCCTGGAGACCTTCGCAGAGGGCCCGGTCGAGCTGCAGCGCGGTGACGAGTTCGTCATCACGACCGAGGACGTGCCGGGCGACAAGCACATCTGCGGCACGACGTACAAGGGGCTGCCGGGCGACGTCTCGCGCGGCGACCAGGTCCTGATCAACGACGGCAACGTCGAGCTGAAGGTCGTGGACGTCGAGGGCCCGCGGGTGAAGACCATCGTCATCGAGGGCGGTGTCGTCTCCGACCACAAGGGCATCAACCTGCCCGGCGCGGCCGTCAACGTGCCCGCGCTGAGCGAGAAGGACATCGAGGACCTGCGCTTCGCCCTCCGCATGGGCTGCGACCTGGTCGCGCTGTCCTTCGTCCGGGACGCCAAGGACGTCCAGGACGTCCACCGCGTGATGGACGAGGAGGGCCGCCGGGTCCCGGTCGTCGCCAAGGTGGAGAAGCCGCAGGCGGTGGAGAACATGGAGGACGTCGTGATGGCGTTCGACGGTGTGATGGTCGCCCGTGGCGACCTCGCCGTCGAGTACCCGCTCGAGAAGGTCCCCATGGTGCAGAAGCGCCTGATCGAGCTGTGCCGGCGCAACGCCAAGCCGGTGATCGTGGCGACCCAGATGATGGAGTCGATGATCACCAATTCCCGCCCGACCCGCGCCGAGGCCTCCGACGTGGCCAACGCGATCCTGGACGGTGCCGACGCGGTCATGCTGTCGGCGGAGTCGAGCGTGGGCGCGTACCCGCTCGAGACCGTGAAGACGATGTCGAAGATCGTCGTCGCCGCCGAGCAGGAACTGCTCTCCAAGGGCCTGCAGCCGCTGGTGCCGGGCAAGAAGCCGCGCACCCAGGGCGGCTCGGTGGCCCGCGCGGCCGCCGAGATCGCCGACTTCCTCGGCGCCAAGGGCCTGGTCGCCTTCACCCAGTCCGGCGACACCGCGCGCCGGCTGTCCCGGTACCGCGCCTGCCAGCCGATCATCGCCTTCACCACGGACGAGGCCACCCGCAACCAGCTCACCCTCAGCTGGGGCGTCGAGTCGCACATCGTGCCGTTCGTGAACACCACGGACGAGATGGTCGACCTGGTGGACCAGGAGATCGCCAAGCTGGGCCGGTTCGACGCGGGCGACACCGTCATCATCACCGCGGGTTCGCCCCCCGGCGTCCCCGGCACCACCAACATGCTGCGGGTCCACCACCTGGGCACGCAGGCCGGCTGACGCCACCGGCAACACCGCGCACGGCACCGAGGGCGCCCCCTGCGACAGGGGGCGCCCTCGGCCTTGTGCGGCTCCCGAACGGGCTTCTGCGACCGGTCAGTCGGTCGTGTACACGTGCATGCCGGGTATGTGCAGGTTGCCGCCGAACTGGCCTGCCTGGGTCACCTTCACGTTGGTGAAGTAGATCAGCGGGATGTTCAGCGGGGGCGGGCTGTCGGGGCTGAAGGTCACCGGGATCAGACCGAACAGGTTGCCCGAGATGCTCTCCGTGTACATCACGGTGTCGCCGTCGCGGATGGTGGACGTCGAACCCTTGGACGCCTGCACGTGGTACGTCTTCTTCGCCTGCTTGTCGTGCACCGTCTGGTGCAGGTCCCCGATGTCCGTGCCGCCGGAGACGACGTACTTCAGCACCTTCTTCTTGGTGCCGTTGGCCGTCTTCACCTCCACGACGCCCTGGTAGTCGGCGCCCTTGAGGAGCAGGGAGCTGGCGTTGAGGTACCAGGGGTCGTCCGCCACCAGCGTCTTGTTGTCGACGCCGCTCTCGTCCTCGGTGGCCAGCGGACAGTCCTCCGCGGCGGCGGAGGCGCTCGCGGACGGGGCCGGGGTCGCCGGCCCGGTCGCGTCCTTGCCCGCCTCGACGGTGTCCTCGGCGGTCTCGGAGACCTTCTCGGTGGCCTTCTTCACCGTGTCCCCGGCGGCCTTGCCGGCCTTGGTGACGGTGTCCTCGACGGTGTCCCGGGCAGCGTCGGCGGCCTTGGACCCGGAGGACGTGCCGCTGCCGGCGGCCGGGGCCGAGGGCGCGTCGGAAGAGGGGGCCGAGGGGGACGAGGACGGCGTCGGGCTCGCGGAGGTCGTGCCGGAGTCCTTCTCGCCGCCGGTGAGGATGCCGCCGAGCGTGTCCCCGATGGTGTCCAGCAGGTTGCCGCTGCTCTTGGACGGGGCCGGGGCGGGCGTGCCGGCGTCCTCGCCGGAGGCAGAGCCGGAGCCGGAGCCCGGGTCAGGTGAGCCGGCGGTCGCGGTCGGCTCGGGCTCGGTCTTGTCGCCGGAACCTGAATCCGGCGAAGAGGACTTGCCCGGGTCCTCGGCGTCCTTGCCGCCCTTGGCGTCCTTGGCGTCCTTGGTGCCCTTGCCGTCCTCGCCGGTGTCCGCCGAGGGCTTGCCGCTGTCCGCGGACTCGCTCTCGGACGCGGAAGGCGACGGCGAGGCCGAGGGGTCCTTGGAGTCGTCCAGCGCCTTGATGCAGTCCTTGTACTCGTCGGCCGTCAGGCTCTTGGCCGAGGTCGACGGGGACGGGCTGCCGTTGTTGTCGGCGAGGGCGAGCGTGGACGTGAAGCCCATGCCCACGATCACGGCGGTCGGCATCGCCACGGAGGCTATCGCCTTGCCGGCCGGCATGTGGAACCTGGTGAACAGCGGCTTCTTGGGAGCCGCGTGGCGGGGCCCGGTTCTCGCGCGGGACCTGTCCACGTCACTCCCGCAGGTCGCCTCGTCAGCCGGCACTGTGCCTCCCGTTCGCCCCGTTGGCCGGGCTCGTTCCTGACAGGTCGTTCGACTCGTTCAGCGGGTTCGCGCCCTGGTGGGGAAGTGGCGGCAGCGGGGCGGTCTCGTGAGCACCGTCCTGCCCCGGCGCCGCCTCGGCCGGCGGCTGCGGCTCGTCGGGCGCGCCCGGCGCCCAGGCCACGGCCATCGCTCCACCGACGAGGGCGAGCAGGAAGCCGACGATGAAGCCGCCGAAGTTGGAGACGGGCAGGGACACCAGCGCCAGCAGGATCGCGGCGACACCGGCGAACGTCCGCACGTGCTTCTGGAACCAGAGGCTGACACCCAGGACGACGAGCAGCACGCCGATGATCAGGGAGCCCGCCCCCGCCGTGGTCGCCATCGCCACCGTCAGGTGGCCGAACCGGAGGTGGTAGTACGGGAAGTACATGATCGGAAGACCGCTGAGCAGGATGTACAGACCGGCCCAGAACGGGCGCGCGCCCCGCCAGGCGCGGAACTGCAGCCTCCGGCGGCTGAACTGGCCGGATGCGGCGGCAGGAGTCTCGGCGCTCATGGAAAACAGCTCCCTGGTGCGGCGTTGCTGTGGTGGTGACGTGTGCCGTGCGTGAATGCGCGGCCGATGATGGAACGGGCGGGGGCGCCGTCGGCTCCCCCGCCCGTCACCGAGGGCTCAGTAGCACTCGATTGTCGGGCCGCCGGTGCCCCTGTGCAGCGACATGTGCAGACCGCTCAGCTTGAAGGTTCCGGCGGTGGTCGCCCACGCCGTCTGCTTCACGCGGGTGAGGTCGGCCGAGTCGGCCTGCTGGGCGAAGCCGAAGGGGTTGGCCTGTTCGCCGTTGCCCTTCATGCCCGGACCCTTGCTGGCGTCCTTGGCGGCCACACCGATGTCGATGCCGTTGAACGTCGCATCGGCCTGCAGGTCGCTGACATCGATGTAGAGGTTGTGCGCCTGGACCTTCTCGTGACCCGGCCCGCCGGCCTCCAGCCGGAGGGTGATCGAGCCGAGGAACGGCACGTCCGGGGTGACCACGGACTGGCACATGTTGGTGATCGTGGCGTCCGTGAACGACGAGACGGCGACGGCGTGGGCCGTCTTCTTCCCGTCGAGCCCGTAACCGCTGTCGACCGCCCCGTACTGTGCGAAGCCCGTACCGTGCAGCGAGTCGGCCGTCACCTTGAACTCTTGGCCCGACACGCTGAACGAAGCCGCCAGCGCACCCTGCGCCAGTGCCACGCCTATCGCTGCCGTAGCGGCGACGCTGGGCACCATGACCACAGCGAACCGCTTCCATCTGGTCCCGCCACGCACCTGGGACTCCATATTTCCTCCTTCTCGGACGTACATCTCCTGGCCCGGACTCGCCCCGGTCGGGGCTCAGCCAGGCAGG
Source organism: Streptomyces sp. NPDC048514 (assembly GCF_043199955.1). Taxonomy (NCBI): domain Bacteria; kingdom Bacillati; phylum Actinomycetota; class Actinomycetes; order Kitasatosporales; family Streptomycetaceae; genus Streptomyces; species Streptomyces sp. NPDC048514. The sequence goes on along the minus strand of NZ_JBICWT010000005.1, from coordinate 590,285 downwards.
GATGGGAGAAGTGCTACGTCCTCGGGAAGGAGAGCGCCTGCGCTCGGTGGCGCGAACAGCGCCCGAATCACCGGCGATCACCCCCGAGCGACAACCACTGGTCGCGCCTGACACGCATCACGCACAACCTTGCTGGACAGGCTTCGCCGGACGGCGAAGACCCCCCTGCCCCAGGGCCGGCGCCACTGCCGCCGGCCCTGCTCGGTGGGGACCCAGAGTCTCCCGCGACCCGACCGGCTGCCGGGGTGTGGGAATGGACCGAGCGTCGCCGATCGTGGTGCATTCTCGGCCTGGACACAAGGGGGTTCGTTACTGGCTAGTAACGGCCGGATAACCGGAAGACGACCGACCGGTCTCGGAGTGCGACGCTCGGTGGCTTCGGAGGGCAGAACAAAGCCGTTGATCCCTGGACCAAACCAGACAGACCAACGGCCACGTTTTACTCGGAGTAACAGCGGCCGCGATTACCAAGATTTGGTAAAGCGCGGCCGCCCCGACAGCTCGTCGGCGAATTTTTCACCCCGGCATCACAAGCCGTGGCGTTTAACGACTGGTCAGAACAGGGCGCGGGCCAGCGCCCGTCGCGCCCCCACCACGCGCGGATCCTCGGGGCCCACGACCTCGAACAGTTCCAGCAGCCGGCGCCGTACCCGGTCCCGGTCGTCGCCCGCCGTGCGCTGCACGGTCTCGATCAACCGCCCGAAGGCGTCCTCGACATGACCGCCCACCAGATCCAGGTCGGCGGCGGCGATCTGCGCGTCCGCGTCGGCCGGCTTCTCCGCCGCCTCCCGGCGCACCTTCTGCGGGTCGAGGTTCTGTACCCGCTGGAGCAACTCGGCCTGCGACAGTCCGAGTTTGGCCTCCGGGTGGGCGGGGTCGTCGGCGAGCACGTTCCGGTAGGCCCGCACGGCGCCGTCCAGGTCGCCGGCGTCCAGCGCCTGCGCGGCGGCGTTCAGCGTCGCCTCGTACGGCCCCTCCGCCACCTCGGCGGCGGGGGCACCCCCCGGCTCGGCGTCCGGATCGACGGTCAGACCGGTCAGCCCGAACCGCTCCTCGGCGACCTGCACCAGCTGGTCCAGGGTCTGCCGGATCTGGTCCTCCGCCGCCGCTCCCTGGAACAGCGGCAGCGCCTGCCCGGCGACGACGGCGAACACGGCCGGGATGCCCTGCACGCCGAACTGCTGCATCAGCATCTGGTTGGCGTCGACGTCGATCTTGGCGAGGAGGAAGCGCCCGTTGTACTCGACGGCCAGCCGCTCCAGGACCGGGCTCAGCTGCTTGCAGGGCTGACACCACTCGGCCCAGAAGTCGATGACGACGGGCACTTCCGCGGACCGCTGCAGGACATCCCGCTCGAATCCGGCTTCATCGACGTCGATGACGAGATCGGCCGGCGAGACGGCCCCCGCCCCGCCCTGCCGGGCGGTTTCGGCGCGCGTCTGCTCGGCCTTGGTCTTGGCCTCTTGGGCCGCCTTGACCGCGGCGAGGTCGACGACGCCGCTCATGGACATGTTCCGTGGCTGCATGCGTCTATCCTCCCCCGTTCCCGCGCCTGAAGGAAAAAAAGCGATGTGGTCGGCGCCGGGTCCCCACCCCACGCCGTGGTCGCGGCTCGCGAACGTCCATCGCGAGCTTTCGCTACGAGTCGTAGCGTAATGCCATCGGGGGGCCTCGCGACACCACACCCCGGTGATCTCCCTCACGGCTCCCCGGGATCGGCCGGTTATGGTCGTGGGATGGAGAGCCGCGCCCCCGCCAGTCGTGCCGGACGCCCGCGGAGTGCCGCGGCGGACACGGCGATCCTGGCCGCGACGCGCCAGGCTCTGGTGGAACTGGGCTGGTCCGGGCTCACGCTGGGAGACGTGGCGACGCGGGCCGGGGTTGCGAAGACGACCGTCTACCGCCGCTGGGCGGGCAAGAGCGAGCTGGTGACCGATGCCCTCGCCACCCTCTTCGACCAGCTGGTCCTGCCGGACCGGGGCAGCCTGCGCGCCGATGTCGAGGGTGTGGTGCTGCAGTTCGCCGAACTGCTGGAACAGCCGGCCACCAAGACGGCGCTGATGGCGGTGGTCGCCGAGGCCACCCACGACGAGGCCCTGCGGCAGCGGCTCCGCGAGAAGATCGTCGCCCGGCAGAAACGGCTGGTTCTCGAGGGCCGCCGGCGCGCCCAGAGCCGGGGCGAGATCCCCGCGGACGTGACCGACCCGGGCCCGCAGATCGACCTGATCTTCGACATGATCGCCGGAGCGGTGGTGCACCGCACGCTGGTCTCGTGCGAGCCGGTCGACGCCGGCTGGGCGGCACGATTCACCACGGTGCTGCTGGACGGACTCGCCGCGGCCGGCACCTGACCCGGCGGCGCCCTCCGCACACGGCGGGGCGGGCCGGCGAAGACACTCCGCCTGCCCGCCCGGCCCGGGTCACCGGCGGCCGGGTGCAAGGGTGCACCGTCTGCCCGGGCCCGGGCCGGGGTCACCGGCGGCCGGGGTCAAGGGTGCACCGACCGCCCGGCCCGGGTCGCCGGCGGCCGGGTGCAAAGGTGCACCGTCGCCAGGTACACCGGTGCCGGTGCCAGGTCATGGACACGGATCCACTCGCGACGGACGCGGATCCGCCTCGCGCTGCGGATCCGTCCGTCAGAACCCGGCCGGCTCCGTGTACACCCCCCACTCGTCCCGCAGCACTCCGCAGATCTCGCCGAGCGTCGCCTCGGCGCGCACCGCGTCCAGCATGGGCCCGATCATGTTGGAGCCGTCCCGCGCGGCGGCCAGCATGCGGTCGAGGGCGTGCCGTACGGCCCCGTCGTCGCGCGCCGCCTTCCGCTCGGCGAGCATCCGCACCTGCTCCCGCTCCACCTCGTGGCTGACCCGCAGGATCTCCAGGTCACCGGTGACCGACCCGGTGTGGACGTTGACGCCGACCACACGCTTGTCGCCCTTCTCCAGGGCCCGCTGGTACTGGAAGGCGGACTCCGCGATCTCCCCGGTGAACCAGCCGTCCTCGATCCCGCGCAGGATGCCGGAGGTGACCGGCCCGATCGGGTGCCTGCCGTCCGGGTGCGCCCGCAGGCCCCGTTCCTTTATCTGCTCGAAGATCTTCTCCGCGTCGGCCTCGATCCGGTCGGTCAGCTGCTCGATGTACCAGGACCCGCCCAGCGGGTCGGCCACGTTCGCGACCCCTGTCTCCTCCATCAGCACCTGCTGGGTGCGCAGCGCGATCTCCGCGGCCTGCTCGCTGGGCAGCGCGAGGGTCTCGTCCAGGGCGTTGGTGTGCAGCGAGTTGGTGCCGCCGAGCACCGCGGCCAGTGCCTCCACGGCCGTGCGCACCACGTTGTTGTACGGCTGCTGCGCGGTCAGCGAGACCCCGGCGGTCTGCGTGTGGAACCGCAGCCACTGCGCCTTCTCGCTCTTGGCGCCGTACACCTCCCGCATCCAGCGGGCCCAGATCCGGCGCGCGGCGCGGAACTTGGCGATCTCCTCGAAGAAGTCCACGTGCGCGTCGAAGAAGAAGGAGAGGCCGGGCGCGAAGACGTCCACGTCCATGCCGCGGCTGAGCCCCAGCTCGACGTAGCCGAAGCCGTCGGCGAGGGTGTAGGCCAGCTCCTGCGCGGCCGTGGCCCCGGCCTCGCGGATGTGGTAGCCGGAGACGGACAGCGGCTTGTAGGCGGGGATTGAGGCGGCGCAGTGCTCCATCAGGTCGCCGATCAGGCGCAGATGCGGCTCGGGCTGGAAGAGCCACTCCTTCTGCGCGATGTACTCCTTGAAGATGTCGGTCTGCAGGGTCCCGTTGAGCACCCCCGGCTCCACGCCCTGGCGCTCGGCGGCGACCAGGTACATGCAGAAGACGGGCACGGCGGGGCCGCTGATGGTCATGGAGGTGGTGACGTCACCGAGCGGGATGTCCTGGAAGAGGACCTCCATGTCGGCGGCGGAGTCGATGGCGACCCCGCAGTGCCCGACCTCGCCGAGCGAGCGCGGGTCGTCGGAGTCGCGCCCCATCAGCGTCGGCATGTCGAAGGCGACGGACAGGCCCCCGCCGCCGGCGGCGAGGATCATCTTGTACCGCTCGTTGGTCTGCTCGGCGTTGCCGAACCCGGCGAACTGCCTGATGGTCCAGGTACGCCCGCGGTAGCCGGTCGGATGCAGCCCGCGGGTGAAGGGGTACTCCCCGGGCCAGCCGATCCGCTCGAATCCCTCGTACGTGTCGCCCGGCCGGGGCCCGTACACCGGCTCCACGGGATCACCGGAGAGCGTGGTGAAGTCAGCGTCGCGCTTGCGTGCGGCGTCATAGCGGGCCTGCCAGCGTCGGCGGCCTTCCTCGATGGCGTGAGCGTCCATACCATCGAATTTACTTGGACGTCCTAGTAAATGTCGATGGCTGACCGCCGTACGTGTGCCGTACGGCGGTGGAACCTACGCCTTGGCGACGGCCGGGGCCCCGTCGGCGGCCCTGGCCTCCAGCTCGCGGCTGATCTTCCGCTCGACGAAGAAGGCCGCGGTCGGGATCGTCCCGGCGATCAGCACCCACAGCTGCTTGCCGACCGGCCACTTCGCCTTGGAGCCCAGGTCGAAGGCGAAGATCAGGTACACGACGTACAGCCAGCCGTGGGCGATGGCGACGACCCGGGTGAAGTCGGCGGCACCGTCCATGTCCAGGCCGTACTTGGCGATGCAGCCGAGAGTCAGCAGCACCAGCAGCACACCGGTGACGTAGGCCATGACGCGGTAGCGGGTCAGCACGCTCTTTTTCATGGAGCCGAGCGTAACCACCCGTTCCGGGAGATCTTGCCCCGGGTCACTCCTCGAAGTCGTGTGCCGACATCCGCAGCGGACGGAGCATCGCGAAGATCTCCTGGCATTCCTCCGTGTCGTACGCGCCGAGCCCGAAATCCATGGCCATCAGGTCGCGGGTGGCCGCCTCGACCACCTCGCGGCCCTTGTCGGTGATGACGGCGAGGGTGCCGCGGCCGTCGTTGGGGTTGGGCCGCCTGGCCACCAGACCGGACTTCACCAGGCGGTCCACGGTGTTCGTCACGGACGTGGGGTGCACCATCAGCCGCTCACCGATCTTGGACATCGGCAGCTCGCCGGCCTTGGAGAAGGTGAGCAGCACCAGTGCCTCGTAGCGGGCGAACGTCAGCCCGTACGGCTTGACCACCCCGTCCACCTCGGCGAGCAGGATCTGCTGGGCCCGCATGATCGAGGTGATCGCGGCCATGGACGGCACGTTTCCCCAGCGCTGCTTCCACAGCTCGTCGGCGCGGGCGATGGGGTCGAACGAGAGGCTCAGAGGCTTCGGCACGTCATCAGACCCTACCGGCCGGTCATATGCGGGGCAGCCCCGTCTCGGCTTTCGGTCGCCCGGGCCGCCAGCGCGAGTCCGCAGCAGCACAGGACACCCGCGGCGCCCGCCCCCGCCACGGCCGTGCGCACCCCCACGACCTGCGCGGCCACCCCGGCCAGCGCCATGCCCACACCCTGGACCGTCATCAGTCCGGCGCTGAGCACGGTCATGGCGCGCCCGCGCAGTTCCTCCGGCACGGCGCGCACGAACCACTGGTCCAGGCCCAGGGTGTACGCCGATCCCGCCCCGGACAGCAGCAGGAGCAGCAGCGAGGCGGTGAGCCCGGGGCGCAGGGCGTACCCGAGATAGGGCAGCAGGGTCGCGCAGAGCAGGGGCAGCGCGATCCGCTCGCGGGTCGCGGGGGCGAGCCGGGCCCCGGCGGCCAGTTCACCGGCCACCGTGCCGACGGGCAGGGCGCACATCAGCAGGCCGAGCCCGGTGGAACCGCCGCCGAGGTCGTCCGCGTACGGCGCGGCCAGCGCCTCGGGGACGACCGAGAACGCCGCCGGCAACCAGAAGACGAGCAGCAGCACGCGCACGCGTGGGCGGCCGAGCAGCCGCCGGAGGCCGGACGGGGCGTCCGTGCGGCGGTCCGTGCGGGCGGGCCGGCGCCGGGTGCCCAGCCGCAGCAGCGCGGCGGAGGCGAGGAACGTGTCGACGGTGATCAGCAGGGCGTGCCGCGGGGCGACGACGGTCAGCAGCAGCCCGCCGAGGCCGTACCCCACGAGCAGGGCACTCTGGGCGACGATCCGCAGCAGGGAACGGCCGAGCACGAACAGGTCGCCGTCGCCGAGCACGTCGGCCAGCGTGGCCATGCGGGTGCCGGAGAAGACCGGGGCGACGACGGCGAGGCAGCAGCGCAGCGCGAGCAGGACGCCGATGGACGTGCCGGGGGCCGCCATCAGGGCCACGCAGCCCGCGCACACCGCGTCGCACACCACGAGCACGCGCCGGGCCGGGAACCGGTCGGCCACCGGCGCGAGCAGGGTGCCGCCGACGGCGTACGGCAGAAAGCCCAGCGCGAAGGTGAGCGCGCTCAGCAGGGGCGAGCGGGTGAGGTCGTAGACGAGCACGGACAGCGCGATCTCGCTGACGATCACGCCGAGCATGGACAGCACGTGCGCGGCGAAGACGGCCCGGAACTCGGGCACGGCGAAGACGCGGCGGTAACCGGCGGGGCTCGCCGGGGCCGCCGCCCGGGACGGTGCGGACATGCGGGCAGCGTGCCCGCACGGCGACCGGCCGCCATAGAGATTCGCCCCTCGCCGAATCCTCCGCCCTGACGCGGCCGGGAGCGGACCCACGCCACGCCGGTCCCGCGGGTCCGGGACCGTCCCCACACAGCCCCTGCTCCCGGGCTCGGCGGCGCGGGCCGGGACGGCGGCGCGGGCGGGAGCCGGGCAACGCCGGTCCCGCCGGGGACCGGGACTCACGGCACACACCGCCTGGTCCCGGCTCGGCGGCGCGGGCCGGGACGGCGGCGCGGGCGGAAGCCGGGCAACGCCGGTCCCGCCGGGGACCGGGACTCACGGCACACACCGTCTGCTCCCCGGCTCGGCGGCGCGGGCCGGGAGGGCGGCGCTGGCTGGAGCCGGGCGCCGTAGCCTCTTGCGCGGGCCGGACGAGCCGGCCGTGGGGCCGCCATGGAGGTGACCGTGCCCTCTCTGCTCCGCTTCGGCGAGGACGACTTCCTGCGCTGCCGGTTCGCGGTGTCGCCTCTCTGGGAGACGCAGGAGGCGGTGCGCACCCTGAAGCGCCCGGACCGGCACGGGTACCACGCGCCGTGGCTCCGGCGGATCCGTGCGGCGGCGGCCGGGCTGGACCTCGCTCCGCTGTGGCTGCTGATGCCCCGCCGGGGACACTCACCGGACTGGCTCGGCCCCCCACCGCTCGGGCCGGCCGCCACGTTCGAGGAGGAGATCGCGGCGGTGCGGTCGGCCGGCCCGGAGGCGGCCTGGCGGGACACGGCCCGTTCGCTGGCCTGCACCCCTGGTGCGCCGGAGTCGCCGTGGGCACGGTCCTGGCGCGCGGATCCCGCCCGCATGGTGCGACAGCTGGCGGACGCCGTGGAGGAGGCGTGGCAGGTGCTGGTCCGGCCGGACTGGCCGCGGCTGCGGGCGCTGCTGGAGGCCGACGTGGCCTACCACTCGCGGCGCCTGGCCGAGGTCGGCCTCGGCGTGCTGCTGCCGGAGCTGGACCCGAGGCTGCGCTGGCACGAGGGCACCCTCACCCTGGACCGGCACGGGGAGCACGACCGGCACCTGGGCGGGCAGGGCCTGGTGCTGATGCCGAGCGTGTTCTCGTGGCCGGACCTGGTCAGCGGCTTCGATCCGCCGTGGCAGCCGGCCCTGGTCTACCCCGCGCGCGGCGTCGGCGGCCTGTGGACCGAGCCGGCCGAGCGCACTCCCGAGGCGCTGATCCGGCTGCTGGGCCGCAACCGGGCTGCCGTCCTGACCGCGCTCGGCGAACCGGCGACCACCAGCGCCCTCGCCCACCGGCTGCGGCTCGCGCCGTCGTCGGTGTCGGCCCATCTGGCCGTGCTGCGGGACGCGGGCCTGCTGACCGCACGCCGGTACGGCCACCAGGTGCTGTACGAGCGGACCCCGCTGGGCATGACCCTGGCGTCGGGCGGCTGACCCCTACTCCGCGGGCCGCGCCAGATGCCTCTCGACCGTCTCGACCTTGGAGGTGAGCCCGTCGGTCACACCGGGCCGGATGTCCGCCTTGAGGACCAGCGAGACCCGCGGTGCGCGCGCCTCGACGGCCGCGACGGCCCGCCTCACGACGTCCATCACCTCGTCCCACTCGCCCTCGACCGAGGTGAACATGGCGTCGGTGCGGTGCGGCAGGCCCGACTCGCGGACCACCCGTACGGCGTCGGCGACGTACTCCCCCACGTCCTCACCCACGCCCAGCGGCGTCACGGAGAAGGCGACGATCACGCGTTCACCACGCCTTCCTTGCGGGCACGGGCGGCGATGACGGCGTCCTCGGCCTCGCGGCGCAGCTTGCGCTCGATGATGAAGCCGCCGCCGGGGATGACCGAGTACGCGAAGTAGAGGGCGGCCTTCCCCCTGTTCCACTTGGTGCGGTTCCAGGCGTCGGCCCAGAAGAGCACGTAGATGACGAACAGCACGCCGTGGATCGGGCCGAGCACCCGGGCGACGTCGACCTCGGAGGTCACCGTGTACTTGATGACCGTGCAGACCGCGAGGACGATCCAGGAGATGCCCTCCGGTACGGAGATCAGACGGAGGCGGCGGATGGCGGAGGCTGTCTTGAGGTCCACGGGTCACCTTCGGGTGAGAGTCGCTGAGGGCGCGGTCACGGGGCAGTCCGCTTTGTGAACGGAAGCACAAGCGTTCGCCCATTGTGGCAAACGACGACCCCGGGGGTGCGCTCAGGGTCGGCATCGGGGTCGGTATCCACCCACAGGCCCTGTTCCGCCCACCCGCCACGCCGCTACCTTCGCCGGGTGGCGATGTTCCGGCTCCAGGGGAGCAAGGTCCTCGCCGTCGACATGACCGGGGACGCCGTGAAGGCGAAGAACGGCTCGATGGTCGCGTACGACGGGCAGATGGCCTTCAAGAAGCTGAGCGGTGGCGGCGAGGGGCTGCGCGGGATGGTGACCCGGCGGCTCACCGGTGAGCAGATGACGGTGATGGAGGTGAGGGGGCACGGGACCTGCTGGTTCGCGGACCGGGCCACCGAGATCAACCTGGTCGGCCTCCGGGGGGACAAGCTCTACGTCGAGTCGGGCAATCTGCTCGCGACCGACGCGGGGCTGAGGACGGGCACGACGTTCACGGGGCTGCACGGCGCCTCCCAGGGCAACGGCCTGTTCACCACGACCGTCGAGGGGCACGGCCAGGCGGCGATCACGTCCGACGGGCCGGCGGTGGTGCTGCGGGTCAGCCCGCAGTACCCGCTGACCGTCGACCCGGGTGCCTACATCGCCCACCAGGGCAGTGTGCGGCAGTCCTTCCAGTCGGGTGTGACCTTCCGCACGCTGCTCGGTGAGGGCGGCGGCGAGGCCTTCCAGATCCGCTTCGAGGGCGACGGGCTGGTGTACGTGCAGCCGAGCGAACGGAACACGATCGCGGGGGATCTGTGACATGGGCTTCCGAGAGATCAACTCGAAGATGGTCGAGGCGACCGTGCTGCCCGGGCAGCGGCTGTTCAGCCAGCGCGGGGCGATGCTCGCCTACCGCGGGGAGGTGTCCTTCACCCCGAACGTGCAGGGCGGCCAGGGCGGTGTGATGTCCATGCTCGGGCGGCGGATGGCCGGCGAGGCGGCCCCGCTGATGTCCGTCGAGGGCAGCGGCACCGTCTTCTTCGGGCACGGCGGCCACCACGTGCACGTCATCGGCCTCTCCGGTGACACCCTGTACGTCGAGGCCGACCGGCTGCTCGCGTTCGAGGGCACGCTCCGCCAGGGCACGATGTTCATGGGCTCGCAGGGCGGGGTCATGGGCCTCGTCCGGGGCCAGGTCACCGGCCAGGGGCTGTTCACCACCACGCTGCAGGGCCAGGGGTCCGTCGCCGTGATGGCGCACGGCGGCGTCTTCGAGATCCCGATCACCCCCCAGCGCCCGGTCCACGTCGACCCGCAGGCCTACGTCGCCCATCACGGCGACGTCCGCAACAGGCTGTCCACCGCGCTCGGCTGGCGGGACATGGTGGGCCGGGGCTCCGGTGAGGCCTTCCAGCTGGAGCTGAGCGGCAACGGCACCGTGTACGTCCAGGCCTCGGAGGAGAAGCTGTGAGCGCGCACGCGACCCCGGGCGGCCCGGTGGTGCACGACCCGACGACCCTGCCCGCCGACGACAACGTGAACCGGTACACGTTCTGCGTCGAGCTCAAGAGCGGGCAGTGGTTCCTGCAGAAGGGGAAGATGATCGCCTACTACGGGGCGATCGAGTTCAACGGCATCGGACACGGCCGACTCGACCGACTTGTCCGTACGTCGTTCCATTCGCCACTGCACGCGAGCGACTGGGTCGTGGCGGAGGGCTCGGGCAAGATGCTGCTGGCCGACCGGGCCTTCGACGTCGACTCCTACGACCTGGACGACGGGAACTTGACCATTCGCGCGGGCAACCTGCTCGCTTTTCAGCCAAGTCTCGCACTGAAACAATCGATCGTGCCGGGTTTTCTGACACTGATCGGAACCGGAAAGTTCGTCGCCGCCTCTAACGGTCCGGTGGTGTTCATGGAACCTCCGATCCGGGTCGATCCCCAGGCCCTCGTCGGCTGGGCCGACTGCCCGTCCCCGTGCCATCACTACGACCACGGGTACCTGGCGGGCGTACTGGGCGGTCTACGTGCGATGACTGGCCTCGGCGGGGTTTCCGGCGAGGAGCACCAGTTCGAGTTCGTGGGCGCCGGGACGGTCCTGCTGCAGTCGTCGGAGGCCCTCATGACCGAGTCCGCGACGGGCGCCGTACCGCCCGGGCCGGGGGTGCCCGGCGGTGGCGGAACGGCACCGGGCGGACACGGTCCGCAATCGCCGGGCGGACCGCGCCTTCCCGGACAGCTGGGAGACCTCCAGCGTCGCTTCGGGCTGTGAGCGGTAGTCTGCGGAGTGTGACCTCGAACGCGTGCGCACTGTCACACCACCCGAAGTAGTTCGTCATTCAACTTCTTAGGTAGACTTCATTCATGGAGACCGAGACGGCCACGCGCTGGCTGACCGATGCGGAGCAGTGCGCCTGGCGCACCCACCTGGAGGTCAACAGGCTGTTGACGTACCAGCTCGAAAAGGATCTGCAGCCGTTCGGCCTGACGATGAACGATTACGAGATCCTGGTGAACCTGTCCGAGTCGGACGACGTGCGGATGCGGATGAGCGATCTCGCCTCCGCGACCCTGCAGTCCAAGAGCCGGCTCTCGCACCAGATCACGCGCATGGAGAACGCGAACCTGGTGCGCCGTGAGAACTGCGAGTCGGACCGGCGGGGCCTGTACGCCGTGCTGACCGAGCACGGCATGGAGACGATGAAGAAGGTGGCGCCGCACCACGTGGCATCGGTGCGGCGGCACTTCATCGACCTGCTCCCGTCCGAGGCTCTGATAGAGCTGGACAAGGCGCTCAAGCCGATCGCGGAGCATCTGCGGGGACAGCGGGGGCGCCCCTGACCTCGGCCGGGCCTCCAGGGCGCCGGAGCAGACGCCGCGCCCCAGAGGCCCCCGCCCCGGGGCGGGGGGCCGCGAGCAGCGCGGCCGACATCGCCGCCGCGCCCGCGAGCAGGAAACACCCGCCGAGCGGCACCGCACCGAGCAGCAGGCCGGTCAGCAGCGCGCCGCTGGAACCGCCCGCGTTGACGGCGGCGTTCACCCAGGCGCCGGCCCGGGTGCGGGCCTCCCGCGCCGCCGTCTCGTCGGCCAGCAGATACGCCGTCGTCAGGGCCGGGGCGAGGAACGCGCCCGCGCCGGCCAGCGCCACCGTGAGCGTCCACAGGCCGGGCGCCAGGCCCGCCACCGCGATCATCAGGCCGAGTGCGGCGGCGAACCGGCACAGCCGCACCCGGGTGGCCGTACGCCACCGCATCGCCCCGTTGACCAGACCGCCCACCGCGCTGCCCACGCTCAGCGCGCCCAGCACCCAGGGCACCAGCGCGGGGTCGTAGGACCGCTCACCGGCGAAGGCCAGCACCAGCAGGTCCACCCCGCTGAGCGCCAGACCGGCGCCGGCCGCCACGGCCACCGCGGGCAGCAGACCGCTCACCCGGCCGGACGTCGTGTCCCGGGAAGCCGGCCGGGGTCCGGCCATCGCCGGGGAGGTGACGAAGGCGCCGGTGCCGGCGACGACCAGCACGGCGCTGAGCAGGATGCCGGCCGGCGGCGGCGCGAAGCCGGCCAGCAGGCCGACCAGCGCCGGGCCGGACACGTAGAGCAGTTCCTCGGCGACGCCGTCCAGACCGTAGGCGCGCTGCAACAGCGCCCGGTCCTCGACGAGTTCGGTCCACAGGGCACGCATGGTGGGACCGAGCGGCGGCGCGCAGGCACCGGCCAGCGCGGCGGTCGCGGCGATGGGAGCGGCCGGCGCCCCGGGCCGCCAGGTGAGGGCGGCCAGGGCGCACAACAGGGCACCGTAGAGCGACGCCATGGGCGGCAGGGCGCGGCGCGGGCCGAACCGGTCGATCAGGGACGCCCGCAGGGGCATGAGGAACACCGTGGTGGCGCCGAACAGCGACATCACGGCGCCACAGACGGCGTACGACCCGGTCGCCCGGGTGACGGAGAGCATGACCGCGAGCGCGACCGTGCCGTAGGACAGACGGGCGATCAGAGCGGCGGCGAAGGTGCGGCGCGCGTGCGGGACGCGCAGGACGGCGGCGTACGAGGGCCGCGGGGGGTGCGTGGACACGCTGAGGTTCCTCTGCGGAGGCGGGAAGAGGGGACACCGAAGGACGCGGCGGCCTCTCGACGGGGCCCCGCGTCCGGGGTGCGCTCTACGCCAGCGGAAGGAACATGCGGGTCACGCTAGCAGCGCGGCGCCGGGGGTGACCAGGGGTCAGCCCTCCGTCAGGCCCGCCACCAGTTCGTCCGCCGCGCGGTACGGGTCCAGTTCACCGGCGACGATGCGCTCGGCGAGGGCGCCGAGGCGGCGGTCGCCGTGCAGGTCGCCGATGCGTGTCCGCAGCGCGGTGACCGCGATCGTCTCCACCTCGCGGGCCGCGCGGGCCTGGCGGCGCTCGGCGAGGACGCCGTGCTCCTCCATCCACGCGCGGTGCTTCTCCAGGGCCTCGACGACCTCGTCCACGCCCTCGGCCCGCGCGGCGACCGTCTTCACGATCGGCGGGCGCCAGTCGCCGGGGCCGCGGGACTCGCCCAGGCCCAGCATGTGGTTCAGTTCGCGGGCCGTGGCGTCGGCGCCGTCGCGGTCCGCCTTGTTGACGACGTAGACGTCGCCGATCTCGAGGATGCCGGCCTTCGCCGCCTGGATGCCGTCACCCATGCCGGGCGCCAGCAGGACGACGGAGGTGTCCGCCTGGGCGGCGATCTCCACCTCCGACTGGCCGACACCGACCGTCTCCACCAGGACCACGTCGCAGCCCGCGGCGTCCAGCACCCGGATCGCCTGCGGGGCGGCCCAGGCGAGCCCGCCGAGATGGCCCCGGGTGGCCATCGAGCGGATGTAGACGCCGGGGTCGGAGGCGTGCTCCGACATCCGGACCCGGTCGCCGAGCAGGGCGCCCCCGGAGAACGGGGACGACGGGTCCACGGCCAGGACGCCGACCCGCTTGCCCTGTTTGCGGTACGCCGTGACGAGCGCGGTGGTCGAGGTCGACTTGCCGACGCCCGGCGAGCCCGTCAGACCCACCACATAGGCGTTGCCCGTGAGCGGGGCGAGCGCCGCCATGACCTCCCTGAGCTGCGGGGACGCCCCCTCCACAAGGGAGATCAGCCGGGCCACGGCCCGTGGCCGGCCTTCCCTGGCCTGGGCCACCAGAGAGGAGACGTCCTGCATCACAGCTCCGTTCGCTCATGAGACGTACAGCGGGACTCGGACCCCGCGTACAGGGGGTTTCAGGCCTTCGGTACCCGCACGATCAGCGCGTCACCCTGACCGCCGCCACCGCACAGCGCGGCCGCGCCGACACCGCCGCCGCGCCGCTTGAGCTCCAGCGCCAAGTGGAGCACGAGCCGGGCGCCCGACATGCCGATCGGGTGGCCCAGCGCGATGGCGCCGCCGTTCACGTTCACCTTTTCCGTGGACACGCCGAGGTCCTTCATTGACTGCACGGCGACCGCGGCGAACGCCTCGTTGATCTCGACGAGGTCGAGGTCGGAGACCTCCAGGCCCTCCTTCTTCAGGGCGTGCCGGATGGCGTTGGACGGCTGGGACTGCAGGGAGTTGTCCGGGCCGGCCACGTTGCCGTGGGCGCCGATCTCCGCGAGCCAGGTGAGGCCCAGCTCCTCGGCCTTGGCCTTGCTCATCACGACCACGGCCGCCGCGCCGTCGGAGATCTGCGAGGCGGAGCCGGCGGTGATCGTGCCGTCCTTGGCGAAGGCCGGGCGCAGCTTGCCCAGGGACTCCGTGGTGGTGTCGCCGCGGATGCCCTCGTCCTTGCTGAAGACGACCGGCTCGCCCTTGCGCTGCGGGATCTCCACCGGGGTGATCTCCGCCTCGAAAAGGCCGTTCTTCTGCGCGGCGGCGGCCCGCTGGTGGGAGAGGGCGGCGATCTCGTCCTGCTCGGCGCGGCCGAGGCCGAGGCGCGTGTTGTGCTTCTCGGTCGACTCCCCCATCGGGATGTTCTCCCACGGGTCGGTCAGGCCGTCGTGGGCCATCGCGTCGAGCATCTGGACCGCGCCGTACTTGAAGCCCTCGCGGGACTTCGGCAGCAGATGCGGGGCGTTGGTCATGGACTCCTGACCGCCGGCCACGACGATGTCGAACTCGCCCGCCCGGATCAGCTGGTCCGCCAGCGCGATCGCGTCCAGGCCGGACAGGCACACCTTGTTGACGGTGAGCGCCGGGACGTTCATCGGGATGCCGGCCTTGACCGCGGCCTGGCGCGCCGGGATCTGCCCCGCCCCGGCCTGCAGCACCTGGCCCATGATGACGTACTGCACCTGGTCGCCACCGATCCCCGCACGGTCGAGGGCGGCCTTGATCGCGAAGCCGCCGAGGTCGGCTCCCGAGAAGGATTTCAGCGAGCCCAGCAGTCGTCCCATGGGCGTACGGGCACCCGCGACGATCACCGAGCTGGTCGTTCCAGAAGGCATGAGCTGCGATCCCCTTACCGGCCCGCACGGGCCGAGGAGTGAACGAGGGTTTACTTCGAATGTACTGAGCGGTACAGCACGGCGTCATCGGCCCGTCGGTGTGATCGCGCGCACGTTGCGTAACCACCCCCGGGGCGTTGCACTGATTCCATGCTGACGCGAATCGACCACATCGGGATCGCCTGCCACGACCTCGACACGACCGTCGAGTTCTACCGGGCCACGTACGGCTTCGAGGTGTTCCACACCGAGGTCAACGAGGAACAGGGGGTGCGCGAGGCCATGCTCAAGATCAACGAGACCTCGGACGGCGGTGCCTCCTACCTCCAGCTGCTCGAGCCGACCCGCGAGGACTCGGCGGTGGGCAAGTGGCTGGCGAAGAACGGGGAGGGTGTCCACCACATCGCCTTCGGTACGGCGGACGTCGACGCGGACGCCACCGACATCGGCGGCAAGGGCGTACGCGTGCTGTACGAGGAGCCCCGGCGCGGCTCCATGGGGTCGCGGATCACCTTCCTGCACCCCAAGGATTGCCATGGCGTTCTCACAGAACTGGTCACTTCGGCCCCTGTTGAGTCGCCTGAGCACTGACCCCCGTACATATGGGCCGGTAGGGTTGGGGGCGGTCGTCCCTGAACGCGGGGGCGACCGCATGCCGGGGTCCGGGTTTCGGGGGACGAGCGTCGGGGCGGCAGCCCGTGCTCCGCCGTTGATCTGACACCATTCCCCGGGGGCCCCGTTCGGCGGATGGACGGAGCTCGTCGAAGAAGCTGACCAGGGGACGGATGGGACCGCGCAGTGCGGGGCTACGAGAGCCAGGAGCGAGAGCCGGCGGCTGACGTCGACCACCTCTCTCGGTTCGAGGCCGAGATGAAGCGGCTGAAGACCGAGCGGGAAAAGGCGATCCAGCACGCCGAGGACCTCGGCTACCAGGTCGAGGTGCTGCGCGCCAAGCTGCACGAGGCGCGCCGCACCCTCATGACCCGGCCCGCCTACGACGGCGGTGACATCGGCTATCAGGCCGAGCAGCTGCTGCGCAACGCCCAGATGCAGGCCGAGCAGCTGCGCCAGGACGCCGAGCGGGAGCTGAGCCAGGCCCGCGCGCAGACCCAGCGCATCCTGCAGGAGCACGCCGAGCAGGCCGCCCGGCTCCAGGCGGAGCTGCACCAGGAGGCGGTGACCCGGCGCCAGCAGCTCGACCAGGAACTGGCCGAGCGCCGCTCCACGGTCGAGTCGCACGTCAACGAGAACGTGGCCTGGGCCGAGCAGCTGCGGGCCCGCACCGAGCAGCAGGCCCGGAGGCTGCTGGACGAGTCCCGCGCCGAGGCCGACCAGGCCATGGCCGCCGCCCGCACGGAGGCCGAGCGGCTGACCCGGGAGGCCCGGGAGCGGCTGCAGAGCGATGCCGAGGCCGCCCGCGCGGAGGCCGAGCAGATCCTGCGCCGCGCCCGCACGGACGCCGAGCGCCTGCTGAACGCCGCGTCCACCCAGGCCCAGGAGGCCACCGAGCACGCCGAGCAGCTGCGGACCGCCACCGCCACCGAGTCGGACACCGCCCGCCGCCAGGCCGCCGAGCTGAGCCGGACCGCCGAGGAGCGGATGGCGGCGGCCGAGGAGGCGCTGCGCAAGGCGCAGGCCGAGTCGGAGAAGGTGCTCACCGAGGCGAAGGAGGCCGCCGCCAAGGCCCTCTCCAGCGCCGAGGCCGCCAACGAGACGCGCACCCGCACGGCCAAGGAGCAGGTCGCCCGGCTGGTCGAGGAGGCCACCAAGGAGGCCGAGAACACCAGGTCCGAGGCCGAGCACGCGGTCGCCGACGCCCGCGCCGAGGCCGAGAGGATCGTCGCCGAGGCCGCCGAGAAGGCCCGCTCGATCACCGCCGAGGAGACGGCCAGCCAGCTGTCGAAGGCGGCCCGGACCGCCGAGGACGTCCTCAACAAGGCGTCCGAGGACGCCCAGAAGACCACCAGGGCCGCCACCGAGGAGGCCGAGCGGATCCGCAGCGAGGCCGAGGCCGAGGCGGACCGGCTGCGCGCCGAGGCGCACGACATCGCCGAGCAGCTCAAGGGCGCGGCGAAGGACGACACCAAGGAGTACCGCGCCAAGACGGTCGAGCTGCAGGAGGAGGCCCGCCGGCTGCGCGGCGAGGCCGAGCAGCTGCGCGCCGACGCGGTCGCCGAGGGCGAGTCGATCCGCGCCGAGGCCCGCCGCGAGGCGGTCGCGCAGATCGAGGAGGCGGCCAAGTCCGCCGAGGAGCTGCTGGCCAAGGCCAAGGCGGACGCCGACGAGCTGCGGCAGAAGGCCACCACGGACAGCGAGAAGGTCCGCACCGAGGCCATCGAGCGGGCCACCGCGCTGCGCCGGCAGGCCGAGGAGACCCTGGAGCGCACCCGCAAGGAGGCGGAGCGGCTGCGCGACGAGGCCGCCGAGCGGGCCGAGACGGTCGAGGCCGACGCCGAGCGGGCCGCGCGGGAGCTGCGCGAGGAGACCGAGCGTGTCGTCGAGGCCCGCCGCACCGAGGCCGCCGCGGAACTGACCCGGCTGCAGACCGAGACGCAGGACCGGCTGGCCACCGCCGAACAGTCGCTCACCGACGCCCGCGAGGAGGCCGCCCGGATCCGCCGGGAGGCCGGCGAGGAGAGCGAGCGGCTGCGCGCGGAGTCCGCCGAGCGGATCCGCACCCTCCAGCAGCAGGCGGAGACGGAGGCGGACCGGCTGCGCGACGAGGCCGCAGCCGACGCGTCCGCCTCGCGCGCCGAGGGCGAGGCCGTCGCCGTACGGCTGCGTTCCGAGGCCGCCGCCGAGGCGGAGCGGCTGAAGACGGAGGCCCAGGACACCGCCGACCGGATGCGCGCCGAGGCGCAGGCCGCCGCCGAGCGGCTGGGCACCGAGGCGTCCGAGACCCTGGCCGCCGCGCAGGAGGAGGCCGCCCGGCGCCGGCGCGAGGCCGAGGAGCTCCTCGGGGCCGCGCGCGAGGAGGCCGACCAGGAGCGCCAGCGGGCCCGCGAGCAGAGCGAGGAACTGCTGGCCTCCGCGCGCAAGCGCGTGGAGGAGGCGCAGGCCGAGGCGACCCGTCTGGTGGAGGAGGCCGACCGGCGCGCCACCGAGATGGTCTCCGCCGCCGAGCAGCACGCGCAGCAGGTGCGGGACTCCGTGGCCGGGCTGCACGAGCAGGCACAGGAGGAGATCAGCGGGCTGCGCTCGGCCGCCGAGCACGCGGCGGACCGTACGAAGCGTGAGGCCGAGGAGGAGGCGGACCGGGTCCGCGCCGACGCCTACGCCGAGCGGGAGCGGGCGAGCGAGGACGCGAGCCGCGTCCGGCGCGAGGCGAACGAGGAGACCGAGGCCGCCAAGACGCTGGCCGAGCATACGGTCGCGGAGGCGATCGGGGAGGCCGAGCGGCTGCGCACGGAGGCCTCGGACTACGCCCAGCGGGTGCGCACCGAGGCGTCGGACGCGCTCGCCGAGGCCGACCAGGCCGCCGCCCGCACCCGGGCGGACGCCCGCGAGGACGCCAACCGCATCCGCTCCGACGCGGCGACCCAGGCGGACACCCTGATCACCGAGGCCCGCAGCGAGGCCGAGCGGCTGCAGACCGAGACGCTCGCGGAGGCCGAGCGGGTCCGCACCGAGGCGCTCACCGAGGCCGAGCGGCTCACCACGGAGACCACCGCCGAGGCCGACCGGGTGCGCACCGAGGCCTTGGCCGAGGCCGACCGGGTTCGCACCGAGGCCGTGGCCGGCGCCGAGCGGCTCATCGGGGACGCCACCGGCGACGCCGAGCGGCTGCGCGCCGAGGCCGCCGAGACGGTCGGCTCGGCCCAGCAGCACGCGGAGCGGGTGCGGGCGGACGCCGAGCGGCTCAGGGCGGACGCGGAGGCGGAGGCCGAACGGCTCGTCAACTCCGCGCGCGAGGAGGCCGACCGGACGCTGGACGAGGCCCGCAAGGACGCCAACAAGCGGCGCTCGGAGGCGGCCGAGCAGGTCGACACGCTCATCACGGAGACCGCGGCCGAGGCCGACAAGCTGCTCACCGAGGCGCAGCAGCAGGCGCTGAAGACCACCGCGGACGCGGAGTCGCAGGCCGACACGATGGTCGGCGCCGCCCGCAGCGAGGCCGACCGGATCGTCGGTGAGGCGACCGTCGAGGGCAATTCCCTGGTGGAGAAGTCCCGCACGGACGCCGACGAACTGCTGGTCGGCGCCCGCCGGGACGCCACCGCCATAAGGGAGCGGGCCGAGGAGCTGCGCGACCGCATCACCAGCGAGGTCGAGGAGCTGCACGAGCGGGCCCGCCGGGAGGCCGCCGAGACCATGAAGACCGCCGGCGACCGCTGCGACGCGCTCATCAAGGCCGCCGAGGAGCAGCACGCCAAGGCGCAGGCCAAGGCGAAGGAGATCCTGTCCGACGCCAACTCGGAGGCGGGCAAGGTGCGCATCGCCGCCGTCAGGAAGGCGGAGGGGCTGCTCAAGGAGGCCGAGCAGAAGAAGGCCACCCTCGTGAAGGAGGCCGAGGAGCTGAAGGCCGAGGCGATCCGCGAGGCCCGGCGCACGGTCGAGGAGGGCAAGCGCGAGCTGGAGATCCTGGTGCGCCGGCGCGAGGACATCAACGCCGAGATCTCCCGGGTCCAGGACGTCCTGGAGGCACTGGAGTCCTTCGAGACCCCGGCGGCCGGCAAGGACAACGGGGTCAAGGCGGGCGCGACCGTGGGCGCCCCCCGATCGGGTGGCAAGTCGTCAGACGGCTAGCGGGAAAGGTGGATTCCGGTGTCTTCTGGTGGCTTTGCCCGAGTCCTTGGCAAGCCGTCCGACGGTCAGCCACTCAAAAGAGGTGTCATTCTCCAGATCAAACACGTATCCGCTCGATGACACACCGCTTCGGCCCCTAGGATTCCACCTATCACCTCACCGGTCTCATTCGACAGGAACCCCATGAGCGACACTTCCCCCTACGGCTTCGAGCTTGTGCGGCGTGGGTACGACCGCGCTCAGGTGGACGAACGTATCTCCAAGCTCGTCTCCGACCGTGACAGCGCTCTAGCCCGTATCACCGCCCTGGAGAAGCGCATCGAGGAGCTGCACCTCGAGACGCAGAACGCGCAGGCACAGGTCACCGACGCCGAGCCGTCGTACGCGGGTCTCGGCGCGCGGGTCGAGAAGATCCTGCGCCTGGCCGAGGAAGAGGCCAAGGAGCTGCGTGAGGAGGCCCGTCGGGCGGCCGAGCAGCACCGCGACCTCGCCGAGTCGGCGGCCCAGCAGGTCCGCAACGACGCGGAGACCTACGCGGCCGAGCGCAAGGCCAAGTCCGAGGACGAGGGCGTCCGGATCGTCGAGAAGGCCAAGGCCGACGCCTCCCAGCTGCGTTCCGAGGCGCAGAAGGACGCGCAGTCCAAGCGCGAGGAGGCGGACGCCCTCTTCGAGGAGACCCGTGCCAAGGCCGCGCAGGCCGCCGCCGACTTCGAGACGAACCTGGCCAAGCGCCGCGAGCAGTCCGAGCGCGACCTGGCCTCGCGTCAGCAGAAGGCCGAGAAGCGCCTGGCCGAGATCGAGCACCGGGCCGAGCAGCTGCGTCTGGAGGCGGAGAAGCTGCGCACGGACGCCGAGCGCCGCGCCCGCCAGACGGTGGAGACGGCCCAGCGCCAGGCCGAGGACATCGTGGCCGACGCCAACGCCAAGGCCGACCGCATCCGTTCGGAATCCGAGCGCGAGCTGGCCGCCCTCACCAACCGCCGCGACTCCATCAACGCCCAGCTGACGAACGTCCGCGAGATGCTCGCCACGCTGACCGGTGCCGCGGTGGCCGCGGCCGGCACGTCGACCGACGACGAGCCGATCTCCCGCGGCGTTCCGGCGCAGCAGACCCGGTAGGACCGCACGTTCGTACGACGCCGTGAGGGGCGGCGGGACCGGGTCCCGCCGCCCCTGACGTGTGCACGCGTATCGCGGTCCCGCCCGCGCTGCGCGGCCGGGGGCGGGACCGCTTCCCGCTCTCCGGCCCCGGTCGGCGCGTAGCCTGAATCCTGGAGCAGGGCCTCGGCGGCCGGTGCAGTCCGCAACGGCGCGCGGCCCGTCCGGCCCGAAAGGGGGGCCCGTATGCGGGCAGGCGACCGGTCCCTCGAAGACGCCATCCTCGATCTGCTCGACCGGAGGGCGCCGGGGGCGTCCGTCTGTCCCTCGGACGTGGCCCGCGCGATCGAGAGGTCGCCCGGCGAGGGCTGGCGCGAGCTGATGGAACCCGTCCGCCGGGCCGCCGCCCGGCTCGCCGCCGAGGGGCGGGTGGAGATCACCCAGCACGGCACACCCGTCGACCCCGCCGGAGCCCGGGGCCCGATCCGGATCCGCCGTACGCCCTGAGGAGAGCGCCCGGCACGAGCCGGCGGAGGTGCGTCGCGCGGGCCGCCGCCCGCGTGTGCGGCTCCCCGTCGCCCGGGGGTGACGGGAGCGAGCGCCCGAGTGGCAGGGCTGCGGTCCCCGTCCTAGCGTGGCCGCATGATCGAGCTGGAGGGGCTGACCAAGCGGTTCGGCGACAAGGTGGCGGTCGACCATCTCAGTTTCACGGTCCGGCCGGGCATCGTGACGGGGTTTCTCGGGCCCAACGGCGCCGGGAAGTCCACGACCATGCGGATGATCCTCGGGCTCGACCGCCCCACCGCCGGCGACGTCCGCATCGACGGCACGCACTACGACCGGCTCAAGGACCCGCTGACGTATATCGGCGCCCTGCTGGACGCCAAGGCCGTGCACGGCGGCCGGAGTGCCCACAACCACCTGCTGTGCCTCGCGCAGAGCAACGGGATCGCGCCCCGCCGGGTGGCGGAGGTGCTGGACACCGTGGGGCTCACGGCGGTGGCGCGCAAGAAGGCCAAGGGGTTCTCGCTGGGCATGGGACAGCGGCTGGGCATCGCCGGGGCGCTGCTCGGAGACCCGCGGATCCTGATGTTCGACGAGCCGGTCAACGGGCTCGACCCGGAGGGCATCCACTGGATCCGGAACCTGATGAAGTCGCTGGCCGCGCAGGGCCGGACGGTGTTCGTCTCCAGTCACCTGATGAGCGAGATGGCACTGACGGCGGATCACCTCGTGGTCATCGGGCAGGGCCGGTTGCTCGCGGACACCTCCATGGCCGATTTCATCCGGCAGAACTCGCGGTCGTACGTCCGTATCCGCTGCCCCCAGCGCGAGCGGCTGCTCGACGTGCTGCACCAGGCCGGGATCACCGTCGTGGAGGCGGGCGACGGGGCGCTGGAGGTGGCGGGCGGCAAGGCCGAGCAGATCGGCGAGCTGGCGGCCCGCTACGGGCTCGTGCTGCACGAGCTGAGCCCACGGCAGGCCTCACTGGAGGAGGCGTTCATGCAGCTGACGGCAGGGTCGGTGGAGTACCACGCGCATTCCGCTCCCGAGTCTGTGCCGGGCCCGGGGCCCGGCCCCGCCGCCCAGGACTGGGGCGCCGGCTGGAAGGGTGCGTGAGCCATGGCGGCCGTACAGGTCATCCGGTCCGAGTGGACCAAGATCCGGTCGGTGTCGTCCACGGTGTGGACGCTGTCCCTGGCCGTGGTCGTCACCGTCGCGCTCGGGATGCTGATCTCGGCGCTGACCAGGAGTCAGTTCGACGACATGCCCCTACGGGAGCGGCTCTCCTTCGATCCCACCATGATCAGCTTCGCGGGCATGACCCTCGGCCAGCTCGCGATGATCGTGTTCGGTGTGCTCGTCGTGTCGAACGAGTACAGCACCGGCATGATCCGGGTCTCGCTGGCCGCCGTTCCGCAGCGCGCCACCTTCCTGTTCAGCAAGGTCGCGGTGGCCGCCGCGCTCGCGCTGGCCGTCGGCCTGGTCACGAGCTTCGCCGCGTTCTTCCTCGGTCAGGCGATGCTCGGCTCCCGCCGGGCCGCGATCGGCGACCCCGGGGTGCTGCGCGCGGTGTTCGGCGGCGGACTGTACATGGCCCTGATCGCGATGTTCTCCATGGGCGTCGCCGCGATGCTGCGCTCGCCGCTGCTGTCGCTGGGCATCCTGATGCCGTTCTTCTTCCTGATCTCCAACATCCTCGGCAACGTCGACGCCACGAAGAAGATCGGCCGGTTCCTGCCGGACCAGGCGGGCAGCCACATCATGCAGGTGGTGCCGAGGATCGGCGACGACACACCGTACGGCCCCTGGGGCGGGCTCGGGATCATGGCGCTCTGGGTGATCGCCGCGCTGGCGGGCGGTTACGCCCTTCTCAAGCGCCGGGACGCCCAATAGAGACCTGGATCACACAACGTGATGTTCTGGCTTTACCTTCCTTTGGGCGGAACCGTCAGCTCCTCGATATCCTCCTAACCCTTACGGGGGCGTGTGCCCCGCTGTCCTGAACCTTTCGATGGGTGCGGAGCATGATCGAGGCTGTCGGCCTGACCAAGCGCTACGGCGACAAGACCGCCGTGCACAACCTTTCCTTCCAGGTGCGGCCGGGCGCCGTCACCGGCTTCCTCGGGCCGAACGGCTCGGGGAAGTCGACGACGATGCGGATGATCCTCGGGCTGGACAATCCCACGTCCGGCGCGGTGACCATCGCCGGCCACCCGTACCGCAAGCTGCCCAACGCCCCCCGCCAGGTCGGGGCGCTGCTCGACGCCAAGGCCGTGCACGGGGGCCGCAGCGCCCGCAGTCATCTGCTGAGCCTGGCCCAGCTGTCGGGCATCCCTGCCCGCCGCGTCGACGAGGTGCTCGGTGTCGTCGGCCTCCAGGACGTGGCCAAGAAGCGCTCCAAGGGCTTCTCGCTCGGCATGGGCCAGCGCCTCGGCATCGCCGCCGCGCTGCTCGGCGACCCGCAGGTGCTGCTGTTCGACGAGCCGGTCAACGGCCTCGACCCCGAGGGCATCCTCTGGGTCCGCAACCTGATGAAGGCTCTGGCGGCCGAGGGCCGTACGGTCTTCGTCTCCTCGCACCTGATGAGCGAGATGGCGCTGACCGCCGACCACCTGATCGTCATCGGGCGCGGGCAGCTGCTCGCGGACATGAGCGTGACGGACTTCATCTCGGCCAACTCCGCCGACTTCGCGCGCGTGCGCACCCCGGACAGCGAGCCGCAGCTGCGCGAGAAGCTGTCCTCCTCGCTCACCGAGGCCGGTGGCCATGTCCTGCCGGAGCAGGACGGCGCGCTCCGGGTGACCGGGCTGCCGCTGCCCCGGATCAGCGATCTCGCCCACGAGACGGGCGTCCGGCTCTGGGAGCTGTCGCCGCACCAGGCCTCGCTGGAGGAGGCGTACATGCGGATGACGCAGGCCGCCGTCGACTACCGCTCGACCGTCGACCTGAAGGCGGGCCTGCAGCAGCCGGTGCCGCCCGGCGCGCAGCCGCCCATGCCGGTGCCCGGCCAGGGCCAGCCCGGCTGGTACGCCCCGCCGCCGCCCCAGCAGGGCGGGCAGCCCTTCGCGATGCCGGCCGCGTCCCCGGGCCTGTACGGCGGCGCCCCGGCGGCTCCGTACGGCACTCCCGGCGCCCCGGCCCCCAACCCGTACGCCCAGCAGCCCGCCCAGGCCCCGCAGGCCGCTCCGGTCGCGCAGGCCCAGCAGCCCGCTCCGGTCGCGCAGGTCCAGCAGCCCGCCCCGGCCCCGCAGCCCGCCCAGGCCGCCTCGGTCCCGCCGGCCCAGCCGGTTGCGCAGCCCGCGCAGGGCCGGCCGGCGGCCGCCGCCCCGGGCACCCCGGCCGCGCCCGCCGCCCAGCAGGCGCCCGCCACTCCCCCGGCGCCCGCCGCCGCCCCGGCCGCCGCGCCCGCCCCCGCCGACACCACCCAGCCCGAGGACGCCCGATGAGCACCCACCAGCCCCCGATGCCGCAGGCCCCGGCAGCCGCGCCCGACTGGCAGGCAGCGCCCGGCGGCGCGTACCCCGGCTACACCTCGCCCATCCCGGTCGTGCGCACCCACCTCGGGCACGCGCTGGCGTCCGAGTGGACGAAGATCAGGTCGGTGCGCTCCACGATGTGGACGCTCGGCGTGTTCGTCGTGCTCGTCCTCGGCATCGGGCTGCTGTCCGGCTCGCTGGTCGAGGCCAACTCCGACTCCGGGAGCCTGAGCGGCGAGAACCCGCTGTCGTTCGGGTTCTTCGGACTGCTGCTCGGCAGCATCTGCATCATCACCCTCGGCGTGCTGACCACGGCGTCGGAGTACGGCACCGGCATGATCCGGACGACCATGACCGCGTGCCCCAGCAGGGCCCGGGTGCTCGCCGCGAAGGCGACCGTGTTCTTCACCCTCGCCTTCGTCGTCACCCTGGTGACGTCCGGCTTCGTGGCCATGGTCCACGCGTCCATGCTGAGCGGCACCGGCGCGCGCACCCCCACCGGCGGCGACTGGCTCAAGGCCACCCTGGGCATCAGCCTCTACATCGCGCTGCTCGGCCTGTTCTCGCTGCTCATCGGCTCGGTCATCCGGCACTCCGCGGGCGCCGTCACCATCATGATCGGCGTGCTGCTGGCGCCGCTGGTGCTCGCGCTGTTCATGGCCACCGAGTCGCTCCAGAAGCTGCGCGAGTGGCTGTTCGAGTACTCGATCCCGAGCCAGCTGAGCGTCTTCTACGACAACTCCCTGAGCAGCTCCGGCCCGTCGGGCTGGGACCCGCTGTGGATCATGCTGGGCGTGACGGCGGCGGCCTACGCCGGGGCCTACGCGCTGCTGCAGAGCCGGGACGTGTGACCCGGACTCCCGGCCGCGGCGGCCGCGCTCCTGCGCCGGGGAGCGCGGCCGCTCAGAACCTCGGCGCGTTACGGGACCGCTGCACCCGCGTGGTGCGGCGGTCCTTCGCGTTCCAGCACGCCTTGTGCCAGTGCCGGCGGTCGTCGACGCCCGAGTGCTCCGGCCAGGCCACCACGTGCGGGACGCCGGACGGGATCATCTGGTCGCAACCGGGGCAGCGGTAGGTCTTGCCCTCGGCGCTGGCCCCCGCGACATGGCGCACGCTCCACGCCTCGCCCAGCCAGCTCTCCGAGGACTGCCAGCCGCCGTACCGGCCGGTGCGGTCGTCCTCGGCGCTCCGGCCCGACGTTCCGGCTGCCTTCGGTCGGTTGCGACGCGGGGACACGGGACACCTCTCGGGGCTATACAGGAAGCACGGGCTGCATCCAGCCTACGCGCCGCCGAGAGGGGTACGCGTAGAGCGGCAAACCGTACAAGTCCCCCTCCTGGGCGACCCATTCCGCAGACAATCCGTAAATCTCTCCGCGAGGCCGTGTCCTCGGCACGTGTCAGACGGTTATGCCGGGTGGGGGAGCTCCGAGCCGGAGCCAAGGAAGCGGGAAGAGCGATGCGCGTAGGAAGTTTTGTGCTGGCGGCCCAGTTCCCGGGACAGGGACAGGGGGAGCCGCTGCACCGGGCGGTCCGCTCGGCGGAGGTCGCCGAGGAGGCGGGGCTGGACGCCGTCTGGCTGGCCGAGCACCATTTCGTGCCCTACGGCACCTGTCCGTCGGCGGTCACCCTGGCCGCCCTGCTGCTCGGCCGTACCCGCCGCATCCGTGTCGGCACGGCGGTCAGCGTGCTGCCCACCGCGCATCCGGTCGCCCTCGGCGAGCAGGCCGCGCTGCTCCACGTGACGAGCGGCGGCCGGTTCAGTCTAGGGGTGGGCCGCGGTGGGCCCTGGGTGGATCTGGAGGTCTTCGGCACAGGCCTCGGGGCGTACGAACAGGGATTCCCCGAATCACTCGATCTGCTGCTGCGCTGGCTGCGCGAACCGTCCGTGGCGGCCTCCGGCGAGCGGTTCTCCTTCCGCGAGGTGCCGGTCGTACCCCGCCCCGCGGAGGCACTGACGGACGCGCCCGGGCCCGAGGTCGTGATCGCGTGCACCTCGCCGGCGAGCGTGCGGCTGGCCGCCGAGCGCGGCCTGCCCATGCTGCTCGGGATGCACGTCGGGGACGAGGAGAAGGCCGAGATGGTCGCCTCGTGGCGGCGCTGGGCCCGCGCCGCGGGCCGGCCGGCCGGGGAGATCGCGGGTGCCGCCCACGTGTCGGCCGGGGTCTGCCAGATCGCCGACCGGCGCACGGACGCCGTGGAGACGCTGCTGAAGACGATGCCGGGCTGGCTGAAGCAGGGTCTCGACGCCCATGTGACGGTGGACGGGCGGGCGCGCGCGATGCGCGACCCGCACGCCTACACCGAACTGCTCTGCGGACTGCACCCGGTGGGCACGGCGCGACTCGCCGCCGACCGGCTCGCGGCGACCTCGGAGCGCACCGGCATCACCCGCTTCGCCCTCCTCACGGAAGGCTCCGGCGACCTCGCCGCCACGGAGGAGAACCTCCGGCGCCTCGGCGCCGAGGTGCTGCCCCGACTGCGCTGACGCGTCCCCGCCCCTCACGAGCGCCGCGCGCAAGCCACCTGGGGGGCTTGCCGCCCCGGTACCGGATGCACCTCCCGCGGGTGGAGCGGCAAGCAGACGGCTGGATGCCTCGGCCGTACCGAAGCCGCGCGTCAGCAGTCCCGAAGCTCCGGCGACTGGTTCAGCAACTGGTTGCGCGCCGACGTGAAGCGGGCCAGCGTCTCGTCCACCGAGTCGTCCAGCGGGAACACCGCCACGCGGTGGCAGTTCTGGAAGGCCAGCCGCACCCCGAAGTGCCGCTGCAGCGCGCCGCGTATGGCGTCACTCGCGAGCGCACGCAGCAGCTGACCGCGTGCCTGCTCGTCCGGCGGGGGCGTCTGGTTGTCGGCGAAGGGACCGCCGTCCACCTTCAGCTGGGCCACCAGGGAGCTGATCATCTCCCACGCGTAGGGCAGGGAGGTCCGGACGCAGTCGACGAATGCTGCTTCGTCGACCTCGCCTCGCTCGGCCTGTTCGAGTAGGGCCGGTGAGACGTCGAGCGACATGGGTTCTCCTCTCGCACCCCCGAACAGCAGGGGTTGCCGGACAGATAAGGGAAGTTCGCGATTTCGAACACTCTGAGTACAGGCGTCGCGACCTCCAGTTCACTACGGTAGGCAACGGTCGGTGACCACACCAGCAGAATGCGTATATGGAACGGTCCCGTTACGCCCACAATCGGCCAGGGATGAACAAGAGTTTCCAGGGACAAATGGGGCGATCACCGGAGAGCGGGACGGGCGGATCGCGCGCACCGACGGGCGTCGAGTAGCGTTGCCGACCATGCGTCTCGTCATTGCCCGATGCTCGGTCGACTACGCCGGCCGGCTCACCGCCCACCTGCCCTCGGCGCCCCGCCTGATCCTGGTCAAGGCGGACGGCAGCGTCTCCATCCACGCCGACGACCGGGCCTACAAGCCCCTCAACTGGATGTCGCCGCCCTGCACGCTGAAGGAGGGCGCGGGCGAGGACGAGGGTGTGTGGACCGTCGTCAACAAGGCGGGCGAGAAACTGATCATCACGATGGAGGAGATCCTCCACGACTCCTCGCACGAACTGGGCGTGGATCCCGGCCTGATCAAGGACGGCGTGGAAGCGCACCTCCAGGAACTGCTCGCCGACCGCATCGAGACGCTCGGCGACGGCTACACGCTGATCCGCCGCGAGTACATGACCGCGATCGGCCCCGTGGACATCCTCTGCCGGGACGCCGACGGCGGGACGGTCGCGGTGGAGATCAAGCGCCGGGGCGAGATCGACGGCGTGGAGCAACTCACGCGTTACCTGGAGCTGTTGAACCGCGACCCGCATCTCGCGCCGGTCCGCGGTGTGTTCGCCGCGCAGGAGATCAAGCCGCAGGCCCGCGTCCTCGCCACCGACCGCGGCATCAACTGCCAGCTCCTCGACTACAACGCCCTCCGGGGCATCGAGGACGACAAACTCCGCCTCTTCTGATCCCCCGCACGGCAAGCCCCACCGCCCGGCCCACCACCGCACGGTTCCCCGTCGCGACGCCGCTCACGCCGAACGGCGGTGAGCCGCGGTGTCGCGCGGGGACGAGCCGTCGGCCCTCTGGGTCACAGCACCGGGTCGGAGCCGGCCGGTGTTCTCGTGCCGGCTTCGGTGCCGGAGGGCAGCGGGCGGCTTGCGGTGTCCGTGGTGGACGGTGTGGACGAGCCCGTCGGGGGCGGGGACTGCGAAGGCGTGCCGGAGGGCGGCGGGGGTGAGGACGGCGTGTCCGACGGGGTCTGCTTCGTCGGGGGCGGCGAACCCGGCGTCGTGGTGCGCGGCCCGGACGGCTTAGGGGACGCGCTCCCGGTCTGCGGCCCCTTCGTCCACCCGGGTCCGGAGGAGGGCCCGGCGGGGACCGGCGGCGCCGGATCGTCGGCCGTGCCGTAGGTGCCGTCGGGGCCGGGCGCCGTGGGCCGGGCGGTGGCCGTAGCCGTGCCCGTGCCGGAGCCCGAGCCGGTGCCAGCGCTGCCGCCGCCGTCCTTGGGGTCCGAGCCCAGGCCGCCGTCGTCCAGGTCCTGGGTCGCCGACGGGTTGACGTCGGCCTTGCCGGCCGGGTCCTTCCCCGCGTTCTCCTGGGAGGTCATGCCGAGGGTGACGACCGTGCCGAGCACGGCGACGAGCAGCGCGCCCGAGCCGGCCGCCACCAGATTGCGGCGCGCCAGGCGGCGCAGGCCGCCGTACGGCCTGGCGGCCGGGGGCCGGTGGGTGGCCAGGGGGCCGGCGGCGGAGCCGTTCGGCGGCAGCGGCTCCTCGGGCCGCGTCTCCGGCGCCTCCTCCCCCGCCGCCGTGACCACCGTCCGGGTCACCTCACCCGAGCGGTCGGCGACCAGCGCCAGCGCCCGGCGGCCGGCCACGGTGCCCCGCTTGTCGGCGAGCGCCCCGCGCAGCCCGATGGAGGCCTCCAGCTCCGCGCGCGCCCGGTCGAGTTGCCCGCGGCAGAGCGCGAGCACTCCCAACTCGTGGTGAAAATAGGCTTGTTCGGACACCTCGCCGGCCGGCCGGGCTGCCTGGGAGCCGGCGCGCAGGGCCCGCTCCCAGGCGCTCCAGTGGAGCCCGGCGGCGAACGCGGGCGCGGCCGTCCGGGCCAGCCGTACCGCGCAGGCCTCCTCGCCGGCGGTGGGCGGGGACGTCTGCGGCACGACGGCGGTGAGCGCGGCCAGGACCGCGTCGGCCTCCGCGCACACCCGCTCGGGGGTGACCGAGGGATGACCGGCCCACCAGGCGTAGTGCTGCGCGGCGATGAGGACGTGGGCGGGTGCGTCGTCGGCGAATCCGGCGGCTTCGAGCTGGGTCCGTACGCCCGCGGCGAGGCGGTAGCGGGAGCCGACCGGGGAGACCAGCCCGCATTCCGCCAGCTCACCGAGGGCGGCGTCCGCGTGCGTGTCGCCGACCAGGGCCGGCAGGTGTGCCTGGTGCGGCACCTCACCACCGAGCGCGACCGCGAACCTCAGGGCGGCGCGGGCCGAGGCACTGAGC
The DNA here is from genome assembly GCF_043199955.1 of Streptomyces sp. NPDC048514. Lineage (NCBI taxonomy): Bacteria > Bacillati > Actinomycetota > Actinomycetes > Kitasatosporales > Streptomycetaceae > Streptomyces > Streptomyces sp. NPDC048514. The sequence goes on along the minus strand of NZ_JBICWT010000005.1, from coordinate 559,893 downwards.
CGCGAGGCGAGTAGCGGCGCGGGGGCCGCCGCCTCGCCGAGGGCGGGCAGCGGGGCGTCCGCCGCCGGCTCCACGGGCAGGTCGGCCGGCGGGCGTACGTCCTCGAAGACGCCGTACTCGTCCACCGCGCCGGTGCTGGCCCGCAGTTCCTCGCGCTGCCGGAGCAGGGCGCCGGCCTGGACGAATCGCAGCGGCAGCCCCTCGGACTCGAACCAGAGGTCGCCGGCCCAGTTGGCCTCGTCCTCGGTGAGGACCCGGCCGATGGTGCGCTCCAGGATCTCCACGCCGGCGGCGCGGTCGAGGCCTCCGAGGAACACCTCCTCGATCTCCGACTCGGCGGAGGGCGCGGGCACGTCCGGCGTGGCGCCGATCAGGAACGCGCACTCGGGGGTGGCGTCGAGCAGCTCGTCCAGGGCGGTACCGCCGAACTCGGCGTCGTCCAGGACGACGACCGCACCGATCTCCCGCAGCGACGCGAGGAGTTCGTCCCGTTCCGGGCGGTGGCCGGGGGCGTCGTACACGGCGTGGAAGAGGTCGTCGAGGACCTCACCGGACGTGCGGTGGAAGCCGTTCAGGCGGACGACGCCGTCGGGGGCGAGGTCCCGGCAGTCCTCGGCGACCAGGTCGAGGAGGGCGGTGCGGCCCGAGCCGCCGGGCCCGGTCAGCCGGACGGAACGGCCTCGGGCCAGCAGCCGGACCAGGCGCTCGCGCTCGTCCTGGCGCTCCAGCAGGACGTGGGCCGGGAGGGCGGGGCCGGGCGGCACCGGCGGGCGGGCGGCGCGTTCGGCCTCCGCACGTTCGGCGGCGGTGCGCCTGCGGGGCCGGCCGGAGTGGTCCGCCCCGGTCCCGGACTCGCCGGAGCGGGCGGTGCCCCGGGGTGGGCGGAGTTCTATCTCGCTGCCGTCGACCGGGTTGACGGTCAGCAGGAGGTCGCCGCAGACGAGCTGCGCCGTACGGGCGAGCGCGGGCGCGCCCGGGACGAAGTCGGGGTTGAGGGATTCCCGAGGCGGGCGGCGGCTGTACGCCGGACCGTGCTCCTCGGGTCCCGGGGTGTTCGGGTCCATGGGTTCAAGCCCCCCAAAAGCGTCGTGTGCCCGTGATGCGGCCCCTCCCGGCCTTGCCGCACACCGCGCTGACGCTTCCGGCCCGGGCCCGCTCGGTCGAGGGTTGCGAGGTGGCGGGCGACCGAACCCTAAACCTTCGCCCAGTATCTCCGACAGGGTGGGGTGCCATGCGGTCCGGGACGTCACGGTCTTATGAGGATTGCCCCTGACGTGCGCTTCGACGGCTGTGCCCGGGTCCCGTCCGTCGCCCCCTGCGCACGCGCTCGGGGCGTCACACGCGGGGCAGCGACTCCACGCCGATGCCGCCCTCGATGGCGAGGATGCGGTGCAGCCGGGTGGCCACCAGCAGGCGCTGCATCTGCTGGGGTACGCCGCGCAGCACCAGACGGCGACCGCAGCGGCCGGCCCGCCGGTGGGCACCCATGATCACCCCGAGGCCGGTGGCGTCCCAGGAGTCCAGTTCGGACAGGTCGAGCACCAGGTCACCGACTCCGTCGTCGACGGCCGAGTGCAGGGCCGTACGGGCGTCCGCCGCGCTGCGGACGTCGAGGCGGCCCCCGACGACCAGCTCGGCGTGGTCGCCCCTGATGTACATATGCGCTCCCCGTTGAGTGCGGTTGGCGTACTCCGTGACGGTGCTGTGCAACGTCTGACTGCGTGAGTGGCGGTGCGGTTGCTGCTTGTAAGCGAACCGATACCGAATTCACCCCTGAGAGTGATCCTCCCGGGCCGAATGTCCGGCGTATGCGCGTACGGATGGGTCTCGGTACGTCGTACCGATGGCTCCCGGTACGACGTGCCGAGGCTTCTCAGTACGCGTAGAAGCCCTGCCCGCTCTTGCGGCCGATGTCACCGGCGTCCACCATCCGGCGCATCAGCTCCGGCGGGGCGAACTTCTCGTCCTGGGACTCGGTGTAGATGTTGCCGGTGGCGTGCAGCAGGATGTCCACGCCGGTCAGGTCGGCGGTGGCGAGCGGGCCCATGGCGTGACCGAAGCCCAGCTTGCAGGCGAGGTCGATGTCCTCGGCGGTCGCGACGCCCGACTCGTACAGCTTGGTCGCCTCGACGACGAGGGCGGAGATGAGCCGGGTGGTGACGAAGCCGGCGACGTCCCGGTTGACGACGATGCAGGTCTTGCCGACGGACTCGGCGAACTCCCGTGCGGTGGCGAGGGTTTCGTCGCTCGTCTTGTAGCCGCGGACCAGCTCGACGAGTTGCATCATCGGCACCGGCGAGAAGAAGTGCACGCCGACGACCCGCTCGGGGTGCTCGGTGGCCGCCGCGATCTTGGTGATCGGGATGGCGGAGGTGTTGGAGGCGAGCACGGCGTCCTCACGCACGAGCTTGTCGAGCGCGCGGAAGATCTCGTGCTTGACCTCCAGCTTCTCGAAGACGGCCTCGACCACGATGTCGGCGTCGGCGGCCGCGTCCAGCTCGGTGGTCGGGGTGATGCGGGCCAGGGCGGCCTCGGCGTCGTCCGCCGCCAGCCTGCCCTTGGCCACGAACTTGTCGTACGAGGCCTTGATGCCGTCGGTGCCCCGCCTCAGCGCCTCGTCGGTGACGTCACGCAGGACGACGTCCCAGCCCGCCTGCGCGGCGACCTGGGCGATCCCGGACCCCATGAGACCGGCCCCGATGACAGCGAGCTTCCGTGCCACTCCGACTCCCTAGAACGCTCTCCAAGTCTGTTTCTCCGGCGGACCCTAGCGCTCTGGCGGCGCTGTGTGAGCGGTAAGTAACGCGTGTCACGGTCTCAGGGCGTGAGACACCCGTCACGTCCGATGACGGACCCGGCGGCACCGAGGGCAACCGGGCCGGCACAGTCCGGTCACCGGGGCCGGAACGTCAATTTCTCCCGGATCCACCCCGGTTGGCGCCGCGCGGACCGGCCGGGGGCGGGGCGCGGGCCGAGCCGCGGGGGCCGCGTGTCCCGCGTCCCGCTCAGTCTGCTCCCCGAACGGCGTAGTTGAGGATCCGCTCGCTCAACAGGTTCTCGATGTCGTCCAGCAGGACGAGTACTTCTCGTGACACTTCGTCCGGTTCGCGGCCCTTGACCATCTCCCGGCCGATGACCGCCATGACCGTGCTGTGCGCCCACCCGATCTGACCCGCCACCAGGTGGGGCAGTTCGTCACCGTCCGCGGCGCCGGTCTCCGCGCGCAGCACCTGCTCCAGGCTGGCCTGTACCTCCTGGGCGATCGACCACAGCCGGGAGCGCAGTGCGGGCGCCTCCTCGATGACCTTCATGAAGGCCGCGTAGCCGGGCATCAGGCCGATCCGCGGGGAGACCGCCTCGGTCTCCTCGCGCAGCTCGCGCAGGACCGCGTCCGCGGCCGACTCGCCCTCGCGCCGGCCGCGGACCCAGCGCGCGAGCCGGTCGGTCATCCCGGCCGCGCGGTCGAGGAAGAGATCCTCCTTGGCCGGGAAGTAGTTGTAGACGGTGTTGACGGAGACGTCGGCGGCCTCGGCGATCTCCGCGACGGTCACCGCGTCGAAGCCGCGCTCCAGGAACAGCCCCGTGGCGACATCCGAGATGTACTGCCGGGTCTGCCGCTTCTTGCGCTCCCTGAGTCCCTCTGCCATGCCTCGCATCCTAGCTTCGCTGGACCTTCTGAAAAGTTGGGGTCATTGCAAAAATTAAGTGTCTCTGTTTTCCTGAGGGCATGGCAGCAGTCATCAGTGCGGCGGGTCTCGCCCGCACCTTCCAGACCAGGACCGGGCCCGTGACGGCCGTGCGCTGTGTGGACCTCGCCGTCCGGGAGGGCGAGATCCTCGGCTTCCTCGGACCCAACGGCGCCGGCAAGACGACCACCCTGCGGATGCTCACCACCTTGCTGAAACCCACCGGCGGCGCGGCCACCGTGGCCGGGCACGACCTGGCGGCCGATCCGGCCGGGGTGCGCCGGGTGAGTGGCTACGTCGCCCAGTCCGGCGGAGTCGATCCGCGGATCACCGTGCGGGAGGAGCTGGTCACCCAGGGCCGGATGTACCGCCTGCCGAAGACCGAGGCGGCCGAGCGCGCCGTGGAACTCGCCCGGGAGCTGGAGCTGACCGGACTCCTGGACCGGCGGACCGGCGCGCTCTCGGGAGGTCAGCGGCGACGTCTCGACATCGCCATGGCGCTCACCCACCGGCCGAAGGTGCTCTTCCTGGACGAGCCGACGACCGGCCTGGACCCCGGCAGCCGCGCCGACCTGTGGGACCTGGTCCGCCGGCTGCGCGACACGCACGGCACCACCGTCTTCCTGACCACCCACTACCTCGACGAGGCCGACGCCCTCGCCGACCGGCTGGTGATCGTCGACCGCGGCACGGTCGTCGCCGAGGGCACGCCGAGCGCGCTCAAGCTGACGTACGGCGGTTCGATCGACGCCACCCTGCAGGACACCTTCCTCGCCGTCACCGGCCGTGGCCCCGCACCGGCGGCCGGCACCGCACCCGTGGCCGTATGACGGCCCCGACCCGTACAGGACCCCCGGACATGCTTCTCCACGACACGGCTCTCGTCTACGGCCGTTACGCGCGCCAGTCCCTGCGCTCCCGCTTCGCCCTGCTCTTCGGGGTGCTGACGCCCCTGCTGTACCTGCTCTTCTTCGGCCCGCTGCTCACGCGTCTGCCGCTGGGCGGCGGGGGCAGTTCGTGGCAGGTGCTCGTCCCCGGACTGTTGCTCCAACTCGGCCTGTTCGGGGCGCTGTTCGCCGGCTTCGCGGTCATCCTCGAGAACGGGCAGGGGGTGGTGGAGCGGATGCGGGTGACGCCGGTCAGCCGGCTCGCCCTGCTGCTGGGCCGGGTGCTGCGCGATGCCACGGTCTTCGTCTTCCAGGCGGTGCTGCTGGTGCTGGCCGCGCTGGTGATGGGGCTGCGCGCGCCGCTCGCCGGCATCCTGATCGGCTTCGGCTTCGTCGCCCTGCTGACGCTCTCGCTGGCCGCGCTGTCGTACGCGCTGGGGATGAAGGTCCGCACCCCGCAGGAGTTCGGCCCGTTGATCAACGCGGTGTCGATGCCCTCGATGCTGCTGTCCGGCCTGATGCTGCCGATGTCGCTCGCCCCGGGCTGGCTGGACGTGCTCTCGCACTTCGTGCCGTTCCGCTATCTGGTGGACGCGGTGCGCGACGCCTACGTCGGGCAGTACACGAGCGCGCACATGCTCTACGGCGTCCTCGTCGCCGTCGGTTTCGCGGCACTCGCCGTGACGGTGGGCACACGCGTCTTCCGGACCGCCGGCGCGTAACTACGCTGGGCACATGGTCAATCTGACGCGCATCTACACCAGGACCGGCGACAAGGGCACCACCAACCTCGGCGACATGAGCCGGGTGCCCAAGACGGACCTGAGGATCTCCGCCTACGCGGACGCCAACGAGGCGAACGCGGTCATCGGCACCGCGATCGCGCTGGGCGACCTGGAGCCTGAGGTCGTCCAGGTGCTCACCCGTGTCCAGAACGACCTGTTCGACGTGGGCGCCGACCTGTCGACGCCGGTGGTGGAGAACCCGGAGTTCCCGCCGCTCAGGGTCGAGCAGTTCTACATCGACAAGCTGGAGGCGGACTGCGACCGCTTCAACGAGCGGCTGGAGAAGCTGCGCTCCTTCATCCTCCCCGCCGGTACCCCGGGCGCCGCCCTGCTGCACCAGGCCTGCACGGTCGTACGCCGTGCCGAGCGCTCCACCTGGGCGGCGCTGGAGGCGCACGGCGAGACGATGAACGAGCTGACCGCGACCTACCTCAACCGGCTCTCCGACCTGCTGTTCATCCTGGCCCGCAGCGCGAACAAGGAGACCGGGGACGTGCTGTGGGTGCCGGGCGGGGACCGCTGAGCGCGCTTCCCCGCCCGCGCCGGCGGTCCGCCGCCTCAGCGGTCCGCCGCGTCGGTCGCGTCCCGGTCGGCGGCGGCCGCCGCGGACTCGGCGGCGTCGACCTTCTTCTTCATGTCCGCGTATCCCGAGGGCGTGCCGGAAGGAGCCGTCGAGGCGCCGGATGCCGGGGGCGCGGAGACGCCGTCCTGGTCGGCGCAGCCCGTGACGAGGGCCGCGAGGACGGCGGCCGTCGCGAGCGCGGGCACCGGCCGCCGGACCCGCATCAGCTCGCCGCCTTCCCGCCGTCGTCGTCCTTGCACCACGTCCTGACGGCGGTCAGGTCCTTCTGCCGCTGCTGCAGATCGGTGCGCAGGGACTTGCGGGAGGTCAGCCGGTTCTGCAGGTAGGTGGCGATCTCGGTGTGCCCCGCCTTCCTCGCGTTGTCCACGCGCTTCTGCAACCGGGCCACCGAGCCGCGGGTGCCCGCCCCGGCGTCCAGTCGCTTCAGGGCCCGCTCGATCCGCCGGTCGACCTTCGGCACCCGCTTGCACAGCGCCTTCGCCCCGTCCCCGGCCGGCGCGGCCGGGGGTGTGCCGGCGTCCGCGGCCGCCGTCCCCGCCGTACCCGCCAGGACGGCCGTCGCGGCGAGTCCCGCGAGCAGGGTCCTCGTGTGTCGTCGTCCGTACATCTGCCTCTCCGTTCACTTCCCGACGGCCAAGGCCGACCGTCCGTCGCGACGGAGGCTAGGGAAGCTCTTTGGGGAAACTCTGTGACCGGTTCGCCCCGGCCGTGCCGATCAGCCAGTTCCGCCGGCCGGGCGGCCCGCCGTCGTCCGAGGGCAGCCGTACCTCGAAGCGGGCTCCCACGCCGTCCGGCCCGTCGAGCACGGCGGCGCTGCCCCGGTGCAGCGCCGCCTGCTGGGCGACGAGGGTGAGGCCGAGTCCGGAGCCCGTGCTGTCCGGGCCGCGCCGGAACCGCTCGAACACGCGCTCGCGGGCGTCGTGGGGCACACCGGGCCCGCGGTCGTCGACCGTGATCAGCACCTGGCCCGGCCGGCCGCGCACCCCCACCCGCACCCGGGCCAGGCCCCGGCCGTCGCGGCCGTGGGCGAGCGCGTTGCCGATCAGGTTGTCCAGCAGCATCCGCAGACCGGGCTCCCAGCCGTGCACGGTGAGCCCGGGTGCGGCGTCCAGCCCGACGTCGGCGTCCGGTGCGCCGCGGCGGGCCTCGGCGACGGCCGCTTCGGCCACGTCGGACAGGTCGACGGTCCGCAGGGCCTCCGCCTCCACCAGGTCGCCGCGCCCCAGTTCGCGCAGCATCACCAACAGGTTCAGCAGCCGGGCGTGTTCGCACCGCAGATCGGTGACGACCTCGGCGCGGTCCGGATCGGGCAGGCCGGGATGACCGGCGAGGATGTCGAGATTGGTGCCCATGCTCATCAGCGGGGTGCGCAGTTCGTGCGCGGCTGCCGAGGAGAAGGAGCGGGCGGTCTCCAGGGCCTCGGCGGTGCGGGCGGCCTGTTCGTCGTACCGGGCGAGGACGGTCCGCACGGTCGCCGCCAGCTCGTCGACCTCCGTCACCCCGGTGCGCCGGTGGTCGAGCCGGGCACTGCTGGCGCGCGGGTCGAGGCCCGCGGTACGGCGGGTCAGCCGGCGCAGCGGGGCACTCGCACCGGCGGCCAGACCAAAGGCGAGCAGGCCGGACAGGGGCGCGGCGAGCAGCGCCGTGAGCAGCACCCGGCGCCGGACTAGCCCGAGTTGGGCGCGGTCGGCGGTGTCGGGCGCGAAGACCCACAGCGTGCCGGAGGCGCTGCCGCCCCGTGCCGGCCGGGCCAGGGCGCGCCAGCTCCGGGCGCCGTCGCGGACGGTGACCGGTCCGGTGGTGGGGGCGGGCAGGGGCACCGAGCGGCCGGGCTGGGGCCCACCGCTGAAGACGGCGTCCGGTCCGACGACCCGTACGCCCACGTCGAGGGCGGCGCTGAACAACTGCCGTTCCCTGGTGTCGGCGGCCCTGGGGCGGCCGTTCGCCGAGGCCCGCAGCAGGGACCGGGCGTCCGGGGCGAGGGCCGTGGCCCGCTGTCTGAGGTGCTGGTCCTCGGCGCGGTGCAGGTCGCGGGCGACCAGGTGCAGCAGCAGCCAGCCGGAGGCCAGGACCAGCAGCGGCACGGTGCAGCCGACGGCGAGGCCGACGCGGGTGGAGAGTCTCACCGGGCGCCCCGCGCTTCCCGGAGCACGAAACCGACCCCGCGGACCGTGTGGACCAGCCGGCCGCTCCCGTCCGCCTCCAGCTTGCGCCGCAGATAGCTGACGAAGGTGTCGACGGCGTCGGTGCGCACGTCGAAGTCGTAGCCCCACACCCGCTCCAGCAGCTGGTCACGGGTGAGCACCAGGCCCGCGTTGCGGGCGAGCACCTCGAGCAGTTCGAACTCGCGGCGGGTCAGCTCCAGCGGGCGGCCGTCCAGTTCGGCGGTACGGGCCGCCGGATCGATCACCAGGCCCGCGACCCGCAGCACCTCCCGGTCGGCCGGGGGCCGGCGGCGCAGCAGGGCGTGCAGCCGAAGCACCAGTTCCTGCAGGGCGAAGGGCTTGACCAGGTAGTCGTCGCCGCCCGCCTGCAGCCCGGCGATACGGTCGGCGGTCTCGTCGAGCGCGGAGAGCATGAGCACCGGCAGGTCGCTGCCCGCGCCCCGGAGCCGCGCGCACAGCTCGATCCCGCTCATCCCCGGCATCGACACGTCCAGCACGAGGACGTCCGGCGCGGCACCCTCGATCAGATCGAGCGCTTCGGCGCCGTCGGCCGCGGTCCGCACCGCGAAGCCGTTCAGTCTCAGTCCGCGCTCCAGGGAGCGGCGGATCGCGGCGTCGTCGTCCACGACCAGGACCGTGCCCGAGCCTGCCGTCTCACCCATGCGCCCTCCTCACCGCCGGCCAGGGTACGGCCCTTCGCCCGGCCCGGGTCGCGCGGGCGGGCAGCGCCGGCGCGGGGCACGGCCCTTCGCCCGGGGGTCGCGGGGGCGGGCGGTGCTAGCGTCGCCCGGCGCCTTCGCGCCGGGAGTCCGGCTCCGGTCGGCGTCCCGGTTCCCGCTTCGGGAAGAGGGTGTAGCTGACGGCGATGATCACGTTGATGCCGATCAGCCACAGCATCCGCAGCTGCCACGCCCGCAACGAGCCGGTGTCGCCGTCGTCGCCGACGTACCAGGCGGCCGCCTGGAGCAGGCCCACGGCGACCACGGACGCCAGGATCCAGCGGCCCGCGACCCGCCACTCGTGGACGGCACGGGCCGTGCCGTACCTCGGAGGCTTCACGGGCGGCGGACCGCCGGCGAAGCGGTGGGCGATCCGGGCGTCGGCCCACTTGATCGTGGAGTGGCCCAGCCCTACCGTGAAGCCGATGTAGACGGCGGCCAGGCCGTGCCGCCAGTCGGGCTCGGCGCCGTTGCGGAGGTCGATCGCGGTGATCGTGAACAGCACGACCTCCAGCAGCGGTTCGCACAGCAGCAGCGCCAGCCCGGTGCGCGGCATCCGCAGCCCGTAGCGGAAGGCCAGTCCGGCCCCGAGCAGTACCCAGAACGCCACCTCACAGGCGATGATCAATCCGACGATCACGACTCGCTCCTCTCGGTCACCCTTCCAGGGTTCCGGCGGCACGGCCCCGCGACCTCGTCGGCACAGATGAACCCGCCGTAAGCGAAAGTTGCAGCCACGGACCCTTCCCCGGGTGCAGGCGGGCCGGCCGCGGGACGTGTTGGATGGGGTCATGGCCCGCGCGCTCCCCCGCCCCCACCGCGACGACCTGCGGATCGCCGTGGGCGGACTGCTCGGCGGGGTACTGCTCTGGGCGCTCGGCGTCCACCCCCGCATCGCCGGGGACAGCCTCGTCCTGTGGCACGCGCCCTGGGCCCCGCTGCTGCCCCTGACGGTGACGGCCGCCTGCGAGCCGCTGCGCCGGATCCGGCCCCGCCTGGGCCTGCCGATCGGCACGGCGGCGCTGGTGCTGGACACGGTGACCCTGGGCAGCATCGTCACGATCGTGCTGTACACCGACCTGATCTACGCGGCCGTGCTGTACGGAAACCCCGCCGCCGCCCGCCGGATCCCGAGGATCACGGGGATGCTGACGGTCGGCGGCGCGGTCGTACCGGCCGCGCTCTGGCGGGACCCGCAGGCCCTGCTCATCGGCGTGGGCGTCGGGGTGGTCGCGTTCGGGCCGGCCGCCACCGGCGCGCTGGTCCGCAACCACCGTGACGCCGCCGAGGCCGCCCGGCTGCGCGCCGAACAGACCGCGCTGCTCGCAGAGACGGACCGCATCCAGGCGGTCACCTCCGAACGGGCCCGGATGGCACGGGAGTTGCACGACATGGTCGCCAACCACCTGTCGGCGATCGCCATCCACTCGACCGCCGCGCTGTCCATCGACGACCCGGGGACCTCCACACAGGCCCTGACCGTCATCCGGGAGAACAGCGTGGCGGGGCTGGCCGAGATGCGCCGGCTGATCGGCATCCTGCGCGACGGCTCCGGTGACCACGAGCCGGCCGCCTCACCCACGCTCGGCGGACTCGCCTCGCTCGTCGACAGCGCACGGGCGAACGGCCTGGACGCCGCCCTCGACGCCGGTCACGGCGAGGTGCCGGTCCCCGTCGGTCTGGCCGCCTACCGGATCGTGCAGGAGTCGCTGACCAACGCCCTGAAGCACGCCGCACGGGGGCGGGTCCAGGTCGTTCTGCGGCAGCGGGACGCGGCCCTGGACATCCGGGTGACCAGTCCGTACCGGCCCGGCGACATCCCGCGCGCGCCCGGTTCCGGCTCCGGCCTGGCCGGGATGCGGGAGCGGGTCGCGCTGCTCGGCGGCGCCTTCGAGGCCGGTCCCGACGGCCCGCTGTGGACCGTGTACGCCTCTCTTCCGCTCACCGAAGGAGTCACCGCGTGATCCGCGTCCTGGTCGCCGAGGACCAGTCGGCCGTACGCGCCGGGCTCGTCCTGATCCTGCGCAGCGCGCCCGACATCGCTGTGGTCGGCGAGGCGGGAGACGGCGAGCAGGCGGTCGCGCTGGCCCGGGAGCTGCGGCCCGATCTCGTGCTGATGGACGTGTCGATGCCGCGCCTAGACGGGGTGTCGGCGACCCGGCAGATCGTCGCGGAGCGACTCGCGGACGTCCTGGTGCTGACCACCTTCGACCTCGACGAGTACGTGTTCGGGGCCCTGCGCGCGGGCGCGGCCGGGTTCCTGCTGAAGAGCACGGAGGCGCGGGATCTGCTGGAGGCGGTGCGGACGGTGGCACGCGGGGAGGGGGTCGTCGCACCGGCCGTCACCCGGCGGCTGATCGCCGAGTTCGCGGCCGGACCGGTGCGGGGGCCGCGGGCCGACCCGGCCGTGCTGCGGGCGCTCACCCGGCGTGAGCACGAGGTGCTGGCGTGCATCGGCGAGGGGTTGTCCAACGCCGGGATCGCGGCGCGGCTGGAGATGGCGGAGGGCACGGTGAAGACGCACGTCAGCCGTCTGCTGGCCAAGCTGGAGCTGCGGAGCCGGGTCCAAGCCGCCGTGCTGGCGCAGGAGTTGGGGATCTAGACGGGGCCGGGAGTGATTGGTCCAGACCTATTGACCTGTGGTCCAGACCTTTCTACTCTCGCAGCACTGTGGGCATGGAGGCTCAGCCATGCCCCCGACACCCCCAACGAAGAGGGAGGCGCAGCATGCGCTTCAGACACAGAGCCGCGGCAGGGTTCGCGACCCTGTTGCTCCCCCTGGCCGGTCTGGTCGGTCTCGCGGGCCCCGCCCAGGCCGCGACGAACGCGACGGCGAGCTTCACCAAGGCCAGCGACTGGGGCACCGGATTCGGCGGTCAGTGGACCGTCAAGAACACCGGCACCTCCAGCATCAGCTCCTGGACCGTCGAGTGGGACTTCCCCTCCGGCACCTCCGTCACCTCGGCGTGGGACGCGGACGTCACCGGCTCGGGCACCCACTGGACCGCCAAGAACAAGTCCTACAACGGCACCCTCGCCCCCGGCGCCTCCGTCTCGTTCGGCTTCAACGGAGCGGGCCCCGGCTCGCCGTCCAACTGCAAGCTCAACGGCGACAGCTGCGACGGCACGACGGTCCCCGGTGACGCGGCACCCTCCGCCCCCGGCACCCCGACCGCCTCCGGCGTCACCGACACCTCGGTGAAGCTCGGCTGGAGCGCGGCCACCGACGACAAGGGCGTCAAGAACTACGACGTCCTGCGCGACGGCAAGGTCGTCTCCACGGTGACGACGACCTCGTACACCGACACCGGCCTGACCGCCGGCACCGACTACTCCTACACCGTGCGCGCCCGGGACACCGCCGACCAGACCGGCCCCGCCAGCGGCGCGGTCGCCGTGCACACCACCGGGGGCGGCACCACTCCCCCGCCCACCGGCGACAAGGTCAAGCTCGGCTACTTCACCGAGTGGGGCATCTACGGCCGCAACTACAACGTCAAGAACCTGGTGACGTCCGGCTCGGCGGCGAAGATCACCCACATCAACTACGCCTTCGGCAACGTGACCAACGGCCAGTGCGCCATCGGCGACTCCTACGCCGACTACGACAAGGCGTTCACCGCCGACCAGTCCGTCAGCGGGGTCGCCGACACCTGGGACCAGCCGCTGCGGGGCAACTTCAACCAGCTGCGCGAACTGAAGGCCAAGTACCCGAACATCAAGATCCTCTGGTCCTTCGGCGGCTGGACCTGGTCCGGCGGCTTCGCCCAGGCCGCGGCCAACCCGGCCGCCTTCGCCCAGTCCTGCTACAACCTGGTCGAGGACCCGCGCTGGGCCGACGTCTTCGACGGCATCGACATCGACTGGGAGTACCCGAACGCCTGCGGGCTGAGCTGCGACACCAGCGGAGCGGCCGCCTACAAGAACCTGATGTCCGCCCTGCGCGCCAAGTTCGGCTCGAACAACCTGGTCACGGCCGCGGTCACCGCCGACGGCTCGGCCGGCGGCAAGATCGAGGCCGCGGACTACGCGGGCGCCGCCCAGTACGTCGACTGGTACAACGTGATGACGTACGACTTCTTCGGCGCCTGGGACGCCAAGGGCCCGACCGCCCCGCACTCCCCGCTCACCTCGTACAGCGGTATCCCGAAGGCCGGCTTCACCACCGCCGACGCGATCGCCAAGTACAAGGCCACCGGAGTCCCCGCGAAGAAGCTGCTCCTCGGCATCGGCTTCTACGGCCGCGGCTGGACCGGCGTCACCCAGGACGCCCCGGGCGGCACGGCCACGGGCCCGGCCACGGGCACCTACGAGCAGGGCATCGAGGACTACAAGGTCCTGAAGTCGTCCTGCCCGGCCACCGGCACCGTCGCCGGCACGGCCTACGCGCACTGCGGCAGCAACTGGTGGTCCTACGACACCCCGGCCACCATCGCCACCAAGATGGCATGGGCCAGGAACCAGGGACTCGGCGGTGCGTTCTTCTGGGAGTTCAGCGGTGACACCGGCAACGGCGAACTGGTGAGCGCCATCAGCAACAACCTGTAGGAGCGAACGGCACCGCGCACACCCTTCACCCTTCCTCGGACTCCGTCCGGGGGAGGGTGAACGTGATCACGCCACGTTCACCCGCTGACCGGGCGGGGCCGCCTCCAGCCACGCGAGGAATCCGGTCAGCGCGTCTTCGCTCATGGCCAGTTCGATGCGAGTGCCCCGATGGACACAGACGAGGACCACCGCGTCGGAGAGCAGGGCCAGCTCCTCCTCACCCTCGGGGAGCCGGCGGCCGGCCACCTCGATCCGGGCACGCTCCAGGGTGCGGCGGGGGCGGAAGGCGTAGGAGAAGACGCGGTACCACTCGATGCGGTCGCCGTTGTAGCGGGCGACGCCGTAGCTCCACCCCTTGCCGCCGGAGTCCGGCCTCTCGGCCACGTCCCAGCGCAGCGAACAGTCGAAGGTCCCGCCGGAGCGCTGGATCAGCCTGCGTCGCAGTCCGAACAGGAACAGCCCCACCACCACGAGCGCGACCACGATCCCGCACACAGTCAGAGCGAGGACCATCGGCACCGACCTCCTCGTCTCCTAGGTAGGGGAACTGCTTCTGCGACTGAGTAATGAAACGGAAAAATCACCCACATCCGCCTCAGCCGCGACCGGCACCGGATTACTCCGGGCCGGCCGCGGCTGAGTGACGTCAACGTACCGCGCGGGTGATTCAGCGCGACGTCGCCGCACGCAGGCGGACATCCGCGCGGCGCTCGGCGGCGGCGTCGCCCTCCGCCTTCGCGCGCTCCAGCTCCCGCTCCGTGCGCTGGACATCGATCTCGTCCGACAGCTCGGCGATCTCGGCCAGCAGGGACAGCTTGTCGTCCGCGAACGAGATGAAACCGCCGTGCACCGCGGCGACGACCGTTCCACCATCACTCGTACGGATGGTCACCGGGCCCGACTCCAGCACACCGAGCAGCGGCTGGTGACCGGGCATGACGCCGATGTCGCCGGACGTGGTGCGCGCGACGACCAGGGTGGCCTCGCCGGACCAGACCTGGCGGTCGGCGGCGACCAGCTCGACGTGCAGCTCAGCAGCCAAGGGTGGCTCCTCGGGTCACCACCCGGCGGTAGTGCCGGGTGTTGGGGTCAATTCTAGAGGGCGTGGATGAGGGGGCGGGACGCACCCGCCCCCTCACCGGGAGCACGAGGCTCAGGAGACGCCCAGCTCCTTGGCGTTGGCCTTGAGGTCCTCCAGGCCACCGCACATGAAGAACGCCTGCTCGGGGAAGTGGTCGTACTCGCCGTCGCAGATCGCGTTGAACGCCGCGATCGACTCGTCCAGCGGCACGTCCGAGCCGTCCACGCCGGTGAACTGCTTGGCGACGTGGGTGTTCTGGGACAGGAAGCGCTCCACCCGACGGGCCCGGTGGACGACGAGCTTGTCCTCCTCGCCCAGCTCGTCGATACCGAGGATCGCGATGATGTCCTGGAGGTCCTTGTACTTCTGCAGGATCGTCTTCACGCGCATGGCCGCGTTGTAGTGATCCGCGGCGATGTAGCGCGGGTCCAGGATGCGGGACACGGAGTCCAGCGGGTCCACGGCCGGGTAGATGCCCTTCTCCGAGATCGGACGGGAGAGCACCGTCGTCGCGTCGAGGTGGGCGAAGGTGGTGGCCGGGGCCGGGTCGGTCAGGTCGTCCGCGGGGACGTAGATCGCCTGCATCGAGGTGATCGAGTGACCACGGGTCGAGGTGATGCGCTCCTGCAGGAGGCCCATCTCGTCGGCCAGGTTCGGCTGGTAGCCCACCGCGGACGGCATACGGCCGAGCAGCGTGGAGACCTCGGAACCGGCCTGCGTGAAGCGGAAGATGTTGTCGATGAAGAACAGCACGTCCTGCTTCTGGACGTCACGGAAGTACTCGGCCATGGTGAGGCCGGCCAGCGCGACGCGCAGACGGGTGCCCGGGGGCTCGTCCATCTGACCGAAGACCAGCGCGGTCTTGTCGATGACGCCCGAGTCCGACATCTCCTCGATGAGGTCGTTGCCCTCACGCGTGCGCTCACCGACACCGGCGAACACGGAGACACCGTCGTGGTTGTTGGCGACGCGGTAGATCATCTCCTGGATGAGCACCGTCTTGCCGACACCGGCACCGCCGAACAGACCGATCTTGCCACCCTTGACGTACGGGGTGAGCAGGTCGATGACCTTGACGCCGGTCTCGAACATCTCGGTCTTCGACTCGAGCTCGTCGAAGTTCGGCGCCTTGCGGTGGATGCCCCAGCGCTCGCCGGTGTACTTCTCGTCGACGTTCAGCACCTCACCGAGGGTGTTGAACACCTTGCCCTTGGTGAAGTCGCCGACCGGCACCGTGATGGAGCTGCCGGTGTCGGTGACCGCGGCCTGGCGGACCAGGCCGTCGGTGGGCTGCATGGAGATGGTGCGGACCAGGCCGTCACCCAGGTGCTGGGCGACCTCCAGGGTCAGCGTCTTCCTCTCGCCGGCGTTGGCCGGGTCGGCCACCTCGACGTGAAGGGCGTTGTAGATCTCCGGCATCGCGTCGACGGGGAACTCCACGTCGACGACCGGGCCGATGACCCGGGCGACGCGGCCCGTAGCCGTCGCGGTCTCAACAGTGGTGGTCATTAGCGGTCACTCCCCGCGGTCGCGTCGGCGAGGGCGCTCGCGCCACCGACGATCTCGCTGATTTCCTGGGTGATTTCGGCCTGGCGGGCCGCATTGGCAAGACGGGAGAGCGTGTTGATCAGCTCGCCCGCGTTGTCGGTGGCCGACTTCATCGCGCGCCGCGTGGCGGCGTGCTTCGAAGCGGCCGACTGGAGCAGCGCGTTGTAGATACGGCTTTCCACGTAGCGCGGCAGCAGAGCGTCGAGGACGTCCTCCGCCGACGGCTCGAAGTCGTACAGCGGGAGGATCTCCCCCTTGGGGGCGACCTCCTCGGCGACCTCTTCGAGCCGCAGCGGCAGCAGCCGGGCGTCGAGCGCGGTCTGCGTCATCATCGAGACGAACTCGGTGTAGACGATGTGGAGCTCGTCCACACCACCCTCGGCCGTGTCCTTCTCGATGGCCTCGATCAGAGGCGCCGCGACCTTCTTGGCGTCCGCGTAGGTCGGCTCGTCGGTGAAGCCCGTCCACGACTCCGAGATCTTGCGCTCACGGAAGTT
Source organism: Streptomyces sp. NPDC048514 (assembly GCF_043199955.1). Taxonomy (NCBI): domain Bacteria; kingdom Bacillati; phylum Actinomycetota; class Actinomycetes; order Kitasatosporales; family Streptomycetaceae; genus Streptomyces; species Streptomyces sp. NPDC048514. Next base: position 543,394 of record NZ_JBICWT010000005.1, on the reverse strand, counting down.
GTAGTGGGCGACACCGCGCCGGCCGACGATGAACGTGTCGACCTGCTTGCCCTCGCGCTCCAGGCGCTCGGTCAGCCTCTCCGCGGCCTTGATGGAGTTGGAGTTGAAGGCGCCGGCCAGACCACGGTCGCTCGTGAGGAGCAGGACCGCGGCCCGGGTCGGGTTCTCCGCCTCCGTGGTGAGCGGGTGCTTCGTGTTCGAACCCGTGCCGACCGCCGTGACCGCACGGGTCAGTTCGCTCGCGTACGGCGTGGAGGCCGCCACCTTGCGCTGCGCCTTGACGACGCGCGAGGCGGCGATCATCTCCATCGCCTTGGTGATCTTCTTGGTCGCGGTGACGGATCGGATGCGACGCTTGTAGACCCGGAGCTGGGCTCCCATGAGTCAGGTCCCTTCCTTACGTCACTTGGAAGCAGCGGCAGGAGTGTCCTCGCCGAGCAGCTTCCCGTCCGAGGTCTCGAACTGCTTCTTGAACTCCGCGATCGCGTCGGCGATGGCCGTGAGCGTGTCGTCGGACATCTTGCCGCCCTCGCGGATGGAGGCCAGCAGGCCCGACTCCTTGCGGTGCAGGTAGTCCAGCAGCTCGCGCTCGAAGCGGCGGATGTCGGCGACCGGGACCTCGTCCATCTTGCCGGTGGTGCCGGCCCAGACGGAGACGACCTGGTCCTCGGTGGACATCGGCTGGTACTGGTCCTGCTTCAGCAGCTCGACCATGCGCTGACCGCGCTCCAGCTGCGACTTCGACGCGGCGTCCAGGTCGGAACCGAAGGCGGCGAACGCCTCCAGCTCACGGAACTGGGCCAGGTCGACACGCAGACGGCCGGACACCTGCTTCATCGCCTTGTGCTGCGCCGAACCACCGACTCGGGAGACGGAGATACCGACGTTCAGCGCGGGGCGCTGACCGGCGTTGAACAGGTCCGACTCCAGGAAGCACTGGCCGTCGGTGATGGAGATGACGTTGGTCGGGATGAACGCCGAGACGTCGTTGGCCTTGGTCTCGACGATCGGCAGACCGGTCATCGAACCGGCACCCATCTCGTCGGAGAGCTTGGCGCAGCGCTCCAGCAGGCGGGAGTGCAGGTAGAAGACGTCACCCGGGTAGGCCTCACGGCCCGGCGGGCGGCGCAGCAGCAGCGACACGGCGCGGTAGGCGTCGGCCTGCTTCGACAGGTCGTCGAAGATGATGAGGACGTGCTTGCCCTCGTACATCCACTGCTGACCGATGGCCGAACCGGTGTACGGCGCCAGGTACTTGAAGCCGGCCGGGTCGGACGCCGGGGCGGCGACGATGGTCGTGTACTCCAGCGCGCCGTTCTCCTCCAGCGCGCGGCGCACGCCGGCGATGGTGGAGCCCTTCTGGCCGATGGCGACGTAGATGCAGCGGACCTGCTTCTTCGGGTCGCCCGAGCGCCAGTTGTCGCGCTGGTTGATGATCGTGTCGACGGCCAGGGCGGTCTTGCCGGTCTGGCGGTCACCGATGATCAGCTGACGCTGGCCGCGGCCGACCGGGGTCATCGCGTCGACGGCCTTGTAGCCCGTCTCCATCGGCTCGTGCACCGACTTGCGCTGCATGACCGTGGGGGCCTGCAGCTCGAGGGCGCGGCGCCCGGACGTCTCGATCTCGCCGAGGCCGTCGATCGGGTTGCCGAGCGGGTCGACGACGCGGCCGAGGTAGCCCTCGCCGACCGCGACGGAGAGGACCTCACCGGTGCGGGTGACCGGCTGCCCCTCCTCGATGCCGCTGAACTCGCCGAGTACGACGGCACCGATCTCGCGCTCTTCCAGGTTCAGCGCGAGACCGAGGGAGCCGTCCTCGAACTTCAGCAGCTCGTTCGCCATGGCCGAGGGCAGGCCCTCGATCTTGGCGATGCCGTCGCCGGCGACGGTGACCGTACCGACCTCCTCGCGCGAGGCCGCGTCCGGCTTGTACGACTGGACGAAGTTCTCCAGCGCGTCCCGGATCTCCTCCGGCCGGATCGTGAGCTCCGCCATCTGGGTTCCCTGCTCTCCTTGTTGGGCCCGAAGTTTCACTTGGGGGGATGGGGACTCCCCCCATCAGGAGGTGAATCCTCTGCACGGCCCAACCGGGCCGTCGTAAGTACGTACTGCTTTTTTCGAAGTATCGAGTTGCTGCTAGCTCGCCATGCGGCGAGCGGCCTCGTCCAGCCGGTCCGCGAGGGAGCCGTTGATGACCTCGTCACCGACCTGCACCCGGATCCCGCCGAGGACCTCGGGGTCCACGTCGAGGTTGAGGTGCATCCGACGACCGTAGAGCTTGGTCAGGGCGGCGCCGAGGCGCTGCTTCTGTCCGTCGCTCAGCGGCACCGCCGAGGTGACGACGGCGACCATGCGGTCCCGGCGCTCCGCGGCGAGCCTGGACAGGGACTCCAGTCCCGACTCCAGGCTACGTCCACGCGGCGCGGTGACGAGGCGCGTCACCAGACGCTCGGTGACCGGCTTGGCACGCCCGCCGAGCAGCCGGTGCAGCAGCTCGGTCTTGGCCGGCTTGCCGGCGGCACGGTCGGTCAGCGCGGCGCGCAGCTCGGTGCTGGAGGAGACGATCCGGCCGAACCGGAACAGCTCGTCCTCGACGTCGTCGAGCGTGCTCGTCTTCTCCGCGACCGTGAGGTCCGCGATGTTCGCCAGCTCCTCGAGCGCGTCCACCAGGTCGCGGGACTGCGACCAGCGGGCGCGGGCCAGCCCGGACACCAGGTCCGCGGTCGCACCGCCGACCTGGCCACCGATCAGACGCCGGACCAGCTCCGCCTTGGCGTCTCCGGGCTGCGCCGGGTCGGTGAGGACCCGACGCAGACCGGCCTCGCGATCGAGCAGCGCGGTGACGGCCGCCAGCTCGTCGGCGAGCTGCGCGGCGTCCACGGACGTGGAGTCCGTCAGCGCGTCGAGGCGCTCACGTGCGGCTGCCAGTGCCTCGCGGCTCGCTCCGTTCATCGCGTGGCCTCGGCCTTCTCCTCGAGCTCGCCGAGGAAGCGGTCGATCACACGGCTCTGCCGGGCGTGGTCCTCGAGGGACTCGCCGACCAGCTTGCCGGCCAGGTCGGTGGCGAGCTTGCCCACGTCCTGGCGCAGCGCCGACGCGGCGGCCTTGCGGTCGGCCTCGATCTGCGCGTGACCGGCGGCGACGATCTCCTCGCGCTGACGCTGGCCCTCGGCCCGCATCTCGGCGATGAGCGACGCACCCTGCTCCTGCGCCTCCTGGCGCAGGCGCGCGGCCTCGTGCCGGGCCTCGGCGAGCTGGGCCTTGTACTGCTCGAGGACGCTCTGGGCCTCGGTCTGCGCGGCCTCGGCCTTTTCGATACCGCCCTCGATGGCTTCGCGACGCTCTTCCAGAACCTTGTTGATGTTCGGGAGGAGCTTCTTGGCGAGGAAGCCGAAGACGATGACGAAGGCGAGCAGGCCGATGACAAGCTCGGGGATCGGCGGAATGAGAGGGTTCTCGCCGCTCTCGGCCGCCAGGTTGAGCAGCTGGCTCATGTCAATGCCTTTCGTCTAGGTGGCGTTCGCTGATCGCTGGATCAGGGGCCGTAGACGAACGGCATGACCAGGCCGATCAGGGCGAGCGCCTCACAGAAGGCGAAGCCGAGGATCTGGTTGGCACGGATCAGACCGGCGGCCTCGGGCTGGCGGGCCAGAGCCTGGGTGCCGTTACCGAAGATGATGCCGACGCCGACGCCGGGACCGATGGCCGCGAGGCCGTAGCCGATGGAGCCGAGGGAGCCGGTGACGCCGTCGGCAGCAAGGGTCTGGAGAGCGGACATGCCGATTCTTCCTTCTTCTTTACGGACCGGTGGGGGTTGGCCACCGGACGATCACAGGGAGGTGGTGTGGGCGCTCAGTGGTGCTCGGCGAGGGCGCCCTGGATGTAGGTGCACGTCAGCAGGACGAAGACGTACGCCTGCAGTGCCTGGATGAAGAGCTCGAAGGCCGTCATCACGATGGTCATGATGAAGCTGACGCCGGCGTAGGCGATGCCGATGCCGTTCAGCAGGTACCAGCTGGCGATCGTGAAGAGCAGCAGCAGGGTGTGCCCGGCGAACATGTTGGCGAAGAGCCGGACCGCGTGGGTGAAGGGCCGCACCAGCAGGTTCGAGAAGAACTCGATGAGCATGGCGAGCGGCAGCACCGCACCCAGCGACTTGTCGTAGCCGGTGACGTTCTTGAAGAAGCCTACGAAGCCGTGGCGCTTGAAGGTCAGCGAGACCCACAGGACGTAGACGATCAGCGCGAGGACCAGCGGGTACGAGATGATCGACGTCACCGGGAACTGGGCGACCGGAACGATCGACCACAGGTTCATCATCCAGATGAAGAAGAACAGCGAGACGACCAGCGGGACGTACTTCTCGCCTTCCTTCTTGCCGATGGTCTCGTAGACGACACCCCGACGGATGAAGTCGTAGCCGGACTCGGCGACCATCTGCAGCTTGCCGGGGACGACCTTCGGCTTACGGAAGGCGGCCCAGAAGAAGCCGACGATGATGATCGAGCCCAGCAGCGCCAGCAGCATCGTCTTGTTGAAGTACACGTTGCTGTCGCCGTCGCCCCAGAGGGGCTTGAACAGGAACGAGTGCAGGCCGGGAGCCGGGAAGCCACAGCCGTTGAAGATGTGGCAGTCGGTCTCGAAGGCGAGCACCTGCGTCGGGTCAGCACTCACCGCGGGCTCCTTCAGCGTGGCGCATAGGTACGGCAACCTCGTTGTGTCGGCGCGGCGCGTGGCCGCGGTTCGGCACGGGACTGGTGTTACGGATGTGGGGGCGGCTGGGGGGCATCTCGCCTCGCGATTGAGCAGGCGTCAGCTCAGATGCCCGCGCCCGCGATGCCGCAGTTGGCACCGGACGATAGCAGGATCTCTCATGTGCCTTTATCCCGGCCCTACCTCTCACGACGAGTGCCCCGACTTGTGGGACTTTTCGCCGGTGGCGGACGAGCTCGGTTCGGGTTCGACGTAGAGGATCTTCGACTTCATGTGCGCACGCGTCTGCGCGGCGATCCAGGCGAGGGTGCCGGCGAGGAGCGTGAACGCGAAAGCCTTGGGGTTGAACAGCGTCGTGTGCTTGAACGCGGCCATGAACACGAACAACAGCAGGATCTGCGCCGCATAGAGCATCAGGCCCATGGCCTGGAACAGGTGCGGCAGTGACTTGGCGGTGCGCTGCAGGGCGTAGAGACCGAGCCCCATGAACAGGATCACGACCAGCGTCGCGACGACGGCTCCGATGGCTCCCTTGCCGCCGGCGACCACGCCGCTGACGACGGCGGCGATCGCGCCGACGACAGCCGTGGGTACGGCGGCCTGAGCCAGGATCCGGGCGTCATTGGACGGCATGGCGGCAACTCCGCTTTCACAGGGGGCAGGGTGTCGTCATGGACGAGCGTAGTCCCGGGCTGAGTGATCGAGACCTCACACCAATGGACCTTCGCACTCGGGTCCTTCGGCTCTATCCGGGGTTCTCGTGAACCGTATCACAAACTATTTGATGAGGTCTTTACCTGGTGGGTGTGCTTGCTGTCACACATGAGAGTGACAGTGCACGTCTGTGCAGGAACCGCGCCCTCTTGTCTGGTATTAGGGCGCTTTGCTCCCCCACGAGTTGGCAATGCTCTAGTCAGATTCTTACCTTGGCCGTCTCAGTGACGGTCCACGAAACGCGAACGGGGACCGATCGCGGTCGCCCCGTTGACGCCCGGGTAACCCGCGGTGACGGGCGCCCGTCCCTCCGTCCCCGCGGCCCCGTCCGCGGCGGCCTCCGCGCCCCCCGGCCCGGCGGCCTCCGCGGCCGTCCCCACGGCGAGCGCCTCCTCGGCCGTGCCCCGGCGCCTGCGGTAACGCGGGGGTACGAAGCGCTGTGCCCACACCGGGACCCGCGGGGTGAAGCGCGGGAGCAGCAGCAGGACGAGGCCGACGGCGCTGAGGAAGACCACGCCCAGCACGATCCACATCGACGCCGAGTTGACCGAGTACGCCAGCGCCCCGAAGCCGATCAGCGCCGACCAGAAGTACATGATCAGTACGGCCCGGCTGTGCGAGTGGCCGATCTCCAGCAGCCGGTGGTGCAGGTGGCCGCGGTCCGCTGCGAACGGGGACTGGCCCCGCCAGGTTCGCCGGACGATGGCCAGCACCAGGTCGGCGGCCGGCACGGCGATGATGGTCAGCGGCATCAGCAGCGGGATGTACACCGGCACCATCTGGTGGACGGTGCTGCGCTCGGAGGCGTCGAAGAGCCTGTCCGGGTCGACCTGCCCGGTGACCGAGATCGCGCCCGCGGCCAGCACCAGCCCGATCAGCATCGAGCCGGAGTCCCCCATGAAGATCCGCGCGGGGTGCATGTTGTGCGGCAGGAAGCCCAGGCACATGCCCATCAGGATCGCCGCGAACAGCGTCGCGGGCGCGGCCGCCTCGATGCCGTACGAGTACCAGATGCGGTACGTGTACATGAAGAACGCGGCCGCCGCGATGCACACCATGCCGGCGGCGAGACCGTCCAGGCCGTCCACGAAGTTGACCGCGTTGATCGTGATGACGACGAGCGCCACCGTCAGCAGGGTGCCCTGCCACTGGGTCAGCGCGACCGTGCCGACGCTCGGGATGGGCAGCCACAGGATCGTCAGACCCTGCATCACCATCACGCCGGCGGCGATCATCTGGCCGCCCAGCTTGATCAGCGCGTCGATCTCGAACTTGTCGTCCAGGACACCGATCAGCCAGATCAGCGCGGCTCCGGAGAGCAGGGCGCGCGGCTCGTTCGACTTCTCGAAGACCTCGTTGAGGTTGGTCAGGTGGTCGGCGACCAGCAGGCCCGCGCACAGACCGAAGAACATCGCGATACCGCCGAGGCGCGGAGTGGGTTCCCGGTGCACGTCACGCGCCCGGATCTCCGGCATCGCCCCGGCCACGATCGCGAACTTGCGTACCGGCCCTGTCAGCAGATACGTCACCGCGGCCGTGACGCAGAGCGTAAGGAGGTATTCACGCACGGGCTTCCCCACAGGTCTCGCTGGCCATCACAGCCCCACACCCTAGCGAGCGACGCATATGGATGAGGACTTCCGGGTAGCGACGATGGTTGCACGACCGGCTGTGCACCACGCTCCGTGACCGGGCGCCCCCGGCTCCACGGACCGTGCCCACCCCCGCTCAGCCGGGATAAGGCGGGAATCCGCCGGTCAGCCCGCGCACCTCGTCCCGCACCCGGACGGTGTCCGCCTCACCGCGCAGGACCGAGCCGAGCAGAGCGGCGATGCGCACCATCTCCGGCTCCCCCATGCCCTGCGTGGTGACGGCGGCCGTGCCCAGGCGCAGCCCGCGGCCGTCACCGTGCGGGAGCGCGCAGCAGTCCAGCACCAGGCCGGCGGCGAGCAGCCGGCCGCGCGCGGTGCGGCCGTCCACGCCGAGCGGGGCGGGGTCGGCGGTGATCAGATGGGTGTCGGTGCCGCCCGTGGTCACCGCGAGCCCCTCGGCGGCGAGATGACCGGCGAGCACGCGTGCGTTGGCGACCACCTGACGGGCGTACACGGCGAACGCCGGCGTGGCCGCCTCACCGAACGCGACGGCCTTGGCGGCGATGGTGTGCATCTGCGCACCGCTCTGCGTGAACGGGAAGACGGCCCGGTCGACGCGCTCGGCCAGGTCGGCCCCGCACAGGATCATCCCGCCGCGGGGTCCGCGCAGCACCTTGTGGGTGGTGGCGCACACGATGTCGGCGTACGGCACCGGGCTCGGTGCGGCACCGCCGGCGACCAGGCCGATCGGGTGCGCCGCGTCCACGATCAGATAGGCACCGACCTCGTCGGCGACCTCGCGGAAGAAGGCGTGGTCGAAGTGGCGGGGGTAGGCGATGGAGCCGCAGACGATGGCCTTGGGCCGGCGGTTGCGGGCCAGGTGGCGCACCTGGTCGTGGTCGACGAGCCCGGTCTCGGCGTCGACGCCGTAGCCGACGAAGTCGAACCAGCGGCCGGAGAAGTTCGCCGGCGAACCGTGGGTGAGGTGCCCGCCGTACGGCAGGCCGAGGGCGAGGACGGTGTCGCCGGGACGCAGCAGAGCCGCGTAGGCGGCCAGCACGGCCGAAGAGCCGGAGTGGGACTGCACGTTGGCGTGCTCGGCGCCGAACAGCGCCTTGGCTCGCTCGACGGCGAGGCGCTCGGCGGCGTCCACGAGTTCGCAGCCGCCGTGGTGCCGGGCGCCCGGGTAGCCCTCGGCGTACTTGTTGGCGAGCGGCGAGCCGAGGGCCTCGAGGACGGCGCGGGAGGTGAAGTTCTCGGCGGCGATCAGCTGGAGCGTCGTCGACTGCCGGGTGAGCTCACCGAGCAGGATGTCGGCGAGTTCCGGGTCCTGTTCCCGCAGGACGTCGGTCTCGTGGAGAGTGGGAACCGACATGGCGGGCTCCGGGCGGTCGACGGTGACGTAGGTCCAATGTAGGCCCGGTACAGCGCGGACGCCCGGTGATGGAGCCGCTCGTGGACGCGCGGGTCTGCGGGGCCGAGGACGAGGGTTCGCCGCGGCCGGTCGCGCGATGCTTCACGCGGGTCTGCGGGGCCGAGGACGAGGGTTCGCCGCGGCCGGTCGCGCGATGCTTCACGCGGGCCTGCGGGGCCGAGGACGAGGGTTCGCCGCGGGCGCTCGCGCGATGCTTCACGCGGGGTGCCGTCGCCCTGACGGGCGCGCGCCCTAGGCCCGTGCCGCTACCCCGGTCAGCGCCGTCACGACCGGATCCAGCGCCTGGTGTATCTCGTCACCGATCGACCGGAAGAACGGCAGCGGCGCTCCGTAGGGGTCGTACACCTCGTCCGCCTCGGCGGTCGGGGCCAGCAGCCAGCCGCGCAGCGCGGCGGCGGCGCGCACCAGCGCACGGGCCCGCATGACCACACCGTCCTCCAGCGGGGGCAGGGTGGTGGGGTCTATGGCCCGGACCAGGCGGGTGAACTCCTTGAGGGTGAAGGTGCGCAGGCCCGCCGAGTGCCCCATGGAGATCACCTGGGCGCGGTGGTCGCGGGTGGCGGTCAGCACCAGGTCGGCCCTGATGACGTGCTCGTCCAGCAGCTCCCGGCCGGTGAACCCGGAGGTGTCCGCGCCGAACTCGGCCAGCACGGCCTCCGCGTTGGCCTCCATGGGCGCTCCCTCGTGACCCCAGGTGCCCGCGCTCTCCACGATCAGCCCGCCTCCGAGCACGCCGAGACGCTCCGCGACGAAATGCCGCGTCAGCCGCTCGGTGATGGGCGAGCGGCACACGTTGCCGGTGCTGACATGAAGGATGCGGAAGGTGTCGCGCGGAAAGCCGAAGGTGGTCGTCTCCTCCGCGGCACGCGCCCCGATGCCTATGCCACGCCCCGCTTCAGGGGCCGTCAATTCGCCACCTCGAGGTCGGGTACGACCTTGCGCAGCTCGTCCGGGGAGATGGCCCCCTCGCGCAGCAGCAGCGGCACCTCGCGGGAGACGTCCACGATGGACGACGGCACGTTGCCGGGGGTGGGCCCGCCGTCGAGGTAGACGGAGACGGAGTCGCCGAGCATCTGCTGGGCGGCGTCGCAGTCCTCCGGCGCCGGGTGCCCGGTCAGATTCGCCGAGGAGACGGCCATCGGGCCGACCTCGGTGAGCAGCTCGATGGCGACCGGGTGCAGCGGCATGCGGACGGCCACCGTGCCCCGGGTGTCGCCGAGGTCCCACTGCAGCGACGGCTGGTGCTTGGCGACGAGCGTCAGGGCGCCCGGCCAGAACGCGTCCACCAGCTCCCACGCCAGCTCGGAGAAGTCCGTGACGAGGCCGTGCAGCGTGTTCGGGGAGCCGATGAGGACAGGGGTGGGCATGTTGCGGCCCCGGCCCTTGGCGGCGAGCAGGTCGGTGACGGCCTCCGAGGAGAACGCGTCGGCACCGATGCCGTACACGGTGTCGGTGGGCAGCACCACCAGTTCGCCCCGGCGGACGGCGGACGCGGCCTCGCGCAGACCCGTCACACGGTCGGTCGCGTCGTTGGTGTCGTATCGCCGTGCCATAGCTAGCGGGCCTCCTCGTACACGTACTGCGGGATGGAAGTCTGGCGGGTGCTCACGGCAGCGCCTTGCGGGCGGTGGCGAACCGGGGCCGGTTGTTCAGGTCGGGGTGGTCGGCGGCGTCGGCCCAGCCCCGTTCCTCGGTGAAGATCCACGGCACCTGGCCGCCCTGGGTGTCGGCGTGCTCGATGACGACGACGCCGCCCGGGCGCAGCAGCCGGTGCGCGGTGCGCTCGATGCCGCGGATCAGCTCCAGGCCGTCCTCGCCGGAGAAGAGCGCCAGCTCCGGGTCGTAGTCGCGGGCCTCGGGCGCCACGTACTCCCACTCGGTGAGCGGGATGTACGGCGGATTGGAGATGACCAGGTCCACCTGGCCGTCGAGGTCGGGGAAGGCGGTCAGCGCGTCGCCCTGCCGCAGGTCCACCCTCGATCCGGCCACGTTCTTGCGGGTCCACACCAGCGCGTCCTCGGACAGCTCCACGGCGTGCACGCGCGAGCGCGGGACCTCCTGGGCGAGGGCGAGCGCGATGGCGCCGGAGCCGGTGCACAGGTCGACGATGCACGGCTCGACGACGTCCATGGCGCGTACGGCGTCTATGGCCCAGCCGACCACGGACTCGGTCTCCGGCCGGGGCACGAAGACACCCGGCCCGACCTGGAGCTCCAGGTACCGGAAGTACGCCCGGCCGGTGATGTGCTGCAGCGGCTCGCGCTGCTCACGCCGGGCGATGACCTCCCAGTACCGGGCGTCGAAGTCCGAATCCTTCACGGAGTGCAGTTCGCCGCGCTTCACCCCGTGCACGAACGCGGCCAGCTCCTCCGCGTCGTTGCGCGGCGAGGGCACGCCGGCGTCGGCCAGCCGCTGGGTGGCCTGGGCCACCTCTGCGAGCAGCAGGTTCACGCAAGTCCTCCGTGTCGTACTCGTGCGTGCGTACGCCTCTTACGCGGCCGCCAGCTTCGCTGCCGAGTCGGCGTCGACGCAGGCCTGGATCACCGCGTCGAGGTCGCCGTCCAGGACCTGGTCCAGGTTGTAGGCCTTGAAGCCGACGCGGTGGTCGGAGAGGCGGTTCTCCGGGAAGTTGTAGGTGCGGATCTTCTCGGAGCGGTCGACGGTGCGGACCTGGCTGCGGCGGGCGTCGGCGGCCTCCCGCTCGGCCTCCTCCTGCGCCGCGGCGAGCAGCCTGGAGCGCAGGATACGCATCGCCTGCTCCTTGTTCTGCAGCTGGCTCTTCTCGTTCTGGCAGGAGGCCACGACCCCGGTGGGCAGGTGCGTGATGCGCACGGCGGAGTCGGTGGTGTTGACGGACTGGCCGCCGGGCCCGGAGGACCGGTAGACGTCGATGCGCAGGTCGTTCGGGTTGATCTCGACGTCCACCTCCTCGGCCTCCGGCGTGACGAGGACACCGGCGGCGGAGGTGTGGATACGGCCCTGGGACTCGGTGGCCGGCACCCGCTGCACGCGGTGCACGCCGCCCTCGTACTTCAGCCGGGCCCAGACGCCCTGGCCGGGCTCGGTGGCGCCCTGGCCGCCCTTGGTCTTCACCGCGACCTGGACGTCCTTGTAGCCGCCCAGCTCGGACTCGGTGGCGTCGATGACCTCGGTCTTCCAGCCGACGCGCTCGGCGTAGCGCAGGTACATGCGCAGCAGGTCACCGGCGAACAGCGCGGACTCGTCGCCGCCGGCGCCCGCCTTGATCTCCAGAATGACGTCCTTGTCGTCACTCGGGTCACGCGGCACGAGCAGCAGGCGCAGCTTCTCGGTGAGTTCCTCGCGCTGCTTCTCCAGGTCCTTCACCTCGGCGGCGAAGTCGGGATCGGCGGCGGCGAACTCCCGCGCGGTCTCGATGTCGTCGCCGGTCTGCTTCCAGGAGCGGTACGTGGCGACGATCGGGGTCAGCTCGGCGTAGCGCTTGTTCAGCCGGCGCGCGTTCGCCTGGTCGGCGTGCACCGACGGGTCGGCGAGCTTCTTCTCCAGGTCGGCGTGCTCGGCGACGAGTTCCTCGACTGCCTCGAACATCTTTCGGCTCCTGTACTGCGGTGAAGGGAAGGGCGGGCGACCAAAAACGCCGGTCCCGGGCACGCCCCGGGAAAAAGGACGTGACCGTGGACCGGCGAAATGGGGCTCGCTACTTCTTGGAGCCGGCGGCCTTGCCGAAGCGGGCCTCGAAGCGGGCCACACGGCCACCGGTGTCGAGGATCTTCTGCTTACCCGTGTAGAACGGGTGGCACTCGGAGCAGACCTCGGCCCGGATGGTGCCCGAGTCGATGGTGCTACGGGTGGTGAACGACGCACCGCAGGTGCAGCTGACCTGCGTCTCGACGTACTCGGGGTGGATGTCGCGCTTCAAGGTGTCTCCTAGGTTTCGGGAGGGCGCCGGGTCGCCGCCGCGGGATGCGGGTGCGTGAACCGGAGCCGACGTACCAGTCTGCCAGGACTGGGGCCATCCACCCAAACCGGGGGTGCGGTTGTTCTATTCCTGGGATGGGCGGATGCGCGCCCAGGGAGCTGCGGGCCGGTCGGGGCCCCGGGCCCGCGGGGCGTGGTCGGGGGACGGCCTGCGGGCCGGTCGGGGCCGCGGGCCCGCGGGGCGTGGTCGGGGGACGGCCCGGCGTGGTCGGGGGACGGCCGGAGGGCGTCCGCGCCGCTGCCGGGCGGCGGGGGGACGGCCGGAGGGCGTCCGCGCCGCTGCCGGGCGCCCCTGGCCGGCGCTCACCCACCCCGTGGTCCCCGCTCGCCACTGCCCTGGCCGGCGCTCACCATCCCGTGGTCCCCGCTCGCCAATGGCCTAGCCGGCGCTCACCACCCCGTGGTGAGCGCTCAGCACTGCCCTAGCCGGCGCTCACCACGCCCTTGGCCGTGCCGGTGGCCGTGCCCGCGGTGGCCGCCCCGGGGATCGGCTTGTCCTTCTTCAGGGCGTCCCACATCAGCTGCGCCTTGGTCTTCTCCAGCAGCACCCGGTTGGGGTCGGCCGGGTCGTACCGGACCGGCATCGTGACCATCTTCATGTGGGACGAGCCGATGCCCTTGAGACCGTCCGCGAAGTCGATCAGCGAGTTGACCGAGCCGATGCCGGAGTCGGTGGTGACGGCCTTGGTGGCGGTGTCGGCGAGGTCGTACAGCTTCTTGGGGCTGGAGAACACGCCGACGTGCTTCACCTGGTCCATCAGGGCCTTGATGAACGCCTGCTGGAGCTGGATGCGGCCCAGGTCCGAGCCGTCGCCCACGCCGTGCCGGGTGCGGACCAGGCCGAGGGCCTGCTGCCCGTCGAGGGTGTGGGGGCCCGCCTTCAGGTTCAGGTGGCTCTGCGGGTCGGCGATGTCCTTGGCCGTCGTCACCCGGACGCCGCCGAGGTCGTCGATGAGCTTCTGGAAGCCCTGGAAGTCGACCTCGAGGTAGTGGTCCATGCGGATGCCGGTGATCGACTCGACGGTCTTCACCGCGCAGGCCGCGCCGCCGGTGGAATACGCCTCGTTGAACATCACGCCGGACGCGGCGGGATGTGCGGTCCCCTTGGTGTCGGTGCACTGCGGGCGGTCGACGAGGGTGTCCCGCGGGACCGAGACCACGCTGGCCCTCTTGTGGCCCTCGTAGACGTGGACGATCATCGCCGTGTCCGAGCGGGCACTGCCGTCGTCGGTGCCGCCGCCGAGCTTCTTGTTCTTGCCCGTGCGCGTGTCCGAGCCCAGGACCAGGATGTTCTCGGAACCGTTGTCGATCTTCGAGGGCCGGTCGCCGCCGAGGGCCTGGTCGATGTCGACGCTCTTGAGGTTGCCGTTGAGCTTGAAGTAGACGTATCCGGCGCCCATGCCGCCCAGCACGACCACACCCGCGGCCGTCCAGGCCGTGATGAGCAGGGCCTTGCGGCTCCCGCTGCGGGGCTTGCGGCGGCGGCCCTTGCCACGGCGGTGGGGGCCGGTCTGGGCCGGCTCCGGTATGCCGGGCTCCGGCGTGCTCTCGGCGGACACATCTCTCCTAGGTCTCGTCGGTGTCGGTTATCCCCTGCTTTCAGGGTCAGGCGCGGTCGTCACCGCTCCATCGTCGCTCCGCCCGGTCAGACGGAGAAACTCGGCAAAGGGTTGCACAACGCCCTGTTTCCAGTACGTACGGCGACCGGCACGGACCGTAGCCGCCCCGACCGGACGGAACACCGCCCACCTGGGATTTCCGGTCAGAGGGCGGCACTGCGTCCCCCCGCCGCAGGCCGCGTCGCGTGTGGCAAAGGTCTCGGCGCCCCGCACGCCCGCGCCGGCCCACCCCCCGTCCTCGCACCGGGCCGCACCAGGCGCCCGCACCGGCCCGCCCTTCGCGCCCGCACCGGGCACACCGGGCACACCGGGCACACCGGGCACACCGGGCACACCGGGCACACCGGGCACACAAAGGGGCCGCCCCCTGTCATCGGATGACAGGGGGCGGCCCGAACGGCGGTCGGTGCTACGGCGCTCAGTCGCCGTTGCCCGGAGCCGGCGTCGACTTCTGGATCTGCATCAGGAACTCGGCGTTCGACTTGGTCTGCTTCATCTTGTCGAGAAGCAGCTCGATCGCCTGCTGCGAGTCGAGCGCGTGCAGCACCCGGCGCAGCTTCCAGGTGATGGCCAGCTCGTCGCTGCCGAGCAGGATCTCTTCCTTGCGGGTGCCGGACGCGTCGACGTCCACCGCCGGGAAGATGCGCTTGTCGGCGAGCTTCCGGTCGAGCTTGAGCTCCATGTTGCCGGTGCCCTTGAACTCCTCGAAGATCACCTCGTCCATGCGGGACCCGGTGTCCACCAGGGCGGTGGCGAGGATGGTCAGCGAGCCGCCGTCCTCGATGTTCCGCGCCGCACCGAAGAAGCGCTTCGGCGGGTACAGGGCGGTGGAGTCGACACCACCGGACAGGATGCGGCCGGAGGCCGGCGCCGCCAGGTTGTAGGCACGGCCCAGACGCGTGATGGAGTCGAGCAGCACGACGACGTCGTGGCCCAGCTCCACCAGCCGCTTGGCGCGCTCGATGGCCAGCTCGGCGACCGTGGTGTGGTCCTCGGCCGGGCGGTCGAAGGTCGAGGAGATGACCTCGCCCTTGACCGACCGCTGCATGTCGGTGACTTCTTCCGGACGCTCGTCGACGAGGACGACCATCAGGTGGCACTCGGGGTTGTTGTGGGTGATCGCGTTGGCGACCGCCTGCATGATCATGGTCTTACCGGTCTTCGGCGGGGCCACGATCAGACCGCGCTGGCCCTTACCGATCGGCGACACGAGGTCGATGATGCGGGTGGTGAGCACACCCGGGTCGGTCTCCAGGCGGAGCCGGTCCTGCGGGTAGAGCGGGGTCAGCTTGTTGAACTCCGGGCGGCCGCGGCCGTGTTCGGGCGCCATGCCGTTGACGGAGTCGAGGCGGACCAGCGCGTTGAACTTCTCGCGGCGCTCGCCGTCCTTCGGCTGCCGGACCGCACCGGTGATGTGGTCACCCTTGCGCAGGCCGTTCTTGCGGACCTGGGCGAGGGAGACGTACACGTCGTTCGGACCCGGGAGGTAGCCGGAGGTCCGGATGAAGGCGTAGTTGTCGAGGATGTCCAGGATGCCCGCGACGGGGATCAGGACGTCGTCCTCGGCCACCTGCGGCTCGGCGATCTCGTCGCGGCCACGGCGGCCCCGGCGGTCGCGGTAGCGGCCGCGACGGCCCCGGCGGCCACCCTCGAAGTCGTCGTCGTCCTGCTGCTGGCGGTCGCGGTCCCGGTCCTGCCGGCCGCCACCCTGCTGCTGGCGGTCCTGCTGGCGGTCCTGCTGGCGGTCCTGCTGCTGACGGTCCTGCCGGCCGCCGCCCTGACCACCCTGCTGGTCGTCACCCTTGTTGCGGCGGTCGCGGTCGCGGCCGCGCTCGCGGCGGTCGCGCCGGCCACGGCCATCGCCGTCACCCGCGTCGCCCTTGGCGTCACCCGACTGCTGGGCCGCGTTCGCCGCGGCCTCGCCCTTGGGCTCGCTCTTCGCCTCGGCGGCGACGGTCTCGGCGCTGCCCGCGGCCGGGCTGCCGGCCTCCGCGGTGGCACGCCGGCGACGGCGCTCGCTCGGGGCGTCGTCGCTGGCCGGCTGGCCGGGAATCTCGATCTGCTGCTGGGCCACGGCCTTCTCGGCGGGCGCCTCGCTCTTGGCCCCGGCCTTCTTGTCGCCGTCGACGGCCTCGCCCGTGCGGGCCTTGGAGGTGGTCCGGCGCTTGGGCTTGGTCTCGGCGGCGTCCCCGGCGGGGGCCGACGCCGCCTTGGCGCCGCCGCCGGCCTGCGCCTCCTTGATGACCTCGATCAGCTGGCTCTTGCGCATCCGCGCGGTGCCCCTGATGCCGAGGCCCGAGGCGACCTGCTGCAGCTCGGCCAGCACCATGCCCTCGAGGCCGGTACCGCGGCGCCGCCGGGAGCCGGCACCGGTGGCAGGCGCGGAGGCGTCCGTGGCGGGCGCGGCAGCGGTCTCCTCGACACGTGCGCCCATCAGATCGGTGGTGTCGCTCACGAAGGGTCCTTCCCTGGAGCGGACGTCGGCCTGTCTGGCTCGGCGACCGGTTGTGCTGTCCGGCTACGGTCCTGTCTTCTGCGAACCGTGCCGGGGCGGTGGTCCGCCAAAGCGGCGGAAAGAGATTTGCTGGTGATGGCGCTTCCGCGAGCCGTGGCACCTGGTGTCACGTGGCGTGGTCGCACCGATTCCGGAGCGTGCCCGGCGGCCCGCTCAGTGCCCGCCGACGACGTACTGCCCAGGTACGACACGAGGGACACGGAGTGGCTTGGGAGGCTCCCGGAAGAATGTCTGTCCCGGACGGGGACACGAGGCACCTCGCCATGGTGGGGTCGGGTGCAGACTTGAGGTTAACACTACCGGATCCAACAAACATTCCCCCTCTCGAAATCCGGCAACCGTGTCTCAGGTCGCAAGCGGCAGCACGCTCGCTCCCTGCATGTCCAGGCTCAGCCGGTTGGCGGCCCAGTCGGCGCCGGCCAGGGCCTCCACCTTGTCGGCGGTGCCGACGTCGGTGAGGGCCATGACGGTGGGCCCGGCACCCGAGATCACGGCCGGGATGCCGTCGGCCCGCAGCCGCTCCACCAGTGCCGCGCTCTCCGGCATGGCCGGGGCGCGGTACTCCTGGTGGAGACGGTCCTCGGTGGCCGGCAGCAGCAGCTCGGGGCGCCGGGTGAGGGCCTCGACGAGCAGGCCTGCGCGGCCCGCGTTGGCGGCGGCGTCGACGTGCGGCACGGTGCGCGGGAGCAGGCCGCGCGCGGTCTCGGTCAGGACCGGCTTCCCGGGCACGAAAACCACCGGAACGATGGAATTGCTCGGCTCCATCCTGATGGCCCGGGCGGCGCCGGACTCCATCCACGACAGGGTGAAGCCGCCCAGCAGACAGGCCGCCACGTTGTCCGGGTGGCCCTCGATCTCGGTGGCCAGCTCCAGCAGCGCGGCGTCGTCCAGGCGGGCCTCGCCGCCTATGGTCACCGCGCGGGCGGCCACGATCCCGGCGCAGATGGCGGCGGAGGAGGAGCCCAGGCCGCGGCCGTGCGGGATGCGGTTGGCGCACACGATCTCGAGGCCGCGCGGCTGTCCGCCGAGCAGGTCGAAGGCAGTGCGCAGGGCGCGGACGAGCAGGTGGCGTTCGTCCCGGGGCAGGGTCTCGCCGCCCTCACCCGCGATGTCGATGTGCAGCCCGGAGTCGGCCACCCGGACGACCACGTCGTCGTAGAGCCCCAGCGCGAGACCCAGGGCGTCGAAGCCCGGGCCGAGATTGGCGCTGGTGGCGGGAGTGCGCACCCGGACGGCGGCGGCGCGGAACGCTGGACCGGCCATCGCTCGTTGACTCTCCTTGAGCTGCGTGCGGTCGGACGACGGTCGATGGACTCGATGGCATCCGGCCGATGTTCGGTGGACATCCGATGACGTACGAAAGACCCGTCGGGCCGCGGAGACGGCGCGGCGCCGTGCCATACGCGGGGGCATATGCGGTAGGCGGGTTCGGTACAGCCTATCGAAGGAAGGTTCTGTGGCGACACAGGGCGCACAGGAGGCGCACGATGCGTGTCGTCAGCCCGTTGTGCTCCTTGCCGGGACGGGCCGGGGCTCCCTGGTGGAAGCCCCGGTCCGCCGGGTGATCAGGTGAGCCCGAGGCGCTCGGCGGCGGTGGCCGCGTCGACCGGAACGGTGACCGGCTGCGGGGCGCCGGCGACGGCCCAGTCGGGGTCCTTCAGGCCGTTCCCGGTGACGGTGCACACGATGCGCTGGCCCGGGTCGACCTTGCCCTGCTCGGCCGCCTTGAGCAGACCGGCCACCGAGGCGGCGGAGGCGGGCTCCACGAAGACGCCCTCCTGCGCGGCCAACAGCCGGTAGGCCCGCAGGATTTCACGGTCCGTCACCTCGTCGATGGCACCGCCGGACTCGTCGCGCGCGGCGAGGGCGTAGTGCCAGGAGGCCGGGTTGCCGATGCGGATGGCGGTGGCGATGGTCGACGGGTCCTTGACCACCTCACCGCGCACGATCGGAGCACTGCCGGACGCCTGGAAGCCCCACATGCGGGGGGTCCCGGTGGCGATGCCGTCGGCGGCGTACTCCCGGTAGCCCTTCCAGTAGGCGGTGATGTTGCCCGCGTTGCCGACCGGGAGGACGTGGATGTCGGGCGCGTCGCCGAGCATGTCCACGATCTCGAAGGCGGCCGTCTTCTGGCCCTCGATCCGCACCGGGTTGACGGAGTTCACCAGCGCCACCGGGTAGTTCTCGCTCAGTTCTCGAGCGAGGGTGAGGCAGTCGTCGAAGTTGCCGTCGACCTGGAGGATCTTCGCGCCGTGCACGAGGGCCTGGCCCATCTTGCCGAGGGCGATCTTGCCCTGCGGCACGAGCACGGCGGAGACCATGCCGGCCCGTACGGCGTACGCGGCCGCGCTGGCGGAGGTGTTGCCGGTGGAGGCGCAGATGACGGCCTTCGCCCCCTCCTCCTTGGCCCTGGAGATGGCCATGGTCATGCCCCGGTCCTTGAAGGACCCGGTGGGGTTCGCGCCCTCCACCTTCAGGTGGACCTCGCAGCCCGTGCGCTCGGAGAGCACCTGCGCGGGCACGAGGGGCGTGCCGCCCTCGCGGAGCGTCACGACCGGCGTGGTGTCGGAGACCGGCAGCCTGTCCCGGTACTCCTCGATGATTCCGCGCCATTGGTGGGTCATTGCTGGTTACTCTCCTTCAACCCGCATGATGCTGGCGACACCCCGCACGGTGTCGAGCTTGCGCAGTGCCTCGACGGTCCCGGTGAGGGAGGCGTCGAAGGCCCGGTGGGTGACGACGACGAGGGAGGCCTCGCCGTCCTTGCCCGATTGCCGAACGGTGTCGATCGACACCCCGTGCTCGGCGAAGACGGTGGCGACCTGGGCGAGCACACCCGGCTTGTCGGCGACGTCGAGGCTGATGTGGTAGCGCGTGACGACCTCGCCCATCGAGGAGACGGTCAGGTCCGCGTACGCCGACTCGCCGGGTCCGGTGGTGCCGTTCAGCCGGTTGCGGCAGACGGCGACGAGGTCGCCGAGGACCGCGGAGGCGGTCGGCGCACCGCCGGCGCCCGGGCCGTAGAACATCAGCTGCCCGGCCGCGTCGGACTCCACGAAGACGGCGTTGTACGCGCCGCGCACGGAGGCGAGCGGATGGCTGAGCGGAATCATCGCCGGGTGCACGCGCGCGGTGACGGACGCCCCGTCCTTGGCGCGCTCGCAGATGGCGAGCAGCTTGATGGTGCAGCCCATCTCCTTGGCCGACTGGAAGTCGGCGGCGGTGACCTCGGTCATGCCCTCGCGGTAGACGTCGTCGAGACGCACGCGCGTGTGGAAGGCGATCCCGGCGAGGATGGCGGCCTTGGCGGCGGCGTCGAAACCCTCGACGTCGGCGGTCGGGTCGGCCTCGGCGTACCCCAGGGCGGTGGCCTCGTCGAGGGCCTCCTGGTAGCCCGCCCCCGTGGAGTCCATCTTGTCGAGGATGAAGTTGGTGGTGCCGTTGACGATGCCGAGCACCCGGTTGACCTTGTCCCCGGCGAGGGACTCGCGCAGCGGCCGGATCAGCGGGATGGCGCCGGCGACGGCGGCCTCGTAGTACAGGTCCCGGCCGTGCTCCCCGGCTGCGGCGTGCAGGGCGGCCCCGTCCTGGGCGAGCAGGGCCTTGTTGGCGGAGACGACGGAGGCGCCGTGCGCGAAGGCGGTGGTGATCAGCGACTTCGCGGGCTCGATCCCGCCGATGACCTCGACGACCACGTCGAGGTCGCCACGTTTGACGAGGGCGGTGGCGTCGGTGGTGACGAGGGCCGGGTCGATGCCCTCGCGCACCTTGCCCGGGCGCCGTACGGCCACGCCCGCCAGCTCCACCGGGGCGCCGATCCTGGCGGCGAGGTCGTCGGCGTGCGTCGTCATGATGCGCGCCACCTCTGAGCCGACCACTCCACAGCCCAGCAGCGCCACCTTCAGCGGACGCGTACGCATCATCCGACCTCGTTTCCTCATACCGTCTACGGTTGGACCAGTCTCACTCACCGGACGGGAGTTTCTACCCTTCGTCCGGATCGTGAGACATCTATTTCATTTGTACGGGGGCGGAAGACCGTAGATCTTCCACCCCCGTCGTTCCCGGGGTGCCGGGGTGTCCCCGGGGCCGTCCCGGGGTCCCCCGGGCCGACCTGCTCGCCGGGTCTCCGGCGGGTGCGGTCAGCCGACGTCGAGCCGCAGGAGGTCCTCCTCCGTCTCCCGCCGGACGATGACCCGGGCCTCGCCGTCGCGCACGGCGACGACCGGCGGCCGGAGCACGTGGTTGTAGTTGCTGGCCATGGACCGGCAGTACGCACCCGTGGCCGGCACGGCGATCAGGTCGCCGGGCGCCAGGTCCGCGGGCAGGAACGCGTCCTTGACCACGATGTCCCCGCTCTCGCAGTGCTTGCCGACCACACGGGCGAGCATGGGCTCGGCGGCGGAGGTCCGGGAGACGAGCGCGACGCTGTACTCGGCGTCGTACAACGCGGTCCGGATGTTGTCCGACATGCCGCCGTCGACGGAGACGTACGTACGCAGCCCGTCGAGCGGCTTGACGGTGCCGACCTCGTACAGGGTGAAGGCGGTCGGGCCGACGACCGCGCGCCCCGGCTCGACGGAGATGCGGGGCGTCCGCAGCCGGGCCGCCTCGCACTCCCGGCCGACGATCTCGGTGAGCGCCTTGGCGATCTCGTGCGGCTCGCGCGGGTCGTCGTCGCTGGTGTAGGCGATGCCGAGGCCGCCCCCGAGGTCGATCTCGGGCAGCTCGACCCCGTGCTCGTCCCGGATGTCCTTCAGCAGCCCGACCACGCGGTGGGCGGCGACCTCGAAGCCGGACATGTCGAAGATCTGCGAGCCGATGTGGCTGTGGATGCCGATCAGCTCGAGTCCGTCGAGCGTCAGGGCCCGCCGTACCGCCTCGGCGGCCTGCCCGCCGGCGAGCGGGATCCCGAACTTCTGGTCTTCGTGGGCGGTGGCGATGAACTCGTGCGTGTGCGCCTCCACCCCCACGGTGATCCGGATCTGCACCCGCTGCCGCTTCCCGAGGGACTGCGCGATGTGTGCGACGCGCACGATCTCCTGGAAGGAGTCGAGGACGATACGCCCGACGCCGGCGCCGACGGCCCGCTCGATCTCCTCGGCGGACTTGTTGTTGCCGTGGAAGGCGATGCGCTCGGCGGGCATCCCGGCGGACAGCGCGGTGGCCAGCTCGCCGCCGGAGCACACGTCCAGGTTCAGCCCCTCCTCGTCCAGCCACCGCACGACGGCGCGCGAGAGGAAGGCCTTGCCGGCGTAGAACACGTCGGCGTCGGTCCCGAAGGCGGCACGCCACGCGCGTGCCCGGGCCCGGAAGTCGGCCTCGTCGAGGATGTAGGCGGGGGTGCCGAACTCCTCGGCGAGCCGGTTGACGTCGATCCCGCCCACGGTCACGACACCGTCGGCGTCGCGGGTGACGGTCTGGGCCCACACCTTGCGGTCGAGGGCGTTGAGGTCCGTGGGCGGCGCCGAGTAGTGCCCCTCGGGCAGGACGTCGGCGTGGCGGGGCCCGGCGGGGTGCGCGGAACGGCTCATGACGTGACTCTCAGACTCTCTGTGTCTCTCCGGGGCCCATGTCTTCCGCGGCCCTCAGAGGTGTTCGGGTGCGTCGATGCCGAGCAGGGACAGGCCGCCGGCCAGCACCGTCCCGGCGGCTTCGGCGAGCGCCAGCCGGGCACGGTGGGCGGCCGAGGGTTTCTCCTCACCGCAGGGCAGCACCGAGGCCAGAAAGGGCAGCACGGCATCGGCAAGACCGACCAGATGCCGCGCAACCCGGTCCGGGGCACGGTGGGTGGCGGCCCCGGCGAGGATGCGGGGGTGATCGGCGAGGGGCGTGAGCAGAGCACGAACGCCGGGGTCGGCACCGGGGGCCGGGGGTGCGCTGCGGGTGGGTGGGGCGCCGGGGGGTGGGGGTGCGCTGAAGGTGGTCGGCGGGCCGTGGACGGTGGGCGCGTCCCCGTTCGCCGGCGTACCGGAGACCATGGGCGCGTCGCCGTGCGTCGGCGTGCCGGAGACGGGCGCGTCCCCGTGCGGCTGGGGCAGGTGGGCCTGGGCCCTGTCGGGCGTACGAGGTGTACGAGGTGTACGAGCTTCCGTGCCGGCAGGCAGGTGCGCCGGGGCCGTCTTGTCGAGGGCGACGGGACCGGGCTCGGCGGTGAAGCCCAGGCGGGCGGCGTTGCGGCTGAGGGAGCGGATGCGGGCATGGGCGTACCGGACGCGGAAGAGGGGATTGCTCTCCCGCTGGACCAGGTGGTCGGCGGTGATCCGGGGCCGGTCGTGCGGGGCGGGGTGGAGGAGGGCCCACCGGGCGGCGTCGGGGCCGAGCGGGGCGGGGTCCTCCGGGGCGGGTACGGGCCGCAGATTGACCGGCTCGCCGTGCTCGACGACCGCCCGCCCGCCCTGAGTGGCCGCGATCCGCACCACCGCGTCGGCGACGATCTCCGCCCGGACCTCGTACGGCACGCGCAGCGCGAGAACCTCCCCGGCAAGGGCGGCACCGTGTCCGTACGCGGCACCGCGATCCCGGATCTCCCGGACCAGGCCGGTGACGAGGTCGACCTGCGCGTCGAGGGTGATGTTGAGGAACCCGGGCCCGGTGACGACGACGTCCCGGATGCCGTCGGCGCCGACGAGACGGGACCGCAAAATCTCGGCGACCCGCCGCGGCGGCGTCCCGGCCGGCCGAGCGAGCTGGAGGGCGATGTTGGTGGCGTAGTCCCCGCATCCGCCGGGCCCCGGCTCGGTCACCATCACCCGCTCGGGAACGACCACGCTCAGCTCCCCGTCGTCGACAGCACGACGCACCGCGCGCAGCACGGTACGGGAGAGCTCGACGGGGGTCACGGGACAAGCGTAGGGGAGGAGGGGGCAGGGTAGGCGAACCGGTTCAGCCTGTGGAACGACCGGATGCCGGACGGCACGAAGATCCCCGCGTCAGGGACCGGCCCCACCGGTCAGACCGACCGCAACAGACCGACGGCCACGGGGCTACGGGGCTACGGGGCTACGGGGCTACGGGGCTACGGGGCTACGGGGCTACGGGGCTACGGGGCTACGACACACCCCGGCCGGATTACGGCAGACGCGACACTCCCAGGCAGGCGGAGGAGAGTGCCGTAGCGACGCCCGCGAGCTTGGTGCCACCGCCGCATCCGACCCGCACCCGCATCCGATCCCGCACTCGCACTCGCACTCGCACTCGCACTCGCACTCGCACCCACAGTGTCGACGACAGGCTGAGCCGCCGCCGCGACCCTCGACCTGCGACCTGCGACCTGCGACCTGCGACCTGCGACCTGCGACCATCCCACCGGGTACCTGGCCGAGGACTCAACGGCTATCCGCCGCCGAACTATCCGCCGCCGAATCCGAAGGAGATGCCGCCCGGTACCTCGTCGGGGACGCCGTCATCGTCCCCTTCCCCATCACCGCCCCCACCAGGGTCCGGCTCGCTCCCCCGTCGCCCACGCGCTTCCCTCCCACGTGCAGCGCCTCCGTGTCCGTCACGAACATGCCCGTCGCCAAGCGCAGGGCCGCCGTGTTCTTCACCCGCACGTCCGTCGCCGCCGCCCGCGTCTCCGGGATGCCCCACTCGACGATGCCCGTCTCCCCCGCGCTCGGTCCGCTTGCCGATCAAGTCCTTGACGAGCCGGACGAGTTCGGCAGGCTCGAAGGGTTTGGCGAGGAAGGCGTCGACACCGACGTCGAGGCCGGTCTCGACCTCGTAAGGCGTACACGCGCTGATGATGGCGAGGGGCAGGTGACGCGTACGGGGGTCCGCGCGGAGCCGAGCGGCGGTGCGCAGCCCGTCCAGCCGGGGCATGACGACATCGAGAGTCACGACATCGGGCCGTACCTGGTGCACCACATCCAGACACTCGGCACCATCGGCCGCGGTCACGACCTCGAGCCCTTCAAGCTCGAGGTTGACCCTGATCAGCTGCCGGATGACCTTGTTGTCGTCCACAACAAGCACCCGGCCCGAGGCGCCTGACACACGTCGAGAGTAGGTCCGGCCCGGCCACCGCGTCCGGGTTTTCCCCACTTCCACCCCGTACAGGGGACCCGCTCTCCCCCTCTTCCATCCGGCACAGGCGACCTACGTTCCCCCACCCCCACCCCCTGCAGGCAGCCGCCCTCCCCCGCCCCACGGAAACGGGTTCCTGATCACCCCGCCGGACCTGCTAGTGTTCTACCCGTCGCCGCGAGCGAGCAGCTCAGCAGCCGACACGCCCCCGTAGCTCAGGGGATAGAGCAACGGCCTCCGGAGCCGTGTGCGCAGGTTCGAATCCTGCCGGGGGCACCTTGGATTAGGTGCCCAAAGACCCCGTCACCAGCGGAAACGCTGAGGCCGGGGTCTTCGCGTTTGTGCAGGCGTGTGCCGCCCGGAGCGGCCGTATGCCGGGGTCTGTGGACTATTCGTGGACAGGAACTGAGCGCGTCTGCCCAGGTCACAGCGGCTATCTCGGAGCGGACGCGGCCCGGCGTGCCGGTCCCCCACCAGATCCACGGCGCCGAATACGCTGCGCCTGAATGCCACACGAGAACGGCTCTTCACGTCGCTCGGGACGGCACAGCCGCCGCATGCAGGAAAGGGTGTGGCATGAGGTCTCCAGACGTACACCTACGCGAGATCACTGACGACAACCGGGATGCCGTTCGTGCCCTCCGCGTCCGCCGTGACCAGAAGCAGTTCGTCGCCTCCGTGTCCAGGTCTCTCAAGCAGGCGGCACAGCACCCGGAGACCAATCCCTGGTATCGCGCGGTGTACATCGGCGACGAGCCAGTCGGCTTCGTGATGCTGTCGTGGAAGCCGCCGGCTGGTCCTTACACAGGGCGGCACTTCGTCTGGCGCCTGCTCATTGACAAGCACCATCAGCGGCGAGGGATCGGCCGGGAAACTCTCACGCAGATCGCCGCCCTGGTTCGTGAGGACGGCGCCACCGAGTTGCTGACCAGCTACGATCCCGGCGAGGGCGAACCGTGGCCCTTCTACCAGAAGTTCGGATTCGAGCCCACTGGGGAGATCGACGACGGCGAGATCGTTCTGCGGCTCACCTTCCCCACCGAGTGAACTCACACAGGAAACCGCAGAAAGTTTTCCGGTGGTCACCTGACCAGGAATTTGGTGGGCTTCGGAAGTCTGCCTGTGACCGACGCCCTGCGACCGGGACACACGACGAAGCCCCCGGCCCACTCGCGGACCAGGGGCTCATGGCTATGTGCCTCGTCACTCGTATTCGCGCAGCAGCTCTTCGATCTTGCGGTTGGCGATTTTCTGCCGCCCATCAATGCACTTGGCGTAGCGGCTCAGCAGTACCTCAACACTGATACCCGCGCGTTCGGCCACCTCGGTCGGGCCCACCCCGGAGTTGGGCCACGTAGACAGCGCCGAGTGTCGGAGATCGTACGGCCGCGCAGCCAGCGGCGAGGCGAGGGCAGCCGGCTGGAGCCCGAGCGCCCGAGCCTGCTGTCACACGCGGACTGCCGCCCAGGACGTCACTGCTCGCCAGCTCGGTGCCCTCGACCAGGTCTGCGGGGAAGTAGGACGAGACCAACTCGACAGCTTCGCGGTCCCCTTCGACGAGGAAGCGACGCATGACCACCTTGGCGCGCTTCGGCAGGCCGAAGCACGGAAGCGACGCGGGCAGGAACAGAGACTTCGCCGACCTCTACGAGGCGACCCGGAGCGCGCGACTCGTCGCGCTCCAGCACGTCCCGCCCTCTGCGGTCCTTCCGGTCCACGGCGGCCGGGCGGCCGCGCACGATCGTGCCGTAACCCCGGCGAGACTCCGGCCAGCCGTCCCGCTTCAGCAGCTCCAGCGCCCGAACGACGGTCGGGCGGGACATCCCGAAGGCCTGCATCAGCTGGTTCTCACTGGGGACCCGGGTGCCGGGCGGATACGTACCGTCCTCGATGCGACGCTGGATGGTCCGCGCGAGGCGTACGTACTTGGGTGCCTCCACCTCATACGCCATGAACGCCGCCCATCGAGAGTGGCCAAGTCAACTGGTCAGCCAGACCAGCGACACTCCCCGTGTCAGGACAGACAGGGTCGGGCATCTCTCACGACGGCCAGGCATCGGCCATCGTGAACGACACGACCGTCCCGCCGAAGCCACTCGGACCGGACCGCCACGAGTCGGCGATGGAGTCGACCAGAAGCAGACCACGTCCATGGGCTTCGGTGGCGTCCGGCCGGCGCAGCCGAACGTGCGCCGGGAAGCCCGGATTGTGGACCTCGACCCGAAGCGAGGTCCCGTCACGGAACCACTCCACCCGGACGAGCCAGGGCTCATCCGACCGGCCGTAGGAGATGGCGTTGGTCACCAACTCCGAGATCATCAGTAGGCAGTCGTCAACCGAGCAGGCCGGGTCGTACGAGGCGATGAATTTCTTGAACCAGCGTCGCGCCCGGGGCACCGACTCGGGGGTCGGGTGCAAGGTCATCGCTCCGAGACGGGGCGACTCCGGGCATGGGTCACGGTCCAGCGTGTAGGCCATCCGTGCTCACTCCTTGCCGGTGCCGTCGCAGTCGAGGCACCGTCGCTTCGATGTGGCACGAGCACGGTCGTTGACGGTGGAGAGCGCCAGCGTCGTACGCGAGCTCACGCGCTTCCAACCGCGCCCCCGGCAACTCAGGCAAGCTAAGTGCGCGTCCTGTTCAGGCCGCCGACTCGTCACGCCGTGCCCCCTTGGTAAGTGGCCTTAGCCACTTACTGGATAGTGGCATTAGCCACTCACGCCGTGCAAGCGGTTCGACGCAATCAGACCAAGCCTCAGGTGAGCGGGTAGCCCTGCTCGAACGCCCAGCGGTGAGGCGGGTAGGTCGCTTCGGCGAACTCCAGGGGACGGTCCTGCAGGTCGAAGACGACGTGATGGACGATCAGGACGGCGGAGCCATGCTCCAGCTGGAGATCGGCCGCCTCCTCTTCCGTCGCGGTGCGAGCGCACATGCGGTCTTCGGCATAGCTGCCCTGACGTCCCGTCATGTTCTCGACGTACATGAGGGTGCCCTCCTGGATCCGCTCAGGATCCATGAGCTTGGGCGCCTTCTGGCCGACGTCGGGGGCGAACCACGAGGTGGACAGCGTGATGGCGCCGTCCTGGTTGTTCGTGACGCGCCGCCGATGAACGGCCCGCCGGTCCTTGGCCAGCCCCAGCGCCTCAGCGACGTGGTCCGGCGCCTCAAGCCAGCCGGCTGACGTGATGACCGCGTACTCACCAGAGGTGTAGATCTTCCCGGTCTGACGAGCGCGCCCGTACAGCTCCCGTGCCCTCCGGTTGACTTCCAGGCTCCGGACGTACGTACCCGATCCCTGCCTCTTCTCGACCAGGCCCTGATGACTCAGCGCCTCCAACGAGCGGGCAGCGGTCGGCCTGGACACCTTCCAGTCCGCCGCGAGTTGCCGTTCCGAGGGGACCTCGTCCCCCGGTCGCAGGTCCCCTCGAAGGATCTGATCACGGATGAAGTGTGCGATCTGGAGATACTTCGGCTGAGCCTCCTCGATCTGAGGCATGCTCCCTCCCTATTCAACTGGCTATGGCCTCTAGCCACTATAGGGTGAGTGGCCAACATCGAAACCCGTACGCTGATGACATGACGCGGTTGATCGTCGCAGCAGGAGGAGGTGGCGACGCAGTCGCCTCCGCAATGCTCAGCGCCGCCCTGTACGGCGACGAGGACCAGGCGGTGATCCTGACCTACGCATGGGATCGCCTCCTCATCGATCCGGTACCGGGGCCACGAGGAGCCCGCGACTTCACGGGCCTCGAGCGGATCACCCCAGCAGTCTCGGCAGTGCCGGCCGATGCCCACGCGATCGCGCCCGCAGGATCCACCCTCCCGCGACTCGCAGCGGAACTCCCGCACACCTTTGCTTTGCTTGACCCGCACCAAGGCGTCGAAGGCGTCACGCGCCAACTGGAAGAGCTGATCAGTCACTTCGAGCCGGAGTCGATTGATCTCTTGGACGTCGGCGGGGACATCCTTGCGCGAGGCGACGAGCCCACACTGAAGAGCCCCCTCGCCGACGCCGTCACCTTGGCCGCGGCCTGCCAGGTGAACGCATCGATTCGACTCCTGGTAGCCGGCCCCGGCCTGGACGGAGAACTCTCCCCGGACGACCTACGCCCGTTGCTCGGTTCCCTCGTCCGCACCCTCACCGCGGACGACGTGGAGCGGATCAGCACGGTCCTTCAGTGGCACCCGTCCGAGGCAACCGCGATGCTCGCCGCGACGGCCAGCGGAGTGCGGGGCACCTGCGAGGTCCGCGATGCCGGCCTCCCCGTGGCACTCACCGACGAAGGCCCCAGGGTCCACGAGGTCGACCTGGACGAAGCGGTGAACCGCAACAGCTTGGCCCGAGCCATCATGACAACCGCCCTCCTAGACGAGGTCGAGGCATACAGCCGTGAAATCTGCGGCTTCTCCGAGATCGACTACGAGCGCAACAAGGCCGCGTGGCTAAAGGACCAGCCGCCGGTCAAGCTCGACAGCGCAGCCGTGTTGCCGCAACTCGACCAGTTCGAGGCGGAGGCCCGCAGCCGCGAAGTCACCCACACGACGTTCCGCCACATCACCGAGGCCCTGAACCTCAACGGCTCTCAGCGCCATGCCTTGCGCCAGCTGCTCATCGACAACCGCCCGGAGCAGTACGACGCGCCCCTATGGCGCATCACGGAAGTGCCCAGGTCCAGTTGAATCTTGACGGATTCGTGTCGGTTGATCCTTCTCGGTTCACAGTGCCTCGTATCGCATCGTTTGCCGGATAATCGACGCACAGCGCCGATTCCAGCTCTGAGCCGAGTTCACGCGAGACCGGTGAAGGGCGCGCTCGGTTGCCAGGAGACGGGCAGGACGACGTCGACGCCGTCACGGCGGGCCAGGGGCAGCAGCCTGCGCATGGTGGTGCCAAGGTCGTCGAACAGGTAGGACATGGGACGCAGTGGCCGGTCCAGGCCGAAGAAAAAGTCGTCCCAGTGCACCAAGATGACCCGCTTGGCCCCGGTCGCGACCACGACCTCGTCCCAGTAGGTGTGGAGGAACTCGGCGGGCTGTTTGCCCAGCATGCCGACGCCCAGGTAGATGACGTCGACATGGTGACCACGAAGCGCGCCGGGCCGGTAGTTGGCACTGGCTTGCAGTAGCACACGGCCGTGGGGGTGGGTGACGAGCACGGAGTAGGCGGTGCCGGTCTTCCAGGCACCGGCGCGGGCCGGCGGCACCAAGGGCCGGTCAACGGTCCCTGGGTAGTGGTCGCCCGGGCTGTGCACGGAGTCCAGGAAGGTCAGTGTGAAGCTGCCATAGGTGGCGGTGTCGCCGTCGCCGACCAACCGCAAGGACGACTCGGGGACCCCCAGGCCGCGCCCGATGTTGGCGGTGGACTCCGACCCGACCAGTTCGGCGCCGGTCTCCAACGCCCACACTGGCGCGTCGAGGGCGTGGTCGTAGTGGGAATGCGCGCACACCACGGCGGCGAGGGTGTCGGCCCGCAGCCGCTCGATGGCGGCACGCACCAGCGAGCGGTCCGGGGCGATCTTGCCCATTCCCACACGCAGCATCCCCGGGCGGGTGATGAACCCGTCACTGAGCACCGAGGTCTGTCCGTCCGACAGCAGCACTGAACTGGTGCCCAAGAAGTGAGCGATCAGCCCCTCACGGTGCGTTGCAGCGCGCTGTTGGTAAGCCAGGTAGGGCCGCAGACTCGGGCGACCGATCGGCACCTTCATACGAGCATCCTCGGCCCCCAGAGGCAGGAGAGCCAGCTCAGGACCTCGTATGCCCTCTCACAACGGTCCATTCTGCGAAGCCCCGTCGGCACGCACTGGTGATCCGCCACGAGGCCCGGCCTCCTCTCAAGCATCAACCGAGACAAGACAAGGCCCACGCGACCGACTGAGTCACAACTTTCTCTACTGGTTCAAGGCGGCTCGCTCCGCTCACCGCGCGCAGGCCCGGCCCCCGGCCGGGCCTGCGCTCCTGTCTCCGCCCCGCTCCAGCCCGACCGGCGCCCGTGCCGCGCATTAAAGCAATCAGCCGCCTGATGTCAGAGAAGGGGCACGTCGTGGCTGGGGCGGTCGGCTACACGGCTTTAGGCAGCCACTTTGGCGCGAGCCTCGAAGATCATGGCCCCAACGTCGTGCTTTACCGGGCAGGTCCACAGACTGCCCGACGCGCCGGAAGCTTACGGGGCCATGATCACTCGCGCCAAAGCAGCGCCACCCAAAAGCCGCTCCACCGACCTGACTGCCATGCTGCTGCGGCCTACGTTTAACCCGGATGCACACGGACGACCAGCCAGATGAGAGCGCTGCCCTCTAGAACCCTTAAACCGTGAAAGCACTGCACGGCCACCCACCTCAATGGTACGTTCAGCACGCAACATCGCTTTGACGGGCGGGAGTTCTCATATGCCGAAAATGCCCAGCAACGCACAGATGCTGATCATGCGAATCTTCGATGCATGGAAAGAAGAAAACCTACCTACGGTTGACGTGGGCACGGCCTTTGAAGTCTTCGCATCCGAGCTTGCATTGCGGCCATTCGGTCTGGGGCTTGAGGATATTGAAGCGGGGATTGTAGGCGGTGGGCAGGATGGCGCCATTGACTCAGTGCACGTCTTCTTCGATGACACGCTGCTAGATGAAGACTCAGATGTAGTGTCAGAAACAAGCCGCCCCACCGATTTCGGACAAGATAGAAACCTTGAACTCTGGGTGGTGCAAGCTAAGCGGACACCTAGCTTCGCCGAGGAGGTAGCAGAAAAGCTAGAGAATACGATGCGCCGATTGCTTGACCTATCGCAACCCCTTGACGATCTATCCGTTCTATACAATCCCACGCTGCTGGCACGTTTCGGAATCTTCCGCGCCGCTTGGGAGAAGCTCCTCACACGCCGCCCCCGAATCAGTGTCAATATTATTTATGCCACTCCAGGAGACTCCAGCAACATCACACCGCAGTTCGAGGCAAAACTACACGCCCTGAAGCAAGTGATTCTCTCTTCAGTGCCGGACGCACGGACAATCTCTGTAGAGCTTCTTGGCGATAAGGAGCTACTGGCTAGGTACAACGAACGTCCGCCTTACACCTTGGCCATGAACTATCAAGAAAGCGCCACAAGCGGACAGTCCCACGTAGCCCTCGTTAAGTTGAGGGACTACTACAACTTGATCGTTGATGAGAACGGTCGACTCCGTCGGCACCTCTTCGAATGGAACGTTAGAGACTATCAAGGTAACGTGTCGGTGAATCAGGAGATTCGCCAGTCCTTGACGGCTACTGAAAGCCCTGAGTTTTGGTGGCTAAACAATGGCGTCACCCTGATTTGCAGCGAAGCTACGAGTACAGCGAAGACCTACTCCCTGTCAAATATTCAGATCGTGAATGGCTTGCAGACCAGTCACGAAATTTGTGAAGCGCTCAGAGGAAACCCCACGGAAGAAGCTGCAGAGCGCATGCTTCTCGTGCGGATTATCGTCACTGATGACGCCGCAACCAGAGATATGGTCATCAGGGCCACCAACCGCCAAACAGCAATTACTGACGCCTCTCTGCGTGCAACGGATGAGGTACAACGCAATATCGAGGACTATTTTTTGACCCAAGGCTGGTACTACGACAGGAGGAAAGGATACTACAAGAACGACGGCAAGGATCCTGCCAAAATTGTGAGCATTCAATTCGTTGGAGCGTCCGTCACAGCGATGGGGCTGGCGCGCCCGGACAAATCTCGCGGTAAGCCTTCTTCGCTACTTAAGAACGATGAAGACTACCGTCTTGTTTTCAACTCTTCGATTGATCTGCATACCTACCTATGGTGCGCAAGACTACAGCGCCAAGTGGATAACTTCATCTTGTCTGATGCCGCCGAAGCCAACGTGTCTCAAAAGAGCAACCTTAAGTTCCATCTATCCATGCTCATCGTGGAAAAATTGAACGGCGGTCCCATTCGAAGGCCGCAGCAACTTCGCTCCTTAGCCTCCAGGAACGCTGGAGTCGAGGAAACGGAGATCAAAACTCTCTTCGAAAATCTCAAGGAATGGTCTGCTACCTATCTTGAGCAAGAAGGCGTAATCCTGGAAAGGGCAACCAAGGCTCAACGGTTCAGCGAATACCTACTGAACCGAGCGCAAGCAGCTCGGCAAGCAACGCCCTAACCCTGCTTAGATCGCGACCTACGTCAATGGCGTTGGCCGCGACGCTCTGCCTCGACCTCCTCGGCCTCGATGCGTCGCCTTTCCTCCTCGTATTCCCATGCCTCCTTGTAGCGACTACAGTGACCATTGGGCTCTGGCATTTGTGCATCGCCGCGCTTCCATGCAAACAAACAGGAAATCAGGTGATGGATCGTTCCCGTTATGAGCCACTCTCGACTTCTCCTGTAGAGACCGAGATCGATCCAATCCCAATCATGGATCCGTGTCAGGCCATCGACAAGGAGCGTCCGAAGTTCCTCATCGCGCACTTCTAGTGCTGCTAGGCGCGCCGGTTCTAGATATTCATGCAGCTCTTTTCCCCAGGCCTGCTCACGCTTGGCAAGCTGCTCGTACGTATCCGAAGGAACATCTGCCAATGTGGAGTCGGGCGGCATCTCCCTTGTACCCCAGCAACGCGGCAAACGCCTGGGCATTGGCGGTAACCACGGCCGCCCGCTCTGCCTCCTCACGCGCGAGGCGAGCGTCAGCGAGTTGTCGCTTCTGCGCCTGTTGGGTCGAGGCGTAGGAGGTGGCGGCACCAACGACTACGCCGACAAGTCCGATGAAGGGTGTAAGCCACTTCACTGGACCAGTGTTGCTGCCGCCTCGTCGCACAGGGACAGGAACCCTGTATTCCCCACGACGACCGTGCGAAGCAGTCACGACCAGTGAGATCCATATGTTGTCCTGTACAGCAGCCTCCCGCGCACCGGACCATGGCTGAGGGCGACTCCAGGCCCGGGGAGGAGAGCGCATGGCGGACGAGGCGGCAATCCGTACTGTGGCGCGCCGTGCTGACCACGTGTACTGGGTACGGAAGTGGCCCGACAAACCGACCTGACGGGACCGGCTTCGCCAGTGGCTGAACCCCGCGTCGTACCACTTCGACGGGACCGCCACCCCACCGGAACCCTGGGTCGACCGGCCCGCCGGCCACTACGAGCGAACAGGCTGGCGCATCCGTGCGGCCTACGTCCGGTCCGACCTGGCCTTCGAGGTCGAGTACGTGGTCTGCAACCTGTGCAAGATCGCCTGGGTCGAAGCGCCTCACTCCTATGAGGGCTATAAGCGCTGCGGCCTCGCCTCAGCCGCTCTTCGGTCCCTGCGCCACGCCTACCCAGGAGTCCAGTGGCATACGGGCGGCGGTCACTTCCGCGAGGCCGAGCCGTTCTGGGATTCCGTCAGCCTCGACGTGCCCGGCGGCTACACCCAGCGGGCAAGATGCCGTCATGTGGAACCGTGGCAACCGCGCTGAGCACGACGACACCCCCAGGCCCGTGACCAATGGACCCGTGATGGCCGCCCGTCATAGTTTCCGTTGATGCCCCGTCGGCAGCCGGGGCTCAATACGGGCCCACTGGCCGTTCGTCAGATCCCCACGTCCTAGGGGACGTGATCAGCGACGAACAAGATCCACTCTCACAACAGGCCCTAACCGGGACTGGAAGCTTCCCTGGGTAGTCTCTGCCATCGTCGGCAGCGGCGGTCTTGTCATATTTCCTTGAACGTCCCGTTAATGCCGAGTTCTTCAAGGCGCTGCTGTATCTCCTCTGCCGCTTCAGCCTGCATCACCAACTGGAGGGTGCCCTGCAGGTAGCTGATCTGCCGTTCGTCAAGGGTCATGTAGAACGCCCGGAAGAGCGCGGCGAAGCCGTCGGCGCTGTCAGTGTTGGCCAGAAGGTTCTTCGTGAAGGAGAAGGCGACCTGCCGCTCCTTGACAGGCATCGGCTTCGGTGAGGTTTCCGGATCCTGCCCGCCAGCCTGCTGCTGAGGGGTTTCGGATGCCTTGTCCTCTGGCCTTCCGGGCACAGGAGACGCGGCCCCACCCGCGGTGTCGTCGACACTGGCAGCGCACGGGCCTTCGTGGGCCGGCTGGTCGCAGGTGAGGCAGGTTTTGGCCTGTGGCTTGGCAAGGCGCAGGCCCGTGCTTGCGAGGTTGACCTGGCCGGGAGCGGTGACCGCCACCTCGGTGCCAGCTCCGTCGACGATGCTCAGCAGCCCTTGGCTCACGGCGTCGTGGATGCCCTGCTGGAGATCGCGATCGCCGGCGTACAGCAGCGGCAGCCGGGGGGCACTGTAGAAGGCGGCCCGGATGTCAGAGAGGGTCTTGCCGTAGTCATTGTCGCGGAGGTTGTGCAGGAGGGCCTTGGCGCTGAACTGGCCGGTGTCGAAAACCTTGTCCCGGTCGGCGAGGCCCTTCCAGACGAGCAGGCCGTCGAGGGCCGTGATGTTGTCCTTGTCGAACGTGAGCTGGTCCAGGTACCGCTCTCGATCCGGGTCGGGCTGAGCTAGGAAGGCGACATGCTGGTAAGCCCGCTTGATCTGCCTCTCCAGCTGGGTCTTGGCCTCGCTGAGTTCCTTCGCCCCGATGGTCTTGAGCTCGTCGTCGTTCTGGATCTCGGGCGCTTGCAGAGCCTTTTGCCTGGCCAGGTACTCCACCGCCAGGTTGCGTGCCAGGGCTCGCTGCTGTGTGTTCACCACGGCGTAGACCGCGCTGCTGGCCCATTGGACGGGAAGCTGCTGGGAACCTTGCCCGAGTCCCATGGCTACGTTGAGCGCCTCGAGGGTGGGCTTCTCCATTCCGTTCCGCAGGCTGTACTGCGCGGGGTCGAGCACGATGAGCCGGGTGGTGTGGGCGGTGTCCAGCCCGGCCGTGGCCAGGACGTCGGCGGGGCTTCGTTGGAGGTCCGCCGAGACGTATTTCACGTCACGAAACGGTCCGCTGCTGGTCAGCCTCTTCGCGAAGTCGAAGATGACCTGGTCGCGCTCCGTTTCGGTGATGGTTCGGCGGATGTTCTTGACCAGCATGCGGTGGGTGAGCCGGGTGGACAGGAAGTAGCGGGCCGGCTTGTTGTTGCCCTGTCCAGGTGTGATGTCGAGTGCGCTCATTCCTCGGTTCGGGTTGACCAGCTCGTCGACGACGCCGTCGGCGTCAGTGATCGTGTAGGTGATTATCGGGACGCTAGTGGCCGCCTTGACCTCGGGAGCACTGGCCCCGCGGCCTCGCCCCGGCCGCAAGGTGCCAACGACGCTGGCCAGGAAGATGAAGGTGGCCGCTCGTTCGGCGGCGCGGGGGTTGTGCGAGGACCAGGTGCTCGACGGGCGTTCGAGGTCCTGGCGGCGCGCGGCCCCGGATGAGGCGTCGTGGTTGACGACTTCGATCTCGGCCAGGCTCCGGTAGTTGGCGATGGTCCGGTCGTCCTCCACCAGACCGCTGCCCAGGAGCGCCTCTCGCACAGTGTTGTCCGACAGCGGCAGGTCTCCGGGGCCTATGAGTGCCGGCACCCACTCGCCGGCCTTGCCGCGTTGCTGGAGGGCGTAGACCGTGGCAGCGAAGATGCGGATCGTGGACCGAACCCGTTGGAATCCGGTGATCTTGCCCCACTCGTCCTGCGCCAGCTTAATGAGCATGGGGTGGAACGGGTAGCACGTCGCCATCTCCGTGCGCCAGTTACGACGCCAGGTGGCATTGATCGGGTCCCAGACCTGCTTCGCCCACGCCTTGTCCGTCAACACTTTCTCGTACAGTGCGGCAGTCGCAGCAAGGACCTCCCCGGCGGGCTCGGCGTCGAACAGCCGCCGGCGGAGGATGTCGGCGAAGTCGCCCACGCCGGTAACAGTGGTCGGCAGGCCGTTGCGGTCGAGCTGGCTGTTCAAGTCATCACGGCGGGCCTGCGCAGCGGCGGACAGTGAGGTCTTGTCGACGTCGGGAGCGATCATCACGACCAGCATCGCGACGTGAGGGACATCGTTGACCACATCGAGCACTGCGCGCAGAAACGCCATGTCCTGCGCCGCCAGGTCGGTCTTGTTCGCGCCGTCTAGTCCGTTGCCGATGTAGTCGAGCACTTCATCGACGATGATCAGCACGGGCCGGTTCACCGCACTGATGGCCTCAGCAATCTTGTGCTTGTCGCTCCAGAAGGGCCGGTAGCGTTCGAAGAGGGTGTAATCCTTGGAGAATAGGCGCCAGAGGAAACGCTCGTAGAGGGTGAAGGCGGGACCGTCGAGCTCCTGCACGCCGGCGCCGGGGGTCATGTTGTCGCAGGGCAGCACGACGACGTGCGGACGTCCGAGGTCGTCAGTCAGCGGGTGCCCGATCCTGGCCTGTGCCCGCTCAGCGACCTTCTGGCCGAGTTCGGTACCCAGCAGTGCCGCTGGATTGGCGGCCAGGTGGTAGGCGCCGATGCACGCGTGCGACTTACCGCCACCCATGCCCTGGGCGAGCCGGGTTACCGCTCGGGCCTTCGAGTAGTCGTCACCGCCACCGATACGCACCGCGACCTCGGTGAGCAGGTCGATGAGCAGTTCGGTCGGGTGCGTGATGTCCCCGTAGTAGCCCGCGTCGGCGTAGGGCGGGCGATCGGCTCCGGTCGCGTGAACGGCCCGGAACAGCGACATCTGTACGTCGTCGATCTGCCCGGAGGCGTTGAGGATCTCCTTGCGGAGCTTGAGCGCCTTCCACCAAGGCGTCACGCTGGTCGTCACTTCTGCTCTCCTGGGCTGCTGGGCACAAAGGCGGTGGGGGTCCTGCGGACCGTCATCACAGGCGCCGCAACTCGTCGTCATCGATCAGTTCGAGCTGCGGGTTGTCGAGGGCGCTCGCGGAGATGGACTCGGCGGCTCCGACGACGCCGGCCCGGTTGCGTAGCACCCGAGTGAAGCGGACGGAATCCGGGTCGTTGTCTGGCAGCCGGTCCGCGAGGAACTGGATGGCGGACCACAGGAAGGTGTCGTCGGCCGTGTGCTGTGCAGCGGCGAGCACCTGGCCCATGGCCTGCAGGCCATCTTCCGAGGCGGCTGCGAGCGCGAGGGCGATGTCTATGACCGTCGAATCCGCGTTGATCTTGCCCTTGAAGTCGCGGGAGGCTACGAACCGGACACCCCCGTCCGCGTCGGGCACCAGGTCACGTATAGTCGCCAAGTCGAGCGTGGCGGCCAGAGCCTGCCAGCGCAGCTCGGACTTCCCCCGGACCTGACGGTTGTACAGCGTCACCCACCACAGTGCGAACCGCGTGCGAGCGTCGAAGGTCTCCAGCGGCTGGTGGTTGATCTCGACTGCCATCGCCTCCTGGACCGCGGCTCGGGCCAACGGCAGGAACGTGTAGATGTCGACCGGTTCGCCCTTGGCGTCGAGGATTTCGCTGTACCGACCGACGACCTCCATCGCCGGCCCGGCAGCCGCCATCAGCATGTCGGCCGGGGCCAGGCCCCACCGCTCCCAGTCCGGGTAGCGCCGCTTGATCTCAGCCTTGATCTCGGCCTCGACCGCCCCCTTGCGCCCAGGAGAACGCCCGGGCGCCTTCGGACGGCACGTCATGGTCAACGTGGTCTCGATATTCGCCTTGCCCTGGTGGCTGCCTGCCTCGGTGTTCGCAGGCCAAGAACCGGTCATCACCAAGCCGGCCTGCTCGACGGCCGTGAGAAGACGCTGCCAGACTTCCGGGTCTCCGGACCCGAACACGATGGTCACTAGACCGTCATCGCGGACCGCGCGACGCATCTCACCGAACGCCTGGGCGATCTTGGTGTCGTAATGCTCGCGAGTTCGATGCTCGTTGGGCGCCTCTCCCCGGACCCGCTTGACGATGATCTCTTCCTGCTTCTCCTGGCAGCCGTACTCGTTGGACGTGACGACCAACTCGGGCCAGGTGTTGTAGAGGGCACGCTTCAGCCACGCGTAGATCAGATCGGAGG
This sequence comes from Streptomyces sp. NPDC048514, assembly GCF_043199955.1. NCBI lineage: Bacteria > Bacillati > Actinomycetota > Actinomycetes > Kitasatosporales > Streptomycetaceae > Streptomyces > Streptomyces sp. NPDC048514. The sequence continues at coordinate 504,952 of NZ_JBICWT010000005.1, read as the reverse complement.
AGTCGGCGTACGCGAGCATCTCGTCATACGGCGGGTCGGTCACCACGGCAGTGATGGACGCGTCTCGCAGGTTCAGCGAGGTTGCCGATCCCCTGCTCACACTGACCGGCGCCCCCTGGATGTCGGCCATCAGGTTCGTCAGCGTCGACATGCTGCTCTTGCACAGGGACGCCCATGATCCCGCGCCGGTGCCGATTCCTACCTCAAAGAAGTCCTGTGAAAACGTAATTGATCCCTGATTTGCATATATGTCGTGGACCCCTGCGCGACTAATGTCGATCGTGCATCCACGGGTAGCCCGCCGAAGCTTCCGGGCGACTACGGACCCGGCGTATCCGCTAAGTGCTCGGGCATAGTCAGAGCTCACCCCCACCTTGTGCATGAGTTCGTCGGCAACCTCGGCGATGGATCGGGTGAGCATGACGAAGGCCAGGGTCTGCCGATCGCACATGAAATCGCCGTAGGTGCGCGCCCCGTAGATGGACGGCCCAATGATGTTGTTGTTACCCGGTGCGATTCGTTCCTCTGGTATGGCACTGAGAAATGGACTCGGGTCGGACAGCGCACGTAGTGCCGCAGGCGCTGCGGCGACAGCCGAGAGTTCCGCCTGGGTGGGCTCCCGGTACTCCTTGCCGGAGTCGTCCGAGTGGTCGGCCACCACCAGCAGCATGTCCGTGGCCCGCCCCTCATCGGTGAGCCGTCGGTGCACATCGAGTGGGTGCACGTGACTGCAGAACGGGCAGATCGCTGATTTCCCCGGCAGCGTGCGACCCTCAGCGGTACGAGCGCGCGTCAGCGTTGGAGTGCGCCTTGGAGCACCCTCGTGCACTACCGGCGCGCAGGTCCCTGTGGCCGGATCGGCTTCGACGTAGAACGACTGGCCGGGGTCGACGACCGGCGGAGCACCCTTTCGACCGCTTTTCTGACTCGGCCTACGCAGCTCGAACGAGCCGACCAAAGGGAAACGGTTGCCGCACTCCTGGCAGGGGATGGCGATGGCCCACAGGTACCCCCATGGCTGCCTTCCGTTGACCTGGGGGTAGTAGTCCTTCATAGCTGCAGTCCACCGGCGGCCCACCTCGTCAAGGGTGGCGCGAACGTCGACAAGCAGCCGAGGCCGGTCATCGTAGAGGGCGTCGCTCTCCTGGGCGAACGGCAGACGCGGCTCCTGCGACCAGTCCCGAAAGGGGAAGTCGGTGAGGAGCGTGCTGGCCAGCACCGCGACCGGGCTGTAGTCGACACCGTGGGCTTCCAGCCCGAGCCGCCCTGCCTCCAGCGGGATCATGCCGCGACCACTGAACGGATCCAGGACCGACGCGCCTTCAGGGTTGGCCTTGACGATCTCGTCGTGGAGCAGTTGCCAGGCACCATAGCGTCCGGACATGCCCTCCTGGACTAGCTCTTGAAGACGCTGCTGTTCTGATTGATCCTCCGGCCAGGGCAGCAACGAGCAGACCACCGCCGCCTTCGCCTGGGCAACCGGACGTTTCGCGAACCACGGGAACAGCCCGATCTCTGTCGACCCGCTGCCCCATCCTGCTGAGCTGTTCGCCGAAACCTCGGCACAGGGAAACCAGCGTTCGATCATTCGGGTCATGCGTTGCTCCCGGGGGCGTTCTTGAGACTGCTGCCCGGGACGCGGAACACCGCGTTCCCGGTCATGACGTTCGCGAAGAGGGTGGCGGGGTCCTGGTAGGCGCCGAAGAATCGACCCCTGCCGTCGGCGCAATGGTCGATGACGTAGAGCCAGTACTCCTTGCGGTGCTGAGTCGCGATGAGGACTTCGTTGCCAGTCATCCGGATGCCGTTACTGGCCGCGCTGCCGAGCACGCCCTTGACCTCGACGTGACGGACCTGGCTGTTGCGGCGAACCTCCAGGTCGTATCCGCGGCCCTCGGTGTGGACGTCGGCCACTGTCCAGCCGTCGTCCTCGAGGAGTTGTTGCACGTGACGCATGGAGACCAACTCGGCGTCAATCTCGGCTTGGACGCGAGTGTCGGCGGTAGCCAGGACGCGGATCCGCCCCACCTGCTTCGGTTCGGTCAGCTGCACGCCCGCGAGCCGTTCCAGTTCTTCGAGTCGCTGTGCGGTCTGGGCCTGAAGTCGACGCCGCAACTCAAGACGGGCAACGCGGTCCTCAATACGGTCAGTCAGGCTCAGGGGCAAGTTGGTCAGGTCGCGACGGGCCTGGGCGAACCAGTCGGCGCGCACCTTACGGTGTTCCGCGACGGTCGCGGCGGCCACTTCGAGGGCCGCGCTGAACGCGTGGCCCTCCCGGGCAGGGTGTGGTTCGCTGCCGTTCTGTTCGGTTGGCACGAGGTTGGCCAGTGACTCCCACCGGACCGGTCGGGCGTTGCCGCTGTCGTCCACCTTGATCAGGGTGGCCCACACACTGGCGCGCTTGCCGTTGCTCTCCGTCATCGTCGCCTCGTACGCGTACAGCTCGTACGGAGTGAGGCTGGTGGGGTCGGATGCGGCGCCGGACTGGTACAAGTCCTCGGCCAGGGTGCGCTCGGCTATGTTGATCAGGTCGCTGAAGCCGGGCTCGCCGGGGCCCAGGGTGATGGTGTCCCCGACGTCGATGCTCCCAGAGGCGTTGCGTACCGCGTCGCCGCTAGTCGCGACGTGCACTTCGCGCTGTCCGCCCAGGGTGACAGGAAAACCGGTCTCGCCGTTCAAGGTGAGCTGTCGGAACCCAGGGCCGGCCGCGGTCGGTGCGCACTCCAGCACGCCGGCGGCTGCGAGCCGGTCGAGGTACGCCTCGACGATGGCAGGGTTGATGCGCGCGAACAAGTCGCGCTGGAGCAGCGTCAGGGCCGCGACCGCGTCCACCTGACTGGCCAGGCGGCGCTCATTGTCGCGAACCTTCCGGGCCGCGCGGGTGAGTTGCTGGGCCTGGACCGCTTGGGCAGCATCTATGGCCTGCTGCTTCTTCACATCATCGTTGCCGTAGAGGTCCGACAGCCACTTGTCGTAGTCGACGCCCGTGATCTCGGCAACTGCCGACAGGCTGTCGAACATCTGACCACGCAGCTCATTCGCGGCCATGACGAAGTTGTCCAGCAGACGGAGCAGGGTCGCGCCTTCCCGAGTGTCCGTGGCGACCAGATTGTAGAGATACACGTCACGCCGCTGACCGACACGGTGAATACGTCCCATCCGCTGTTCGAGACGCACCAAGGACCACGGAATGTCGTAGTTCACCAGCACATGCGCGGCCTGCAGGTCGATGCCCTCGTTGCCAGCATCGGTGGTGACGATGATCTGGAACTCGGCACGCATGAAGGCCTTGCGGGTCTCATCGCGCTCGGCCTTGCTCTGCCGGCCCGAGTACAGCTCGGCGGTGTACCCCTCGGCCTGGAGCCGTCGGGCGATCCACTCGGCCGAGTCCGCGTACTCGGTGAAGATGACGGCCTGTTCGCCGTTTCCCGGGTGAATGCCGTGGGCGGCCAGACAATCATCGGTGAGCCGCTTCCACTTCGACGGTTGCCAACGGGAGTCGGTGCTTGTTGCCTCGATCTGCTGCACAAGGCTGTTGATCGCGGTTCGCTCAGCCCTGGTCGAGGCCGAGACCGTGTGAATCACCTTCGCCTCTTCGACCTCGGCCTCGTCACCGTGGTCCTCGCGATCGGCGATGAGCGCCGCCTCCGCCTCGCTCATCGCCCCCATGTGCTCGTGGCGCCGCCGCAGGGTCTGGGCCAGCGCGTAGAGGCTGGAGGCTGCCCGCTTGCCGTAGACCATGCGGGCAAGCGGCTGCGCCACCGGAGGAAAGAACCGGTCGACCATGTCGAGAGCGGCCTGATAGAAGCCGTACTCGGTCTGCGACAGCGGGACACTGTGGTTGCGCGCGGTACGCCCCCTGAACAGCCGAGTAGCGCCGTCGTAGTCGACCAGGTCCTCCTTCATCCGCCGTAAGAAGTGGATGGGCCCGGGACGCAGCGCACTGAGCTCGACGTTGGGGTCACTGCCCGGATCCGGGTAGATCTCGGGGTCGACCAGGTGCAGCAGGTGCCGGAAGAGCCACTCCTTGCCCCGGTGCGGTGTTGCCGTCATCAGCAGCGCCCGCGGGGTGTTCTTGGCTAAGAGCCGTCCAACCTGGTGGAATCCGGCGGCAGTCGGAGTCAGCCGATGGGCCTCGTCGAAGACGACCAGATCCCAGCCAGCCTTGTCCGGGCGTATCGCGTCCTGCACTGCGGGGTTCACCGCTGCGAGCTCGAGGGAAACCACCCACAGATCATTGGAGTTCAGGGCGTTCTCACGCACCGTGGCCGAGGTGAGCTGACGCAACCCACCTCCCAGGAGCCGCTGGAAGTCGTCCACCCACTTGGTGGCCAGGTTCGCCGGACAGACGATGATCGCCCGCTTGATCAGGCCGAGTCGCTGCATCTCACGGAGATACAGGCCCGCCATGATCGTCTTGCCGGTGCCCGGCTCGTCGGCCAGGAGGAAGCGCAGCAGGGGCTGGGGAAGCATTGCTCCGTAGACAGCCGTTGTCTGGTGCGCGTACGGCTTCAGCGGCGTAGCTGCCATCGCGCTGGACTCGGCGTTGGTCGCCGCGGCGTTCATCCACTGCGTCCACATAGCGGCCAGCACGCGAGCGGAGTCAGCCTTGCCGTCACTGACGAGGGGCCGCACGGTCTCGGTGTCTCCGGCTGCCAGATTCACTTCGTGACGGCGGTCTTCGTCATCGACGAGGATGAGGTCCCATGAACCGGGTTGATCTCCGGGCAGGGCGAAGCGGATCGTGGCGAACTCCGGCACGCCAGCGGCCCGGACTCGTACTCTCTGGCCGCGCTCGAACAAGCCTTGGGGCTGCATGCCTACGCGTCTACCTCGAGGCTCACCGACATCGAGCTGCCGAGAATGGTCACATGCCGACTCACTGGACGTGGACAAGACATGTCCCTATCCCTCCCCTCGGCCACCTACGGTTCCCCACCCTGGCCGACTAACGAGCCGTCAAGTTACCTCAACTACCTGCGCGTTTCCAATACATGGAGCGCACAAGGTTGGTGTGGGCAACAGTTTTTGCGAGCCAGTTCCATGTCCGAGAGGCGCCTGGTTCTGACAGTTGAGCAGCGACGCGGCCCCCTAGCCTCGATCTTTCGTGACGGTCCGCTGACAGAGTCGGCGGACCGCTTTCGCGCCGTGGGCGCAGGCTGTGGGCCCGGGTGTGGGGTGGCGCCGGGTTCCACTGCTCCGGTCGGTGGTGCTGTCGAAGGTAGGGAATCCGATGGTCAGCCAGCGTCGGACAGTTAAGTGAGCCGGTCGAGGGCTGCGGTGATGTGACCGGTCGGAAGAGTCTTGGTGCGGGTGTGCTCCGGTACCTACTCCGTTCAAGAACCGCGTTGGCCACTCGTGGACCACTTGTGGACCCCGCTCGCGTCATCGACCGGTCATGGGCCCGTGACCTGCGAATTCGCGAGACCAGGCACGGCCTCCGGAGCCGTGTGCGCAGGTTCGAATGCTGCCGGGGCACTCGCCGATCGCCTAGGAACGTTCCTAGCTGACCAGGGCGGATGCCGACAGCAGAGGGCGGGAGTCAGTCTCACTGACTCCCGCCCTCTCTTGTGGTCTCTCACTATCCGCGCACCATCTGCGATACACCCGACACGCTCACGCGCTCCTCACGAGTGGGGCACCCCTGACGACGTCGGGTGGCTGTGCGGAAGGGTGCGGACATGCCCAAGCGGAGAGCTTCACGGCGTGATTGCAGGCCCAAACCGATCGAAACAGTGGCATCGGTGACCTCGTCCGCGGCGTCGCTAATGATCCTGGCCGGCCTCGCGGAAGGGGCGGTCGGGCCAGTGCGCCTGCCTCGAAGAGTGCGGCGCCATGCCGGCCGCCATCGAGATGGTCGAAGACGCCTGGGTTCGATACGAAGCGTACCGGGCGGCGCTAGCCAGTGCCTGAGCCGATAGCGCGGGCCAGCAGGGCTTTTGGTCACTCGCTGCACATTTTTGGTGCTGAGGCCTGTCCGACGCGTCGCGTCACCGACCCCGCACCCGACAGCGCTTTCACCTGAATGGCGCAACATGACGTGCCACCCACATGGGTGAAGATCAGGCTGGCTAGTGCCCCAACCGAGGCAATCCGTGAAAGGGAAACCAAATGCGCATTCGACGAACCCTCGCCGCCGTCATCGCCACGGCAGCCCTCGCCGGACTCGGCCTCACAGGCGCCGCCACCGCCACCGCCGCAACCGCCGCCGCCACAACCGCCACCCCCGCCAGCCTCACCCCGGGTGAGTGCGAGCAGGGCGGCGGAACGGTCGATCGGTCGACCACGTCCGCGGCCGGGCTCCCGACCTGCAAGGGCGGCAACTTCAACGGGCAGGATGTCGACTAAACCCACTAGGCGCCCCGCAGCCACGCGCTGCGGGGCGCTCCCACGCGGGCGTAGCCGGGAGAGTCGCAGGTACGTGCCGAGCCATGAGGGCGGTTCGAATCTCCCGGACCGCCCTCGCAGCGCGATGACACGGAGCGCTATGCAGCGTCCCCGTCCTCTTCCAATGCCCTTGTGATCTTCGCGTTGGCGGCTTCCTCGTGGCCGTCGATGCAGCCGTGATAGCGCCGGTGGATCACCTCGGGAGAGTTGCCGACCCGCCGGGCAACCTCAGCGATCGGCACCCCCGCGTTCAACCAGCGCGTGATGCACGCGTGCCGCAGGTCGTACGGGCGCCCGGCCAACGGCGAGGCGACGCGCTCAGGCGGGAGCGCATACTCCCGCGCCTCCTCCCACACCCGCCAGTAGGTGGATGAGTCGACCCCTCCCCCACGCTCGTTGCCGAACACGCGCCCTTCCTTGGCCGCGGCAAACGCGTCCAGGTGAGCCCGAAGGATCACCACCGGGACAGGCGGGATGGGGGCCGGTCGGTCGCTCTTGGCCTCCCTTGACAGGATGACCGGGTCAAACCGAGGCAGATAGGCCGCTGTTCAAGCCATGCGGCTCGAATTTGAAGGGTGGACGAGGGAGCACCTCGGATGCATGGCTCAAGAGCGCTCGGCCCCGCTCCCCGGGGCGCATGCGACACACCTCCGACACAGCCTGTGTCCTGCCACCTCCTGATCTGCTCCGCCGCAGGTCAAACGGACGGATCCCTCCGGCAGTAGCGAACTCAAGGGGCTGAGCACGCAAGGTGGCCGCCGCGCAACCCAGTTGGTCCATCCGGTGCTGCCGGTCATTCCCGCCCCTCGGCCGAACACCAGGCGCAATATCCATATCCTCCGGCCATGAGACTCTTCCGACCGCGCGCCAAGCGGACGACTGAACCCCCTGTGTCGCGGGCTATGACCCTGTACAGGGCCGGGCGCTACGCAGAGGCGGTGACCGAGGCCCGTGCCGTGGCCCGGTCGCTGCCACACGATGACACGTACACACCGCTGGCGCTGAGCATCGCCGCAAACGCGACGGGCGCCCAGGGCCGCCACGCCGACGCTCTCGCCATATACGACGAAGTGCTGCCGGCTGTCGGAAAGACTTTCGGAGCTGATCACTGGCAGACCCTGAAGCTGCGCTCCGACCGCGCCCAGACGCTGGCCGCGCTCGGTCAGTACGCCGAGTGTGAGGCAGAGTGTGCGGCCGTCGCCCAGACCGCGCGCGGCGGTACCGGGGAGTTGCAAAACGTAGTAAGGGCCGCCAGTAACGGGCTGGTCTTCGCTCTCAGCGCGCAGGGGCGCCACCCGGAGGCCGAGGCACGCGCCCGCGAGGCCCTGGCCGCCCATCCTGAACCGGACCGGCTGACTCTGGCGTTGCGACTCGGCCTGGTACGCAGCCTCAACGGCCAAGCCCGCCACGAGGAGGCCCTGGCCGAGGCGGAGCGTGCCCGTGAGCTGCGCCGCAGCCTGCCCGCGGGAGAGAGCCGCCCAGAGACCGGCGCCATCGAGCTGGCCGTAGCCACCGCCCTCCTGGGACTACGCCGCGGCACCGAAGCCCGCCGTCAGGCCGCAGCTGCTCACGAGGCCTGTCTGGCCTCATTCGGCCCGGACCATCGCCGCACAGTCGAGGCTCAGGCTCTGCTCGACCGCATCGACGGCGCTTGATCGGACGCGCACCGCGACTCCGGACAGGGGTGTCCCAGCTCTCCGAATGGGCCTCTCACCTGCACAAACAGCCCGGACAGCTCAAAGTACCGGTGTCCGGGCTGTCCGGTCACAAGCGGCTGCAACACTTCCAGGGCGTTGCAGCCGTCGGTGAAGCCGACCTCTCAATGGGCCAGGAGCCGGAGGCGACTCCCGATTCGCACCATCTGCGATACAGGAGAACACCGAGCAGCTCCTGGGATCAAGGAACCCGATGGTCAGAGGCGGTTTGCAGGCCGAATTCCGCTTGTGCTCCGGAGCCGTCTGCGCAGGTTCGAATCCTCCGAGGTCGACGACCTTGTAGCTCGATCCTTGCGGGCCAGCCTGATCGCTCTGGCCGCTCCTGTCGCACCGTCTTCTGCCCAGCCCCGCGCTGATAGCGGAACGGGGTGGTCGTGCGTTCGGACATGCCCCACAGGCCCCACATGCCCCCCAGGCCCCGGAGACGCGGGACCGGCCTGCCCCATTCAACGGGGCGGGCGATCCCGCACTCACACCACGAGCTAGAGCACCAACGTGAGACGGCGGCTACCGGTAGAAGACGGCCACGCCACCGTGATGCGAGCAGGCCCCCTGATGGTGAGCGGCGTACGAGTACGTGCCGTCGTTGCACAGAGCCGTGGCACCGCCGCCCGCAGAGCTGGAGCCACCCGACGAGGTGGACCCGCTGCTGGACGACGATCCGCCAGACGTCGAACTGCCCCCCGTGCCCGACCCCGCGGCTGCGGCGTGCGCGGTGACGGTCACCTTCACCTTGACCGTCTTCGTCACCGTCGGCGCAGGCTTCGGCTTCGCGGTCTCCGTCGCCGTGGCTGTCGCGGTGACCGTGGCCGTGGCCGTGCCGTGGCCGCCGGCTGTGCCTTGTGGTCAGCCACCGTCTTCGTCGCGTTCGAGTTCTGGCCGTCTGCGCCGGCGCTGCCCACGCCGATGATGAACGCGAGGCCCAGGGCGGGCAGCACGAATCGCTTGCGGGCCCACTTGGGTGCGGGACGGACGGCCTGCGGCCCGGGCGGAGGCTGGAACGGCGGTTGAGGCTGGTAGTAGCTCACAGGACCCCCCTGCATAAGTACTTGAAGGGTGAAGCTACCTACGCCGGTGCATCAGTTGTGAGGGGCCGGTGAAGACAGTGACTCAGTTGTGACCTCGCAACTCCCAACTGCCCCCGCAGGCCACCATCCCCGCACGCCCGAACCGCCACCCCGAGGTGACGCTCATAGACGAGCGCTCATCCACCGCAGGATCCGGCCGTTGGGCGAGCACTGGCGGCATACACGGGCGCAAGAGCAGCCTCATCAGCAGTCAACGAGGCCCCTCGACAGGATGTCAGGGGCCTCGGGCACGGTCAGGCGACCGTCACTCGTACTCGCGAAGCAGGTTCTCGATACGCCGGTCGGCGACTCCTGCCGTCCGTCGAGGCACTTCGCGTAGCGGGTAAGCAGGACCTCGACGCTGTTGCCGGCGCGCTCGGCAACCTCGGTGGATCAACTCCGGCATTGAGCCATGTCGACAGCGCCGAGTGCCGAAGGTCGTACGGCCGACTCGCGAGCGGCGAGGTGGCGATGGCCGGCGGGAGCGCGAGAATCCGAGCCTCCTGCCACACGCGGTAGTACGTGGACGAGCCAACCACTCCCCCGCGCTCGCTGGTGAACGGCCGCCCCGCCCTCGGCACTGCCGAACGTATCGAGGTGCTGCCGGAGGATAGTGACGAGCTGGGGCGGGATAGGCACGAGCCGGACTTCCTTCACCGGCCGGTTCTCCCGCCCAGTTCAGCGATGATCTGCGGAAGGGTCCCCGACCCTCCCTCACGACGAGGAAGCAACCACGTCCACCGCTAGGAGGGTGACGCAGCAACCAGTAGGTCAGCCAGCCTGTCAGAGATCTGGCGTTGTCAATTGGCTGTCAGTCGCACTGTCGGTGCCGGCGCTACCGCTGGTCGACATGTTGCTGTCAGTCACACTGTCGGTGCCAGCGCCACCGCTGGTCGACATGTTGCTGTCAGTCGCGCTCTCAGTGCTGTCACTGCTACTCGTCGACGTACTGCTAGTGCCGTCCGAACCGGCAACCGACACGCCGCCAGTGCCCTCCGTGCCACTACCCGACATGCCCCCACTCGTGCTGGTGTCACCGCTACTCGTCGACACACCGCCAGTGCTGTCGGAGCCGGCAACCGACACGCCGCCCGTGCCCTCCGTGCCCGTACCCGACACGCCCCCAGTCACGCTGCTGTCACCGCTACTCGTCGACGTACTGCTAGTGCCGTCCGAGCCGGCAACCGACACGCCGCCAGTGCCCTCCGTGCCAGTACCCGACATGCCCCCACCCGTGCTGGTGTCACCGCTACTCGTCGACACACCGCCAGTGCGTTCCGCGCTCCCAACCGACACGCCGCCCGTGCCCTCCGTGCCAGTACCCGACACGCCCCCAGTCACGGTGCTGTCGGGAGACACGGTGGTCCGAGGGCGAGTTGCCGCGGCCTCGAATTTGTCGGCAAAATCGGCTATTCCGCCACCGATCTCCTTGCCCATGGGCCCAGTTATCTGTTTGAGGCTGTCGCCGTACCCTCCTCCCGCGACACCTCCGACACCTTCTCCGATCATTTGTCCGATCGCTTCTCCGGCTTCTCTTCGTTGGCTCGATTTGGCGGTGTGTTCGGGATAGGTGTATGAATCCTTAGGATCCACATAGGAATCTCTCGATTTCGGGGGCACGTTCTGGGCCAAGAGCGGCGCATCGTCGGAGGTGCCGGAACTTCCGGGGTCCGATTCGCTGCCGTCCGGATCGGTCGCGAATATTTGTTGTTCGGGCGCGCCGGTAGAAGGCTGGGTGCCCGCTGCCGCTGTAGTGGCACCTACGGAAATGAGAAGTGCACTACTGAGGCAGGATACGCAGATGAGTCGGGGGATTTGCCCCCGGGCCGTGGTAGTCATGATGACTCCGTGAACGGATGATGTTGCACCGAGTGGCGATTCGCGTGGGCTCTTGGGGCCAATTAATTGAACAGGCTACGACTCAAGTCGCTCCGGTAGAAGGGCAGCTGAAAGCCCTTTGGCACCATGCTCCTCCGGTCTCCACAGCCCCGCAAGTCGCAGCTTGCATGTCCCTAAATGGCCAATCTCTGTAGAGCTACTCATCAGGAGGCATAACCTGTTGAGTGGTGAGGTCGTCCGCACGGAAAAGGCCGGGACCCCGCGTGCGACATTGGCCGGCTGCCTCACCGCTCAAGCTCGTGCCAGATCCGTTTCAGTTGGGCGGGGAGCCACGGGAGCGGCGGGCAGTGAGTCATCGGCGTCGAAGAGCCGTCATGCCACTCCACTCCCGCAGGTCAGGCACCCAACTCCCCCTAGATCACCCGGGCGCCCACGAGGGCCACCGGCGTCGCGCTGAGGCCACCGGCTCAGGCCTGAGTCCAGGCCTGGCGATGGCGTGCGACGCTGTACACCTGCTCAACCTGCTCGGCCGTCAGCACGCCTGAAAGCGGTGCCAGGGACCCTACTTGGCGCTCCTGGTACACCCGCACAGTGAGTTGCGTGGCGACCACCTTCAGATCGGTGACGCCAACGAAGACGAGCACTGGCTCCACCGGTACAGGAAAGTCGCAATAGTGCTCAAGCACCCGGACGACTCGCTTGGGTTTCCCGTGATCGACTTTCAAAGCACCGGACGCGCTTCAGTGTCGGGCGTCCTGTCTGCCGGGGCTGTCTCGCTGAGGTTCTGTAAGTGCTGTGTCAGCTGGGCGATCACGTCGTTGCGATAGTCGGCCCGCAAGACCGTGATGGCCCCTGTCCTCACGTCCGCCCAACCGACCGCAGTGCCATCCGACAGGCTGGCGTACAGGCGGTCATGTCCGTACCGCTTCCAGCGCGTGATGTGCAGCTCCATAAGACCCCTCGTGCCCTCGCGGCGATGTCGCCGACATAGCAGCAGTAAGAGGGCTGGCCCACAAGACCGCCGGCCGAGCGATGGACAGGGAGCACCGACCGCAGGTGGCGCGGTAGTTGGCCGCGCTGGCGCCTGCGGGGGCCGTGAGCGGTGGTCACCGGCAGAGCGGGCCGACCTGGAGCCGGGGCAAGGCCCGCTAAGTTACTGGCAGCAGTTGCTATGACTGATGGTCGATCGCGGACACGAGATGACCAGAAGAGGGATTTTTCGGGGGAGGGAACGCTGTGCGTACAGGGGGGTACATAGGCGTGACGGCAGCTGGTGTTGTGCTGCTGTGCGGCTGTGGATCCGGCTCCGGGGCACCTAAGAAGCCGATGGTCGTGACGGAGGCAGAGTACGGCGAGGACTGGCCCTTCGTCGCCGGGGTCGACGAGGGAACTCTGTCCTGTGAGCGGGGTTCCGACATCATCTTCGAAACCGAAGACGGGACAAGGTACCTACTCAACTACAACGACCGTATCGACGGTGAGCCGCAGTCGGACTCATATCCGAGCGCCGAAGAGATTGTTGCGCCGAATCGCATCCCGTCGTGGGCCGCACAGGGCCTGAAGGCGGCAACGGGACCGCTCATCGACCGCGCCCTGAAGCTGTGCCCGAACTGAGTTGTTCGGGTGTGGGCCCGCGAATCTCTGCCACGATTACGGTTGCCGCGGCCCCCGGGTCGGGTCTACGAGACGCCCCCGGGGTCGGATGGCGATACGGACGGACGGGATTTTCGTGCGCGTCGGACCTCGCTCGCCATTCAATTCGGTAAGCAAGACGCCGCGAGAGGCGATACCCGAGCCCTGATCGGGCTTACTGAGGATTGAGGCGACGAAGGAGGCCCGGGGCAGAATGCCCCGGGCACCGCTGCTGCCGAAGGACGACGGTGCGGCCTCGATGTGGTGACTCCGGGTCCGCCAGCCGCGAGCAGCTCGACGTGCGCATGACGAGCGGGGTTGGCGCGTAGCCGGCTCCCGTCGTGTGTAGCCCCTGGCCAGCAGGGCGCAAATGCATCGGATCTTGCTCCGGGCCCCTGCCCCCTGCCTGCGCCGTTCGCTTCAGAGGGGTGCCGGGCACCCGAAGTTGGCCACCTGCTCATACTCGGGCTGTCAATCCTCCAGCCAGAGTCGCGACCACTGGATTGACCTCGGGTCGGTCCTCACGGCGTAAGCCCAGCCGGGCCGGCTCGGGTCGCTTCGATATGCGCGGCATTCAACTAATACCGGATTCTGCTCACCCACGTCCTCCCGAGATGCAGCAGAGTTGCCATAGTGAGATTCTGATGGTAACGGCGCTATATCGAAGACCTCGTCAGCGACGCAGCCCCCGTCGATCCGGGCTCTCACGTCCGCGACGTTTTGAGATGACGCTCGGGCGATTTCACGGGCTTCGATCAAGCGTGCACGGCTGACGCAGTAATTACCTGCCGAGCATGCCTAGAACGGCAGTTATGCGCTGCGCCACCCGCCGATCGTCGAAAGTTCGGCCCCACGCATACACCTGATGAGTCGCCAATCGATCGGGCCGCTCGCAAGATCTTTCCACTCTGATGCAACAAAGGAATTGCTATGCCTTGTTCATCCACGCCACACCGATTCTGGATGCTTTCGGCCTTGGCCGTCCTCGCTGTAGGGGGTACAGCGGTTCCCTCCAGCGCGCTTCCCGCCTCCGCGGAGCAGGTTTCTGTTTCCACCGTCATGACGCCCTCCGAGGATAACGGTAACGGCAATTCGGACGACGGCGGCGGGAACGGGGATAACGGCAACAACCGGCGCGACAGCAACAGCCAACGCGATCACAACAAGTGGCGCGACCACAACAAGTGGCGCGACGGCCATGGCAGGGACCGTAGGTCGCCGCCGCGGACGGTACCACCCGCACCCGGAATCCCGCCGCGAACCGTACCGCCAGCACCCGGAATCCCACCGCGGACCGTGCCACCCGCACCCGGAATCCCACCGCGAACCGTACCGCCAGCACCCGGAATCCCACCGCGAACCGTGCCACCCGCACCCGGAATCCCACCGCGAACCGTGCCACCCGCACCCGGAATCCCACCGCGAACCGTGCCACCCGCACCCGGAATCCCACCGCGAACCGTGCCACCCGCACCCGGAATTCCGACCGGTCCGCGACTGCCGGTGTGAACCAGAGCAGTACACACACTCAGGGCCGGTTTTCTTCAACGGAGGAGCGGCCCTTACTCGTCATACGTGAGGAATTGACATAACCACCTCCCGAAATCCGACCCAGAGGGCTCGGATCTCATCTCGTTCGCTTGAGCGACCCGCGCAGCCGCGGCCTCCAGCGGCGGCGGTCTGGGGTGGGAGTACGGCACTCGGTGTGGCATGAGCGTCGGTTCAGTTCGGCAGCGGTGAGGCCGAACGCCGCTCCGGTGAGCGGGGATTGTGATCGCAGCCCCGTCGTACCTCCTTGCCGGGGAAACAGGCTCCGGCGGACGACGTCTCCCTTCTCGGCGTGCCTCTCGGGCCCGCGTGCACTGCTGCGTGGTCGAATGAGGCATGGCATCGTCCTGGACTGGTAGACGGGTGCGCCTACGCGCTGTCGAGCCCGACGACTGGACAGCGTTCATGGGCTTCGCCGACGACGACGGGCGGCGAGGGAGTCGGCTGAACCTGCCGCGGTCCGCCGAGGACTACCGTGCCTGGGCGAAGGAGCAATCCGTTGCCACGTGCGATGACGACCGCTTTCGGTTGGTGGTTGAGGCGACGGCCACGGGAGAGCCTGTCGGCACGGTCGGCTCACATCGCACCGGCCCTCGTTCGGGCTGGTTCGAGTTCGATGTCACGATCGGCGCCGGCCACCGGCGCAAGGGCTACGCGGCGGAATCCGCCGTGTTGCTGATGCGCTTCATGTTCGCCGAGCGGCGCTATCACAAATGCCTGGGAGCGATCTTCGCCCACAACGAGGCATCGCTGGCACTGACTCGTGGGCTCGGCTTCACCGAGGAGGGGCGCTTTCGCGAGCACGTCTTCTTCGCCGGCCGGTACCACGACCTCGTCATGATGGGCATGCTCGCCGGCGAGTTCGACCAGCGACACGCGATGAGCGAAGCATGAGCCGATCGTCCGGGCGTGTGCGGAACCGCGCCCGAACTCGATCGACGTTCGCTGTTCGCTGTTCGCTGTTCGCGGGTGGATGCGGCCTGTCACCGAAGGCAGGAGCCCTCAGCTTCGCGGGGTCGCACGCAGGCGCAGGCCGACGGTCGCGAGACCTCCGAAGGTGGTGACCTGGTAGCCGGGTTCCGGTCCGGGCGGCTCGCTCAAGTGGTAGCGGCGGGCGGTCTGCGCGGTCAGGAGCGTCAGCATCGCCATGGCCAGAGCGACTCCCTCGCAGCCATGCGGCCCGGCACCGAAGGAGAGGAAGGCCCCGGATTCCGCCGGCGAGCCCGAGTCGTCGAGCCAGCGCTCGGGCTGGAACCGATCCGGCTCGGGGTGTTCCCGTGCGTCGCGGTGGGCGGTGTAGGGGCAGACGAGAACGGTGGACCCGGCGTCGATGGTGTAGCCGGCGAGCTGAGTCTGCCGCGTGACGTGCCGGGTCAGCAGCCAGCTCGGCGGGTGCAGCCGGAGCACCTCGCGTACCAGTGCCTGGGTGAAGCACAGGCTGTCGAGGTGGGTGCTGGTCGTCGCGGCCGGGTCCGCGGGCAGCAAGGCGGCTTCGGCGGCGACGCGGGCCGCTGCCTGGGGGTGCCGGGCCAGGTGAAGCAGGATCCATCCAGCTGCCCGGGAGGGTGTCTCGAAGGTGGCGACGGTGATTCCGGGGAGAGTGTCGAGGATGGCCTCTTCCGGCAGGGCGCCGTGGCGGGAGGAGGGCCGGAGCATCTGGCCCAGCACGTCGTCGCCGAGTCGGCCCGATGAACGGCGCCGGCGGACGATGGGCCGCAGAGCGTCGGTGAAGGCGACTTGCTGCCGGGTGCGGAATCGCCGTGCCGGTGTGGGGATCCAGCGCGGCCATACCCAGCGTGAGGGGCGTACGAGCACCTCCCTGGCCAGGAAGAGCCGTGAGGCGAAGGGCAGGAGGACGGGGGCGTCTTCGGAGAAGAGGTAGCGCACGCCGATCTCTGCCAGGGTGCGCCGGACCGGGGGCAGGACCTCGATGTCCTGGCCCGTGGGCCAGTGGTCGGCGAATCGAGCGATCCCGGCCGCAATCTCACCGATCCGGGCTGCAACCGCCTGCGCGCGTAGTCCGCGCATGCGGGCGGCGTGAGCGTGCGCACGCTCCTCGGGCGTCGGTGCTCCGCTCGACCGCTTCAAGGGCGGGAAGAGAGGAGAGGGCGCCTTGGGGAAGTCATGCGCGCGGCTCAGGACCGCTTCGCACGGCCCGGCCGCAGCGGCCACGTAGACACCAGGCTCCAGCTGCCAGACGTCCCCGCACTCGTCAGCGCCACGGCGCGCGACTGCCAGCCGGTCGCGGCTCCAGGCGGCGAAGCCGCCTTCGGGCAACCGCGGCGGCTGATGTGTTCGGCCCATGAGATCGTCCCTGACGGTCGTACGAGTACAGGCCGATGTCGTCGGCTGGATAGCTGGGTGCCGGCGGGCGCCCGGGGGCGCCCGCCGGCAATGCGGTCAGACTCAGTCGTCGCCGGCGTACGCGTTCCACTCGTTATCCCCGTACGCACCGTAGTGCCGGGTGAAGGACAGCTTGCCGAGCAGTTTGGCGATCACGACGCACTCCTCTCGCATCAGATGCCCCACATGGCATATTGCCACATATGGCATACATGCGGTATATGCGATATGCGGAGCATCAGCCGCGTATGTCTACCGGCTCACGGCACGTGCTTGCAGGCCCGGGCCCAGGACCGAAGTCAGCCGACGTCGTCCCGGGGCTGGAGGTCACAGCAGGGAGGCCAGGTGCACGAGACGCGCTGCTGCCGCTGGACGACCCGGGCGGAGGTGGTGGGACACAGGGACACCGCCTGTCCAGGGTTTCGTCCCTGCCTCACAGGCACTGGGGCAGTGAGCACGGAGGTTCTGAGATGAGTGCTGGAGAGAAGGCCAAGGCGAAGGCCGAGCAGGTCGCCGGAATGGCCGTGCGAAAGGCGGCCCATGCGGTGCACAAGGACACCCTCGCGGCGAAGGGCGCAGCCCTGGAAGCTCGAGGGAAGATGCGGGGCGCGAAGGAGAGGACCAAGGGCTCGTTCAAGCACTGACGATGTCGTGACCTTGAGTCACCGCGCGCTCGTGACACTGAACGACCGTTCGCAGGCCTGACGGCCGGCCAGTCGTACCACCGGGGCGCGGCGAGGGCGGTTCGCGCCCTCGTGGGTCGGTGTTGCGGGTGCGGTGGTGTTGCGGGGTGTGGTGGGGTGGTGCCTGCGGTGCGGTGCACGTGGTGCATGCGGTGCACGTGGTGTGGTGCGTGCGGTGCATGTGGTGTGGTGCATGTGGTGTGGTGCGTCGGTGCACGTGGGGCGTGCGGCCCCCGGCGTACGGCCGGCCGTACACATCCGGAACCGTCTACTCGGCGCGGCCAGGGGCAGCCGGTGCCCATGACACTGGCACGCTCCCTACCCGACGAGGCGTCCGAGTGGTGGATCTTCCTGGGCACATTCGTTGTCTACGCCTGCGGCCGTTGGTTCTTCGCCTGGCGGCAGGCCCGGCGCGAGGGCGACAGTCACCCCGTGCGCGCCGCGTTGGCGGAGGAGGACGATCCTGCTGCGACGCACGCGGCCCTGACAGGTGGCTTCCGCTCCTACCGGCAGTTCTTCGGGTTCGTCGCCAGCGGCATCGCGGTGGTCCTGGTCGCCACCTTCACCGGTGGCCGGCTCCGGGTCGCGCTGCTGTGGATCACCATTCCGCTGTTGGTCATCGCGCTGTCGTACCTCGACTTCCGCCAGGCCCGGAAGGCACGCTCAAGCGCTTGAGACGGCATGCCGGGACGCGGTCGTGCGCCAGCAGTTGGCCCCCGCGCGGCCCGCCGTCCGGAACTGGCGGGCCAGCGCCTCGGAAGGCGCCGCCGCGGGGTAAACGGAACCTACGCCTCCGGGCGGCAAAACGGAAGGCCCGATTTCGGCAGCGGTCGTCGTCCGGCTCACCTGCGTGCTCCCGTCACACGTCACCGTCGACCGCCCGGTCACGAACAAGGCCTCAGACCTCAGACCTCAGGCCTCAGACCTCAGACCTCAGACCTCAGGCCGAGCGTTTTCGTGAAGTCGTCTTCTTCGCCGCCGTCTTCTTCTCCGCCGCCGTGCTCTTCGCGGACGACCTCGCCGTGCTCTTCGTCGCCGCCGTCTTCTTCGTCGGCTCCGCGGACTTGGACGTCGACTTGCGCGCGGCCGCCGGTTTCTTGGCGGCAGCCGTCTTCTTCGCCGTGGACGTCGACTTCTTGCCCCCGGGCTCCTTGGGGGCGGCCCGGCGCCGGGGCAGTGGCCGGACCTCGGCCTGGTCGCCGGAGGGCTCCGCGCCGCGCGATTCCCTGGCCGCCCGCACGCTGTTCTCCAGGGCCGCCATCAGGTCGAGCACCTTGCCCCCGGCCGCCGGTTCGGGCGTCTCCGGCGGTGCCTCGCCGGAGGCCTTCGCGGCGATGACCTCCTCCAGCGCCTGCCGGTACTCGTCGTGCAGGTCCGCCAGGTCGACCTCGCCTAGCGTGTCCATCAGGGCGTCCGCGAGGTCGAGTTCCTTGTCGCGGATGGTGACCTCGGTGTCCGGGGCCAGGCCCTCGGGGGCGCGTACCTCGTCCGGCCAGAGCAGACCGTGCATGGCGATGGCCTCGCCGACCACGCGCAGCATGCCGAGGCGCTCCCGGCCGCGCAGCGCGAACTTGGCGATGGCGACCTTGTTGCTGCGCTTGAGGGCCTCGCGCAGGAGTGTGTACGGCTTGGCCGCCGGGGCCCCGCTCGCCGCCAGGTAGTAGGCGGACCCCATCTGCAGCGGGTCGATCCGGTCGGCCGGCACGAAGGCGACGATGTCGATGGTGCGGGCGGTCGGGATGGGCAGGTGGGAGAGGTCGTCGTCGGTGATCGGGATGATCGTGCCGTCCGCGTCCTCGTAGCCCTTGCCGATCTCGTCCTGGGTGACCTCGCGGTCCTCCAGTTCGCAGACCTTGCGGTAGCGGATGCGGCCGTTGTCCTCGGTGTGGATCTGGCGGAAGGCGATCGAGTGGCTCTCGGTCGCGTTCACCAGCTTGATCGGGATGCTGACGAGACCGAAGGAGATGGCGCCGTTCCAAATCGATCGCACGTGCCGCACCCTTCCTTTACCGTTTTGTCCGGTCCGTCTGGGATTGTCATCCTATGACGCCTATCACGGAGGTGGAGGGGCGGCGGGTCTCGCTCAGCAACCTGGAGAAGGTGCTCTATCCGGAGACCGGCTTCACCAAGGGAGAGCTGCTGCACTACTACGCGACCACCGCCGGTGCCCTGCTGCCGCATCTGCGCGACCGCGCGGTGTCCTTCCTGCGGTATCCGGACGGCCCCGACGGTCAGCAGTTCTTCACCAAGAACGTGCCGCCTGGTACGCCCGACTGGGTCACGACCGCCGAGGTCCTGCGCTCGTCCTCGGAGGGACCGGCCCGGATGGTGGTCGTGCAGGACCTGCCGAGCCTGGTGTGGGCGGCCAACCTGGTCACCGAGTTCCACACCCACCAGTGGCTGGTGCAGAGCCCGGACGAGGCGGACCGGCTGGTGTTCGACCTGGATCCGGGCGCCCCGGCGACCGTCGTCCAGTGCTGCGAGGTCGCCCTGTGGCTGCGCGAGCGGCTCGCGGTGGACGGGATCGAGGCGTACCCGAAGACGGCCGGGTCGAAGGGGCTGCACCTGCTGGCGGCGGTGCGCGGGAGTTCGCCGGACCGGACGTCCGAGTACGCGAAGGCGCTGGCGGTGGAGGCGGAGCGGGCGATGCCGCGGCTCGTGGTGCACCGGATGACGAAGAGCCTCAGGCCGGGGAAGGTCTTCGTCGACTGGAGCCAGAACGCGGCCCGCAAGACCACCGCGACGCCCTACACCCTGCGCGCCCGCGCGGCCCCGCTGGTGTCTGCGCCGGTCACGTGGGAGGAGGTCGAGGAGTGCGACGGCCCCGGCCGGCTGGAGTTCCTGGCCGACGACATGGCGCCGCGGCTGCAGGACCACGGGGATCTGCTGGCACCGCTGCTGGACCCCGGCAGGGCGGCCCCGCTGCCCTGACCCGCACACTCCCCGCAGGCGTTTCCGTCCCGCGCCTCCGCGGCGCACACGCTCCCCGCAGGCGTTTCCGTCCCGCGCCTCCGCGGCGCACACGCTCCCCGCAGGTGTTCCGGTCCCGTGCCGCCCCGGCCTCCGCCCCCGTTTCGGCCCTGCACCTCCGCGGCGCACACGCTCCCCGCAGATGTTCCGGTCCTGCGCCGCCCCGGCCTCCACCCCGAGGCGTTCCGGTCGTGCGCCGCCCCGGCCTCCACCCCCGGGTGTTCCGGCCCGTGCCGCCCGGCCTACACGCTCCCCCAGGTGTTCCGGTCCCGTGCCATCGCGTGCAGCGCCTCCACGTCCGCCGGTTTCAGCACCCCGCCGAGGCGGGCCAGCGCGCCCAGCTCCGGGTCCTGCAGGATCCGTATCCCGCGCGGCTCGGCGGTCACGGTCAGCTGGGCCGGGCCCGCCAGCGCCAGAACCGGGTGGACCTCGGCGGTCAGGGCGAAGGCGGCCCGGTCGGCGGCGGCGCGCAGCCGGCGCAGCAGCGGCTCGGCCTCGCGGCGGCCGACGGTGACCATGGGGCCGGCGACCAGCACCCTGCTCTTGCGGGCGTACAGGGCCCGGACGGCGAACAGGCCGCCGGGGCCGATCAGCAGGTGGTGGATGCGGTCGGCGCCGGGGAGCGGCACGGAGTGCAGGGTGTGCCAGCCGGCGCCCTCCAGCCGGTCCAGGGCCTCGCCGACGGTCTGCTCGGCGGACAGGGCGCGCCGGCGCGGGTCGGGGCGCAGCCGGTGGGTGGGGCCGGGGGCGCGGTCGAGGTCGACGAGCAGGGCCTCGCCGGGGCGGTTGGGCGCCAGGTCGTCGTCCGGGTGCAGGGTCAGCCGGGCGAGTTCCGCGGGGGTCGGTACCGGTGGCGGGCCCACGGTCACGTGGCCGGTCAGGAATGGTTTCAGGGCCGCGAGGACGTCGTCCCGGCCGTCCTCGCCGAGCAGGTTGACCCGGGCCGTCTCACGGTCGTACCAGGCGACGCTGCTTCCGTCCGGCCGGCAGACGTACAGCCGTTCCCGGCCGTGCCGGAAGGCCGGCACCACGCGCAGTCCGCTCATGCGCCATCACCCCTCGACCATGGGAACAGGCAGGGTGCTCCCGGGGCAAGACCGGTTACCTTGGATGGCGGCCCTGCGAGGGCGCGTTGTGGCGGCCCTGCGAGGGGGAGTTGGGGAGGCGCCGGTGCGGACCCGCGGAAAGCAGCACGACGTACCGGCGCCGGAGCGCCCGTGGAGTGAGATCGTGCCCGGTCTGTGGATGGGTGGGCACGAGTTCCGGGGCCGTTCGGGCCGGCTCGAGTCCGTCGTCGTGCGTGCCGAGTTCGATCTCGTGCAGTCGCTGCTGCGGCTTCCGGGGTACGGGCCGGATCCGGGCGTGGAGCACCATGTGTGGCCGATCCCGGACGGACCGCTGGACGGCACGCAGCTCGCCGGGGTGATGCGGCTGGCCCGCGCGGTGAACGAGACGCTGGACGCCGGCCGCCGGGTGCTGGTGCGCTGCCACCACGGGTACAACCGCTCGGGCCTGGTCATCGCGCACGCCCTGGTCCAGCGCGGGAGCTCGCCCGACGAGGCGATCCGGCTGATCCGCGACCGGCGCTCGGCGTGGGCGCTGCACAACGAGCTGTTCGTGGAGTACCTGCGGGCGGGGCTGTCCACCGTGCGGCTGCTGGAGGAGCTGGCCGAGTAGCCGCCGCGTCCGGACATCGGGGACGGGTGCCGGAATCCGACGCCGGGATCGGACGTCCTCCCCCGATGCACAAAACGGACTTCCTTCGGAATCTGGGCACACTTCCATACGAACCGACGAATTAAGGTGGGGGGCCCTACCGATCCCGACGCCCAGGAGCACCGTGCCATCCCGCCGCCCCATGCGTACCGCCCTCGCCGTGACCGCCGTCGCCCTGCTGTCGGCGACGGCGGCGGCCTGCGGGGACACCGGCGCGCTGCAGGCCGCGGGGTCGACCCCGACCGCCGTCAGCCCCGCCCGGCTCTGGCCGAACCTCAGGCCGGCGTCCAGTCCGGCCTACCCGTACGACGTGGCGACCAGGGCGATCGTCAAGGGGGTGAAGGTCCCCGGTGACGACATCCGCAAGGTCGACCCGGTGGACGTCGTCGAGGCGGAGATCAAGGCGCATCCCGACGACTACTCCGCCAAGGGCGCCTACCACGGGACCGCGGACCGGATGAAGGCGTGCCGCGCCGGTGGGGACGAGGCGCGCTGTCCGCTGCTGAAGCCGTACTACCGGGATCTCACCGGGGACGGCAGGGCCGACCTGACGCTCGGCTTCCGACTCTACCCGACCAACCAGACGGCGGTGCGGGTCTACACCGTCGAGAACCACAAGCTCGTGCAGGTGCTGTCGGACAACGACGCGATCATGGGAGTGGAGCTGGCCGGCCGGGCGCTGATCGAACGCTCTCCGGCCGACATCTCCGGCTACGAGTACCGCACCACCTGGGTGTGGGATCCCGGGGAGCGCGCGATGACGTTCTCCCGCGACGAGTATCTGCACACCGACGGCCGACGGCACGGCAAGAAGCCGTCGCCCTCGCCGTCCCCGTCGGGCGGCCCGTCCGCGAGCACGCGGTGAGACCGCTGCTGCCGCAGTGGGCCGGCACGCTCGCCGTGAAGGCCGCCGCGTTCATCACGGTGATGTGCTGTGCGCTGGCCGCGCTGCTCGGCGTCCTGGTGCACGTCTCGGTGACCAACCAGACCGTCGGTCAGGCCCGCGACCTCGCCCTGTCCCGGCTCGCGGACGCGACCGAGGCGTACGAGGCCGGGGACCGGCTGCTGCCGGGTGCGGGGGTCGACCCCGGGGGGCTGCCCGCGCCGCTGCGGTCCCTGGCGGCGGACGGCAAGCGCGGCACGATGGTGTCGAAGCACCGGGGGCATCCCACGATGTGGGCGGCCGGTCCGGCGGCCGGGCACCGGGCGCTCGCCGTGGAGGTCGACTACTCGCAGCAGTCCGGCACCATCGCCGGGCTCGACAAGGCGATCCTGTGGTCCTCCGTGCTCGCGATCGGGGCGACGGTGCTGGTCGGTGTGTTCGCGGTGACCCGGGTGACCCGGCGACTGCACGGCACCGCGCGGGTGGCGCGGCGGATCAGCGCCGGCGACCTGGACGCCCGGGTGCACGACCCCCGGACGAAGGATGCGAGCCGCCCGCAGGACGAGGTGGCCGCGGTGGCGGCGGCCCTGGACACCATGGCGTCGTCCCTGCAGGGCAAGCTGCTGAGCGAGCAGCGGTTCACCGCGGACGTGGCGCACGAGCTGCGGACCCCGCTGACCGGGCTGCACGCGGCGGCCGAGCTGCTGCCGCCGGGCCGGCCGACGGAGCTGGTCCGCGACCGGGTGGCGGCGCTGCGCACGCTCACCGAGGACCTGCTGGAGATCTCCCGGCTGGACACCGGGCGGGAGCGGCTGGACGTCGACACCGAGGAGCTGGGGGCGCTGGCCCGGCGGGTGGTCCGGGCGTCCGGCACGGACACCGAGGTGCGGATCGTGCGGGACGCGCGGGTGGAGACCGACCGGCGGCGGCTGGAGCGGGTGCTGGGCAATCTGGTGGCCAACGGGCACAAGCACGGCGGCCCTCCGGTGGTGCTCACCGTGGACGGGCCCGTGGTGACCGTGCGGGATCACGGGGGCGGGTATCCGGAGTACCTGGTGGCCCATGGGCCACAGCGCTTCCGCACGGAGGGTGGGGCCAAGGGCCACGGACTCGGGCTGACCATCGCGCTGGGACAGGCGGAGGTCCTGGGCGCGCGCCTGTCCTTCGGCAACGGTGCGGACGGGGGCGCGGTGGCGACGCTGACGTTGCCGACGGCCGAGGAGGGGTGAGGGGTCTGGTGCGGCCCGGAGTGCGGGTGCGGGAGCGAGTGGGCCGAGCGCGCAGTTCCCCGCGCCCCTGAGGGAGTCACCGGGGGCGGTGCCGGAGGGGCGCCGCTCCTGCGGGCCACCCGCAGGACGCCAGGAGTGCGGGTGCGGGAGCGAGTGGGCCGAGCGCGCAGTTCCCCGCGCCCCTGAGGGAGTCACCGGGGGGCGGTGCCGGAGGGGCGCCGTTCCTGCGGGCCGCCCGCGGGCCGTCGCGAGAGCGGGTGCGGGGGTGAAGAGGGTGGGCGTGTGGTTCGCCGTGTCTCCGGGGAGCCTCGGCGCTCGGGGCGGCTGTCGTGTCGCCGTTCCCTCGGCGGCTCGCCACGCGGGGTGGGGTGGCTTGGGGCGGGAGTCGCCCAGTTTGGGTAGGTTCCGGGCATGACGAACGCCGGAACCACCGTAACGGCGGCCAAGGCTCCCGCACCTGCCGTGCGGCTCCCCCGGCGCCGGGGCATGGAACTCGCCCTGATCGTGCTGGCCGTGCTGCTGTCCGTGTACGGCTACTGCGCGGTGGGGCTGGCGCGGACCGGTACCGTCCCGCCCGGTGCCGTCGGCTACGCCGCCGGGCTCGGGGTGCTCGCCCTGTTCGCGCACCTCGCGGTCCGTATCCGGGCGCCGTACGCCGATCCGCTGCCGCTGCCGATCGGCGTGCTGCTCAACGGGCTGGGGCTGGTGCTGATCTACCGGCTGGACCTGGAGACCCCGGGCGACCGGGCGGCCCCCACCCAGCTGGTGTGGTCGACACTCGGGGTGGGTCTGTTCATCGCCGTCGTCCTGATGCTGCGCGACCACCGGTTCCTCCAGCGGTACTCCTACGTGTGCGTGGTGGCGGCGCTGGCGCTCCTGCTGCTGCCGATCCTCTTCCCGGCGGTCAACGGCGCCCGCATCTGGATCCGGATCGCCGGATTCTCCATCCAGCCGGGTGAGTTCGCCAAGGTGCTGCTCGCGGTGTTCTTCGCCGCCTACCTGGCCGACAACCGCAACGCCCTCGCGTACAGCGGCCGCCGGGTGTGGCGGATGCAGTTCCCGACCGGGCGGGTGCTCGGCCCGATCGTGACGATCTGGCTGCTGAGCGTCGGCGTGCTGGTCCTGGAACGCGATCTCGGCACCTCACTGCTGTTCTTCGGCCTCTTCGTGGTGCTGCTGTACGTCGCCACCGGCCGAACCGGCTGGATCGCGGTCGGGCTGGTGCTGGCGGTCCTCGGCGCGTTCGCCGTCGGCCGGCTCGAGCCGCATGTGAACGGCCGGATCGAGGACTGGCTGCACCCGTTCGCCACCATCGAGGCCGGGCTGGGGCCCAACCAGCTCTCCCAGTCGCTGTTCGCCTTCGCCGCGGGCGGTTTCCTCGGCACCGGACTCGGGCTCGGGCACTCGGTCCTCATCGGCTTCGCCGTGAAGTCGGACTTCATCCTGGCCACGGCGGGCGAGGAGCTGGGCCTTGCGGGGCTCGCGGCGATCATCCTGCTGTACGCCCTGCTGGTGGAGCGCGGCTACCGGGCGGGGCTCGCCCTGCGCGAGCCGTTCGGCCGGCTGCTCGCGGTGGGGCTGGCCTCGATCCTCGCGCTGCAGGTGTTCGTGATCGCGGGCGGGGTCACCGGGCTGATCCCGCTGACCGGCATGGCGATGCCGTTCCTCGCCCAGGGCGGCTCCTCCGTGGTCACCAACTGGGCGATCGTGGCACTGCTGATCCGGGTGAGCGACTCGGCGCGCAGCCAGTACGACGGCCAGGAGGCCCCGTGACCGAGTACTCCGGCGGGCGGCCGATGGCCCGGTACATCCGGCACGCCTGCGCGTTCTGCACCCTGTTGCTGGCGGCCCTGCTGGTCAACGCGGCCCGCGTGCAGCTCGTGCAGTCGCGCCTGTACGACGGCAACCCGGCCAACCGGCGGCCCACGATCGCCCGTTACCAGCAACCGCGCGGAGACATCCTGGTCGGCGGCGAGCCGGTCACCGGGTCCACGGACACCGGGGAGCAGCTGCGCTACGAACGCACCTACCGGGACGGCCCGTTGTTCGCCCCGGTCACCGGCTTCGCCTCGCAGATGTACGGCACCACCTTCCTGGAGCACAGCCACGACGGGGTGCTCTCCGGCACCGATCCGATGCTGTCGCCGCTCCCCCTGTGGAACGACGTGACGCGCAAGCGGAGTCCGGGCGGGGACGTCGTGACGACCCTGAACCGGCAGGCGCAGGAGGCGGCGTACCGGGGTCTGGCCGGGCGCAAGGGTGCGGTGGCGGCGATCGAGCCGGCCACGGGCCGGGTCCTGGCCCTGGTGACCAGCCCGTCGTACGACCCCTCGGCGCTGTCCGGCAACGGCGAGGCGGTCGCGTCGGCGTGGGCGCGGTTCAACCACGATCCGGAGAAGCCGATGCTCAACCGGGCGGTGCGGCAGACGTATCCGCCGGGTTCGACGTTCAAGGTGGTCACCGCGGCTGCGGCGCTGGACGCGGGCGTGGTCTCGGATCTGGACGCGCCGACGGACTCCCCCGACCCGTACCGGCTGCCGGGCACCACGACCCGGCTCACCAACGAGGCGGACGGCTGCCGTGACGCCTCGCTGCGGACGGCCTTCGAGTGGTCGTGCAACACCGTGTTCGCCAAGCTGGGCGTGGACGTGGGGGCCGACGACATGACGGCCACGGCACGGGCGTTCGGGTTCAGCGACACCGGCCTGCGCATCCCGTTCTCCGTCTCGCCCAGCACCTTCGACCAGCACGTGGACAAGGCCCAGCTGGCGCTGTCCTCGATCGGGCAGTACAACACCCGGGCCACGCCGTTGCAGATGGCGATGGTGGCGGCGGCCGTGGCGAGCGACGGGCAGCTGCGGACGCCGTATCTGGTGGAGCGGACGACCCGCAAGGGTGGCGAGACGGTCGCCGGGGCGGGGCCGCGTCCGGTCCGGCAGGTGATGCGGCTGGCCACGGCGGCCCGGCTGAAGGAGCTGATGACCGACGTGGTGGAGGAGGGCACCGGCACCCAGGCGGCCATCCCCGGCGCCATCGTCGGCGGCAAGACCGGCACCGCCCAGCACGGGGTCGGCAACGCCGGTGTGCCCTATGCCTGGTTCGTCTCCTGGGCGCAGGCCGACGACGCCGTGGAGCCGGGGGTGGCGGTCGCGGTGGTGGTGGAGGACGCCTCGGCCGACCGCGGTGAGATCAGCGGCGGCGGGGACGCGGCCCCGATCGCGAAGGACGTGATGCGGGCGGTACTCGGCCGGTGACACGGGAACGCCCGCCGCGCCCCGGGGGGCGTACGGTCGGCGGCCCCCGGCGTACGGGTGCCGCCGGCCACGCCCAGGGGGCGTACGGCCGGCTTCACCCGTACGCCACCCGTACGCCGTCACGCCGCGGGCGTCCGTCGCGGCCTCGCGGCCGCGGCCGGTCAGCCGATCGGCTTGACCATCTCCGAGCGGATCTTGACGGTCCTCTTCGCGAGCGCCTCCAGGTCCACGTCCGAGGGGCTCTGCGACACGGCGTCCGTGGTCACCTCGGCGATCGTGGCGCCCGTGTTGCCGTCGGCCCAGGCGCACATGGGCAGGGTCACCTTGGTCCCGAGCTGGTTCTGGGTCAGCACCTGGCAGCTGATCGTGACGTCCAGGTCGAATTCCTTCGGCGGTACGGCGACCGTCGCGCTGCCACTTCCGGCGGCGCCCTTCATCATGTTCTTGCGGGCCGCTTCGGTGTTCTTGAACCGGCCGTACATGCCCGACACCACCAGGGTGCCCTTGGCCTCGTCACCGCCGGCGGTGTAACTGCCGACGACACCGTGGGTGTCCTTGGCGTCCCAGGCGCCGTCCGCCTCGGACTCGATCTTCTGGCCCTCGGAGGCGGACATGTCCCGGCTGAGCTGGTACTGCCCGTCCAGCAGCGTCTTGGGCAGGGTGAGCTTGTTCTCGGCCGCGGGGAAGCCGCTCTCGGCCAGGACGCCGATCAGCACGATCACCGCGACGACCGCCGCGATCACACCGCCCACGATCCCGAGCACCAGGCCGACCCGGCGCTTCTTCGGGGGCGGCGCCATGGGCGGCGCGCCCCAGGCGGGGTACGGCTGCTGGGGGTGGGCCTGCTGCGGAGGGTACGGCTGCTGGGGGTACGGCGCACCGTACGGACCGGGGGCGGCCTGCGGGGGCTGCGGGGGCTGCTGGCCGTACGGGGGCTGCGGAGGCTGCTGACCGTACGGGGGCTGCGGCTGATTCGGATGCTGCGGCTGCTGCGGCGGCGGAGGCATGGACACGCCAGCACGCTACTGCACCCGGGTGAACGGCCGGAAACCACACCCCGATTCGTCCCGTCTCGCCCCGCTCGGGTCAGCCCTTCCCCTCCGCCCCCGCCTCCCCTCTCTCCGTTTCCGCCGCACCCGACTCGATCGCCCCTCGTATCTCGGCCACGCGCTCCCGCTCCTCCGCCGCGAAGCGTTCCGCGTCCAGCCGCTCGGCCAGTTCCTCGTCCTGCGACATCAGCAGGTCCAGATCGGCGTCGCCCATCTCCAGGACGCCCATGTCCACATACGCCTGCTGCAGCCGCCTGCCCCACAGGCCGATGTCCTTGACGCAGGGCACGATGCGGCTGAACAGCAGCTTGCGGAACAGCTGGAGGAACTCGGAGCGTTCGCTGAGCGTCTCCGCCTCGGCCCTGGGGATGCCGAAGTTCTCCAGCACCTCCACCCCGCGCAGCCGGTCGCGCATCAGGTGGCAGCCCTCGATGACGAACTCCTCGCGCTCGCGCAGTTCGGCGTCGGTGAGCTGCCGGTAGTAGTCCCGGAGCGCCATCCGGCCGAAGGCCACGTGCCGGGCCTCGTCCTGCATGACGTAGGTCAGGATCTGCTTGGGCAGCGGCTTGTCCGTGGTGTCCCGGATCATGCCGAACGCGGCCAGCGCCAGGCCCTCGATCAGCACCTGCATGCCGAGGTAGGGCATGTCCCACCGGCTGTCGCGCAGGGTGTCGTCGAGGAGGGACCGGAGGTTGTCGTTGATCGGGTAGAGCAGGCCGATCTTCTCGTGCAGGAACCGGCCGTAGATCTCGGCGTGCCGGGCCTCGTCCATCGTCTGGGTCGCGGAGTAGAACTTGGCGTCCAGGTCGGGCACCGACTCGACGATCCGCGCCGCGCAGATCATCGCGCCCTGCTCACCGTGCAGGAACTGGCTGAACTGCCAGGACGCGAAGTGCCGGCGCAGCTCACCCTTGTCCCGTTCGGTGAACTTGTCCCAGTACTTCGTGCCGTAGAGGGTCATCGCCTCCTCGGGGGTGCCGAGCGCGTCGTACGGATCGACCTCCAGGTCCCAGTCGATGCGCCTGCTCCCGTCCCACTGCTTGTCCTTGCCCTTCTGGTACAGGGCGAGCAGCCGGTCACGGCCGTCGTCGTACTCCCAGCTGAACCGGGCCGCACCGGTGGCGGCCACCTGCCAGGGCGAGTCCCCGGCGTCGTCGGCGTACAGGTCTCGGGTCGGCATACTTCGCAGGCTCACACGTAGACGCGGAGTCAACAAGTCATGCGCAAGGGATTGACGACCTTGCTGACAGGCAGTCTCATAAGAGGCGGACGACGTACCCCGGGTGACGAGGTGAGGGAGCCATGACGACCCTGACGGAAGCGGACGCGCTGGACGGCCTGCGCGACGCGCTCGGCCTGCTCAAGGACCGGGAGCAGGTGGCCGAACGACTGCTGGCCTCCTCCGCCAAGCACTCCTTCGACCCGGACAGGGAGCTGGACTGGGACGCGCCCTTCGAGGAGGGCAAGTGGTTCTGGCCGCCGGAGCTGGTGTCGCTGTACGACACCCCGCTGTGGAAGCGGATGAGCGAGGAGCAGCGCATCCTGCTCTCCCAGCACGAGGCGGCGGCCCTGGCCTCGCTCGGCATCTGGTTCGAGATCATCCTGATGCAGCTGCTCGTCCGGCACATCTACGACAAGGCGGCGACGAGCGCGCACGTACGGTACGCGCTCACCGAGATCGAGGACGAGTGCCGGCACTCGAAGATGTTCGCGCGGCTGATCTCGCAGGGCGGCACGCCCTGGTACCCGGTGAACCGCGCGCACCTGAACCTCGGCCGCCTGTTCAAGACCGTCTCGACGACCCCCGGCTCCTTCACCGCCACGCTGCTCGGCGAGGAGATCCTGGACTGGATGCAGCGGCTGACGTTCCCCGACGAGCGGGTGCAGACCCTGATCCGGGGCGTCACGCGCATCCACGTGGTCGAGGAGGCGCGCCATGTCCGGTACGCCCGTGAGGAACTGCGGCGCCAGATGGTGACCGCCCCCAAGTGGTCCCAGGAGTTCACCCGGGTCACGTCCGGCGAGTTCGCGCGGGTGTTCTCGGTCGCCTTCGTGAACCCCGACGTGTACCCGAACGTGGGCCTCGACAAGCGGGAGGCCATGGCCCAGGTGAAGGCGAGCGGGCACCGCCGGGAGGTCATGCAGACCGGCGCGAGGAAGCTGACCGACTTCCTGGACGACATCGGGGTGCTGCGGGGCGTGGGCCGGCGGCTGTGGCGGTCCTCGGGACTGCTGGCCTGACACACGAGGCCGGCCGCGGTGTCGGGCCTGCCGGCCTGACACACGGGGCGCCGCGGCACCGGGAGTCCCGCGCCCCCTCGAGGCCGGCCGCGCCTTTCGGCCGGAGGGGCGCGGGGCACTGCGGCGGCAACCCGCCACGGCCCGACGCCGCCCGCGCCCGGTCCCCCGGAGCGGCGATTAGGCTGACGGCATGACCCCGTCGGCCACCCCCGCGTACCGCCGCCTGAGCGTCGAGGAACGCCGTAGCCAGCTCCTCACCGCCGCGCTGTCCCTCTTCGCGCACCGCGCCCCCGAGGACGTGTCGCTGGACGACGTGGCGGAGGCGGCCGGGGTCTCCCGTCCGCTGGTGTACCGCTACTTCCCCGGCGGCAAGCAGCAGCTGTACGAGGCCGCCCTCCGGTCCGCCGCCGAGGAACTCCGGCTGTGCTTCGACGAACCCCGCGACGGCCCGCTGCTGCCCCGGCTGTCCCACGCCCTCGACCGCTATCTGACCTTCGTGGACGAGCACGACACCGGCTTCAGCGCGCTGCTGCAGGGCGGCAGCGTGGTGGAGACGTCCCGGACGACGGCCATCGTGGACGGGGTGCGCCGGGCCGCCGCCGAGCACATCTACAGCCATCTCGGCGTGCCGCTCCCCGGCGCGCGGCTGCGCATGACGGTCCGGACCTGGATCACGGCCGTGGAGGCGGCCTCGCTGATCTGGCTGGACGAGGACAAGCAGCCCCCCGTCGAGGAACTGCGCGACTGGCTGGTGGAGCAGTTCGTCGCCGTCCTCACGGTCACCGCAGGACGCGACCCGCAGACGGCCGCCGTCGTCGGCGCGCTCGCCGAGGAAGGCTGAGACCGCAACCGTGAAGAGCCAGGACATCCCCTTCGAGGACGGCCCCATGGACGGGCGCGTGCTGCCCGTCCTGCTCGGCCCCACCGGACACCCCCCGAAGACCTACCGCATCCCCGTCCCGGACCCCGCCGGCGGCCCGCCCACCACGCTGGTCTACCGCCGCGTGCCCCGGGGACACAGCAGGCGGCTGGGGCTGATCCAGGGCTGGAAGTACCGGTACGACCCGGACGACACCTCCGGCGGCAGGCTCAAGTGGCCCTGGTCCAAGCCGGACGTCCCGCCGTCCGGCAAGCCGGACGACACGAACGAGTGAAAGCGCTGCGCCGATCCGCGCACACGTCACACAAAACGGACAAAGTCACGTCTGATTATCGGGTTGCGACGAGAGGCGGAGAGACCGCCTCCACCGCACCGGAGGTGATGACGTGTCAGGAAGGCTTCTCCGTCTGGCCTGTACCGCAGCGATGGCGGCCCAGGCCGTCCTCGCGCCGGTGCCGGCGGTGGCCGCACCGGACCCGCAGCGATCCGTCTCGCAGCTGCTGACGGACCTTCAGCAGCTGTACCGGAAGGCCGAACAGGCCACCGAGACCTACAACGCCACGGCGGTGAGGCTGGAGCGGCAGCGCGCCGAGGTGGCCCGGCTCGACGGCGAACTGGCCCGTGCCCGCCTCGCCCTGCGCGGCAGCCGGACCGACGCCGGCCGCCTGGCCCGCCAGCAGTACCAGAACGGCGGCAACTTCGGCCCCTACCTCCGCCTGCTCCTCGCCCGCGATCCGCAGCACGCCCTGGACGAGGGCCATGTCATCGGCGAGCTGACCCGCGAACACGCCCGGACGGTGGCCCGGCTGACCGGCGCGGAGAAGCGGGCGGACGCCCTGGCACGCGCGGCCCGCAAGGCGCTCGACACCCAGCTCACCCTCGCGGACCGGCAGCACAAGCAGCGCGACGACGTCCGGGCCAGGCTGGGGGACGTCGAACGCCTGCTGGCCTCCCTCACCCCGGCCCAGCTCGCCGCCGTGGCCCGGCTGGAACAGCAGGGGGTCGCAGCGGCCCAGCGCAAGCTCACCACCGCCGGGGCCCTGCCCACGGCCCGCCCCGCCTCCGGCGAGGGCGACCGCGCCGTCCACTACGCCATGGACCAGCTCGGCAAGCCGTACCGGTGGGGCGCCCAGGGGCCCTCGGCGTACGACTGCTCGGGCCTGACCTCCCAGGCCTGGCAGCATGCGGGCACGCCGATCCCCCGCACCAGCCAGGAGCAGTGGCGGCAGCTGGAGCGGGTGCCGCTGAACGAACTGCGCCCCGGTGACCTCGTCGTGTACTACCCCGAGGCCACACACGTGGCGATGTACGTGGGAGACGGCAGGGTCGTACAGGCGCCGAGGCCGGGCGGGCAGGTGAAGGTCTCGCCCCTGGCCTCCTATCCGGTGCTCGGCGCCGTGCGTCCGGACGACCCGCCGGGGGCGCGGACCACCACGCTCCCGGCCGCGAACCACCTCGCGCAGCCGGTCCGCCCGCACCCCGGGGACGATCAGGCCCCGGCGACCGAGGCCAGGTAGGCCTGCGTCTTCTCCGGCTCGTAGAAGAAGTCCTCGAAGTCGGCCGGGTCGTTGAAGGCGTTGGCGAAGCGGTCGGCGACCGGCTGCAGCTGGCCGGCCGCACCGATCAGGTTCAGGATGTGCTCCGGCGGCGGCGCCAGCATCGCGTTCGTCCACTTGGTGACGTGCTGGGCGGTGGCCCAGTAACGGTCGAAGGTGGCGCGCATCCACTCCTCGTCGAACGGCTCGTCCCCCCGCTCCAGGATGGACGCGAGGTAGGCGGCCGCGCACTTGGCCGCGGAGTTGGAGCCCTGGCCGGTGATCGGGTCGTTGGCGACGACCACGTCGGCCACGCCGAGGACCAGACCGCCACCGGGCAGCCGGCCGATCGGGTTGCGGACGGTCGGCGCGTAGCGGCCGGCCAGCGTGCCGCCGGCGTCGGTGAGTTCGACCTTCGTCGCCCGCGCGTACTCCCAGGGCGTGAACTTCTCCATGAGTTCCAGGGTCAGGGAGAGGTGCTCCGCCGGGTCCTTGACGCCGTTGAACGCGTCGACCGGGCCGCCGGGTATGCCCTCCCAGAACAGGATGTCGGCGCGGCCGGAGGTGGTGAACGTCGGCATGATGAACAGCTCGCCGACGCCGGGGACCAGGTTGCAGCGGACCGCGTCGAACTCCGGGTGCTCCGGGCGCGGTCCGAGCCCGTGGACGTACGCCACGGCGAGGGCGCGCTGCGGCTCGGCGTACGGGGAGCGCTCCGGGTCCCGGGCGAACATCGACACCAGTTCGCCCTTGCCCGCCGCGACCAGGACGAGGTCGTAGGTGCGGGAGAAGTAGTCGAGGTCGCCGACGGCCGCGCCGTGGATGACCAGCTGGCCGCCGCGCTGGGCGAAGGTGTCCATCCAGCCGGCCATCTTCACCCGCTGGTCGACCGACTGCGCGTATCCGTCCAGCCTGCCCACCCAGTCGATCGCCCGCTGGGTGGGGCCGGGGTCGTGCGAGCCGGGGGCCGCGACCGAGACGCCCAGTCCTTCGATCTTCGGGGCCTGGGACTCCCAGAAGTTCAGCTGGAGGTCGCGCTCGTGCTGCAGGGCCGTGTGGAACATGCACTGCGTCGACATGACCCGGCCGGAGCGGATCTCGTCCGCGGTCCGGTTCGACATCAGGGTGACCTCGTAGCCGTGCGACTGCAGGCCGAGGGCGAGCTGGAGTCCGGACTGGCCGGCTCCGACGACGAGTATCTTCCGCATGCGGGTGGTTCTCCTACGGGTGAGGACTACTCGGGGGTTTCGTCCAGCGCGTGGGCCACCAGGCCCAGCAGGGTCTCGATGACCGAGATCCGCCGTCGCGCATCCATGATCATGACAGGGATGTGCGCGGGTATGGTCAGCGCCTCCCGTACGTCCTCGGGCTGGAACCGCTCGCTGCCGTCGAAGTGGTTGACCGCGACGACGTACGGCAGTCCGCAGCTCTCGAAGTAGTCCAGCGCCGGGAAGCAGTCCTTCAGGCGGCGGGTGTCGGCCAGCACCACGGCACCGATGGCACCGCGCACCAGGTCGTCCCACATGAACCAGAACCGCTGCTGGCCCGGCGTGCCGAACAGGTAGAGCACCAGGTCGTCGTCGAGCGTGATGCGGCCGAAGTCCATCGCCACGGTGGTGGTGAGCTTGCCCGGCGTGGCCGACAGGTCGTCGGTCTCCTGGCTCGCCTCGGTCATCAGCGCCTCGGTCTGCAGGGGCGTGATCTCCGAGACGGAGGTGACCAGGGTGGTCTTGCCGACTCCGAAGCCCCCGGCCACCACTATCTTCGTGGCGACGGGAGCCCGGCTACGGTCCGTCTGCCAGGACTTCAGGTCACCGTCGGGCTCTATGTGACCGGCGGCGAGGGGGTTGCCTCCGACCCCGGAGGCGACGGCGTCAGAGACGACGGAGTCCACTCAGCACCCTTTCCAGCAGAGCGCGGTCCGGGCGGCCGGTGCCGTGACCGGTTCCGGTGCCGTACACACGGATCTTTCCCTGGTCCGCGAGGTCGCTCAGGAGTACGCGGACCACGCCGAGCGGCATCTTCAGCAGCGCGGCGATCTCGGCCACCGTGCGCATACGGCGGCACAGTTCGACGATGGCCTGCATCTCCGGCATGATCCGGGTGGTGAGCGGGCTGTTCGTCAGTTCCTTGCGCTCCTCGCCGGCCTCCAGCGCGGCCACGAACGTCTCCACGAGGAGGACGTGGCCGAAGCGGGTACGGCCGCCGGTGAGCGAGTAGGGGCGCACGCGGGCGGGTTTGCGGTCGCCGCCGCGGACGGGGAGCTTCGCGGTTCCGCTCATCGGGTGCTCCCGGCCGGCCGGGACTCGAGCGACTGCCGCAGCTCCGAGCGCAGTTCCGGGGTGAGGACGTGGCCGGCGCGGCCCACGAACAGGGCCATGTGGTACGCCACGACACTCATGTCGCACGCGGCGGAACCGTGTACGCCGAGCAGCGAGCCGTCGCTGATGGACATCACGAACAGGCTGCCTTCCTCCATCGCGACCATCGTGTGCTTGACCGCGCCGGAGTCCATCAGCTTCGCGGCGCCGACGGTGAGGCTGCCGATGCCGGAGACGATGGTGGCGAGGTCGGCGGCGGAGCCGCGGGGGCCGCCGCGCTGGGCGCCGCGGGCCTCGCGGGCCTCCTCCGCGTGCCCCGGGTCGGACGACAGCAGCAGCAGACCGTCGGAGGAGACCACGGCGACGGACTGGATGCCGGGGACTTCTTCGACCAGGTTGGTCAGCAGCCAGTGCAGGTTGCGGGCTTCACTGCTCAGTCCGTAGGTACTGGGCGCGGTCAACTGCTTGCCTCCTCGGCTGTGCCCCCCGTGGCTTCTTCGGCGTGTGCGTAGCCGGCGGGCCGTGGGTGGCCGGCCGTCTGTTCGGAGATCTCCGCCTCCACGTCGCGATAGCCGGCCTGGGCGCCTTGGCGGAAGCCGCCGAGCCTGCGGCGCAGGGCCTCGGCGTCGACGCTGGTGCTGCGCTGGCGGGGCGGGGCGGAGGGTGCGGTGATCTTGGGTGTGCGCTTGGGGAGGCCCTTGCTGGTGACCGGGTCCTCCGGGGCGGCCTCGGCCGCGCCTTCGGCGGGGCGGCCGTTTCCGATGGCTCCGCGGGTGCGGCTCTCGCCGGCGGGGGCGGCCGGCTCCTGCCGGGCGGATCCGCCGGCGGCGGCCGCCGGGTCGTGCGGCACGCTCTGCGCCGGCTCCGCCGACAGGTCGGGGAGCAGCAGCTCCATCGTCGTCTCGGCCGGCGTCTCCGGCGGGGCCTTCGGGTGGCTGCGCGGGTGCGGGGTGCCCGGTTCCGCGTGTTCGTGGGCCGCGTGATCGTGGGCCGTGTGTTCGGCCGGACCGCCGAAGACGCCCCCGCCCTCGTGCGCCGGACCACCGACTGCGTGCCCGTGGCTCTCCTCGGCCGGACCGGCCAGGTCGCCCTCGTGGCTCGCCTCGGCCACACCGGCCGGGGTTCCCTCGTGGCTCTCCCCGGCCCGACCGGCCGGGGCGTCGCCGTGGCTCTCGTCGGCGTCGTCGTAGCCGTCGTCGGCCAGGGCGCCCACGGCGCCTTCGTGGCCCTCCCCGGACCGACCGTCCGGGGTTCCCTCGTGGCTCTCCCCGGCCCGACCGGGCGGGTCGCCGTCCTGGCTGTCCTCGGCCTGGCCGCCGGAGGCGTTCCGTACCGCCTCTTCCGCGAGGGTGACCAGGACGTCGCCCTCCTTGGTGCGGCCGTGCAGGACGTTGGAGTTGACCTCGGCGTCGGCGCCGGGGAGGGAGAAGGTGCCCGTGCCGCCCGGGACGGTGGTCCCGGGCGGGAGCGCGACCGGCGGGGCATCGGCGAGCAGGGTGGCGGGAAGCACCACGACCGCGGCGATCCCGCCCTGCTTCTGCTCACGCAGCTGGACGCGGACCCCGTACCGGTGGGCCAGCCGGGCGACGACGTAGAGGCCCAGCCCCAGGCCGTCCTCGCCCTCCTGGTCGTAGGGGGACTCCGGGTCGAACTCGGCGAGGCGGGCGTTGAGCCGGTCGAGGCGCTCCCCCGCCATGCCGATGCCCTCGTCCTGGACGGAGAGCATGACCTCGCCCGACTCCAGGAGCCAGCCGGAGACCTCGATCGGCAGGTCCGGCGGGGAGAACGAGGTGGCGTTCTCCAGGAGTTCGGCGAGCAGGTGGGAGAGGTCGTCGGCGGCGAAGCCCGCGACATGGGCGTGCGGCGGCAGGGCGGCGATGCGGACGCGTTCGTACCGTTCGATCTCGCTGACCGCCGCGCGGACCACGTCGACCAGCGGCACCGGGCCGTGGTGCTGCTGGACGTGCTCGGTGCCGGCGAGGACCAGGAGGTTCTCGCTGTGCCGGCGCATGACCGTGGCGAAGTGGTCCAGCTTGAAGAGCGTGGCGAGACGGTCGGGGTCCTGCTCGCGCTCCTCCAGGCCCTCGATGACCCCCAGCTGGCGCTCGACCAGGCCCAGGGTGCGCAGGGCCAGGTTCACGAAGGTGGAGCCGATGCTGGTGCGCAGCATGTCCAGCTGGGCGGCGGACTCGGCGAGTTCGGCGCGCAGCTCCTCACGGGCGTCGGCCATCTTCTGCCGCTGGCCGACCAGGTGCTTGCGGTCGGTCTCCAGTGTGCCCACCCGCTCGTGCAGGGCGAGCGCGTGCGCGTGCAGGGCGTTGACCGAGCGGACCACCTGGGCGAACTCGTCGTTGCGGCCGGTGAAGCCGATCGGTTCCTGGGCCGCCGGGTCCTCGGCCTGCGCGAGGCGGGCCGAGCCGCGGCGCAGGACCGACAGCGGGCGGGTGAGGGTGCGGGCCATGGCGGTCGCGACGCCGATCGTCACCAGCAGCAGGGCGCCGAGGACGGCGACGCGGATCTCCAGGGCGGTGACGTCGTCGTCCCGGAGCTCTTCGAGGTCCTTGGTGCGGTGGTCGTACAGCGCGGACTCGGTGCCCCGCATCAGGTCGACACGGGCGGACAGGGCGGCGTCCAGCTTCTTGGTGCTGGTGGCCAGCTCGTCGTCGGCCAGCGTCGGCTGGTCGGTGAGCGTGGCGAGGTACTTCTCCGCGGAGTTGACCTCGGGACCGGTGACCGTGGAGCCGTAGGAGGCGGCGGCCGCCTTGGGGGCGGTCTCGCGGAAGTCGGCGAGGGCGGAGTCGGCGCGCAGCCGGGCCTGCTGGGCCGCGGCGGTGAGGGCGTCGCGCTGCTTCCTGTCCGCATCCGTCGAGGTGGCGGTCGTGGTGGGCAGGCCGGTGGTGGGGCTGATCACCGTCTCGGTGCCCGACGGGACGTTCAGCGCGGCGAGCAGCAGACCGCGGGCGGCGGCGGACTGCTGGACCGCGGAGTCCAGCTCGGCGAGCGCGTAGGCGCCGGAGCCGGCCCGCGAAGGCATCTGCTCGGCCAGCTGCTCGGCGACCCGGTGCAGGTCGGTGATGGTCTCGGAGTAGGCCTGGTGGGCCTCGAGGGCGGTGCTCTTGCCGGTGAGCGCGGCCCGGCGGACGGCGGCGATGCCGTCGAGGTCGGCACGCATGCTCGCGGGGGTGTCGCTGTCCGCGCGCAGGTCCTCGACCTGCCGGTCCACGCGGGCGCTGCGGTCCTCGGAGGGCGCCTTGGCCTTGGCACGGCCGGCCGCGATGTAGGAGGTGACCTCGTCACGCTCGTCGGCGAGCGCGTGGGCGAGGGCGAGCGCGTCCTGGGTGCGGGTGGCCAGCGTCACCAGCTCCTGGGAGTCGCCGACGTCCTGGGAGGCCGTGAGCACGGCGGGCGCTCCGGCCCCCGCGACGGCCGCGGCCACCACGGCGACGGCGACGATCAGCCGAGTGCGCACGTGGGTGGGACGGCCGGTGCCCACGGAAGTCTGCTGGGCGGTCCCCGCGGGGGACGTCTGCCTGCCTGTGCGCCGAGGCCGCTTCTTCTGCACCGGTGCTCGCATTCCTGAACTCGTGTACCCAAGGGCCCGGGTGGCGCCCCGTCATTTCGGTGCCAAGTGGTGCATGCACCCGCTTCGTACGGTTCCCGACCCTCCCAGCGCCGGTGGGCAGTGGTCGTGCATCACCTGACCCGCCACCCGAAGGAGTGAACATCGGAGGGGAGTTGGCGGGCAAGTTCCGCCGGCGCATGCGGCGGGCCTGTCCGGCGGGCCGGTTGGACGTGCGGCGGCAGGCTTTGGCAGTATTCGCCACCACGTCTTCCCGGAGCACCTCAATCCCGCTCAAACCAGGCGCCTGACCTGCGAGGTCGTGCTCATTCGACGGTGCTTGCCAGCCTTTGGCGAAGCGTGTGAAGGCCTGGTGCAGACTGGCCGGATGCGAACTGATCTCGTCTCGGAACCCGGCGCCGCCGCCCGCCCCAACGAGGACTTCGTGGGCGTCGGACTACCCGCCTCCGGACAGGGAGGTTGCGTGGTCGTCCTGGACGGGGTCACGCCGCCGGCCGGTGGAACGGGCTGCCTGCATTCCGTTCCCTGGTTCACCGCGCGGCTGGGCGGGGCGCTGACCGAACTGACCGTTTCCAGGCGAGATCTGACGCTGCCGGAGCTCCTGGGGCGCGCTGTCCGCCGGACCGCCGAGGCCCACGTCGGCACCTGTGACCTTTCTCACCCACGGACCCCGCAGGCAACCGTGGTCCTGACCCGCTGGTCCGCCGACACGGTGGAGTATCTGGTGCTGTCCGATTCGGCCTTGCTGCTGCAGGGGCCCGACGGCACGGTCACCGCGGTGCTGGACGACCGGCTCGACCGGCTGCCCCCGTCCGCGCTCGCCACCGACGCCCTGGTGGACGCCACGCTGCGCAACAAGGAGGGCGGCTTCTTCACGGCCGCCGCCGACCCCTCGGTGGCCGCACGCGCGGTCACCGGTGCCGTGCCCCGGCGAGAGGTCCGCGCGCTGGCCGCGCTGACGGACGGGGCGACCCGCTGGACGGAGAAGTTCCACCAGGGCGACTGGACGGCCCTGTTCGACACGGTCGTCAAGGCCGGCGCCCGCTCGCTGGTCGAGCGGGTGAGGGAGCTGGAGACGGCGGACCGGGAGGAACGGACGTTCCTCGGCCGGAGCAAGACGCACGACGACGCGACGGTGGCGTACGTGGAGCTGTGAGCGACCGCCGAGGGTCTCGTGGGGCCTTGCGGGGCTCTGCCGAGGGTCTCGTGGGGCCTTGCGGGGCTCTGCCGAGGGTCTCGCGGGGCCTTGCGGGGCTCTGCCGAGGGGCCTCAGCGGTGCGGCCCCGGCAGGCGGGGACTACCTCTCCATGACGCCGTTCAACTCGTGCAGCAGCCGGGCGAGTTCCGAGACCTCGTGGCGGTCCCAGTGGGCGAGCTGGCTGACGTAGCGCGCACGGCGTGCCTCGCGGACCTTGCCGACCCGGCCGCGCCCCGTGTCGGTGAGGGTGACGAGCCAGGCCCGGCCGTCGGCCGGGTCGGGCTGGCGGGCGATCAGGCCCAGGTCCTCCAGGGCGCGCAACTGGCGGGACATGGTGGCCTTGCCGACGCCGATGTAGGCGGCGAGTTCGGTGGCCCGCTGGCCGCCCAGCTCGTCCAGCCGGATGAGCAGGCCGTACGCGGAGGACTCCAGGTCCGGATGGACCTCGCGGGCCATCTCCCCCTGGTTGGCCCGGGCACGCCGGAGCAGCACGGTCAACTCGCGTTCCAGTGCCAGGAATTCCTGGTCCGCACCACTGGGCGTCATCTGGCCGGTGACGCGATGTGCGTCGCCGTTCGCGTCCTCGTGCACGTCACTACCCCTGATCGGTTTCGCGGTACTGAAAGTTTCCGTCATTCGCCCTCATCGCCCCAGCTCCGTCAGTATTTCGCAGGCGTAGACCAACGGCGGGCTCCGGACCCCCTTCCCACCCCGTCATCTACGTGCGTAGCTTCTTTACCAGGCAAACAGTGGCATGCCCACGCCAGTGGTGCGGCCCCCCACGCATCGGTCACCGCCACGCTTCCCCCACCTCGTTTCCGGAGGCACGTCATGCCCGTGCACAGACCCGGCCCCGTCCGCCCGCGCCCCCTGGCCGTCCTCCTCACGGCCCTGCTCGCGGCGCTGACCCTCACGCTGCCCCTCACCTCCGCCCAGGCCGCGACCACGCCCGTCCGCGGCTCCGCACACCTGGGCATCGGCGTCCTCGCGCACGACGGCCGCGGCGGCACGCCCAGCACGGCCGACGTCACCCAGACCGAGGGCGTGGACGTCTCCGCGTACCAGGGCAACGTCGCCTGGTCGACCCTGTGGAGCAGCGGGGTGCGCTGGGCGTACACGAAGGCCACCGAGGGCACGTACTACACCAACCCGTACTTCGCCCAGCAGTACAACGGCTCCTACAACGTGGGCATGATCCGCGGCGCCTACCACTTCGCGACCCCGGACACCACCAGCGGCGCCACCCAGGCCAACTACTTCGTCGACCACGGCGGCGGCTGGTCCCGGGACGGCCGGACCCTGCCGGGCGTCCTCGACATCGAGTGGAACCCCTACGGTGCCGCCTGCTACGGCAGGACCGCGAGCCAGACGGTCGGCTGGATCGCCGACTTCGTCAACACCTACAAGGCCCGCACCGGCAGGTATCCCGTGATCTACACCGCCACCAGCTGGTGGTCCCAGTGCACGGGGAACTACGGCGGCTTCGCCGCGAACGACCCGCTGTGGATCGCCCGGTACGCCTCCGACCCGGGGACGCTGCCGGCCGGCTGGCCGTACTACACGATGTGGCAGTACACCTCCTCCGGCCCGACCGTCGGCGACCACGACAGGTTCAACGGAGCCCTGGACCGGGTGCAGGCCCTGGCCAACGGCTGACATCCGCGCCCGTGGCCCCTGCCGCACCCGGCGGGGGGCACGCTGCGGAAGAGCCTCACCCGGCGGGGGCGAGGCTCCGGGAGAGCCTCGCCCCCGCACTCGAGCTGCGGCCCGCACGACACAGGGTGCGGGCCGCACGACCCCGGTGCGGCCCCACGCCACCGGATGACGCCCGCGTGACACCGGTGCTCCCCGCGCACCCGGCCGCACGCGGCCGGGGCGCCTACGGCCCCTTTTTCCGTGCCGCATTCTGCGTTGGTGCTCCGCGCCGCCCGGGATCATGCTGGTCAGGGAGAGCCTGCCGAGCAAGGGCGAGATGAGCGGCGATGGATCGACAGTCGACGTACACGGCCACGGCCACCATCGATGCACGGGGCATCCTCACCGGCTGGAGCGAGGGCGCCCGGCGGCTGCTCGGCTACGACTCCTCGGCGGTCGTCGGACGGCCCGCCACCGCGCTGCTCGACGCCGACGGCGGAGCGGCCCGGCGCGCACTGGCCGGGCGCGAACGCTGGAACGGCACCCTCCCGCTCCGCCACCGGGACGGCCGGGCCCTGGAGCTGGGTGTACTCGCGCACCGCCGGACCTCGGCCGCCGGAAGCGTCGACTGGCTGGTGGTGAGCGCCGTGACGGCCCGCGCCCAGCCGCCCCGGGGCGAGCCGCTGGAGGAATGGACGTTCCTGCAGTCGCCGTTTCCGCTGGTCATCTTCGACACGGAGCTGCGGCTGGTGCGCGCCAACCGCCGCATGGAGCACGCCCTGGCCCTGCCCGAGGCGGCGATCCGCGGGCTGCGGCTCGCCCACATCGTGCCCGGCGCTGCCAGCGACGAGACCGACCGCTCGATGCGGCAGGCGCTGGAGTCCGGGCGGCCCCAGGAGGTGCGCGTCCGCCTCGTACCGGAGCTGGGCCGGACCGCCGTGCTCACCCCGCTCAAGGACGCCGGCGGCCAGGTGCGCGCCGTCTGCCTGTCCACCCAGCAGCCCACCGAGGACCCCGCCGCACGAGAGCACCCCTCGGACGAGGGCGGCTCGCGCGTCGGCACGGCGGCGGACCAGGCCCGTGCCGCCCAGGAACTCGGCGAGGTCACGGTCCCCCGGCTGGCCGACGTCATGGCGGTCGACCTGCTCGACTCCCCGCGCACCGGCACCGAGGACCAGGCTCCGGGGCCCGGCCCGGTGGTACTGCGCCGCGCCGCACTGCGCGCGGTGCCGGACGGCGACGGGCCCGGGCACGGCGCCGGGGTGGGCGAGGCGATCGTCTGCCCGGCGGACTCCCCGCCGGTGCGCTGCCTGGCGGCGGGCCGGCCGCTCCTGTACGACACGACGGACCCGGCCGTCGCCGCGTGGGCGGCGCTGGACCCGGGCGCCGCGTGGCTGCGCACCTCCGGCGCCCGGTCGCTGCTCGCGGTGCCGCTGCTCACCCACGGCAGCACCCTCGGCGTGGCCCTCTTCGGACGGCACCGCGGCCGGGAGCCGTTCGGCCCGGAGGATCTGCGGCTGGCCGAGGAGTACACGGCCAAGGCCGCGGGCGGCATCGAGCAGGCCCGCACCTACACGCGGGCCCGCACCACGACCATGGCCCTGCAGCGCAGCCTGCTGCCGCACACGCTGCCCGAACAGGGGGCGCTGGAGATCGCGACCCGCTATCTGCCCGCCGCGACCCGGGCCGGCGTGGGCGGTGACTGGTTCGACGTGATCCCGCTGTCGGGCGCACGGGTGGCGCTCGTCGTGGGCGACGTGGTCGGTCACGGCATCCGTGCCTCCGCCACCATGGGCCGGCTGCGTACGGCGGTGCGCACCCTGGCGGACGTCGACCTGCCGGCCGACGAACTCCTCACCCACCTCGACGACCTGGTCCTGCGGCTCGCCGCCGACGAGGGCAGCGCGGACCCGGCCGCCGAGACCGCCGGCGGCATCGGCACCACCTGCCTGTACGCGGTGTACGACCCGGTCGCGCGCCGCTGCACCATGGCCCGGGCCGGCCACCCGCCGCCGGCCGTGGTCACCCCGGACGGCACGGTCCGCTTCGTCGACGTGCCCGCGGGGCCGCCGCTCGGGCTCGGCGGGCTGCCCTTCGAGGCGGTCGAGACCGAGCTGCCGGAGGGCAGTCTGCTCGCCCTCTACACGGACGGGCTGTTCGAGGCCCGTGAGCACGACATCGACGAGGCGCTGGACAAGATGTT
The DNA here is from genome assembly GCF_043199955.1 of Streptomyces sp. NPDC048514. NCBI lineage: Bacteria > Bacillati > Actinomycetota > Actinomycetes > Kitasatosporales > Streptomycetaceae > Streptomyces > Streptomyces sp. NPDC048514. Next base: position 461,044 of record NZ_JBICWT010000005.1, on the reverse strand, counting down.
CGCCGCGCTCGGCCGCCCGGCGAAGTCGCTGGACTCGGTCTGCGACCGGGTGCTCACCGAGCTGCTGACGCATCGGCCCGACGACGACATCGCCCTGCTGGTGGCCCGTACCCGGGCGCTGCACGAGGACCGGGTCGCCTCCTGGGAGCTGGCGAACGAGCCCACGGTCGTCTCGATCGCCCGCCATTACGCCACCGAGCAGCTCTCCGCGTGGGGCCTGGACGAGGCCGCGTTCCCCACGGAGCTGATGGTCAGCGAGCTGGTCACCAACGCCATCCGCTACGGCCGCCCGCCCATCCGGCTCCGGCTGATCCACCAGGGCAAGACGCTGATCAGCGAGGTGTACGACTCCAGCGGGACCACCCCGCACATGCGCCGGGCCCGGACCTTCGACGAGGGGGGACGGGGTCTGCTGCTGGTCGCCCAGCTCGCCGAGCGCTGGGGCACCCGGCACGACCGGGTCGGCAAGACGGTGTGGGCGGAGCAGTCGGTCACCGCCCCCTGAGGCCTGACGGCACACCGGGGTGGGACAGGGGGCGGGACCGGGGTGCCGCGCGGTTACGTGCCGGGGTGCCGCACGGTTGCGTGCCGGGCTGCCGTGCGGTTGCGTGCCGGGGTCACCCGGTGGCGACGTGCCCAGGGCGGGGACGGCGAAGGCGGTAACCGCCGGCTTCACGGCTCAGCCGTGCCGCGCGGCGATCGACTTCACGGCTCAGCCGTGCCGCGCGGCGATCGGGCCCCGGAGGACGGGGGCGGCCCAGGAGGGCGGAGCGGGCACCGGGCGGGACGGCGTGGGAGCACCCGGGCGGGAGGCCGCGTGGGCCTTCGGACCGGAAGGCGTGCCGGACTCCGGGCCGGAAGGCGTGCCGGACTCCGGGCCGGGAGCCGCGTGGGGCTCCGAGCCCGGCGCCGGGCGGGGATCGGCGGCGCCTGCCGCCACCCGGGCGTCCAGCAGCGTCGGCGTACGGCCGCGCGGGCCGGCCTCTCCGGTCGCGGCACGCAGGGCCGCCACGAACTCCAGACAGGAGTCGTAGCGGTCGTCGGGGATCTTCGCCAGGGCCCGCTTCAGGACGTCGTCGGCGGCCGGCGGGATGCCCGGCCGCTCCTCGCTCAGCGTGGGCGGCGGGTCGTACTGGTGGGCCCAGAGCAGATCGAGGTGGTCCGCCCGCTGGTAGGGCGGGTGGCCGACCAGGGTCTCGTGGACCACACAGGCCAGGCTGTACAGGTCGGACCTGCCGTCGACCGGGCGGCCGGCGATCCGCTCGGGCGCCACGTAGTCGAGGGTCCCGACGAACTCGCCCGCGGTGGTGAACCCGGTGAGTGCCAGAGACTTCTTCGCCAGGCCGAAGTCCGTGAGGTAGACGTGCTCGGGATGGTCGCTGTCGATGCCCTTGGCCACCAGGACGTTCGCGGGCTTGACGTCCCGGTGCACCAGGTCGCGCGCGTGGGCCGCGTCGAGCGCGGAGGCCAGCTGGGCCGCGATGCGCAGAGCGGCGGCCACCGGCAGCGGGCCCTCCCGGTCGATCAGGGCGCGCAGGTCGAGTCCGCAGACGAGGCACATGGCGATGTACAGGATCCCGTCGGCCTCGCCCGCCTCGAAGACGGGGACGATGTTGGGATGGTCGATCGCGGCCGCGACCCGGGACTCCTGCGCGAAACGGCGGCGGAATCCGTCGTTGCGGGTGTACTCGGGAGCCAGCAGTTTCAGGGCGACCGTCCGGCCGAGGCGAAGGTCCTTGGCGCAGTAGACGACGGCCATGCCACCGCGGCCGACTTCCCGCTCGACCCGGTAGCCCGCGATCACCGCACCGATCAGACCGGAGGGCCTGCCGTCCTGCCCGTCCACGTCCGAATTCTACCGACTTGATCGCTGTCCGCGCCTGGTCGGGAGCCGGCCGGCGGAGAAAGAGGTGACGGGGAGAGGCCGGACCTGGGCGCGGCATGGCGAAGGCCACGGCATGGCGAAGGCCACGGCATGGCGAAGGCCACGGCATGGCGAAGGCCGCGGCATGGCGAAGGCCCGGGCGCCCCTCACGGGACCCGGGCCCTCACTCATCCGGCGGCGTCCGTCACGCCGCCACCGGAACCTCGGGCGTCGCGCCGTTCACGGCGGGTGCGAGCGCCAGCTCCAGGACCTGGCGGACGTCGGTCACGGCGTGGACGTCGAGCTTGTCCAGCACCTCGGCCGGGACGTCGTCCAGGTCGGGCTCGTTGCGCTTCGGGATGATCACGGTGGTCACCCCGGCGCGGTGGGCGGCGAGCAGCTTCTGCTTCACGCCGCCGATGGGCAGCACCCGGCCGGTCAGCGAGACCTCACCGGTCATGGCCACGTCCGTGCGGACCAGCCGGCCGGAGAGCAGGGAGGCGAGAGCCGTCGTCATCGTGATGCCGGCGCTCGGGCCGTCCTTGGGAACCGCGCCCGCCGGGAAGTGGATGTGCACGCCCCGGTCCTTCAGGTCGCCCACGGGCAGCTCCAGCTCGGCGCCGCGGCTGCGCAGGAAGCTCAGCGCGATCTGCGCCGACTCCTTCATCACGTCGCCCAGCTGACCGGTCAGGGTCAGGCCCGCCGCGCCGGTCTCCGGGTCGGCGAGGGACGCCTCGACGAAGAGCACGTCGCCACCCGCGCCGGTGACCGCGAGGCCGGTCGCCACCCCGGGGACGGCCGTACGGCGCTCGGCCGGGTCCTGGGCGGACTCGGGCACGTGGTGCGGGCGCCCGATCAGACCGCGCAGGTCCTCGTCCCGGACGGTGAGCGGCAGCTTCCGCTCGCCGAGTTCGTGCTGGGCGGCGACCTTGCGGAGCAGTCGTGCGACGGACCGCTCCAGATTGCGCACGCCCGCCTCGCGCGTGTACTCGCCGGCGAGCTTGCGCAGCGCGCTCTCGTCGATCGTGACCTCGTCCGCGGCCAGGCCGGCCCGCTCCAGCTGGCGCGGGAGCAGGTGGTCCCGGGCGATGACGACCTTCTCGTCCTCGGTGTAGCCGTCCAGGCGGACGATCTCCATACGGTCGGCGAGCGCCTCCGGGATGGCCTCCAGGACGTTGGCGGTGGCGAGGAAGACCACGTCCGACAGGTCGAGTTCGACCTCCAGGTAGTGGTCCCGGAAGGTGTGGTTCTGCGCCGGGTCGAGCACCTCCAGCAGGGCCGCGGCCGGGTCGCCGCGGAAGTCCGAGCCCACCTTGTCGATCTCGTCGAGCAGGACCACCGGGTTCATGGACCCGGCCTCCTTGACGGCGCGCACGATCCGGCCGGGCAGCGCGCCGACGTAGGTACGGCGGTGACCGCGGATCTCGGCCTCGTCGCGGACGCCGCCGAGCGCGACCCGGACGAACTTGCGGCCCATGGCGTGGGCGACGCTCTCGCCCAGGCTGGTCTTGCCGACGCCGGGCGGGCCCACCAGGGCGAGCACGGCACCGCCGCGCCGGCCGCCGACGACGCCCAGGCCCCGGTCGCCGCGCCGCTTGCGCACCGCCAGGTACTCGGTGATGCGTTCCTTCACGTCCTCCAGGCCCGCGTGCTCGGCGTCCAGGACCGCCTTGGCGCCCTGGATGTCGTACTCGTCCTCGGTCCGCTCGTTCCACGGCAGCTCCAGCACGGTGTCCAGCCAGGTGCGGATCCACGAGCCCTCGGGGGACTGGTCGGAGGACCGCTCCAGCTTGTCGACCTCCTTCAGCGCGGCCTCGCGGACGTTCTCCGGCAGGTCGGCGGCCTCCACCCGGGCGCGGTAGTCGTCGGACTCCTCGCCCTCCTGCTCGCCGTTCAGTTCGCGCAGTTCCTTGCGGACCGCCTCCAGCTGGCGGCGCAGCAGGAACTCCCGCTGCTGCTTGTCGACGCCCTCCTGGACGTCCTTGGCGATGGTCTCGGCCACGTCCTGCTCGGCCAGGTGGTCGCGCAGCTGCTGCGCGGCGAGCTTCAGCCGCGCCACCGGGTCGGCGGTCTCCAGCAGCTCGACCTTCTGCTCGATGGTCAGGAACGGCGAGTATCCGGAGTTGTCGGCGAGCGCGGAGACGTCGTCGATGGCCTGGACGCGGTCCACGACCTGCCAGGCGCCACGCTTCTTCAGCCAGGCGGTGGCGAGCGCCTTGTACTCCTTGACGAGTTCGGCGGCCTGACCCGGCAGCGGATCGGGCACGCTCTCCCCGACGCGGGCGCCCTCCACCCAGAGAGCGGCACCGGGGCCGGTGGTGCCGGCACCGATGCGCACCCGGCTCCGGCCCCGGATCAGGGCACCCGGATCGCCGTCGGCCAGCCGGCCCACCTGCTCGACCGTGCCCAGCACACCGGTCTTCGCGTAGGTCCCGTCGATGCGCGGCACCAGCAGCACCCTGGGCTTTCCGGGCTCGGACCGGGCGGCGGCCTGTGCGGCCTCCACCGCGGCCCGCACCTCGGCGTCGCTCAGGTCCAGCGGAACCACCATGCCGGGCAGCACGACCTCGTCGTCGAGCGGCAGCACGGGCAGAACGAGAGTGAACGCCGTGGACTCAGCAGCCATGATCTCCCCTTAGGCAGTCAACTTGAGCTATGCCGACTCAATGCTCGGGGGGCCGCCGATGTTCCCGGAACGGTGTTCGCTGTCGGCGATCAGCGGACGACGCCGGTGTTTCCCGGCCGACGGGGGTGCCGCCGACCCCGGCGGGCGCTACGGCAAGCGGGAGATCACCGGGAACGCGGGGCCGGACCAGCGGCCCGCCGCCGGGGCCGGACCAGCGGCCAGCTTGCGACGCCGGTCGCGAGGGCGATGAGGTGTCCCCAGTTCGTCATGGGGTCCGAGAAGGCGATCAGGTCGTTCACGAGCGTGCCGCCCACCAGCAGGAGCAGGGGCCAGCGCAGCCACGGCCGGAGCAGACCGGCCAGCGCGCCGATGCCGGCCGCGACGCCGAAGCTGATGCCGTAGTCGAGGCGGTGCAGCGAGGTCTGCGGAAGGTGCCCGAACAGCACCGCCAGGCCCACCGGGACCTCGGTGGCGAGCGTGGCCACGACATGCCCGGCGAGGAACACGCCCATCGCGCGCACCCCGCCCGTTCGCCGCTCCAGGGCGGTGAGCACGACGGCGACGGCCAGCGCGTACGGCGAGAGGAGGCCGCCCGCGATCCACACGGCGCTCGCCAGCAGCACCGCGACGGGGGCGCGCAGCAGATGGGCCACGTCGGTGCTCGAGCCCGCGTGGAGGGAGTGGACGAGTGCGGGGTCGGCCAGCGCGGTGACGACGGAGGTGACGGCCAGGACGGCGACGTAGGCGAAGGTGAACGGGGTGCCCGCCGGTGTGGGCAGCAGGTGCCACCAGCGTGGGGCCGGGGCGGCCGGGGGCGCTTCGACGAACACCGGGGCGGGCGCCGTCGCCCCGCGCTGACGCGGCATGCCGTCCAGCAGCCCGGCGACGCCGGGGGCCGCGAGGGCTGCGATGCCGTCGACGCCGGGAGGCCGGACGGCCGCGGTGCCGTCGACGCCGGGAGGCGGGAGGGCGGCGGTGGTGCCGGAAAGGGTGATGCCCGGCGAGGGCCGGGACGCGGCCGCCTCGGGGCCCGTCGCGATCCGTTCCACGGTGAGGCGCTCCTTCCGTCGCGCCCCACCCTTGGCGGTTCGCGGTCCGCTGTCTATGACCGACGCCACGCGCGAGCGGATTCACAGCAACCTTTCATGCTCCGGCTGCGTCCGAGGCCCGTCGCCCGGGCACCTGAGAGACCGACGAAGCGGCCGAGGAGGCAGCGGACGCCGTGGACGCCGTGGAATTCGAGGGCGCCCAGGGCGCCGAGGGTGTCGTGTCAGGGGTGCCGTCGGGCCGGACGGCACGGTCCGCGCGGCCGGCCCGTCATCCGTAATTCCCGTGAATGCAGGGCCTCGTTCAAGCAGGATGACCTCATGACTGCCGTGTACGACTCACCCGTGGTCCTGGACCGGCGCGACGGCCCGTACGGCGAAGTGGTGCTGCGCCGGCACGGTGCGCTGCTGCAGATCATCGCCAACGGCTGTTTCCTGATGGACACCTCCGACGGCCGCTCGGAGCGGCTCCTGGTCGACGCCGCGTACGCCGCCCTGGACGGCCGCCCGGCGCCGGACGTGCTGATCGGAGGGCTGGGAGTGGGCTTCTCACTCGCGCACGCGGCCGCCGACGCCCGCTGGGGACGGATCGTCGTCGTGGAGCGGGAACCCGCCGTCATCGACTGGCACCGCCACGGCCCGCTGTCCGGACTGTCCGCAGGTGCGCTGGCCGATCCGCGCTGCGAGATCGTGGAGTCCGATCTGATCACTTACGTCAATGAGACATCGGACACGTTCGACGCGTTGTGCCTCGACATCGACAACGGTCCGGGGTGGACCGTCACGGAGGGCAACGACGGCCTCTACGCGACGGCCGGACTTGCCGCGTGCGCAAGGACGTTGACACCCGGTGGGGTGCTCGCGGTGTGGTCGGCGACACCCTCTCCGGAATTTGAAGGAACCTTGCGGAATGCCGGGTTCCGACAGGTGCGTACCGAAGAGGTGCCGGTTGCCCGGGGCGTTCCGGACGCCGTGCACCTCGGCGTCCGACCTGGATAGCGACAGCGCGGTGAGTCCCCGTAATGTGCTGCACTGACGCGGATCATTCAAGCGTCAATCGCAGACATGGGATCACCCCACGGATTCCGGAAAGCAACAACAGGGGCGGGCGATGGAGCAGACACACACCTCCCAGAGCGGCGCGACGACGACCCCGGGCGCACAGCGCCGGGTGCTGGTCGTGGAGGACGACCCCACGATCGTCGACGCCATCGCGGCCCGGCTCCGCGCCGAGGGATTTTCGGTGCAGACCGCGGCCGACGGTCCCGCCGCGGTCGACACGGCCGAGGCGTGGCAGCCCGACCTGCTGATCCTCGACATCATGCTGCCCGGCTTCGACGGGCTCGAGGTCTGCCGGCGGGTGCAGGCGCAGCGGCCGGTACCCGTGCTGATGCTGACCGCGCGGGACGACGAGACCGACATGCTGGTCGGGCTCGGGGTCGGCGCCGACGACTACATGACCAAGCCGTTCTCGATGCGGGAGCTGGCGGCGCGCGTGCACGTGCTGCTGCGGCGCGTGGAACGGGCGGCCGTGGCCGCGTCCACGCCCCGCTCCGGCATCCTGCGCCTCGGTGAGCTGGAGATCGACCACGCGCAGCGCCGGGTGCGGGTGAGGTCCGAGGACGTCCACCTGACGCCCACCGAGTTCGATCTGCTGGTGTGCCTGGCGAACACCCCGCGCGCGGTGCTCTCCCGTGAGCAGCTGCTGGCCGAGGTCTGGGACTGGGCGGACGCCTCCGGCACCCGCACGGTCGACAGCCACATCAAGGCGCTGCGGCGGAAGATCGGCGCCGAGCGGATCCGCACGGTGCACGGTGTCGGCTACGCACTGGAGACGCCGACACCGTGAGCGCCGACGGGCGCCAGGCCGCACGGAGGAGCCCCGGGGAGGACCCCTGGGGCGGCGTCCGCCCGTTCTCGATCAAGACCAAGCTGGGCGCGCTGGTCGTCATCGCGGTGCTGATCACCACGGGTCTGTCGATCGTCGCGGTGCACACCAAGACGGAGCTGCGCTTCATCACGGTCTTCTCGATGATCGCCACACTGCTGATCACGCAGTTCGTGGCACATTCGCTCACCATGCCGCTGGACGAGATGAACACGGTCGCCCGGTCCATCTCCGAGGGCGACTACACGCGCCGCGTGCGGGACAACCGCCGGGACGAACTCGGCGACCTCGCCGGGACGATCAACGTCATGGCCGACGAGCTGGAGGCCCAGGACCTCCAGCGCAAGGAGCTGGTGGCGAACGTCTCCCACGAGCTGCGCACGCCCATCGCCGGCCTGCGCGCGGTGCTGGAGAACATCGTCGACGGGGTCACCGAGGCCGACCCGGAGACCATGCGCACGGCCCTGAAGCAGACCGAGCGGCTCGGCCGGCTGGTGGAGACGCTGCTGGACCTGTCCCGCCTCGACAACGGCGTCGTACCGCTGAAGATGCGCCGCTTCGAGGTGTGGCCGTATCTCTCGGGCGTACTGAAGGAGGCCAACATGGTCGCCTCCGCGCGCGCGGGCATCGCCTCCGGCTCGGGCAGCCACACCCGTACGGACGTGCATCTGCATCTCGACGTCTCGCCGCCGGAGCTGACCGCGCACGCCGACCCCGAGCGCATCCACCAGGTCGTCGCGAACCTGATCGACAACGCGGTCAAGCACAGCCCGCCGCACGGCCGGGTGACGCTGAAGGCGCGGCGCGGCCCGCAGCCCCAGTCGCTGCAGCTGGAGGTCCTGGACGAGGGCCCCGGCATCCCGCGGTCGGAGTGGCACCGCGTGTTCGAGCGGTTCAACCGCGGTTCCGTGACCCGGCCGCACGGCCCGGGCAGCGACGGCGGCACAGGGCTCGGTCTCGCGATCGCCCGGTGGGCGGTGGATCTGCACGGCGGCCGGATCGGTGTGGCCGAATCCGAGCGGGGCTGCCGGATCATCGTCACTCTTCCGGGACTGTCCCCCGTTTCAAGTTGACGTAAAGTTCGAATCGGAAGCACAAGATCCACGACCGTCGCCGCCGCTCCCGCGCAGCTGGACACGTGTGATCGGGGACAGGCCCGCGCCACCCGTCGAACGAAGGCGCGCAGGGCCGGCGCCGGTGCACCCTCCCACATGCGGAACCACGCTTGTTTCCCGCCAGATCAAGCCCTGAAACAAGATTTCTGATGTGACTTACGCGACGATGAACGGACCCGACCTGACCTTCGCGGTCTTGGAGGCGTAGCCTTTATTTCCGCTGTCCATCACCTTGTGAAGCGGAAGAGGGCGGTTGCCGCCGTGTCGCCACAGTCCCCCAGTAACCCGAGCGTCTCGACCGAGGACCAAGCCACCGGGAAGAACCCCGCAGCGGCGTTCGGTCCGAACGAGTGGCTCGTCGACGAGATCTATCAGCAGTACCTCCAGGACCCGAATTCGGTAGACCGCGCCTGGTGGGACTTCTTCGCCGATTACAAGCCGGGTGCTCCTGCCACCCCGGCTCCGGCGGGACCTGCGGCCGCGGGGGCCGCAGAGACCACCACCCCGGCCCCGCAGGCCGCCCAGGCCCAGGCCCAGGCCGCGCCCGCGCCGGCCCCGGCGGCGCCGAAGCCCGCCGCAGCTCCCGCTCCGGCCCCCGCCCCCGCTCCCGCGGCCAAGGCGGCCCCCGCCCCGGCCAAGCCGGCGCAGCCCGCACAGGCGCCCGCTCAGCCCAAGGCGAAGGCCGCTCCCGCCACGGAGGCGCCCGACGGTCCCGAGTACGTGACGCTGCGCGGTCCGTCCGCGGCCGTCGCGAAGAACATGAACGCCTCGCTGGAGCTGCCGACCGCCACCTCGGTCCGCGCGGTCCCGGTGAAGCTGCTGTTCGACAACCGCATCGTCATCAACAACCACCTCAAGCGCGCCCGCGGCGGGAAGATCTCCTTCACGCACCTCATCGGGTACGCGATGGTGCAGGCCATCAAGGCCATGCCGGCGATGAACCACGCGTTCGGCGAGAAGGACGGCAAGCCGACCCTGGTCAAGCCGCCGCACGTCAACCTCGGCCTGGCCATCGACCTGGTCAAGCCGAACGGTGACCGCCAGCTCGTCGTGGCCGCCATCAAGAAGGCCGAGACGCTGAACTTCTTCGAGTTCTGGCAGGCCTACGAGGACATCGTCCGTCGCGCCCGCGACAACAAGCTGACGATGGACGACTTCACCGGCGTGACGGTCTCCCTGACCAACCCCGGCGGCCTCGGCACCGTCCACTCCGTGCCGCGTCTGATGCCCGGCCAGTCCGTGATCATGGGCGTCGGCTCCATGGACTACCCGGCGGAGTTCCAGGGCACCAGCCAGGACACCCTGAACAAGCTCGGCATCTCGAAGGTCATGACGCTCACGTCGACCTACGACCACCGGGTCATCCAGGGCGCCGCCTCCGGCGAGTTCCTGCGCCAGGTGGCGAACCTGCTGCTGGGCGAGAGCGGCTTCTACGACGACATCTTCGAGGCGCTGCGCATCCCCTACGAGCCGGTCCGCTGGCTCAAGGACATCGACGCCTCGCACGACGACGACGTCACCAAGGCCGCCCGTGTCTTCGAGCTGATCCACTCCTACCGGGTCCGCGGCCACGTCATGGCCGACACCGACCCGCTGGAGTACAAGCAGCGCAAGCACCCCGACCTGGACATCACCGAGCACGGGCTCACCCTGTGGGACCTGGAGCGCGACTTCGCGGTCGGCGGCTTCGCCGGCAAGTCGCTGATGAAGCTCCGGGACATCCTCGGCGTGCTGCGCGACTCGTACTGCCGCACCACCGGCATCGAGTTCATGCACATCCAGGACCCCAAGCAGCGCAAGTGGATCCAGGACCGCGTGGAGCGCCCGCACTCCAAGATGGAGCGCGAGGAGCAGCTGCGCATCCTGCGCCGCCTGAACGCCGCGGAGGCCTTCGAGACCTTCCTGCAGACGAAGTACGTCGGCCAGAAGCGGTTCTCGCTGGAGGGCGGCGAGTCCGTCATCCCGCTGCTCGACGCGGTGATCGACTCCGCGGCGGAGTCCCGCCTGGACGAGGTCGTCATCGGCATGGCCCACCGCGGCCGCCTGAACGTCCTCGCCAACATCGTCGGCAAGTCGTACGCGCAGATCTTCCGCGAGTTCGAGGGCAACCTCGACCCGAAGTCGATGCACGGCTCCGGCGACGTGAAGTACCACCTGGGCGCCGAGGGCACCTTCACCGGCCTGGACGGCGAGCAGATCAAGGTCTCGCTGGCCGCCAACCCGTCCCACCTGGAGACGGTCGACCCGGTCATCGAGGGCATCGCCCGCGCCAAGCAGGACATCATCAACAAGGGCGGCACGGACTTCACGGTCCTGCCGGTCGCGCTGCACGGCGACGCGGCCTTCGCGGGCCAGGGCGTGGTGGCCGAGACCCTGAACATGTCGCAGCTGCGCGGCTACCGCACCGGCGGCACGGTCCACATCGTCATCAACAACCAGGTCGGCTTCACCGCGGCGCCGGAGTCCTCGCGCTCGTCGATGTACGCCACCGACGTGGCCCGCATGATCGAGGCCCCGATCTTCCACGTGAACGGCGACGACCCCGAGGCCGTGGTGCGCGTCGCGCGTCTGGCCTTCGAGTTCCGCCAGGCGTTCAACAAGGACGTGGTGATCGACCTCATCTGCTACCGCCGCCGCGGTCACAACGAGTCGGACAACCCGGCCTTCACCCAGCCGCTGATGTACGACCTGATCGACAAGAAGCGCTCGGTGCGCAAGCTCTACACCGAGTCCCTGATCGGTCGCGGCGACATCACCCTGGAAGAGGCCGAGCAGGCCCTGCAGGACTACCAGGGCCAGCTGGAGAAGGTCTTCACGGAGGTCCGCGAGGCCACGTCCCAGCCGGCCTCCGGCCCGGTGTCGGACCCGCAGGCGGACTTCCCGGTCGCCGTGAACACCGCGATCTCCACGGAGGTCGTCAAGCGGATCGCCGAGTCGCAGGTCAACATCCCCGACACCTTCCACGTCCACCCGCGTCTGCTGCCGCAGCTGCAGCGGCGGGCGGCGATGGTCGAGGACGGCACGATCGACTGGGGCATGGGCGAGACCCTCGCGGTCGGCTCCCTCCTGCTGGAGGGCACCCCGGTCCGCCTGTCCGGCCAGGACTCCCAGCGGGGCACCTTCGGCCAGCGCCACGCGGTCCTCATCGACCGCGAGTCGGGCGAGGAGTTCACGCCGCTGATGTACCTCGCCGAGGAGCAGGCGCGCTACAACGTCTACAACTCGCTGCTCTCCGAGTACGCCGTCATGGGCTTCGAGTACGGCTACTCACTGGCCCGCCCCGACGCGCTCGTCATGTGGGAGGCGCAGTTCGGCGACTTCGTCAACGGCGCCCAGACCGTGGTCGACGAGTACATCTCGGCCGCGGAGCAGAAGTGGGGCCAGACGTCCGGCGTCACCCTCCTCCTGCCGCACGGCTACGAGGGACAGGGCCCGGACCACTCCTCGGCCCGTGTCGAGCGCTTCCTCCAGCTCTGCGCCCAGAACAACATGACGGTCGCCATGCCGACCCTCCCGTCGAACTACTTCCACCTCCTGCGGTGGCAGGTGCACAACCCGCACCACAAGCCGCTGGTGGTCTTCACCCCGAAGTCGATGCTGCGCCTGAAGGCCGCCGCGTCGAAGACGGAGGAGTTCACGTCGGGTCAGTTCCGCCCCGTCATCGGCGACGCCACCGCGGACCCGGCGGCGGTCCGCAAGGTCGTCTTCGTGGCCGGCAAGCTGTACTACGACCTGGAGGCCGAGCGGGTCAAGCGCGGCGCCACGGACACGGCGATCATCCGCATCGAGCGGCTGTACCCGCTGCCGGGTGCCGAGATCCAGGCGGAGGTCAACAAGTACCCGAACGCCGAGAAGTACCTGTGGGCGCAGGAGGAGCCGGCGAACCAGGGTGCCTGGCCGTTCATCGCGCTCAACCTGATCGACCACCTGGACCTGGCGGTCGGCGCGGACATCCCGGCGGGCGAGCGCCTGCGGCGCATCTCGCGCCCGCACGGCTCGTCCCCGGCGGTGGGTTCGGCCAAGCGCCACCAGGCCGAGCAGGAGCAGCTGGTGCGTGAGGTGTTCGAGGCGTAAGGCCTACGGCACGCTCACCGAAGGGCCCGGCCCCGAGTCTCCACCGGACTCGGGGCCGGGCCCTTTCCCGTCCCCGGCGCGAGGCACTCCGGGCGCCCACCCGCCAGCCCGCCCGCCCGCCAGCGCTGCCGCTCCCCCGCCGACCGCCTGGTCACCGTGCCCGATCACGGTCCGCTCGCCGTGCGGTCGCTCCGTCCTGCTCGCCGTCCGCCGGGTGAGGCCCGTCGGCGTCTCCGCATACCCTGGAGCGGTACATCCCCCGGCCCCTGGCCGATTCACAGGAGAGCATCCGTGTACTTCACCGACCGAGGCATTGAAGAACTGGAGAAGCGGCGCGGTGAGGAGGAGATCACCTTCGAGTGGCTCGCCGAGCAGCTGCGGACGTTCGTCGACCTGAACCCGGACTTCGAGGTCCCGGTGGAACGTCTGGCGACCTGGCTGGCCCGGCTGGACGACGAGGACGAGGAGTAGGCGGCCCGCAGGCCGGGACACCGCCGAGCCCGGCACCCCCGACCCTGCGCACGAGCCGGGCCGAACAGCCCACCCGGCGCTCCCCGGCCCTCCGCTCGAGCCAGACCGATCGGCGGCCGGCCGCCCCGGCGCCCATCGGCCCTGCGCAGGGACCAGTGGCCGGGTCAGAGGTGGTGTGCCGCAGGTCCTTGTCGTCGCCGCTCGGAAGCGGCCCTGAGGCCCCGGGCCGGCCGGCTCCTCAGGCGCGAATCCAGGCCACCCCGCTCAGCTCCGCACGCCGGCCCCCCACACCCACGCCCCGGGCCGCTCGCGCTGCCGGGGACGGCCCCGCGGCCCCACATACCCAGCACCGTCGGCCGGCGCTCGCAGCCCCCGCGATACGCCCGCGCCCCACCACCCCGCATCCCTGCACTGCCGTGCCCTGCTCTGCACCGCACCGCACTGCACTGCACTGCCCTGCACTGCCCTGCACTGCACTGCACTGCACTGCACTGCACTGCTCGCAGGGTGCCCGGCGAGGCAGCTCACCGGAGCCCGGCTCGGCGGAGCGGCCAAGTGCCGGCGATCACGCGAAAGGGTGTCTTGACTTCCCAAGGCCACGATATATCGTGTTTCTCGGGAGAACGCGATATGGCGCGTCCCCGGCCGAGTCCTGTCCAGGAGGTCACATGTCCGAGTGGTCCGTCGCCGAACCTCAGAAGCTGACCTTCGACACCACCGTGAGCGACCTGCACGTCCGCATCGTCAACGGAACGGTGAACGTGGTGGGCACGGAAGAAGGTTCCGCCCGCCTGGAGGTCTCCGAGATCGAGGGCCCGCCCCTGCTGGTCACCCACGAGCACGGCACCCTCACCGTGGCCTACGACGACCTGCCCTGGAAGGGCTTCCTGAAGTGGCTCGACCGCAAGGGCTGGCGGCGCAGCGCCGTCGTCTCCCTCGCGGTCCCCGCAGGCACCCGCGTCGAGGTCGGCGTGGTCGGGGCCGGCGCGGTCGTCTCCGGCATCCGCGGCCCGGCGGTGATCAAGGGAGTGACCGGCGACACCACCCTGGTCGGCGTCTCGGGCCCGGTCCGTGCGGACACCGTCTCGGGGAACCTGGAGGCCCAGGCGGTCACCGGCGACCTGCGGTTCCACTCGGTCTCCGGGGACCTGACCGTGGTCGACGGCTCCGGCCCCGCCGTCCGCGCCGACTCCGTCAGCGGTTCCATGATCGTCGATCTGGATCCGGACGGCCCCACCGAGGTCGGCCTCACCAGCGTCTCCGGCGAGATCGCCATCCGCCTGCCGCACCCGGCGGACGCCGAGGTGGAGGCGAACACGGCGAGCGGCACGATCTCCAACGCCTTCGAGGGACTGCGGGTCCAGGGCCAGTGGGGCGCCCACAAGATCACCGGCCGGCTCGGCGCGGGCACCGGCAGACTCCGGGCCACCACGGTCTCCGGTTCGATCGCCCTGCTGCGCCGCCCGGCGCGCGAGGACGAGGACGGCGCCGCCTGGGAGGCCGAGCCCCCACGGGACCCGGGCACCGGCCCGGCACCCGGGCCGGTCGACCACGCACCGACCGCACCGGGGGAGAATTTGGTCTCCGGCCCGGCCGCCGGGGCCACCGATGCCACCGACGCCCCGGCTGACGGCACGACCGAGAAGAAGGTGCTCTGACATGCCCCCCGTCTTCGCCCACGGACGCCTCCGCCTGTACCTGCTCAAGCTGCTGGACGAGGCCCCGCGGCACGGGTACGAGGTGATAAGGCTGCTGGAGGAACGCTTCCAGGGGCTGTACGCCCCCTCGGCGGGCACGGTCTACCCCCGCCTGGCCAAGCTGGAGGCCGAGGGCCTGGTCCGGCACACCACCGAGGGCGGCCGCAAGGTGTACTCCATCACGGACGCCGGGCGCGCCGAACTGGCCGACCGTAGCGGGGAGTTGGCGGACCTGGAGCTGGAGATCCGCGAGTCGGTCGCCGAACTGGCCGCCGAGATCCAGGCCGACGTGCGCGGCGCGGCGGGCGACCTGCGCCGCGAGATGCGGGCGGCCGCCTCCGAGGCGCGCCGGGGCCCCAAGGCTCCGGGCGGCGCCGCGGGCCCCTTCGGGGAGTACGGCGATCTCGGCGACAAGGAGGCCTGGCGCGCCGCCAAGGAGGAGATGCGCCGGGTCAAGCAGGAGTGGAAGGAGCAGGCCCGCCGCGCCAAGGACGAGAGCCGCCGGGCCCGGGAGGAGGCCCAGCAGGCCCGCCGCCAGGCCCAGGAGGCCCAGGCGCGGGCGCGGGCGCAGGCGCAGGAGGAGATGCAGCGGATCGCACGGCAGGTCCAGGACCGCGTGCAGGACCACTTCGCCCGCGGCGACTGGCCGACCGGCGTCCGCGAGGGCCTGACGGAACTGGCCAAGGAGTTCGGTGATTTCGGGAAGGGCCTCGGCAAGGAGTTCACCAAGGACCGCCCCTTCGGCCGCGGCCAGGCCGGCACGGCCGGGTCAGCGCCCGCGGCCGCACCGCACTACTCCGCCGCCGCGGACGACTTCCCGGCCGGGTACGAACCCTCCTGGGCGCACGAGGACTTCACCGGAGACCCGGCCCGCGACCTGGACCGCCTGCTGGACCGCTTCCGCGACGACATCCGCGACGCGGCCCGCGACCATGGCGTCACCGACACCCAGCTCCGCGACACCCGCCACCACCTGTCGACGGCAGCGGCCCACATCGCGGCCCTGCTCCGCCACCCGACCCCCTGACCCGCCACCCGACTCCCTGCCCCGGCCCCCGTCCCCCTGCCCCGGCTCCTGCCCCGCGCTCCCGGCGGTCAAGGGACGGGCGGCCAGGGGGGGCGACCAGGGGCCGCCGCACGCTTTCCGGCGCTCCGTCAGCCCGAGGGCGGACAGCGCGAAGGAGGCCCGTCGGCCCTCACGGTCCAGCAGGGCGAGCAGCTGCGTTGACACACCCGTCTCGTCAACCGTGGTTGACGGCAGCGGCGCGGAAAAGGCGGGCCCGGCGCCCGGACCCGCCTGACGGATTCCAGCCCGAAGAAGGGCTCGGGGTTCAGGGGTTGGTGAGCACGATCTTCCCGAACTGCTCCCCGGAAGCGAGCCGTTCGAAGCCCTCGCGGGCCCGGTCCAGCGGCAGCTGTTCGTCGATGACGGGCCGTACCCCGGTCGCGGCGCAGAAGGAGAGCAGGTCCTCCAGCTCCTCCTTGGTGCCCATGGTGGAGCCGACCACCTTCAGCTCCAGGAAGAAGATCCGGGTCAGTTCGGCGTGCGAGGGCCGGTCCCCGCTGGTGGCGCCGGAGATGACGATCGTGCCGCCGGGCCGCAGGGACTTCACCGAGTGGGACCAGGTGGCGGCACCCACGGTCTCGATGACGGCGTCCACCCGCTGCGGCAGCCGCGCTCCCGGCTCCACCGCTTCGACGGCACCCAGTTCCAGGGCCCGCTTGCGCTTCGCCTCGTCCCGGCTGGTGGCGAAGACCCGCAGCCCCGCGGCCTTGCCGAGCACGATCGCGGCCGTGGCGACACCACCGCCCGCGCCCTGCACGAGGACCGCGTCCCCCGGCCGTACCCCGGCGTTGGTGAACAGCATCCGGTACGCCGTCAGCCACGCGGTCGGCAGGCAGGCGGCCTCGGCGAAGGACAGCTCCTTCGGCTTCGGCAGCACGTTCCAGGCCGGTACGGCGACCTGTTCGGCGAAGGTGCCCTGGTAGCGCTCGGTGAGGATGGAGCGCGGCTCCTTCGGGCCGACACCGTGCCCGGTCTGGCCGATGACGGAGTGCAGGACGACCTCGTTGCCGTCCTCGTCGACACCGGCGGCGTCGCAGCCGAGGATCATCGGCAGCCGGTCCTCCGGCAGGCCGACGCCCCGCAGGGACCAGAGGTCGTGATGGTTGAGGGAAGCGGCCCGCACCGTGACGGTGCTCCAGCCGGGACGGGCCTCGGGAGCCGGTCGCTCTCCCAACTCGAGGCCGGTGAGCGGCTGGTCGCGGTCGATTCGGGCGGCGTAGACAGCGAACATGGCTCGACGATAGGTGCGCCGTCCGGCCGGCGGAACCGCGGAGCCCTGTGACACATACCCTCTTGCGCGACGGCACCCGTGCGGCGCAGCCGCGCCCCGAACGGCCCGCACCGATGGGCCGGAAACAGCCCGAAAACGCTCCGGAACCACCCGACCGGCGGCCGGAGGGGGCAAAAAAACGGCCCCGTCCGGTCGGACGGGGCCGTTCGGCGTACGTCAGCGACGCGCCACGCCCTCGGCGCGGGCGGCCGCAGCCACCGCCGAGGTCACGGCGGGAGCGACCCGCTCGTCGAACGGTGACGGGATCACGTAGTCGGCGGCGAGATCGTCACCGACCACCGCGGCCAGCGCCTCCGCCGCGGCGATCTTCATCCCCTCGGTGATCCGCGTGGCCCGCACCTGCAGCGCGCCCGCGAAGATCCCGGGGAAGGCCAGCACGTTGTTGATCTGGTTCGGGAAGTCCGAGCGCCCGGTGGCGACGACCGCCGCGTACTTGTGCGCGACGTCCGGGTGCACCTCGGGGTTCGGGTTGGCCATCGCGAAGACGAAGGCGCCCTCCGCCATGGAGGCCACGGCCTCCTCCGCGACCGTACCGCCGGAGACGCCGATGAAGACGTCCGCGCCCGCGAGGGCGTCCTCCAGCGAGCCGGTGAGGCCGGCCTTGTTGGTGAAGGAGGCCAGCTCGCGCTTGACCGGCGTCAGGTCCGCGCGGCCGGCCGACACGACGCCCTTGCGGTCCGCCACGGCCACGTCGCCGATGCCGGCCTCGATCAGCATCTTGGCGATGGCCACGCCGGCCGCGCCGGCGCCCGAGATGACGGCCCGCAGCTGCCCGATCTCGCGGCCGCTGAGCCGCGCCGCGTTCCGCAGCGCCGCGAGCGTCACGACGGCCGTACCGTGCTGGTCGTCGTGGAAGACCGGGATGTCCAGGCGCTCCTGCAGCCGGCGCTCGATCTCGAAGCACCGGGGGGCCGAGATGTCCTCCAGGTTCACTCCGCCGAAGGAGGGAGCGAGCCGGACCACGGTCTCGATGATGTCGTCCACGTCGGTGCAGTCGAGCGCGATCGGCACCGCGTCGACGCCACCGAACTGCTTGAACAGGATCGCCTTGCCCTCCATCACCGGGAGGGAGGCATGGGGACCGATGTCCCCGAGTCCGAGCACGGCGGTGCCGTCGGTCACGACGGCGACCACCGAGGACTTCCACGTGTAGTCGTTGACCAGCTCCGGCTGCTCAGCGATCGCGGTGCACACGCGCGCGACGCCGGGCGTGTACGCCAGGGAAAGGTCGTCCTTGTCGCGGACCGGCACGGTGGCCTGCACGGCCATCTTGCCGCCGCGGTGCAACGCGAACGCCGGGTCGAAGGAATCGAGGGGCTCGGCCCCGCCGTCCTGGTCCGTACCGCCGTCGCTGCGAGGATTGACGATCTCCGCTGCCACTTTGTATTACCCCTTAGCTATGCATGGTTTGAGGGTCGACCACTCCTGGTGAGGGGTGGGCGGGCACCGCGCACGGCTCGATTGCGGATACGTACGAGCACATACGCGACGGGCGCGCCGCACACGCGCCCTGAGCCCCGGATGAGGGGTGTAAAGAACCTTCTTACCGGACGGACGGCGCTCACGACGAGTCCAATAGGTGCAAGGTCACATCTGGGGACCAGGAGGCCACACGGGGATGACACGGGGCTGACACGAGCACGACACGGTTGTGACTCACCGGTAACCGGGCCATGTTGCACAGCACGTACAACTGTCGACCACATCGTGAGACGGCCCGAAGATTCTCCGGCCGGAGAGGGGAATTTCCGCAGATCTGCGGCCCTGAAGTCCCGTACCCACAGGACCTGACGCAACACGGGGGTCACCCGTTATCCGATTTTGACATATCGAGTCGCCTGATTGGCGCAGTCCGAATGGCAGGATGCCGTAAACCCACGAGGTCGCGACACCCGATGGTGTGTGCTGTCGTCGACCCAACGGCATCTCCACTCCCTTCCGCCGGAGGAACCACCATGACCGCAAGCTCCACCCGTCGTACGACCGCTCGCACCCGGACTGCCGCGGTCGGTGCGATCGCGGTCGCCGGCGCCCTGATCCTCACCGGGTGCGGTGACCAGACGGACAAGGGCAACGACGCCGGCACCGGCTCGTCGGCCGGCGCCGCACCGCTCGCCGGCAAGCTCCCCGCGGACATCAAGAAGGCCGGTGTCATCAAGGTCGGCTCCGACATCGCGTACCCGCCGGTCGAGTACATGCAGGGCGGCAAGGCCGTCGGCATCGACCCGGACATCGCGGAGGCCCTCGGCAAGCAGCTGGGCGTGAGGTTCGACTTCCAGAACGGCAAGTTCGACCAGCTCATCGTGGGTCTGCAGAGCGGCCGGGCCAAGGCGATCATGTCGGCGATGAACGACACCAAGGACCGCCAGAACGGCATCGACTCGGACTCCGGCAAGAAGGTCGGCAACGGCGTCGACTTCGTCGACTACTTCACCGCCGGCACCTCGATCCTCGTCCAGAAGGGCAACCCCAAGGGCATCACCACCCTGGACGACCTGTGCGGCAAGGTCGTGGCGCTGCAGCGCGGCACCACCTCTGAGGGCATCGCCAAGGCACAGAACACGAAGTGCAAGAAGGACGGCAAGCAGGCGATCGACCTGCAGACCTTCGACACCGACCCCGAGGCACTGCTCCGGCTGAAGCAGGGTGCGTCGGTCGCCGACCTGAACGACTTCCCCGTCGCGGCCTACAACGCCAAGACCTCCGGCGGCGGCAAGGACTTCGAGGTGGTCGGCGAGCAGATCGAGGCCGGCCCGTACGGCATCGCGATCAGCAAGGGCGACACCCAGCTGCGCGACGCGATCCAGGCCGCCATGGACGCGATCATCAAGAACGGCGAGTACAAGAAGATCCTCGAGAAGTGGAACGTCACCCAGGGCGGGGTCACCGAGGCGAAGATCAACGGCGGCTCTTGATGCAGCCTCGAGCAATCCTGAAGGGCTGTCACTGTGACTGACACGGTCGACAAGACTCCGGCGCCGTCGGTGCCGCCGGAGCAGATCAAGGCCATACCCGTTCGCCACTACGGCCGCTGGGTCGCGGGCGCGGCCGTCATCGCCGTCCTGGTGCTGATCGGCCTCGCCTTCTCGAACGCGAACATCAACTACGACATCATCCCGGACTACCTCACCGACGGGACGATCCTGTCCGGCGTCTGGCACACGCTGTACATCTCGGTGCTCGCGATGGTCCTGGGTCTCGCCCTCGGCATCGTCCTCGCCGTGATGCGGATGTCCTCGAACCCGGTCACCAGCACCGTCGCCTGGCTGTACATCTGGCTCTTCCGCGGCACTCCGGTGCTGGTCCAGCTGCTGCTCTGGTACAACATCTCGCTCATCTTCCCCATCCTCAACCTGGGGTTCTACAAAGACGAGATGAACCAGGTGATGACCCCGTTCCTGGCGGCTCTGCTGGGTCTCGGTCTGAACGAGGCGGCGTACATGTCGGAGATCGTCCGGGCCGGCATCCAGTCGGTGGACGAGGGACAGACCGAGGCCGCGCACGCGCTGGGCATGACCCAGGGCCGGACGCTGCGGCGCGTGATCCTGCCGCAGGCGATGCGGGTCATCGTGCCGCCGACCGGCAACGAGTTCATCAACATGCTGAAGACGTCCTCGCTCGCCTACTCGGTGCAGTTCCCCGAACTCCTCAAACGCTCCACGGACATCTCCAGTACCTCGCTGGCGGTCGTGGAGATGTACTTCGTGGCCTCCATCTGGTACCTGATCCTGACCACGATCTTCAGCATCGGCCAGTACTACCTGGAGCGCCGTTACGCCCGCGGCTCGACGCGCAGCCTGCCGCCGACGCCGTTCCAGCGTCTGAAGAAGAACCTCCGTCTGTTCGGTTCGTTCCGTCGCCCGGAGGTGGCCCGATGAGCAGTCTCAGCAAGGACATCGCCCCGAGCGGCGGCGGACCGATGGTCAAGGCCGAGGGCGTGCACAAGTCCTTCGGGCTGGCGCACATCCTCAAGGGCATCGACCTGGAGGTGAACCCGCGCGAGGTGTTCTGCCTGATCGGCCCGTCCGGCTCCGGCAAGTCCACCTTCCTGCGGTGCATCAACCACCTGGAGAAGATCAGCGCCGGCCGGCTGTACGTCGACGGCGACCTGGTCGGCTACCGGCAGAAGGGCGACAAGCTCCACGAGCTGAAGGAGCGGGAGGTCGCGGCGCAGCGGCGGGACATCGGCATGGTGTTCCAGCGCTTCAACCTCTTCCCGCACATGACGGCCCTGGAGAACGTCATGGAGGCGCCGGTCCAGGTCAAGCACGAGACCCGGGCGGTCGCCCGGGAGCGGGCCGAGCGCCTGCTGGACCGGGTCGGCCTCGGCCCGCGCAAGGGCCACTACCCCGCGCAGCTGTCCGGCGGACAGCAGCAGCGTGTCGCCATCGCCCGTGCGCTGGCGATGCAGCCGAAGCTGATGCTCTTCGACGAGCCGACCTCGGCGCTCGACCCGGAGCTGGTCGGCGAGGTGCTCGACGTGATGCGGGACCTGGCCGAGGACGGCATGACGATGATCGTCGTCACGCACGAGATGGGCTTCGCGCGTGAGGTCGGCGACTCGCTGGTGTTCATGGACGACGGTGTGGTGGTCGAGTCCGGTCACCCGCGCGAGGTCCTGACCAACCCGCAGCACGACAGGACCAAGTCGTTCCTGTCGAAGGTCCTCTGACCACCGGGGATTAGTGAAGGCCGGGGCGGAGGGGAGTCCCCCTTCCGCCCCGGCCTTCGCTCACGTTCGGGGCCCTACTTGAGCGCCAGCAGCAAGGTGTCCGACGGGGAACACCACACCGGCCGGGCCTCCCCGAACCCCTGCTCCCTGAGCGTCCTCGCATGCCACGCCGGCGACGGCATGTCCCCGTCCGCGTGCTCGCCGTAGATCTCGAAACGGCGGGCGGTCGGCCCGGCGAGGACGGGGTCCTGGGCCGCCACCCGCCACCACTCGGCCCAGTCCAGGGCGCCGTCCCGCCTGGCCTGGTCCATACAGGCGTGGCGCTGGGCGCGCTCGGCCTCGTTGATCCGGGGCGTCGTCTCGTCGATCATGTGGTCCGCGTTCATGAAGACACCGCCGTCGCGGACGAGTTCCGCGACCTGACCGTAGAGGGCCGTGAGGGGTTCGCTGTGCAGCCAGTGCAGGGCCGTGGCGGTCAGGACGGCGTCGTAGGAGTCGTACGGCAGCTTCGCCGGCCACTCGGGGTCCTTCAGGTCGGCGGTGACGAAGGAGACCCGGTCGTCGCCCTCGAAGGTGCCGCGCGCGATGGCGAGCAGGGCCGGATCCAGGTCGACGCCGGTGCTGGTGGCCTGGGGGAACCGGGCGAGGAGCCGGGCGGTGATGCTGCCGGTGCCACAGGCCAGGTCGAGGACGCGCGGCGCGGGGCCGACGAGCGCCTCGACCATGTCGAGCATGATCCGGAAGCGCTCCTCGCGATCCGGCATGTACCACTCCTGCTGCCGGTCCCAGCTTTCCTGCCAGGCCGCCCAGTCGGTTCCCGTACTCGTGGTCATGGAACCTCTCTCCCCTCGTCGCGCGTAATACCCTGGATAGACGACCGGCTGTTACCCGACCGCAGACATGACCATAGAGCGCGCCCGTAAGGACTACAAGTGCAACTGGCCTATTACTCGGATTACGCCGTCCGCCTCGTCAACAGCGAGGAACCGGTCCGGGGCAAGGACTCGCTGACCTCGGTCGAGGCCGTCCGCGACCTCTTCGGGGCCAACGCGTCGGCGGCCCGCCGCGCCACCGACGGCGACGTCACCCGCTTCCGCTCGGTCCGGGCCCGGCTGCGCGCGGTCTTCGAAGCGGCCGACAAGGGCGACGAGACCCTCGCCGTGGACCTGCTGAACTCACTGCTGCTGGAGTTCCCGGTGAGCCCGCAGATCTCCGGGCACGACCACCGCGACGAGGACGACCGCCCCCTGTGGCACATGCACCTGGCCGACCACCCGTCCAACGCCACCGCGGGCTTCGCGGCGATCGCGGCGATGGGCCTGGCCTTCCATCTGACCGAGTACGGCGTGGACCGGCTCGGCCTGTGCGAGGCGTCCCCGTGCCGCAACGCCTACCTCGACACCTCCACCAACCGCTCCCGCCGCTACTGCTCCGACCGCTGCGCGACCCGCGCCAACGTGGCCGCCTACCGGGCCCGCAAGCGCCTGGAGGCCGACCGGTCGGAGAACAGCGGCCGCGCGGCCGAGAGCGCCCAGCGCGCCAGCGTCAGCGGCGAGCGCTGACCGGCGGGCCGGGGCCGGTACCTGAACCGCGCCTTGCCCAGCACGAGTTCGTCCGGCACGACCCCGTAGTCGGTGCTGTCCCCACCCGCGTACGGGTTGTCCCCGAGCACCCACCAGCCGCCCTCGCGCCGCTCCACGGCCCGCTTGACGACCAGCAGGTCCTGCTGGAACGGATGGCGCAGGA
This sequence comes from Streptomyces sp. NPDC048514, assembly GCF_043199955.1. Lineage (NCBI taxonomy): Bacteria > Bacillati > Actinomycetota > Actinomycetes > Kitasatosporales > Streptomycetaceae > Streptomyces > Streptomyces sp. NPDC048514. The sequence goes on along the minus strand of NZ_JBICWT010000005.1, from coordinate 437,488 downwards.
CCACCACGTCCCCCGGCCGGACGACCGCCCCGTACTGCAGCAGCAGCCGGTCGCCGTGCTGGAGCGTGGGCGCCATCGACGGGCCCGTGACCTCGGCCAGCCCCAAGGGCGCGGCGGCCCTCCCCCGCTCGGTGTCCTGCGACGGCTCCGGCATCCCGGCACCTCCCCGGTCCGTTCCTCCACCAGTCTCAGTCTGACCCTGGACTTTTGTCCTAAGCCCTAGGGGGCACCCGAGAAATCACCTTGCTCAGGGAGTAATGTCGCACCTGAGAAGACGATCACGAGGAAGGAATGCTCCATGCTTTCCCGCCTGTTTGCCCCCAAGGTCAAGGTCAGCGCCCACTGCGACCTGCCCTGCGGCGTGTACGACCCGGCCCAGGCCCGCATCGAGGCGGAGTCGGTCAAGGCTGTCCAGGAAAAGATGGCCGGCAACGACGACCCCCACTTCCAGACGCGTGCCACCGTCATCAAGGAGCAGCGCGCGGAGCTCGCCAAGCACCACGTCTCCGTGCTCTGGAGCGACTACTTCAAGCCCCCGCACTTCGAGAAGTACCCCGAGCTGCACCAGCTGGTGAACGACACCCTGAAGGCCCTCTCGGCCGCCAAGGCGTCCACCGACCCGGCGACGGGCCAGAAGGCGCTGGACTACATCGCCCAGATCGACAAGATCTTCTGGGAGACCAAGAAGGCCTGATCTTCGATCCTGCTTTCGGCCCGCGGTTTCCTTGACCGCACGGTCTCCCGGTCCGCACCCGGTCCGCAGTGCGCCGAACACGGCGTCCACAGCGGGCCGGGTGCGGTCTTGCGGTCGTGTGCGAGGCTGGGGCGATGACCGTCCTGGAGGACCTCAGACGGCTGCGCCGCGTGCGCGACCGTATGGACCGCGACTACGCCGAGCCGCTCGACATGACCGAGCTGGCCCGCGACGCCCTGATGTCCGCCGGCCACTTCCAGCGCAGCTTCCGCAAGGCCTTCGGCGAGACGCCGTACAGCTACCTGATGACCCGCCGGATCGAGCGGGCCAAGGCACTGCTGCGCCGGGGCGACCTCACCGTGACCGAGGTGTGCATCGCCGTCGGCTGCACCTCGCTGGGCTCCTTCAGCTCCCGCTTCACCGAGCTGGTCGGCGAGACGCCGAGCGCCTACCGGGCCCGTGACCACGAGCCGAGCGCGGTGATCCCGAGCTGCGTGGCCCGTACGTTCACCCGCCCGCGCCGCCGGCCGTACTGACACCCGTCCGCCACCGACCGTACCGAACCGATCTTCGCGCGGTGCGGCGCGAAGCGGCCTACCGTGGCCCCATGGACGTGAAACTCAAGCAGTGCTTCATCGCGGTGGACGACCACGACAAGGCGCTGGCCTTCTACCGGGATGTGCTCGGCCTGGAGGTCCGCAACGACGTGGGCTTCGAGGGCATGCGGTGGGTGACGATGGGCTCGCCGCTCCAGCCGGACGTGGAGATCGTGCTGGAGCCGCCCGGCGCGAACCCGGACGCCTCCCCGGCCGACCGGCAGGCGATGGCGGAACTGCTCGCGAAGGGCATGCTGCGCGGCGTCATCTTCACCACCGAGGACTGCGACGCGCTCTTCGACCGGGTGCGGGAGTCCGGGGCGGACGTGCTGCAGGAGCCGACGGACCAGCCGTACGGGGTGCGGGACTGCGCCTTCCGCGATCCGGCGGGCAACCAGCTGAGGTTCCTGCAGCGGCCCGCGCGGTGACACCCGCCGCCCGCCCGGAGCCCGGGGTGGGCCTCCCTGTGGCCCGTCAGCCCCAGGGCTCCACGTCCACCACGGCGCCGACCGGCACCGGCCCGTACACGTGCGGGAACTCCTCTCCGCCCGGCTGCACCGCCTCGTACCTCACCGGGACTCCGACCCGGGCCGGGTCGACGACCAGGACGACCAGTTCGTCCGGGCCGGCGTAGTCGCCGTAGAGGAGGTCCGCGATGCGCGGGAGCTGGTCACGGGTGGAGAAGTGGATGAAGCCCTCCTCGTCGAGCGTGCGACCACGGGTGGACATCTCGTAGGTGCCGCGTTCGCGGGCGGCCTCCCACAGGGCGCGTTCGGTGACGTGGAAGATGCGGGGCAGTTTCGGCATGCACCCACGCTACGGCCGTGTCCCGCACTCACTTCCCGGCGGGTTCCCCGGGCTGTCGCCGCGCGGGGGGCTCGGCGGGCGGCGTGGCGGCGACGTCGGTGCCCGTACCGGCCGCGCAGTCGGGATTGCCGCATGGGGCCGGGCCCCAGACCGGCACCCAGGCGCCCAGGGTCTTGTGCCGCCGTACGACGGTTGCGACGGGCTGTCCGCAGACGGGACAGACGGATTCCTCCCTGTCCATGTCCTCAGGGTAGAGCGCTCCCGGACTCGGTGCTCCCCGGCAGACTCAGCGCTTCCTCGTGCAGGTCCGCACGACGACCCCGTTCGCGAAGACGCGCACCTCGTCGAGGGTGAACTCCTTGATGTCGAGCCCGGTGGCGAACATCGGCATGCCCGTGCCGTAGACGAGCGGGTAGGACTTGATGACGAGTTCGTCGATCTCGTCCAGCAGTTCTCCGGCGACCCGCGATCCGCCGCACAGGTAGATGCCCGCGCCGCCCTCCTCGGCCTTGAGGGCGCGGACCCGGCCGGCCAGGTCGTCGGCGATGATCTCGACGGCCGGGTCGGGCGACTCCCCCAGGCGGCGGGAGGCGACGTATTGCCGCAGGTGACCGTAGGGGCTGGTGATGCCCTCGTCGAGAGCCACCTGGTAGCTGGCCCGGCCCTGGACGACGGTGTCGAACCGCTTGTTCTCCATTCCACCGATGCCGAGTTGCTCCCGGACGTGCGTGGGCAGCGTCTCCGGGAACTCCGCCGTGAGGAACTGGATGTACTCCTCGTCCAGGAAGCGGTGCATCGCCGTGGCGTCGCCGTGCTCGTCGCCGATGAAGCCGTCGAGCGAACAGGCGATGAAGTACGTGAGCTTGCGCAAGCTGGTCCCTCTATGTGAAGGTTCGGCGCGGCCGATTGACCACTCCGTCTGTAGTGCTTCATTTGTAGTACTCCCATGGAGGTGACCGCAAGGGATTTCGGCGCACACGGCGGCGGGCCCCGCACGCGGTGAAGACGTGCGGGGCCCGGCCGGTCGAAGCGCCCGGTGAGCGCTGGTGCCCGAGAACAAGTGCCCGGTGAGCACGAGTACCCGGTGGGCACGGGTGTCCGAGGAGCACGAGTACCCGGTGGGCACGAGTGTCCGAGGAGCACGAGTACCCGGTGAGCACGAGTGTCCGAGGAGCGCGTGCGGTCAGCAGCCGTGCGGCCCCGGGGACTTCGACGTTTCGGCCGGCGGCTCTGCCCGGCTGCCGGGGGCGGGGGCGGTGGTGCTCAGCCGCTGCGCCGGGTCACGAACTCGGCGAGCGCCAGCAGACCACCAGCGGCCTCGGGGGCGGGGACCGCGCGGGCCAGTTCCTGCACGGCGCGGGCCATCCGGTCGGCCGCCTCGGCCTGTGCCCAGTCCCGGCCGCCGGCCCGCTCCACGGCCTGTGCGGTGCGGGCGATCTCCCCGGCGGCTTCCGCGTCCTCCGCCGCGTACGGCTTCCCGTACAGCTCGGCGAGTTCGGCCGCCGCCGGAGTGCCGGAGGTGAGCGCCGCCACCACGGGCAGCGACTTCTTGCGGGCCGCGAGATCCGCGCCGACCGGCTTGCCGGTCTGCCGCGAGTCGCCCCATATGCCGATGACGTCGTCGATCAGCTGGAAGGCGAGCCCGGCCTGCCGGCCGAAGCCGTCCATCGCGCTCACCTCCTCCTCCCCGGCGCCCGCGTAGAGCGCGCCGATGGCGCAGGCGCAGCCCAGCAGCGCGCCGGTCTTCGCCTCGGCCATGACGAGCACCTCGTCGAGGGTGACCTCCTCGGGGGCACGGCGTTCCAGGCCCGTGTCGGTGTGCTGGCCCTCGCACAGTTCCACGACGCACGCCGTGAGCCGGGCCAGGGCCGGGACGGCGGCCGGATGCGCGTCCCCGGCGAGCAGCCCCAGGGCGAGTGCCTGCAGGGCGTCCCCGGCGAGGATCGCGTCCGGGACACCGAACACGGTCCACACCGTGGGCCGGTGCCGCCGGGAGGTGTCCCGGTCCATCACGTCGTCGTGCAGCAGGGTGAAGTTGTGGACCAGTTCCACCGCGGCTGCCGCCCGGACGGCCGCCACCCGGGCCGCTGGGCCACCGAGCGCGGCGGCCGCCGCGAGGACGAGCGCCGGCCGTATCGCCTTGCCGGCGTTGCCCGCCGCCGCGGTGCCGTCCGCGTGCTGCCAGCCGAAGTGGTGGAGCGCCGCCCGGCGCATGGTGCCGGGCAGCGACTCCACGGCCGCGCGCAACGCCGGGTCGACCAGGGCACGGGTGCCCTCCAGCAGTGCCGCCGCCTCCTGCCCGTCGGGCGGGCCGGCGGCACCGTCGCCGGCCCGCCCCCGTGGCACCCCCGGCGTGCCGGCCGGCGGCACGCCGGGGGCACGCTGTTCGGTCTCCGTCATGTACTCGGCCATGCCTTCCCCTCGCCGGACCCGCGGGCACCGGCGGCGCCGGCCCGGCCGGACGCGTGTCCCGAGGGTGCCCCCGCCCCGGTGGGCGGGGACGCTGCCGTGACGTGCGGAAACGTCACCTCCACCGGCCGATCTCGACGTTCTCCAGCACGCCGAGCGCGTCCGGCACCAGGACGGCCGCCGAGTAGTAGGCCGTCACCAGGTAGTTGATGATGGCCTGTTCGTTGATGCCCATGAACCGGACGGAGAGGCTCGGCTCGATCTCGTCCGGGATACCGGACTGCCTGAGGCCGATGACGCCCTGCTCCGCCTCGCCGGTACGCATGGCGATGATGGAGGTCGTACGGGCCTCGCTGATCGGGATCTTGTTGCACGGGTAGATCGGCACACCGCGCCAGGTGGGGATGCGGTTGCCGGCCATGTCGACCGTCTCCGGGACCAGGCCCCGCTTGTTCAGCTCGCGTCCGATCGCGGCGATGGCGCGCGGGTGGGCCAGGAGCAGCTTGGTGCCCCGCCGGCGGCTGAGCAGCTCGTCCAGGTCGTCCGGGCCGGGTACGCCGTCGTGCGGCTGGATCCGCTGGTCGTACTCGCAGTTGTTGAGAAGGCCGAACTCGCGGTTGTTGACCAGCTCGTGCTCCTGGCGCTCCTTGAGCGCCTCGACCGTGAGCCGCAGCTGCTGCTCGGTCTGGTTCATCGGCTGGTTGTACAGGTCGGCCACGCGCGAGTGGATGCGCAGCACGGTCTGGGCGATGCTCAGTTCGTACTCGCGGGGCCGGGACTCGTAGTCCACGAAGGTGTGCGGGATGTCGGGCTCGCCGGAGTGGCCGGCGGCCAGGGCGACTTCCTTCTCCCCGTACTTGTTCGTCTGCTGCTCGGGGACGGCGCGCACCTGCTCGAGGTGGTCCCGCAGCGAGTCGGAGCGCTCCGCCACCTGCTCGAAGTCCTGCCGGCTGAGGATCAGCACCGTGGTCGCGGTGTCCGCGCGGACGGTGTACTCCCAGATGGCGTCCGGGTCGACCAGCGACTGCTCGCCGAAGTAGGCGCCGTCGGCGAGCACGCCGAGGACCGCGTCGTCGCCGTAGGGACCCGTGCCGACCTTCTCCACCCGTCCGTGGGCGAGCAGGTACACCTCGTCGGTCTGGTTGCCGAAGTCGGCGATCACCTGACCCGGCGCGAATTCGTGCTGCCGGCACCGCCGGGCCAGCTCCGCCAGCACCTCCTCGTCCTCGTACGACCGCAGAGCCGGCAGCTCGCCCAGTTCGGCCGGGATGACCTCCACCTGGTCCCCGGTCTTCACGAAGGTGATGCGGCCGTCACCGACGGCGTACGTCAGGCGCCGGTTCACCCGGTACGTGCCGCCCTGGACGTCCACCCAGGGGAGCGTACGCAGCAGCCAGCGGGAGCTGATCTCCTGCATCTGCGGAACGGACTTGGTGGTGGTGGCCAGGTTCCGCGCCGCCGCCGTCCCGAGGGACTGCTGCGGCTTGCCCTGCTCCGTGCGGACCTCTTCGCCTACCGACATAAGGAAACGCCCTCCCATGTATGCCCGGCGCCGAATCGCACACCGGTCTCGCGGACAAGGCTTCCATCACGCAACGTGCGCCCGCCATTACCCGAAAGAGCGGGAATGGATCATCACACGAGTGGGCAGTAAGAGGGATCCCGTCCACATGGCACCCCGTGCCCCCTCTGTCCGGATCGGCTCGCACAGCGTGCGAACGATGTGGCCGGACACGTCCGGTTTCGGTAGAAAGCTGCGGTACGAGCGGGCCGCGACCGGCGGCCACCGGGCACGAAGGAGTCGGTCATGGCCCCACCCATGTCCGCGAGCGCATTTCTGGACACGCTGAGGGCGGAGGGCGGCACGGTCGTCGAGGTCGGCGACTGGCAGCACCACAACCGCAACCACAAGGGCCCCTGGGGCCCCGTGCACGGCGTGATGATCCATCACACGGTGACGCACGGCAGCGAGCGCACGGTGGAGATCTGCCGCGACGGTCACGCGTCGCTGCCCGGACCGCTCTGCCACGGGGTGATCACCAAGGACGGCACGGTCCACCTGGTCGGATACGGCCGCACCAACCACGCCGGCCTGGGCGACGACGAGGTACTGCGGGCGGTCATCGCCGAGAAGGGGCTGCCGGCGGACAACGAGGCGAACACCGACGGCAACCGGTACTTCTACGGCTTCGAGTGCGAGAACCTGGGGGACGGCGAGGACCCCTGGCCCGCGGAGCAGCTGGAAGCTATCGTGCGGGCCGCGGCCGCGGTGTGCCGGCGGCACGACTGGACGGAACGGTCGGTCATCGGCCACCGGGAGTGGCAGCCGGGGAAGGTGGATCCGCGAGGGTTCACGATGGCCTGGCTGCGCGACCGCGTGGCGGAACGCCTCAAGGGGTAGCGACGCGAGACGACCCCTCGGGGCAGCGCGGGGGACGGTCCCTCAGGGCGGCACGCGGCGGTCCCGCCGGCCGGCGCGCGGGCGGGCGGGCGGGCCCACGGGACAGCGCGGGGTGGCCCCCCCCCCGGGGTGGTCCGCGGGTGGTCCCTCGGGGCAGCGCGCGGAGGCGGGCGACAATGGGCGCGTGACCAGCACCGCCCCGCTCTCCCCCCGCCTCCCCTCGCCCCTCCAGGAGGTGCGCGACGACCGTTTCGACCGCCGTGGTCTGCGGCTGCTGCTCAAGCGGGACGACCTGATCCACCCGGAGCTGATCGGCAACAAGTGGCGCAAGCTGGCGCCCACCATCGAGGCGGCCGCGGGACGCCCACTGGTCACCTTCGGCGGCGCCTACTCCAACCATCTGCGGGCCACCGCCGCCGCGGGCCGGCTGCTCGGCTTCCCTACGGTCGGCGTGGTCCGCGGCCAGGAGCTGGCCGACCGTCCCCGCAACCCCTCACTGGCCCGGTGTGCGGCCGACGGCATGCGGCTGCACTTCGTGGACCGGGCGACGTACCGGCGCAAGACCGAGCCGCCGACGCTGGCCCGTCTCCTGCGGGCGGTGGGTGCCGAGGAGGCGTACGTCGTCCCGGAGGGGGGCAGCAACGCCGAGGCCGCGCGCGGCTGCCGTGCCCTGGGCGCGGAACTGCGCGGCGCGGCCGACGTCGTGGCGGTCGCCTGCGGCACCGGCGGCACGCTCGCCGGGCTCGCCGCCGGGCTGGCCCCGGACCAGCGCGCCCTCGGCATACCCGTCCTCAGAGGCGGTTTCCTGGCAGCCGACGTGCAGGCCCTGCAGGAGCGCGCCTTCGGCGCCCGCACCGGCTCCTGGTCGCTCGACGACAGCTTCCACTTCGGCGGTTACGCCCGCACGACCCCCGAACTCGACGCGTTCGCACAGGACTTCGAGTGCCGTCACGGCCTGCCCGTCGAACGTCTCTATGTCGCCAAGTTGCTCTACGGACTGACCGCTCTCGCGGCCGAGGGCGCCTTCCCGCGGGGGACCACGATCGCGGCCGTCGTCACGGGCCGGCCGTTCCCGTAGCCGCCGCCCGGCTAGCCGGCTTCCCGGTAGGCCGCCGCCTCCTCCAGGTCCAGCCGGCGCAGCAGGGCCCGCAGCATCTCGTCGTCGATGTAGCGCAGATCGCGGAGCCGGACGAAGACCTCGCGCTCGGAGCTGATCATCTCGCGGGACAGCCGGCGGTAGGTGTCGTCCACGGACTCGCCGGTGACCGGGTTGGTCTGGCCGAGGCGCTCCCAGACGGAGTTGCGGCGGCGCTCCAGAACCTGGCGCAGCCGGTCGGCGAGCGGCGGGGGCAGGGTGTTGCGCTCGTCGGCGAGGAGTTCGTCCAGGCGGGTCTCGGCGGCCCGTGAGGCCTGGGCCTGGGCGTTGGCCTCGGCGAGCGTCTCGGCCTGCCGGTCGCGGCCGGGGAACTTCAGCAGGCGGATCAGCGGGGGCAGGCTCAGCCCCTGGACGACCAGCGTGCCGATGACGGTGGTGAAGGTCAGGAACAGGATCAGGCTGTGCTGCGGGAAGGGCCGGCCGCCGTGCACGGTGAGCGGGATGGAGAAGGCGATGGCCAGGGAGACCACGCCCCGCATGCCGGCCCACGAGGTGACCGCCGCGCCCCGCCAGGTGGGGTTTTCCTCGCTTTCGCGGATGCGTTCGGACAGCAGCCGGGGCACGAACGCCGCCGGGAAGACCCAGACGAACCGGGTCAGGACGACGACCACGAAGAGTACGACGGCGTACCCGGCGGCCGCCGCGCCCTCGTAGGCGCCGAGCCCCTTCAGGACGACCGGCAGCTGCAGGCCGATCAGGGCGAAGACCGCCGACTCCAGGATGAAGGCGACCATCTTCCACACCGCCTCCTCCTGGAGCCGGGTGGCGAAGTCGACCTCCCACGCGCGGTGGCCGAGGTAGAGGGCGACGACCACCACGGCGAGGACTCCGGAGGCGTGCACCTGTTCGGCGACTCCGTAGGCGACGAACGGGATGAGCAGGGAGAGCGTGTTCTGCAGGAGCGGTTCCCTGAGGTGGGTGCGCAGCCAGTGCAGGGGCGCCATGAGGACGAGCCCCACCCCGACGCCGCCCACCGCGGCGATCAGGAACTCGACGACTCCGCCCGCCCAGGTCGCGCCCTCGCCGACGGCCGCGGCCAGCGCCACCTTGTAGGCGGTGATCGCGGTCGCGTCGTTCAGCAGGGACTCGCCCTGCAGGATCGTGGTGATGCGGGACGGCAGCCCGACCCGCCGGGCGACCGCCGTTGCGGCCACCGCGTCCGGGGGTGCCACGACCGCGCCCAGGACCAGCGCGGCGGTCAGCGGCATCCCGGGGATGATCAGATAGGCGGCCCAGCCGACGACGACGGTCGCGAAGAGCACGTACCCCACCGACAGCAGGGCCACCGGTCTCAACTGGGCGCGCAGGTCCAGGTAGGAGCTGTCGCTCGCCGAGGTGTAGAGCAGCGGCGGCAGCAGCAGCGGCAGGACCACCTCGGGTTCGAGGGTGTAGTCGGGGATCCCGGGGACGTAGGCGACCACCAGGCCGACCGCCACCAGGAGCAGCGGCGCGGGAACCGGGCTCCGCCGGGCCGCCGCCGCGATCGCGGCGCTGCCCGCCACCAGCAGAAGCAGCGGCATCACGTCCATGTCCTCGCCCACCCTCTTTTTCCGCGCGGCCACCCGCACACCCGTCGTAACCTGGCAATCATGAAACAGTGCACGCATGCCGACGCGCTGCCGCACCCCGAACCGGAGGCGCTGCACGACACCTGCCCGGAGTGCCTGCGGGACGGCACGCACCCCGTGCAACTGCGGTTGTGCCTGACCTGCGGCCACATCGGCTGCTGCGATTCCTCGCAGGGCCGGCACGCGACGCAGCACCACGCGCAGTCCGGTCATCCGGTGATGCGGACGTACGAGCCGGGCGAGGACTGGCGGTGGTGCTTCGTCGACCACGTCCTGGTCTGAGCGCGTTCCCGCCCACCGGGTTTTCGTGTGACACTGGCGACCGCGGCCGCACGACGGTTCGAGCATCTGACGTCTGGGTACGTCAACCCGGCGCTCGGTTCTCCCATTTGGGCCCGCAGACCCTCTAGACACGGAGCGTATCCACAGCTTTACTGTGAGTGACGCCAGGGGGTCGGGGTCCCGGGGACAGGAACGTTCGGAGCGCGATAGCGTCACCGCGGAACCACGTATGCGTTACCCCGAGGGGCGACCCTCGGCCCCGTAGAGCTTGTACCACCATGGAGGTGAGGGTGTCCCAGATCGCAGGCGAGCCCGTGGCGAACCAGGACTTCGTGGAAGTCCGGCTTCCGGCTGCGGGTGCCTACCTGTCGGTGCTGCGGACGGCCACGGCCGGTCTGGCGGCCCGCTTGGACTTCACCCTGGACGAGATCGAGGACCTGCGCATCGCCGTGGACGAGGCCTGCGCGATCCTGCTTCAGCAGGCAGTACCGGGCTCCGTGCTCAGCTGCGTCTTCCGGCTGGTCGACGACTCGCTCGAGGTCACGGTGTCGGCGCCGACCACGGACGGGCACGCCCCCTCGCGGGACACCTTCGCCTGGACCGTGCTGTCGGCCCTCGCGGGCAAGGTCTCGTCCGCCGTCGACGAGGACAAGACCGTGTCGATCAGCCTCTACAAACAGCGCGGCGCGGGTCCCGGGCCGGCGTGAGGAACGGGGACGGTCCGGTGCGGGACGAAGAGCGCGGCACACGGGAGCTGCCGGCCGGGGACGGGGGTGCCCCCCGCTCCGGAGCCGAGACGTCCGGGGAGAGCCCCCGCGACGGTTCCCGGCGCATGGCGGACGGCATCGACGGCATCCCCGAGCAGGCCAGGCCGCACCCGGAGGACGACTCGACGCCGGGCGGCGGTGACGGTGCCGTGCAGGGCACACCCTCGCGGGGGCGTGGCGGGGCCGAACCCGCCGGCCGCGCGAAGGCGGGGCCTCGGGGAAGGGCTACGGGCGGGACGATGAGCGAGCACCAGCGGGACGCCGAGGACGACGCGCCGGGCAAGAAGGCCGTACAGGCCGCGGCGCACGACCCGCACGACCGCAGCGGGGCGCGGGCGAAGTTCGTCGAGCTGCGCAAGCTGGACGCGAGCAGCGCGGCGTACGCGGAGCTGCGCAACCAGCTGGTCCGTATGCACCTGCCGCTCGTCGAGCACCTCGCGCGCCGCTTCCGCAACCGCGGCGAGCCGCTGGACGACCTGACCCAGGTCGCCACGATCGGCCTGATCAAGTCGGTGGACCGGTTCGACCCGGAGCGCGGCGTGGAGTTCTCCACGTACGCCACCCCGACCGTCGTCGGCGAGATCAAGCGGCACTTCCGCGACAAGGGCTGGGCGGTCCGCGTGCCGCGCCGGCTCCAGGAGCTGCGGCTGGCGCTGACCACGGCGACGGCCGAACTGTCACAGCTGCACGGCCGCTCGCCCACGGTCCACGAACTGGCCGAGAAGCTCGCCATCTCCGAGGAGGAGGTCCTGGAGGGCCTGGAGTCCGCGAACGCGTACTCCACGCTGTCCCTGGACGTCCCCGACACCGACGACGAGTCCCCCGCGGTCGCCGACACCCTCGGCGCCGAGGACGAGGCACTGGAGGGCGTGGAGTACCGCGAGTCCCTCAAGCCGCTGCTGGAGGACCTGCCGCCGCGCGAGAAGCGGATCCTGCTGCTGCGCTTCTTCGGGAACATGACGCAGTCGCAGATCGCACAGGAGGTCGGCATCTCCCAGATGCACGTCTCCCGGCTGCTGGCCCGCACCCTGGCCCAGCTTCGGGAGAAGCTGCTGGTGGAGGAGTAGGACGAGGAGATCCTCCTCGAAGAACGGCCGGTCGCTCGGCCGGCGGGCAGGCCGGTGGCGAGCGTGGTCGGTCAGTCGGCCCGGCCCGGCCCCTTGATGCCCAGGGCCCGGGTCGTCTCGCCGTTGACGAGGAGCACCAGCGCCGCCACGGCGACCACCGCGAGGCCGATACCCGCCGGGACGGCCATGCTGTCGGCCTGGAGCAGGCTGTAGGCCACGGGCAGCGCCATCAGCTGCGTGATCACCGCGGGGCCGCGGCTCCAGCCACGGCGGAGCAGCAGCCCGCGCGCGGCCAGCAGCGGCAGGAGCGCGAGCACGGCCAGGGTGATCCCCAGGGTCACGGCCTGCTGCCGGTCGTCCGGGGCGCCGGTGAGTCCGAGGACGAGCACCCATACTCCGCCGGCCACCAGGGCGATCCCCTCGACCGCAGTGAGTGCGGCCGCGTACGTCAGCCGACGCGGGCGCGGCTCGTCGGCGGCGGCTCCGGCGCCGTCCTCGGCTCGGTTCTGGTCAGTACTCACCCCAGCAGGGTAGCCCGCGCCCCCGCCCCGCAGACCGGGTCTCCCCGCACCCGCACCCCTCGGGGTGTCCAGGCTCACGCGTCCACCTCTTACCGGATCCCTACCCTCGGTCTGGGCCCGGTACCACCCAGTAGGTACGCTGCCATGCATGCGTGCACTTCTCGTGGTCAATCCGGCGGCAACCACCACAAGCGCACGCAGGCGTGACGTCCTGATCCACGCGCTGGCGAGCGAGATGAAGCTGGACGCGGTCACCACCGAGTACCGCGGCCACGCGCGCGACCTCGGCCGGCAGGCGGCGGAGAGCGACGACATCGACATGGTGGTGGCCCTCGGCGGCGACGGCACGGTCAACGAGGTCGTCAACGGTCTCCTGCACGCCGGCCCCGACCTGGGGCGGCTGCCCGGTCTCGCGGTCGTCCCCGGCGGCTCCACGAACGTGTTCGCCCGCGCCCTCGGCCTGCCCAACGATCCCGTCGAGGCCACCGGCGCCCTGCTGGACGCCCTGCGCGAGGGCCGGGAGCGGGTCGTCGGCCTCGGGCTGACCTCCGGCACACCCGGCACCGAGGACGAGGCGGTCCCGGACCGCTGGTTCACCTTCAACGCGGGGCTCGGCTTCGACGCGGGCGTGGTGGGCAGGGTCGAGCAGCAGCGCGAGCGCGGCAAGAAGTCGACGCACGCGCTGTACGTACGTCAGGTGGTCCGGCAGTTCCTCGGCGAGCCGAACCGCCGGCACGGCGCGATCACATTGGAGCGCGCCGGCGCTGACCCGGTCGGCGATCTCGTCGTCGCCATAGTCTCGAACACGTCCCCGTGGACGTATCTCGGCAATCGCCCCATGTACACATCACCTAAGGCCTCGTTCGACAGCGGCATCGATGTGCTCGGTCTCAGCCGTCTGTCGACGGCCGCGGTTGCCCGGTATGGCACCCAGTTGCTCGCTTCGTCCCCCGAGCGCGGACCCCACGGCAGGCACGCGCTCTCACTGCACGATCTGGACCGGTTCACCTTGCATTCGAAGGCGCCCCTCCCCCTTCAGATGGACGGCGACCACCTGGGACTGCGAACCAGCGTGACGTTCACAGGCGTACGCCGCGCACTGCGTGTGATTGTGTGAGCGGAACGGGCGAAAGTCCTTTCACTCGAACGTTTAGGCCAGGATCCACCCCATGGAAGTACGGCTGTGACCCAGTCGACACCGAGGAATCAAAAAAAACTTTCCGGAAGGGGTTGTATCCGCCGCTGAGGTTTGCGAGTCTCTACATGTCGCTCGGGACGGCCCGCAACACCGGCCTCCACTGAACGACAGAACCCCTCTCCAAACCAAGGACCACGCCGGGGAAGACTCGGCGGTCGGCCCTTCACTTGTTGAGGGATTCGTGAAAGCGTTCACATTCACAAGCAACTTGCACGTAATACCAAGGAGAGGTAGCAGCCATGGACTGGCGTCACAACGCCGTTTGCCGCGAGGAAGACCCCGAGCTCTTCTTCCCCATCGGCAACACCGGTCCTGCGCTGCTGCAGATCGAGGAAGCCAAGGCCGTCTGCCGTCGCTGCCCGGTGATCGAGCAGTGTCTGCAGTGGGCGCTCGAGTCCGGTCAGGACTCCGGCGTCTGGGGTGGTCTCAGCGAGGACGAGCGTCGCGCGATGAAGCGCCGTGCCGCCCGCAACCGGGCTCGTCAGGCCTCCGCCTGACACTCCCACCCCTGCTGACAGCCTGAGCTTGGCGGCGCGTATGCCTGACGGCATTACTCCGTAGACAGTACGTACGCATCTCCCGCCCCCGAGCCGCAGCGCGCAGTATCCCCCGATGCGCTTAGCCCTACAGCGGAGCAGCAACGAGCACGAGCCTCGGACCAATGGTGGTCCGGGGCTTTTTGCTGTGCCGACACCGCCCTCTGCTTCTGCGTGTGCCGACACCGCCGTCTACTTCTGCGTGTGCCGACACCGCCGTCTACTTCTGCGACGGCACCGGAATGTCCAGGATCACCCGCGTCCCCCGCTCCGGCGCCGGGACCATGTCGAACGAGCCGCCCAACTCGCCCTCCACCAGGGTTCGTACGATCTGCAGGCCGAGGTTGCCCGAGCGGTGCGGGTCGAAGCCGTCGGGCAGGCCGACGCCGTCGTCCTGGACGGTGACCAGCAGACGCGCCTCCTTCGAGGTGCCGCCGCGGACCGCGGAGACCTCGACCGTGCCGGTGTCCCCCTCGCGGAAGCCGTGCTCCAGGGCGTTCTGCAGAACCTCGGTGAGGACCATCGACAGCGGAGTGGCGACCTCGGCGTCGAGTATCCCGAAGCGTCCGGTGCGCCGGCCCGCCACCTTGCCCGGCGAGATCTCGGCGACCATCGCGAGCACCCGGTCGGCGATGTCGTCGAACTCCACCCGCTCGTCCAGGTTCTGAGACAGCGTCTCATGCACGATGGCGATGGAGCCGACCCGCCGTACGGCCTCCTCCAGGGCCTCCCGGCCGCGCTCCGAGTCGATGCGCCGGGCCTGGAGGCGCAGCAGGGCGGCGACCGTCTGGAGGTTGTTCTTCACCCGGTGGTGGATCTCCCGGATGGTCGCGTCCTTGGTGATCAATTCACGTTCGCGGCGGCGCAGTTCGGTGACGTCCCGGCACAGCACCAGCGAGCCGATCCGGGTGCCCTTGGGCTTGAGCGGGATGGCCCGGAACTGGATCACCCCGTCGTGCGCCTCGATCTCGAACTCGCGCGGCGCCCAGCCGCTGGCCACCTTGGCGAGCGCCTCGTCCACCGGGCCCCGGGTCGGGGCGAGTTCGGCGGTGGTGTGCCCGAGGTGGTGGCCGACCAGGTCGGCGGCGAGGCCGAGACGGTGGTAGGCGGACAGGGCGTTCGGGGAGGCGTACTGGACCACGCCCTCCGCGTCCAGCCGGATCAGGCCGTCACCGACGCGCGGCGAGGCGTCCATGTCCACCTGCTGGCCGGGGAAGGGGAAGGAGCCGGCCGCGATCATCTGCGCGAGGTCCGCGGCGCTCTGGAGGTAGGTGAGCTCCAGACGGCTCGGGGTGCGGACGGTGAGCAGGTTCGTGTTGCGGGCGATGACGCCGAGGACGCGTCCGTCACGCCGTACGGGGATGGACTCGACCCGTACCGGGACCTCTTCGCGCCACTCCGGGTCGCCCTCCCGCACGATCCGGCCCTCGTCCAGCGCCGCGTCCAGCATGGGCCGGCGGCCGCGCGGGACGAGGTGGCCGACCATGTCGTCCTGGTAGGAGGTCGGGCCGGTGTTGGGGCGCATCTGGGCGACCGAGACGTACCGGGTGCCGTCGCGGGTGGGGACCCACAGGACCAGGTCGGCGAAGGAGAGGTCGGAGAGCAGCTGCCACTCCGAGACCAGCAGGTGGAGCCACTCGAGATCGGAGTCGTCGAGGGCCGTGTGCTGGCGTACGAGTTCGTTCATGGAGGGCACGTGTGCGAGCGTACCCGGGGCCTCGCGAGTGGCCGAAAAACACCCGCGGGCCGCGGCGCCTGGAAGGGACCCTCAACCCTCCCGGCACCGCAGCCCGGAGCATCATCGGCCGCGGGGTGTGCGGTCCCGACCGGCCGAAGGTCGAGGAGCCGGGGCAGTCAGGGCAGAGAGCGCCGGTTCCTCGATCCGCCTTCCTGTGCGGGGAAGACGGAGGCTTGATTCACTTGGATTGTGGACTAGACCACGAAGTGGTGTCCATGGTTGTACCGGGGTCGTACAGCACGCACCGCAAAATGGCACGCGATGCCACGCAGCCTAGCCCGCCCCGGTCGGTCGTGGGGCCAGATGGCCATGGCAATTTCCGCGCACGCCTCCGTCTCCCCGGCCACCCGCGCGGAACCGTCCGCCGGACACCCCGCCGAACGCCGATTCTGTTAGATTGGTCTAAACCACATAGAGACGCACAGAGCCCTCTTCAGAACGGCAGGCCCAGCGTGGAAGTTGTCATCGTTCCGGACGCCGCGGCGGGCGGGGAACTGATCGCCGAGGCAATGGCAGAGCTGCTGCGACGTAGGCCCGACGCCCTGCTCGGCGTGGCCACCGGCTCCACCCCGCTGCCCGTCTACCAGGCACTGACCGCCAAGGTGCGCTCCGGTGCCGTGGACGTCTCACGGGCCCGGATCGCCCAGCTCGACGAGTACGTGGGGCTGCCGGCCGACCACCCCGAGTCCTATCGCTCGGTGCTGCGCCGGGAGGTGCTGGAGCCGCTCGGGATGGGTATGGACGCCTTCCTGGGCCCGGACGGCGCGGCCGAGGACGTGCAGGCTGCGTGCGAGGCCTACGACCGTGCGCTCGCCGCGGCCGGCGGGGTCGACCTGCAGCTGCTCGGCATCGGCACCGACGGGCACATCGGGTTCAACGAACCGTGCTCCTCGCTCGCCTCGCGCACCCGGATCAAGACGCTGACCGAGCAGACGCGGATCGACAACGCCCGCTTCTTCGACGGTGACATCGAGCAGGTCCCGCACCACGTCATCACGCAGGGCATCGGCACGATCCTGGAGGCCCGGCACCTGGTGCTGCTGGCGACCGGCGAGGGCAAGGCGGACGCGGTCGCCGCGACCGTCGAGGGGCCCGTCGCGGCGGTCTGCCCGGCCTCCGCGCTCCAGCTCCACCCGCACGCCACCGTGGTCGCCGACGAAGCGGCGGCGGCCAAGCTCAAGCTGGCCGACTACTTCCGGCACACCTACGCTGACAAGCCGGACTGGCAGGGGATCTAGCCGCGGCAGCGGCGGCGGCAGGCCGCCGCCGCGGGACGCCGCCGCCGCGCACGCCCTGACGCGATGGACTAGACCAACAGCGGGTGCGCCGGTATACAGAGGAGATCACGGAGCGTGCGGATGGACTCCTGACCCACGAAGCCGTGCCACGATGTGAGCCGCGGCCGATGCCAGGTCGGTCGCTTTCGGCATTCGGAGCCGGGAAGGCAGAGCATGAGCACCGAGGTCAGCAGTGCGGAGAACGAGGCCGGCCCCACCGTCCGCTCCGCGCGCGTGCCCAAGTACTACCGCTTGAAGAAGCACCTGCTCGACATGACGGAGACGCAGGCGCCGGGCACGCCGGTCCCGCCCGAGCGCACGCTGGCCGCAGAGTTCGACACCTCCCGCACCACCGTCCGCCAGGCTCTGCAGGAACTGGTCGTGGAGGGCCGGCTCGAGCGCATCCAGGGCAAGGGCACGTTCGTCGCCAAGCCGAAGGTCTCCCAGGCGCTGCAGCTCACCTCGTACACCGAGGACATGCGCGCCCAGGGCCTGGAGCCGACCTCGCAGCTGCTGGACATCGGCTACATCACCGCCGACGACCGGCTCGCCGAGCTGCTGGACATCACCGCCGGCGGGCGCGTGCTGCGGATCGAGCGGCTGCGCATGGCCAACGGTGAGCCCATGGCGATCGAGACCACCCACCTGAGCGCCAAGCGCTTCCCGGCACTGCGCCGGTCGCTGGCGAAGTACACGTCCCTGTACACCGCGCTGGCCGAGGTCTACGACGTCCACCTCGCCGAGGCCGAGGAGACCATCGAGACCTCCCTGGCCACCCCCCGCGAGGCGGGTCTGCTCGGCACCGACGTGGGCCTGCCGATGCTGATGCTCTCCCGCCACTCCGTGGACCACGAGGGCAAGCCGGTCGAGTGGGTGCGGTCGGTGTACCGGGGCGACCGGTACAAGTTCGTGGCCCGCCTGAAGCGACCGCAGGACTGAGCGGACGGGCGTCCGCGGACCACGGTTCTTCACTCCGCGATCCCGAAATCGACATACCGTTATGCGGACGGGGTCTTCCCGTGCCACGACGGCGTCACCTAGATTGCCTGCGCATTACACAGGTGATCAACGAGGGGACGGAGCCGTGACATGTCCGAAGCGCCTGAAGTGAGACCACCCACCGTCACACCCGCCCGGGTGGTCATCGGCCTCTGTCTCGTCGCGCCCTTCGTGGCGATGCTGTGGGTCGGCTCGTACGCCAAGACGGATCCCGCCTTCATCGGGATCCCGTTCTTCTACTGGTACCAGATGCTCTGGGTGCTGATCTCCACGGCGCTCACGGTGACCGCGTACGCGCTGTGGCGGCGTGACGAGCGCGCCCGCAAGCACGCGCAGGGGGGTGTCGCGAAGTGAAGGACGGAGTCAACGGCGTCGCCCTCGGCGTCTTCATCTTCTTCTTCCTGGCCGTCACGGTCATGGGCTTCCTGGCCGCGCGCTGGCGCAAGGCCGAGAACGAGCACTCGCTGGACGAATGGGGTCTGGGCGGACGGTCGTTCGGGACCTGGGTCACCTGGTTCCTGCTCGGCGGCGACCTGTACACGGCGTACACCTTCGTCGCCGTACCGGCGGCGATCTACGCGGCGGGCGCGTCCGGCTTCTTCGCGGTGCCCTACACGATCCTGGTGTACCCGCTGATCTTCACGTTCCTGCCCCGGCTGTGGTCGGTCTCGCACAGGCACGGCTACGTGACCACCTCGGACTTCGTGCGCGGCCGGTTCGGCTCCAAGGGCCTGTCGCTGGCGGTGGCGGTCACCGGCATCCTGGCGACGATGCCGTACATCGCGCTCCAGCTCGTGGGCATCCAGGCGGTGCTGGACGTGATGGGCGTCGGCGGCGGCGAGAACACCAACTGGTTCGTGAAGGACCTCCCGCTGCTCATCGCCTTCGGTGTGCTCGCGGCCTACACCTACTCCTCCGGACTGCGCGCGCCCGCGCTGATCGCGTTCGTCAAGGACGCGCTGATCTACATCGTCATCGCGGTGGCGATCATCTACATCCCGATCAAGCTGGGCGGCTTCGACGACATCTTCGCCAAGGCCTCGGACGCGTTCGGCCAGATCAGCCCGGTCACCCACAAGCCGCGCGGCGCGCTCGTCCCGCCGGAGGCGGGCCAGTGGACGTACGCCACCCTGGCGCTCGGCTCGGCGCTCGCGCTGTTCATGTACCCGCACTCGATCACCGCGACCCTGTCGTCCAGGAGCCGTGAGGTGATCCGCCGCAACACCACCATCCTCCCGCTGTACTCGCTCATGCTGGGCCTGCTCGCGCTGCTTGGCTTCATGGCGATCGCGGCCGGGGTGAAGGTCACCAACGGGCAGCTGGCGATCCCGCAGCTGTTCGAGGACATGTTCCCGGACTGGTTCGCGGGCGTGGCGTTCGCGGCGATCGGCATCGGTGCCCTCGTGCCGGCGGCGATCATGTCCATCGCGGCGGCGAACCTCTTCACCCGCAACATCTACCGGGACTTCCTCAGGCCGAACGCCACGCCGAAGCAGGAGGCGCAGGTCTCCAAGCTGGTGTCGCTGCTGGTGAAGGTGGGCGCGCTGGTCTTCGTCCTCACCATGGACAAGACGGTCGCCATCAACTTCCAGCTGCTCGGCGGCATCTGGATCCTGCAGACCTTCCCGGCCCTGGTCGGTGGCCTGTTCACCCGCTGGTTCCACCGCTGGGCGTTGCTGGCCGGCTGGGCGGTCGGCATGGTGTACGGCACGGTCGCCGCGTACGGGGTGGCCTCGCCGACCCAGGCGCACTTCGGCGGCTCCGCGAAGGAGATCCCCGGCATCGGCGAGATCGGCTACATCGGCCTCACGGCGTTCGTCCTGAACGTCGCCGTCACCGTGGTGCTGACCTTCGCACTGAAGGCCGTGAAGGCTCCGGAGGGCCTCGACGAGACCCGTCCGGAGGACTACACGGCCGACGCGGGCGACGCGGGAGTCCAGGTGGAGCTTCCGCCCGCGACCGCGGGAACCGCTCACTGAGCCGCCCTCGGGAAGCCTGACACCAGCCACGGCGGGCCGCCGGGACGCACGTACCCGGCGGCCCGCCGTGCTGCCGCGGGTTGACGCTCTGACACCACCGCAACACGCAACAGACACTAGATGTGGGGGTGCAACGACAGCCTGGCACCAGATGTATGCTCATCCTCGCTGTCACCGCAGGGGAATCCGGTGTGAATCCGGAACTGTCCCGCAACGGTGTACTTGCGTGCATCCGCACGCCTGTTCAGTCCGAGGACCTGCCCACAGCGCACCCGGCCGTCCGGTCCGGGTGCCTTGAGACGTCCGGGCCTCGTGGAGTGGGCCGGTGGACGCGACGCCGTGCGCGCTCGTGGCTGCCCCCTGCCCTCCGCCAGGCCCCCGTGCCGAGCGAGGGAGAGCCCCACGTGACCATCGCGCCAGCCGAACCGGTTTCAGTCGGCGAGCTGAAGACCGACGGTCCCGGTGCCGCACTGCTGCGGACCCTGACCGAGCTGACCGCCGACCTCCCCGACGCCGACCCCGGCCGGGTCGCCGCCGCCGCGCTGCGCGGCCGGTCCGCACGGGCTGCCTCCGAAATCACAGCGGAGTTGCGCGAGCTGGCCACGGAGGCGGCCGCCGGACTGATCTCCGAGGACCCCGCCTACTCCCGGCTGGCCGCCCGCCTGCTGACCCTCGCCATCCGCGACGAGGCCGCCTCGCAGGGCGTCACCTCCTTCACGCAGTCCGTCGCCGTCGGGCACCGGGAGGGGCTCATCGCCGACCGGACCGCCGCGTTCGTACGGCTGCACGCGGCCCGGCTCGACGCGCTGACCGACCCGGACGCCGACGACCGCTTCGGCTACTTCGGCCTGCGCACCCTGCACAGCCGCTATCTGCTGCGCCACCCCATCACCCGCAAGGTCGTCGAGACGCCGCAGCACTTCATGCTGCGCGTCGCCGCCGGCCTGGCCGAGGACGACACCGCCCGCTCGGTGGACGAGGTCTCCGCGCTCTACCGGCTCATGAGCCGCCTCGACTACCTGCCGTCCTCCCCCACGCTCTTCAACTCCGGTACGCGGCATCCGCAGATGTCGTCCTGCTACCTCCTCGACTCCCCGCTGGACGAGCTGGACTCCATCTACGACCGCTACCACCAGGTCGCCCGCCTCTCCAAGCACGCGGGGGGCATCGGTCTGTCGTACTCCCGCATCCGCAGCCGGGGTTCGCTGATCCGCGGCACCAACGGGCACTCCAACGGCATCGTCCCGTTCCTCAAGACGCTCGACGCCTCGGTGGCCGCGGTGAACCAGGGCGGCCGGCGCAAGGGCGCGGCCGCGGTGTACCTGGAGACCTGGCACTCCGACATCGAGGAGTTCCTGGAGCTGCGCGACAACACCGGTGAGGACGCCCGGCGTACGCACAACCTCAACCTGGCGCACTGGATCCCGGACGAGTTCATGCGCCGGGTCAACGCCGACGCCGGATGGTCGCTGTTCTCCCCCGCGGACGTGCCGGAGCTGGTGGACCTGTGGGGCGAGGAGTTCGACGCCGCCTACCGCGAGGCCGAGGCGAAGGGCCTGGCGAAGAAGACGATTCCGGCGCGTGAGCTGTACGGCCGCATGATGCGCACCCTGGCGCAGACCGGCAACGGCTGGATGACCTTCAAGGACGCCGCCAACCGCACCGCCAACCAGACGGCGGTCCCGGGCCACGTCGTCCACTCCTCCAACCTCTGCACGGAGATCCTGGAGGTCACCGACGACGGGGAGACCGCGGTCTGCAACCTGGGCTCGGTCAATCTCGGCGCCTTCGTGACCGGCGGGGACATCGACTGGGAGCGGCTGGACGAGACGGTCCGCACGGCCGTCACCTTCCTCGACCGCGTGGTGGACATCAACTTCTACCCGACCGAGCAGGCGGGCCGCTCCAACGCCAGGTGGCGTCCCGTCGGCCTCGGTGCGATGGGGCTGCAGGACGTCTTCTTCAAGCTGCGCGTGCCCTTCGACTCCCCCGAGGCCAAGGCGCTGTCCACGCGGATCGCCGAGCGCATCATGCTCGCCGCGTACGAGGCCTCCGCCGATCTCGCCGAGCGCAACGGGCCGCTGCCGGCCTGGGAGAAGACCCGCACCGCCCAGGGTGTGCTGCACCCCGACCACTACGGCGTCGAGTTCACCTGGCCGGAGCGCTGGGCGGCGCTGCGGGAGCGGATCGCGGCCACCGGCATGCGCAACTCGCTGCTGCTCGCCATCGCCCCGACGGCCACCATCGCCTCCATCGCGGGCGTGTACGAGTGCATCGAGCCGCAGGTGTCCAACCTGTTCAAGCGCGAGACGCTGTCCGGTGAGTTCCTCCAGGTCAACTCGTACCTGGTGCAGGAGCTGAAGGACCTCGGCGTCTGGGACGCGCGCACCCGCGAGGCGCTGCGCGAGTCCAACGGCTCGGTGCAGGACTTCGCCTGGATCCCCGACGAGGTGCGGGCGCTGTACCGCACGGCGTGGGAGATCCCGCAGCGCGGCCTGATCGACATGGCCGCGGCCCGCACCCCGTACCTGGACCAGGCGCAGTCGCTGAACCTGTTCCTGGAGACGCCGACGATCGGCAAGCTCTCCTCGATGTACGCGTACGCCTGGAAGTCGGGCCTGAAGACGACGTACTACCTGCGCTCCCGCCCGGCGACGCGTATCGCCCGTGCCGCCCAGGCGCAGGCACAGGCGCAGCCGTCCATCCCCGTCCAGCAGGTGAACGACCCCGACGCGGTCGCCTGCTCCCTTGAGAACCCCGAGTCCTGCGAGGCCTGCCAGTAATGACGCGTAACACCAACCTGCTCGACCCGGGCTTCGAGCTGACTCTCCGCCCGATGCGCTATCCCGACTTCTACGAGCGCTACCGGGACGCCATCAAGAACACCTGGACCGTGGAGGAGGTCGACCTCCACTCGGACGTCTCCGACCTCGCGAAGCTGACGCCGTCGGAGCAGCACCTGATCGGCCGTCTGGTGGCGTTCTTCGCCACGGGCGACTCGATCGTCGCGAACAACCTGGTGCTGACGCTGTACAAGCACATCAACTCCCCGGAGGCGCGCCTGTACCTGTCGCGCCAGCTGTTCGAGGAGGCCGTGCACGTCCAGTTCTATCTGACGCTGCTCGACACCTACCTGCCCGACCCGGAGGACCGCAACGCCGCCTTCGCGGCCGTGGAGAACATCCGGTCCATCCGCGAGAAGGCCGAGTTCTGCTTCAAGTGGATGGACTCGGTGGAGAAGCTGGACCGGCTGGAGTCCAGGGCGGACCGCCGGCGCTTCCTGCTCAACCTGATCTGCTTCGCCGCGTGCATCGAGGGGCTGTTCTTCTACGGCGCCTTCGCCTACGTCTACTGGTTCCGCAGCCGGGGTCTGCTGCACGGCCTCGCGACCGGCACCAACTGGGTGTTCCGCGACGAGACGATGCACATGTCCTTCGCCTTCGACGTGGTCGACACCGTCCGCAAGGAGGAGCCGGACCTCTTCGACGACGAGCTGCGGCAGCAGGTCGTCGACATGCTGAAGGAGGCCGTCGAGGCCGAGCTGCAGTTCGCCCGCGACCTGTGCGGTGAGGGCCTGCCGGGCATGAACACCGAGTCGATGCGGCAGTACCTGGAGTGCGTGGCGGACCAGCGGCTGTCCCGGCTGGGCTTCGCGCCGGTCTACGGCTCCGAGAACCCCTTCTCCTTCATGGAGCTGCAGGGCGTCCAGGAGCTGACCAACTTCTTCGAGCGCCGCCCGTCGGCGTACCAGGTCGCGGTGGAGGGCACCGTCGATCTGGACGAGGACTTCTGAGCGGCCCCTGCTTCCCGGCGTGGGCCCCCCCCCCCCCCCCGGGGGGGGGGGGGGGGGGGGCCGGGGGCGGGGCGGGGGGGTGGGGGGGGGGGGGGGGGGGGGTGGGGGGGGGGGGCGCGGGCCCGGGGGGGGGGCCCCGCGGG
>NZ_JBICWT010000005.1:346274-413547 GCF_043199955.1 Streptomyces sp. NPDC048514 | reverse complement strand
GGGGTGGCCCCCTTCTTTCGGGCGTCGGACTTCGGCGCGCCCCCCCCCCCCGGGGGGCGCCCCGCCCCCCCGACTGGGGGGGGGGGGGGGGCGACGCCGTCCGCTTTTCCCGTTCAGGCGTGCCGGGCCATGCCGCGGCTACCGCGGGCGCCGTTCGTCTTTCGGGCCGTGGGTCGCGCCGCCGTCGGGGGCACGGGCGCCTCGCCCCGCTCCGCCGCCCTGAGCTGGCGGTCGATGCGCCGGTCGCGCACCACGCCGAAGACGGACGGGAGGATCATGACGACCAGAATCCCGAGGGTGAGGAGCATTCCGATGAGGCCTTCGATCTGGTTTCCGTTCATGACACCACTGTCGCGCCGGATACTCCTTACCGGGAGTGGCAGGACTGCCGTAGACCCTCGATTTACTGCCAAGGGTGCGGCACACTGGCAGCATGCTGACGAATGTGGCCGCCGTGCTACTGGAGGGCGTGCACCCCTTCGAGCTGGGTGTCGTGTGCGAGGTGTTCGGCGTCGACCGCAGCGACGAGGGACTGCCGGTGTACGACTTCGCCGTGGTCTCGGCCGAGGGACCGGACCTCGCCACCCACTGCGGGTTCACCGTCTCGACGCCGTACGGGATCGAACGGCTGGAGGAGGCCGATCTGATCGCCGTGCCGGCCGGTGAGACGTACGCGGAGCGGGAGTACCCCCCGGAACTGCTGGCGGCGCTGCGGCGGGCCGTCGACCGGGGCGCCCGGGTGCTGAGCGTCTGCTCCGGGGTCTTCGTGCTCGCGGCCGCGGGGCTGCTGGACGGTCGGCGGTGCGCGGTGCACTGGCACCACGCCGAGCGGCTCGCCCGGCGTTACCCCCGGTTGAGCGTCGAGCCGGACGTGCTGTACGTGGACGAGGACCCGGTGATCACCTCCGCCGGCACGGCCGCCGGGATCGACGCGTGTCTGCACCTGGTGCGCAAGGAGCAGGGCCCGGAGGTCGCCAACAAGATCGCCCGCCGGATGGTGGTGCCCCCGCACCGGGACGGCGGTCAGGCCCAGTACATCGAGCGACCGCTGCCGAAGACCTCGTGCGACACCGTCGGAGAGGTCCTGGCATGGATGGAGGCCCATCTCGACCAGGAGGTGACCGTCGAGCAGCTCGCCGCCCGCGCGCACATGTCGCCACGCACGTTCGCCCGGCGCTTCCAGCAGGAGACGGGGACCACGCCCTACCGCTGGGTCCTTCGCCAACGGGTGCTGCTGGCACAGGAGTTGCTGGAGGGTACGGACGAGACGATGGACGCGATCGCCTGGCGGACCGGGTTCGGTACGGCGGCCGCGCTGCGGCACCAGTTCGTCCGGGCGCTCGGAACGACCCCGAACGCCTACCGGCGCGCGTTCCGGGGCCCGCAGGCCGCCTGAGCGCGCGCCGGTACCAGGGTCCTACCAGGGCATCGGCCGCAGCAGCAGGTCCTGCGGCCGGAGCGTGATGCCCACCCGGGTGGTGTCGTCCGACCCGCCGACCTGCTCGAAGCGGTACTTCGCCGAGATCGCCGCGGTGATCAGGCTGAGCTGGGTCATGGAGAAGTGGTCGCTCGGGCACTTCCGGTTGCCCACGCTGAACGGGCTCATGGCGTACTTCGGCACCTCCCCCGCCCGCTCGGGCAGCCAGCGGTCGGGATCGAAGTCGAGGTGGCGGGCGTAGGAGCGGGCGTCGCGCTGGATGGCGTAGGGGCTGTAGACGATGTCCGCCCCGGCCGGAATGCGATAGCCGCCGAGCGTGGTGTCGGTGACCGCGCGCCGCGTCAATATCCATACGGCGGGCCTGAGCCGCATGGCTTCGACGACGACATTGTTGGTGTGCCTGAGCGCGCGAACGTGCTCGAATCCGACCGGCCGGCCACCCGTCACGGATTCGACCTCGTCCCGTACCTTCTCGGCGTGTTCCGGATGTGCCGCGAGGACCTGCAGCAGCCACATGATCGTGGACGCGACGGTTTCGCTGCCGGGGGTGAGTATCGCGACCACCTGGTCGTGGATCTCCTGTTCCCCGATGGGGTCGCCATTGTCGTCCTTCGCCTCCAGCAATGCCGTCAGCAAATCGTCCGGCTTTTGACCAGATGCCCTCCGCTCGGCGACGATCTCGTCGACCAGCAGATGCAAATCGGCCAGCGCCCGGTTGAATTCGCGGTTGGCCGGAAACGGGAGCCGGTACAGCGGTCCGAGCGGGACCACCATCCTGCGGTACATCCCGCGGAAGACGGTGGCGAGGTCGATGCTCAGCCGTTCGGCGCGCTCGTCCATGTAGTCGCCACGCAGCAGGCAGCGGGCGGCGATACGGACGGCGACCCGGAAGGACTCCGAGGTGCAGTCGACGGTCTCGCCGGGCCGCCAGCGCTCGGTCAGCGCGTGTGCCTCCTCCTCCATGACCGGTCCGTAGGCCGGTATCGCGTCCAGCCGGAACGCCGGCTGTATGGTGCGCCGCTGGCGCCGGTGCCGGGGGCCGTTGGCGGTGGCCACGCCCTCCTTGCCGAGCAGCCCCTCCAGGGACTCCCACAGCGGTCCGTCGATCTTGAAGTCGGGACTGAGGGCGAGTGCGCCGGTGAGCGCCGGCGTGGTGACGGCGTACACCGTCTTGGGGCCGAGCCTGAGGCGCACGACGTCGCCGTGCTCGCCCAGCCGGGACATGAAGGCGAGCGGGTCGCGGACGAGTTTCAGGCCGTGTCCGAGGCCTGGTACGGCGCCCCCGGCCAGGGGCGGTTCGCGCAGTTCGGGGGCCTCGGGGGTCACGTGTTCAACGGACTCGAGGGTCATCACTCACCTGCCGCTTCGTTGGTGACGTACGGGGGCGTGGACCGGTCGTCCCAGCTGTCGACCATGTACCGGCCGGACTCGTGGTGGAACCAGTAGACGGAGCTGAACCAGTTGCGCATATTGCCGGCACAGGCGCGTACGGCCACGCTCAGTTCCTTGCCGCGGACCGTACCGTCGGCAATTTCGTCGGCGAATCGCAGGACCTCCTGCTCGACTACGAGGAATTCGTCGATGCATTCCTCGACGCGCCGCCTCACTTCCTCCACCGCCTCTTCCAGGGTCAGTCCCTCATGGCTGATGAGACTGATTCCGAGATTGTGGACCTCGTCGCCCGCTATTTCCTTGGGAAGCGAACAAAGATCGTTGTACCAGGCGGCGAATTCCTGGCTCAGCAGCGCGGCCCGGCGATAGGCCGGGTGTTTCCTTACACGGTCCGGGAGTTCACACCCGGCGCTCGCCTCGAGCAGGTCCGTCCATATCCAGTGCGCGAAGGTGTGCCGGCGCAGGGCGAGGTATTCCTCGACGCCGGGCACATATCCTTCGGTGCGGTTGCGGAACTCACGGTCATAGGCCTCGATCACCGCGTGGAAGTGCCGGGCGAACCGCTGGTTCCAGGTGCGCGGCAGGAAGCCGTACAGCCGCAGCACGCTGTCGGCGAAGGCCGCCACCAGCGGGTCGGGGTGGTGCAGATGATGCCTCGGTGCGTCGAGTGCCGCGTGCAGGCGGTACTTCAGCCGCCGCCAGTCGCCGGCCCGGCCGTGGACGACGCAGCGGTCGTGGCGGTCGTCCCAGACGAAGAACCAGGCGCTGTAGTCGGCTATGGCCTGCAGGACCTCGTCCGGGGCGCCTGTGTAGTAGCCCGCCATGAGGTCGGTGTAGCACAGGCCATCGGCATATTCCTGCACCTTGTCCGCCGGCATGAGCCGCTTTTGCAGCAGCCAGAGCCGCGTCTTCTCCTGTAGTCGCGGCCAATAGGGGTGCAGTTGCCGGGAGAAAGCGGACTCGATCACCGGCAGTGCCAGTGAGGGTGGGACTACGACCGCCGTCGGCGTCGCTGTGGTGCCGTGTGGGAAAGCTTGCACGGAACAAACCCCTCTCAGCCGCCAGGAGCGCACGCCCCTCCCGTTGTGCCGGGCGTGCGCCGTTGCGTATCCCCGCACTTCCCATTCAGCACCACAACTGACCGCCGTGGGAACGGATTTGCTCCATTCACTACCCCAAGGTGCTGAGAATCCCCCCTTGCATGACTGGTTAAGGATCACCAGGGCCGCGGGTCCGCCCGGTTGTACGACGCACGCACGAGCGAACCGGGGACATGCGAAGGGCGCCCGACCGGGAGTGATCCCGGCCGGGCGCCCCAACCGCACTGTGTCCGCTAGTCGTTGGCGACCACGGGGTAGCGAGGTTCGTTCTCGGCCATCTGCCGCAGCGCGTCCTTGCGGTCCCGCTTGGACAGGCGGTCGATGTAGAGGTAGCCGTACAGGTGGTCGGTCTCGTGCTGCAAACAGCGTGCGAAGTAGCCGGTGCCCCGGACCTTGATCGGGTTGCCCTTCTCGTCCTGGCCGGTCACCTCGGCGTAGTCGGGACGGGCGAGCGGCGCGTACGCAGTCGGCACGGACAGGCAGCCCTCGTTGCTGTCGTCCAGCCGGCGCCGGTCGGCGGGCAGCTCGACCACCTTCGGGTTGCACACCACGCCGACGTGCCGGACGCCCTCGTCGTCGGGGCAGTCGTAGACGAAGACCTTCCGGTCGACCCCGATCTGGTTGGCGGCCAGGCCCACGCCCTCGGCGGTGCGCTGGCTGGCGAACATGTCGGCGACCAGCTGCTGCAGCTCCTCGCCGAACTCGGTGACGTCCCCGCACTCCTTGTGCAGCACCGGATTGCCGACGACCGTGATGGGGCGCGAGTTCCCGCGCTCCCGCCAGGCCGTCTCGCGCTCCTCGCAGTCCTCCGTGTCGACGACGTAGCCCTCGTCGTCCACGGGGAGCACGCCTGCGTGCTGCTGATCGGTGTCCTGCTGCGCCATGACCGACGTACGCCTTCCTGCAAGCCTGGAAAATTCTGCGAGTACAGCCTAAAGGGGGCCGGTCGCCGGCGGCTCACCATAAGGGGGGCTGCCACCGGCGGTTCAGCAGACCTCTTCCAGATCGCGCCAGTCCCTGGAGTCCGGGCTGTCCGCGACCCATCCGTCGAGCAGCCCCCTGACCAGCGCGGCGGGCGCCGCGACGCCGCACTCCCGCTCCGGCACCCACAGCTGCCCGTCCGTCCGGTGGCCGAGCGGTCCGGGGTGGCCGGGCTCGCTGTGGTCGTGCGGGTCCAGGTGCACACCCTCGCCCTCGTCCGACGGCATCCGTGACTCGGAACACATCCGGCACAGCAGCCGCACCGAGGACGACCAGTCCTCCGCGGCGAACCCCGCGTCGGAGGCCAGCTGCTCCAGCGCGTCCCGGTCCGCCTCCGTGGCCGCCTCCAGCAGGACCACCCAGGTGGGCACGGGGGACGGCGCCCACAGCTCGATCTCGTCGAAGACCGGGTAGGAATGCCCCGTGGACGTCGTGCGCTCGCCGTGCGGGACGCCGTCGTGCAGGACCACCTCGCCCCAGCGCCGGCCGGACGAGGGGAGCGGGATGGACAGCACCTCCATGCGGGCCGGGTCCAGCCGGCGGCCCCATACGACCTCGGCCTCGCCCTCCGGCGAGAGGCGTACGGCCGCGCTGCCCAGCTCCATGCCGGTGGGTTCCGCGGAGACACCGGTGCCGCCGGGGACCTTCAGCCCGTAGGCCTGCCAGGCACGGCGGGCCAGCGGCCAGTCCTGCAGGGCGGTGGCGGCGATGCCGACGTTCCACCAGTCGGGGGCGCCGGACTCCCGGTCCAGGAGGGCCACGGCGCGCAGTCCGGCCGCGCGGGCCTGCTCCCAGTCGTGCCGGAACTTGTGCAGCAGAGCGAGGTTGAACCAGGACTCCGCCAGCCAGGGTTCCAGATCGGCGGCTCGTGTCAGAAGCTCGCCCGCGTCCTCGTACCGACCGTCACCGATGAGCGTGAACGCCCGGTCGGTGGCCTGCCGCCAGGAGGCGGAGGGCCGGTGCCGTCCCTTTCCGAAGATCCTCACGATTCCCGCCTGCCAGTTCCAGTTCCGCACAGTGGGCTGGCTTGTGCCCCCGGACACCCTCTCCCTGGCATCCAACCACGTGCCGTGGGAAAGCCGCTCATTACCCATGGGTTACCCAGCCCACAGCGGGGTCAGACAGTGCCGTTCGTCTCCCCGCGTCCTCGGCCGGCCCGCTCTCCCGCCACCCTCGCGGCCGGGCGAGTACCCGGGCGAGCGACTCCACGACCTCGGGAGCGTAGTCCCCGGCGGTGCCCAGGCGCAGCTTCTCCAGCGCCCGCAGCGGTCCCTCGGGCCCGGCGTCCCGGGTCATCTCCTCGTAAGCGTTCACGGCTCGCACGATCCGGGCGGCGAGCGGCTGCTCGGCACAGGGGTCGGCCTGCCGTTCCACGACGACGGCGACGGCCGCGGCCACGCCGGTCTGCCGGACGACGGCCCCGCCGAGCAGGGCGATGCGCCGCTGCTCCGCCCCGGGCAGGCCGGCGGTGGCGCCGGCGGGGACCGGATCGACCAGGCTGAGCTGTCCGATGTCGTGCATGAGGGCCGCGTACTCCAGCACGGTCAGCTCGGGTCCGGTCAGGCCGAGGTCCCGGCCGACCGCGAGGCCGAGCGCGGCGACACGGCGGGCGTGGCCGGTGGGGGTGCAGCCGGCTATCTCGGTGGCGCGGGCGAGCGAGGCGATGGTCTGCCGGTAGGTGGCGCGGACGGCCGCGTACCGGCGGAGGGAGAGCTGGGTGAGCAGCAGGGGCAGGCAGAAGACGGGCAGGGCCCACAGGCCGGCGACGGCGACCGCGAGCGCCATCACCGCGCCGGTCGCGCACACGGCGGAGCCGATGCCGAGCAGCCCGTGCAGTTCCTCGCGCAGCAACGGGCCGAACGGCCAGCGGGTGCGGCAGTGCGCGAGGGCGGCGGCGAGGACGGCGTCGCACAGGGCGGTGAGGCCGAGCAGCGCGATGAGGAGCAGGGCGTAGGCGGAGCCGTCCCAGGAGTCGAACACACCCCGGTTGTAGAGCGGTTGGAAACAGACGGCGGCGAAGCCGACGGTGAGCACGCGGCGGGCCAGATGGTCGACGGTGGGGCGGCCGGACCAGAGGTGCGGCACGCTGCCGAGCAGGGCGGCGACGAGGACGACGGCGACGACCTCGGCGGCGCCGTGCGGGGTCGGCCGCCCGGCGTCGGCGCCGAGCAGGGCGTACGACAGTGATCCGGCGGCGCCGAGGGGCGCGGCCTGCCGGTCGGGGGCACCGCTCCACCTGGTCAGCTCGCCGACCGCGATGAGCACCCCGAAGGCCAGCGCCACGCCCCGGTCCTCCAGGCCGGTCCACAGGACGACGGTCAGGGCGCCGGCCGCGACGAGGGCGGCGGCGCCGTGGATCAGCCGCAGGGTCGTCATCACGGCCTGCCGGGGCTGGGGATCCGCTGTTCGGGCTCCGCGGCGTACGACGGCTCGTCCGCGGTGACCCTGGGGTGCCAGCCGTGGTCGCGCAGGGCGCGGGCGAGGGCGGCGACCATCCGCGGGTCGAAGTGGGCCCCGGCACAGCGCTCCAGCTCGGCGACGGCCGCCTCGACCGGGCGGGCCCTGCGGTAGGAGCGGGTGGAGGTCATCGCGTCGAAGGCGTCCGCGACCGCGACGAGCCGTGCGCACTCGGGGATCTGCGTGCCGGCCAGGCCGTACGGGTAGCCACTGCCGTCGAGACGTTCGTGGTGGTGCAGGATCGCCGCGCGGGCCTCGCCGAGGAAGGAGATCCCGCGGACCATCTCGTGCCCGTACTCGGGGTGCAGTTCGATGATCCGCCGTTCCCCGGGGGTGAGCGGTCCGTCCTTGCGCAACAGCCGGGTGGGAACGCCCAGCTTGCCGACGTCGTGCAGGATGCCGGCGAACCGCAGCACCTCGACGCGTTCCTCGTCCATGCCGAGTTCGCGGGCGATCATCACCGAGGCGTGCCCGACGCGTTCGCTGTGGCCGCGGGTGTAGCCGTCCTTGATGTCGACGGCCTGGACGAGGGCGCGGATGGTGGCCTGGTGGGCGGCTCGCTCGCGGTGGTACTGGGCGAACACCCAGCAGGAGACGTACATCGGCAGCAGCACGAGCAGGGCGGCCACGGGGCCGTACGGGCTGCGCCACAGCACGGCCATCATCAGCCCGGCCAGCCCGTGCACGGCCACCGGCGCGAGCGAGCGGGACAGCAGTCCGCGCCAGGCCCGGCGCAGCGGCACGTGCTCGGCGACGGCGAGGATGCCGCCGTCGAGGGCGGTGACGATCAGGCAGAAGGCGAGCACGGCCGCGCCGGCCGGCAGCAGCGCGTACGGGAAGTCGCAGCCGACGACGGCGTCCCGGCCGTCGAGCGCCCAGTGCACCCGCCCTGCGCCCCACACCGCGAGCGAGGGCTGTGCGGCCCGCCAGAGACGGCGCACCGGCGCGGGCCGGTGCTCGACGGGAGGGAGCAGCGCCGCGGGCAGTGGCACGAGGGCCGCGGCCGGCGGGGGCAGCAGGAACGCTCCGGCGAGCAGCACCGGGTAGAAGGTGCCCCCGAAGCGGCGCCGGACGACGTGCTCACAGGCCGCGTACAGCGCGGCGAGCAGGGCGATCGCCCACCAGGGGGCGTGGGTCGCCGGCAGCGGCAGCAGGCAGAGCACGGCCAGCAGGGCCACACAGGCCACATAACCGCGTGCCCTCGCCGGTAGCCCCTCCATGGTGTCCCTCCCCGGACCATGCCTGTCCAGGCTCGGAGCCTAGGACGGGATGTCGGGGAGCGGGACCTACGGTCTGCGGATTAGCACGTTCGGGTGATGACCCGGCGCTCAGCTCTCCGGCGCGGTGGCGGTCACGTCGTGCTCGGGGACGGTGTGCCCGGAGCGGATCAGGTCGATCCGGCCCATGACCTTCGCCCGCAGGTCCGCGGGCACGTCGTCATGGCCGCAGCACCGCTTGACCAGCTTCTTCACGGCCTGCTCCAGGCCGTACTTCTCCAGGCACGGCGAGCATTCCTCGAAGTGGTGCTGGAACTTGTCGCGGTCGACGTCCGGCATCTCGCTGTCGAGGAACTCGTACAGATGGTCGAGGACCTCACTGCAGTCCGTCTCATGCGGCTCTCCGCAGCTCATGAGCCCGAGCCTTTCGCTTCGTCCGAGTCTCCGGCGCCGGCCGGGACCAGCCCGCGCTCCCGGGCGTAGTCCTCCAGCATGCCGCGCAGCTGACGGCGGCCCCGGTGCAGCCGGGACATCACCGTACCGATGGGTGTCCCCATGATGTCCGCGATCTCCTTGTACGCAAAGCCCTCTACGTCCGCGAGATAGACGGCGATGCGGAACTCCTCGGGGATCGCCTGCAGCGCCGCCTTCACGTCCGAGTCCGGCAGGTGGTCGAGCGCCTGCGACTCGGCGGAGCGCAGACCCGTCGACATGTGCGACTCGGCGCGGGCGAGCTGCCAGTCCTCGATCTCCTCCGCGGCGGAGCGCTGGGGTTCGCGCTGCTTCTTGCGGTAGGAGTTGATGAAGGTGTTGGTGAGGATCCGGTACAGCCACGCCTTCAGGTTGGTGCCCTCGCGGAACTGGTGGAAGGACGCGTACGCCTTGGCATACGTCTCCTGCACCAGGTCCTCGGCGTCGGCCGGGTTGCGCGTCATGCGCAGCGCGGCCGAGTACATCTGGTCGAGGAATTCGAGCGCGTCCCGCTCGAAGCGCGCGCTGCGCTCCGTGGAGGACTCGGAGGAAGCCTCCGCGCTCACGCCCCGGCCCTCGGGCAGCTCCGCCTGGCCGTTGTCGGTCCCTGCGTCGGTCCCAGTGACCGGACCCACCTCCTCAAGATCACGGGCAGGACCGATACCGATCCCACTCGTTTCGGAGGATAGAACACGACCGGTGCCTGCCGCCCCTCGAATAGGAGCGGTCTTGGCCGCATGCAGCACCGTCCAGTCCAGGTCACTGGCGCTGCGGCGGCTCGGGCAGATGGTCGAACCCATGCGGCGGACTTCCTCTCCTACGACATCGGTGCCGAGGCCTCAGCACTCCTGTCCGTCACAACAGTGGTCCGTTGCGCAACATTCCCGGCGTCACCCGAGTGTCCCGGTCCACGCGGCGACCCGGTCGCAGATGATCTCCAGGGCCTCCTCCTGCGTGAGATCCGCGCGCCTGGGCACGGCGAAGCCGTGATCGCCGCCGGGCACCTCGGCCAGTTCGAAGTCGCCCTCGGGGAACTCCTCCGGCCTGCCGAAGGGGTCGTTCCCGCCCTGCACGACCAGGGTCGGCACCCCGGCCCCGAGCAGTTCCCCGGCCCGTGACCGCTCCGGTCTGCCCGGCGGATGCAGCGGGAAGCTCAGCGCGAGCACGGCGTGCGCACCCAGCTCGGGCGCCGTGCGGCAGGCGACCCGGGCGCCGGCGCTGCGCCCGCCGGAGACCACCGGCAGGCCGGGCTCCGCGAGCGCCGGCCACAGCCCGCGCCAACCGGCGTCCAGGGTCTTCGGCGCGGGCGCGAGCTTCTTGCCGGCCACCCGCCACGGCTGCTCGACGAGGGCCACGGTCACCCCGTGTGCCGGCAGGGCCCGCGCCAGTGCCTGGAGGTCGCGCGCCTCGATGCCGCCGCCCGCCCCATGGCTCACGGCCAGCACCAGTCGCGCCCTCTCCGCCCTGTGCCAGGTGATCCGGGCGTCCCCGGCGGCCGTACCGACCGTCTGTGTAGTCACGTCAGAAGAGTGTGCCTTCTTCCGGTGCCGCCAGCTCCTTCAGCAGCTCCGGGCCGTTGTTGCGGACGTTGCTCACGGCCGTGGAGACCGGGTAGGCGCGCATCAGGCCGGCCGGGGGCGGGGCCAGCAGCTCGCGCAGGCCGTCCGGGTCGGTGCGGGCCGGGTCCAGCCAGGCGTCCCAGCGGTCCGGGGTCAGCATCAGAGGCATCCGGGGGTGGATCTCGGCGAGGGAGTGCGGCCCCTCGGCGGGAGCGACGGCCAGGGGGGTCGTCTCCGCCTCCGTGGTGATCACCGAGCAGGTCACCCACCAGGCCCCCGGGTGGTCCTCGGGCAGCGTGCCGTCGCGCCAGAACTCGTACAGCCCGGCCATCGCGAACACCGAGCCGTCCGCGGGCAGCACGAAGTACGGCTGCTTGCGGGGGCGCTTCTTCTTGCCCTCGGTCTCCAGCTCCCGCTCCTGCCTGCCGGTGACCCACTCGAAGTAGCCGTCGGCGGGCAGGATGCAGCGGCGGGTGGCGAAGGCCCGGCGGAAGGAGGGCTTCTCGTGGACGGTCTCGGCGCGGGCGTTGATCATCCGGGCGCCGCCCTCGGGCGTCTTGGCCCAGGAGGGCACCAGACCCCACCTCAGCTTCCGCAGCTGGCGAACCGGACGCGGAGAGTCCGCGTCTTTCAGTGGGCGGTCCAGGACGGCGTAGACCTCCTTGGTCGGCGCCACGTTGTAGTCCGGCTCCAGGGACTCCTCGGGCTCCCACTTCTCGATCTCGAAGACGCCCGCGAGATCCTCGGGCCTACGACTCGATGCATACCGTCCGCACATACGTGCCACACTGCCAGGCCCACCCGTCGCCCGGCCACCACCCTTCGACGACGGCGCCCCGCGCCGACCCCCACCCATCTCCAGGACAGGGAGCCACTCGGACACATGGACAGCCTCGCCGCCCTCGCGCTGCCCGGCCTCTGGGACCGGGTCACCGGTACCCAGCCCGATCCCGACCTGTGGGTGGTGCTGGCCACGCTGACCGCCGCGCTCGCCGTGGTTCTCCCGCACCCGCTGTGGCGGATATCCCGCAACGCGATCACCATCGCGCACGAGGGCGGCCACGGTCTGGTGGCCCTCGTCACCGGCCGCCGGCTCACCGGCATCCGCCTGCACTCCGACACCAGCGGGCTCACCCTCAGCCGGGGCAAGCCGCACGGCCTGGGCATGATCCTCACGGCCGCCGCCGGGTACACGGCGCCCTCGCTGCTGGGCCTGGGCGGGGCCGCCCTGCTGGCCGCCGGGCGCATCACGCTGCTGCTGTGGGCGGCCACCGCGCTGCTGGTGGCGATGCTGGTGATGATCCGCAACGCCTACGGCGTACTGACGGTCGTCCTCACCGGCGGTGCCTTCCTGCTGGTGTCCTGGCTGGCGGGACCGCAGGTGCAGGCGGCGTTCGCGTACGCGGTGGTGTGGTTCCTGCTGTTCGGCGGGGTGCGGCCGCCGTTCGAGCTGCAGGCCAAGCGGTCGCGGGGCGGGGCCGGGGACTCGGACGCGGACCAGCTGGCCCGGCTGGCCCATGTGCCGGCGGGCCTGTGGCTGTTCCTGTTCCACGCGGTGTCGCTGTGCTCGCTGATCGGCGGCGGGCGCTGGCTGCTGGAACGCTGACCCCCGGCAACTGCGCACGGGCACCGGCTGGCGGCAGGCGCACCCCCGGAAACCGCGCACGGCGGCACCGGCCGCCGGAAGGCCCACCCCCGGAAACCGCGCATGGCGGCACCGACCGCCGGAAGGCCCACCCTCCGGCAGCTGCGCTCCCTGACCGGCGGAGGGCGGCGGGTCGGCGGGTCGGCGGGCGGCGGGCGGCGGGCGGCGGGCGGCGGCTGCCGGAGGGTTGACCCCCGGCCCTCCTTATAAAGTGGCTCCATGGCCCCGAACACCGCCCCTACCGCCCTCTGGCCCGCCCCGCACGCGAGCGGAGCCGTCGACGCGACGGTCCACGTGCCGGGGTCCAAGTCGGTCACCAACCGTGCCCTGGTCCTCGCCGCCCTCGCCTCCGAGCCCGGCTGGCTGCGCCGCCCGCTGCGCTCCCGCGACACGCTGCTGATGGCCGGTGCGCTCCGGGCCATGGGCGTGGAGATCGAGGAAGGGGTCGGCCCCGACGGCACCGGCGAGGCCTGGCGGGTGCTGCCCACGGGCCTGCACGGCCCGGCCACGGTCGACGTCGGCAACGCCGGCACCGTCATGCGCTTCCTGCCCCCGGTGGCCGCGCTCGCCGACGGCCCGATCCGTTTCGACGGGGACCCGCGCTCCTACGAGCGCCCGCTGAACGGCGTGATCGACGCGCTGCGCGTGCTCGGCGCCCGGATCGACGACGACGGCCGGGGCGCGCTGCCGCTGACCGTGCACGGCGGCGGCGCCCTGGACGGCGGCCCGGTGTCGGTCGACGCCTCCTCGTCCTCCCAGTTCGTCTCGGCGCTGCTGCTGTCGGGCCCCCGCTTCAACCAGGGCGTCGAGGTCCGGCACACGGGCGCGACCCTGCCGTCCCTGCCCCACATCCGGATGACGGTGGACATGCTGCGCGCGGTCGGCGCCCAGGTGGACACCCCGGAGTCGGGCGGCGAGCCGAACGTGTGGCGGGTGACACCGGGCGCGCTGCTCGGCCGGGACCTGACGGTCGAGCCGGACCTGTCCAACGCACAGCCCTTCCTGGCGGCGGCCCTGGTGACCGGGGGCAAGGTGCTGATCCCGGACTGGCCGGCCCGCACCACCCAGCCGGGTGACCGGCTGCGGGAGATCTTCACCGAGATGGGTGGCTCCTGCGAACTGACCGAGTACGGCCTGGTGTTCACCGGCTCGGGCGCCATCCACGGCATCGACGTCGACCTGGGTGACGTCGGCGAGCTGACCCCCGGCATCGCGGCGGTCGCCGCGCTCGCGGACTCCCCCTCGACCCTGCGGGGCGTGGCCCATCTGCGGCTGCACGAGACGGACCGGCTGGCCGCGCTCACCAAGGAGATCAACGAACTCGGCGGTGACGTCACCGAGACCGCCGACGGCCTGCACATCCGCCCGCGCCCGCTGCACGGCGGAACCTTCCACACCTACGAGGACCACCGCATGGCGACCGCCGGCGCGGTCATCGGCCTGGCGGTCGAGGGCGTGCGGATCGAGAACGTGGCGACGACGGCCAAGACCCTGCCGGACTTCCCGGAGCTGTGGACCGGGATGCTCGGGCAGTAGGGACATACGCCATGCGCCGCTACGGCAAGCACACCGACGAGGACGACATCCGCAGCCGCCCCAACCGCAAGGGCAACCGGCCGCGTACGCACATCCGGCCCAAGCACGAGGACGCCGCCGAGGGCATGGTCCTCACCGTCGACCGGGGACGGCTGACCTGCCTGGTCGAGGACCGGATCGTGATGGCGATGAAGGCGCGCGAGCTGGGCCGCAAGGCGGCCGTCGTCGGCGACCGGGTGGCCCTGGTGGGCGATCTGTCCGGGCAGAAGGACACACTCGCGCGGATCGTGCGCATCGGGGAGCGCGCCTCCGTCCTGCGGCGCACGGCCGACGACGACGATCCGTTCGAGCGGGTGGTCGTCGCCAACGCCGACCAGCTGGCGGTCGTCACGGCCCTGGCCGACCCCGAGCCGCGCCCCCGCCTGATCGACCGCTGTCTCGTCGCGGCCTACGACGCCGGACTGGAACCGCTGCTGGTGCTGACCAAGTCGGACCTGGCCTCCCCGGACAAACTGCTGGAGCTGTACGGCGACCTCGACATCCCGTACGTCGTCACCAGCCGGCAGGAGCTGGAGAACGGGGACGCGGCGGACCGGGTGCGCTCCTTCCTGGACGGCCGGATCACCGCCTTCGTGGGCCACTCGGGCGTGGGCAAGACGACCCTGGTCAACGCCCTGGTCCCGGAGGAGCGCCGCCGTACGACGGGCCATGTGAACGCGGTGACCGGCCGGGGCCGCCACACCACCACCTCGGCTCTCGCCCTGCCGCTGACCGGTGCCCGGGGGTGGGTCGTCGACACCCCGGGCGTGCGTTCCTTCGGACTCGCGCACATCGACCCGTCCCGGGTCATCCTCGCCTTCCCCGACCTGGAGCCGGGTACGGAGGGCTGTCCGCGTGCGTGCAGTCACGACGAGCCGGACTGCGCGCTGGACGCGTGGGTCGAGGAGGGCCACGCGGACCCGGCGCGGCTGTATTCACTGCGCCGGCTGCTGTCCACGCGAGAGCGCAAGGAAGGCGACTGAGCGCCGCGTTGTTTGCGGGGGCCGGAGTCCGGCAAGTGCATAATCGCACCGAGCCGGAGATCCGGACCAACGGGAGGACAGCACATGGCGTGGCTGCTGGTCATAGTGGCCGGAGTTCTGGAGACCGGTTTCGCCGTGTGCCTGAAGCTCTCGCACGGGTTCACCCGCCTGTGGCCGACGATCGCGTTCGCCTCGTTCGCGCTCGGCAGCTTCGGCCTGCTGACCCTCTCGCTGCGCAAGCTCGACGTCGGCCCCGCCTACGCGGTGTGGACGGGGATCGGCGCGGCCGGCACCGCGATCTACGGCATGGTCTTCCTCGGCGACCTGGTCTCCACCCTGAAGATCATCTCTATCAGCCTGGTCATCGTCGGCGTGATCGGCCTGCAGCTGTCGGGCTCCACTCACTAGGGACGGCGGGACCGGGGCTCTGGAACGAGCAGCCCGGGCCGCAGCAACCCGGGCTGCCGCAGAGCCGCAGCAGCCCGGGCCGCCGGGGCCGCAGCAGGCCGTCGGGGCCGCAACAGAGCCGCGGCAACCCGGGCCGCCGAGCCCGCCGCAGAGTCGCGAGGCGCCGCAGCGGGGTGTTCGGCTACACCGTCTGCCGCGGGAGCACCGCGCGCACCAGCTCCGCCATGCCGCCCTCCCCCGGTGGCGCCGCCACGAAGGACAGGGCGAGTCGGACCACCAGTTCGCACGAGCGGGTCAGCTCGTCGCCGACAGCCGCGGAGACCCCGGGGCCGACCGCGGGGGCGCCCGCACCGGGGCCGGTCAGCGCGGTCACCGCGCGGTCCCGTACGGCCCGCACGATGTCGGGGGGCGCCGGCAGCGGCCCGTCGGCCCGGCGCTGCGCGGGCACGGCGGAGGAGGACGGTACGCCGGCGAGCGGCGGCGCCGGCAGCCGTTCGCTCCAGCAGCCGGTGAGCAGGGCCCGGACCAGCGCGTTGTCCCGGGCCGCGGCGGCCGTCCACTCGGCCGTGGCGGTGAGCCGCTGGGCGGCCTCGGTGGAACTGCCGAGCGCCCGTTCCACCCCGGCGAGATAGCCGTCGGCCTCCCGCCGGACCAGGGCGCGGGCCAGCCCGTCCTTGCCGCCGAACTCGTTGTACAGAGTCTGCCGGGACACCCCTGCCGCCGCGGCCACGTCGACCATCCGCACCGCGGACCACGGCCGGCGCGCAAGGGCCGTACAGGCGGCGTCCAGTAGCGATTCCCGGGCCGCAGGCATCGTCGCCTCCCTGGGGGCGGAGCAACTCTGCGCCCAGATTTGACGCGCTTGTATGCACTGTCAAGGGTTCGCGGTGATACGGGGTCCGCTTCTCGCCGTGCCAGGGGGCTGCGCCGTCGGACCGGCCGCGCCCGGGCCGCGGTGCCCGCGCGCCGCGGCCGGGCCCCGCCCGTTCAGGTCGCGGTCCCCGCACGCCGCGACCCGGACCCGCCGCGTTCAGGTCGCGGTTCCGGCGCGCCGTGGCCCGGACACGCCGGGGCGGGACGCGGTCCCCCGCGCGTCGAGGTACCCGGGGCCGTGCGGCCCCCGGGCACCTCGCCACGCCCGCCCCACCTGCCCCCTGTGGTCCCGTACCGACGGAGACCGATACCGTTCGTGACATGCCGGACTACCTCGACGACCTGCGCCTCGCCCACGTCCTCGCGGACGCCGCCGACGCCACCACCATGGAACGCTTCAAGGCTCTCGACCTGAAGGTGGAGACGAAGCCGGACATGACGCCGGTGAGCGAAGCGGACAAGGCGGCGGAAGAACTGATCCGCGGCCACCTCCAGCGGGCCCGGCCGAGGGACGCGATCCTCGGCGAGGAGTACGGAGTCGAGGGCACCGGCCCCCGCCGCTGGGTGGTCGACCCCATCGACGGCACGAAGAACTACGTACGCGGCGTCCCGGTCTGGGCCACCCTCATCGCCCTGACGGAGGCAGGTGAGGGCGGGTACCAGCCTGTCGTCGGCCTGGTCTCCGCCCCCGCCCTCGGCCGCCGCTGGTGGGCCGTGAAGGACCACGGCGCCTTCAGCGGCCGCAGCCTCACCTCCGCGAGCCGCATCCACGTCTCCCGCGTCGGCGAGATCGCGGACGCCTCCTTCGCGTACTCCTCCCTGTCCGGCTGGGAGGAGCGTGGCCAGCTCGACGGCTTCCTGGACCTGACCCGCCGGGTGTGGCGCACGCGCGCGTACGGCGACTTCTGGCCGTACATGATGGTCGCCGAGGGCTCCGTCGACTTCTGCGCCGAGCCGGAGCTGTCCCTGTGGGACATGGCCGCCAACGCGATCATCGTCAGCGAGGCGGGCGGCACCTTCACCGGCCTGGACGGCCGCCCGGGTCCGCACAGCGGCAACGCCGCCGCGTCGAACGGCCTGCTCCACGAGGAGATGCTGGGGTATCTCGGCCGGCGCGACTGAGCCGCAGGAGCGACCC
This sequence comes from Streptomyces sp. NPDC048514, assembly GCF_043199955.1. Taxonomy (NCBI): domain Bacteria; kingdom Bacillati; phylum Actinomycetota; class Actinomycetes; order Kitasatosporales; family Streptomycetaceae; genus Streptomyces; species Streptomyces sp. NPDC048514. The sequence continues at coordinate 396,310 of NZ_JBICWT010000005.1, read as the reverse complement.
CGCACGCCCTGAACTGACGTCGCGCGCCCTCTTGTTGACTCGTCCTTTACCTGGCACTCTGGGACCTACCCCCACTTGTGAACTTGTGAACGGCCGCACAGGCGCCTCCGGCGCCGGGCTGCACAGCTTCCGAGACTCCCAGGAGGTGGCCCCACCCATGCTGGTCCGTGACGCCATGAGCACGGTGGTCCTCACCGTCGGCCCCGCCCACACCCTCCGCCAGGCAGCAGCCCTGATGTCAGCGCGCCGCATCGGCGCCGCGGTGGTCCTCGATCCGGATGCCGGCGGCATCGGCATCCTCACCGAGCGTGACATCCTCGATTCCGTCGGGCTGGGCCAGAACCCGGACACGGAACGCACCCAGGCCCACACCACCACCGAGGTCGTCTTCGCCTCGCCGAACTGGACCCTGCGCGAGGCCGCCCGCGCCATGACCCACGGCGGCTTCAGGCATCTGATCGTCCTCGACGGCGGCGAGGTGGCCGGCATCGTCTCGGTCCGCGACATCATCCGCTGCTGGGCCCCGGCACCCGAACCCGCACCCGTGCCCTGAACACCAAGGCGCCGGATCGCGGCGTCCGAGCCCGCACCGGTGCCCTGAGCACACGGGTGCGGACCCCGCCGGCCGAGCCCGCACGCGCCCTCGACGCACGGAGCGGGCCGGACCCCGGAGCACCGTGGGGTCCGGCCCGCCCGGCCGCGGAGGCGGCCGGCTCAGCCGCGCAGCGCCCGCACCGCCTCCTCCAGCCGCTTGCCGAAGTCGGCGTCGGCGTTGCGGAAGTTGGCGATCGCGCGCTCCGCGATGTCCTCGCGCGAGACCTGCGAGATCGCGCCGGCGAGGTTGCCGATCAGGCGCTCCCGCTCCTCCTGCGACATCAGCCGGTAGAGGTCGCCCGCCTGCACGAAGTCGTCGTCCTCGGCGTGCGCGGGCGCCGGGTGGTCGCCGGTCCCGGCGGTGAAGCCGTCGAACGGCTGCCACAGCGGGCGGCCGGTCTGCTGCGGCCCGCCGAAGCTGTTCGGCTCGTAGTTCTTCGCGGCGCCGTGGCGGCCGTCGTAGAGGTGACCGTCGCGCGAGTTCGTACGCGCCTCGGTGGCGTGCGGGCGGTTCACCGGCAGGTGGTCGGCGTTGACGCCGACGCGGTAGCGGTGGGCGTCGCCGTAGGCGAAGAGCCGGCCCTGCAGCATCTTGTCGGGTGACGGGCCGATGCCGGGCACGAAGTGCGCCGGGGAGAAGATCGACTGCTCGACCTCGGCGAAGACGTTGCGCGGGTTGCGGTTCAGCTCCAGCTTTCCGATCTCGACGACCGGGTAGTCCGCGTGCGGCCACACCTTGGTCAGGTCGAACGGGTTGAAGCGGTATGCCGCCGCGTCCACGGCCGGCATGATCTGCACGCCCACGGTCCAGCTCGGGAACTCGCCGCGCTCGATCGCCTGGCGCAGGTCGCGCTGGTGGGAATCGGGATCCCGGCCCGCGAGCAGCTCGGCCTCCTGCGCGGTGAGGTTCTTGATCCCCTGGTCGGTCTTGAAGTGGTACTTGACCCAGAAGACCTCGCCGTCCGCGTTGTTCCACTGGAAGGTGTGCGAGCCGAAACCGTCCATGTGCCGGTACGACGCCGGGATGCCCCGGTCACCGAAGAGCCAGGTCACCTGATGCGTGGACTCGGGCGACAGACCCCAGAAGTCCCAGACGTTGTCCGCTTCCTGGCTACCCGTGTACGGGTCACGCTTCTGGGTGTGGATGAAGTCCGGGAACTTGATCGCGTCCCGGACGAAGAAGACCGGGGTGTTGTTTCCGACGAGGTCGTAGTTGCCCTCCTCGGTGTAGAACTTCAGCGAGAAGCCGCGCGGGTCACGGACGGCGTCGGCCGCACCGAGGTTGCCCGCCACGGTCGAGAAGCGCAGGAAGACCTCGGTCTCCTTGCCGATCCCGGAGAGGAACGCGGCGCGCGTGTACCTCGTGACGTCGGCCGTCACCGTGAAGGTGCCGTAGGCGCCCGCGCCCCGGGCGTGCACCACGCGCTCCGGGATGCGCTCCCGGTTGAAGTGGGCCAGCTTCTCCAGGAGCAGCTGGTCCTGGACGAGAACGGGGCCACCGACGCCTGCGGTCTCGCTGTTCTGATTGTCGGCGACCGGGGCACCGGCCTCCGTGGTGAGCGGTCCCTGCGTCACGTGCTCCTCCTGCGTCAATGCCGACTGGTCCTGTCCCATGGCCAAAGCCATGCTCGATCCTACAATAGACTTTGTCTAAGTCCAATATCGATCTAATCTCACACCAGTTCCCAACCTGGTCTTGCCTGCTGTTAGGCTGGTGGTCATGAGCGACCTTCTGGAACGGCTGCGTGGACGCGGATGGCGGATGACCGCGCAGCGACGCGTGGTGGCCGAGGTCCTGAACGGCGAGCACGTCCATCTGACGGCCGACGAGGTCCACGCACGGGCCGTCGTGAAGCTGCCGGAGATCTCCCGGGCGACCGTCTACAACACGCTGGGCGAGCTGGTCTCCCTCGGCGAGGTGCTGGAAGTCACGACGGACAAGCGCGCCAAGCGGTACGACCCGAACGCGCACCAGCCGCACCATCACCTGGTCTGCGCCGGGTGCGGCTCGATCCGTGACGTCCACCCGACGGGCAATCCGCTCGCCGACCTTCCCGACACCGAGCGCTTCGGCTTCACGGTGTCGGACGTCGAGGTGACGTACCGCGGGCTCTGCCCGAACTGCGCGAGCGCGTAACCCCTACCCGCTTCCCTGGAGCCCCGGCGTCCGCCGGGGCTCTTCGTGTGTCCGCGCGGGACCGGAGGGGTGGCGGGCCGGTCATGTGCGCGCGCAACGACCGACGCGCGCGAACACGGAGGGCGTGAAAGGCCGAAGCACGAAAACCCGAGGGCACGAAAAAAACCGAGGGCACGAAAAAAACCGAGGGCCGGAATCCGTTTCCGGATTCCGGCCCTCGGGCTTCAGTAGCGGGGACAGGATTTGAACCTGCGACCTCTGGGTTATGAGCCCAGCGAGCTACCGAGCTGCTCCACCCCGCGTCGGTGAATACGACATTACGCGAGGGGATCGCGCAGAAGCAAATCCATGGGGGCCGAGGTGGCCGGGGTCACGTCCGGCCGTCGGCGCAGGTCACGCCGACAGCTCCTCGCGCAGCGCGTCCCGGAGCCGCCCGGCTCGTTCGGTCACCTCGGCCGGGCCCAGGGCGACCGCCCTGTCGGCCCACTTCTGCCCTTCGGCCAGCTCACCGCGACGCGCGTAGACCAGGGCCAGCCGCAGCGCCGCCCGGCCGTGCCCGGCGTCAGCGGCCCGCGTCCACCACACGGCGGCCTCCGGCTCGCTTCCCTCGCGCGCCAGTAGCAGGCCGAGGTTGAAGGCGCCGTTGCGCGAACCTGCCTCGGCGGCCGTTCGGTACCACCGCGCGGCCTCCACGACGTCGCCCCGGGCGGCGGCCAGCATGCCCACCCGCACCTGCGCCCGCCGGTGCCCCTGGGTCGCCGCCCGCTCGTACCACTCCTCGCACTCGGTCTTCTCGTGGACGACCTCACCCAGCTCGTGCTCGGGCTGCGGCGGCCGGCGCGCGTCGAGCAGGGTGGCCAGCCGGTATGCCGCCTCCGCGCTTCCGCCGCCGGCGGCACACCGCAGGTGCCGTTCGGCGTCCCGTTCGTCGCCCTCGCGCAGCCGCGCGATGCCGACCTGAAGCGCGGCCTCGGTGTGCCCGGCGGCGGCCGCCCGCTCGTACCACCGCAGCGCCTCCTCCTCGCCGCGGCCCGCGTACAGGATGCCGAGGTTGAACGCGGCGTCCACGCTGCCGGCCTCGGCCGCCTTGGAGAACCACGGCTCGGCCCCGGACGTGTCGCCGCCCTGGAGCAGCAGGATGGCCAGCGCGTTGGCCGCCTCCCGGTGCCCCGCGTAGGCGGCCCGCCGGTACCACTGCTCGGCCTGCGTGGTCCGCCCCTGCTCGGCGCAGAGCAGCCCGAGGTTGTAGGCGCCGTTGTCGTCACCGGCGTCCAGCGCGGCCCGGTACCAGCGCTCGGCCGTCTGCGTCTCGCCGCGCTCTGCGTGCAGCGCGCCGAGCGCGTTGGCCGCGTTGCCGTCGCCGTCCTGGGCCGCGCGCAGCCACCACACGGCCGCGCTCTCGGTGTCCCCGGCGTCCCGCAGCAGGAAGCCGAGGGCGCAGGCGGCGCGCGCCTCGCCGTCCTTGGCCGAGGTCAGGTACCAGCGCCCGGCCTCCTTCAGTTCGCCGCGCTTCTCCAGGATCGCCCCGAGCTGCAGGGCGGCCCGCCGGTGCCCCCGGGCGGCGGCCTGCCGGTACCACTGCTCGGCCTCTTCGACAGCGTTGTCGGTGCCGCTCTCGCCCTCGGGGCCGGGGCCGTGGTCGAGCGCGCGCGCCAGCCGGTAGGCGGCCTCCCGGTGCCCGCGCTCGGCCGCGGCCCGCATCCAGTGCTCGGCGCCGGCGTCCGCGCGGTGCTCCAGCAGGTCGGCCAGCGCGTAGGCGCCGAGGGCGTGGCCCTGCTCGGCGGACTGGCGCAGCCAGTACTCGGCGGCCGGCTCGTCCCCTCGCTCGCGGTGGTGGCGGCCCAGCGCGTGCGCCGCGGCGGCGGAGCCGGCGACGGCGGCGATCCGCCACCAGCCGGCCGCCTCCTCGGGGTAGCCGCGCTGGTGCAGCAGGACGCCCAGGTTGTTGGCCGCGGCCCGGTCACCCTCCGCGGTGGCGGCGCGCAAATGGGGCTCGGCCCCGTCGAGGTCGCCGCGGCGCAGCAGCATGGCACCGAGGACGCTGGACGCCTCGGCGTCGCCGCTCTGGGCGGCGAGCGCGAGGCGCGTCTCCTCGGCGGTTTCCCCCATGTCCACCATTTCGTCGCGGGCCGGCTCCGTACCGGAAGGCTGCACAAATCGCCTTGACCCGAACAGAGCTGCCTTGTCCCCCATAACGTCCATCGTCGCACCACCTGCAACCTGGGTACACCCGGTATACCGCAGCCCGTGAGGTCACTTCAGCGTTTTGTCGACATGCCCACAGGGAGACAAGTCAAACACAGGACGGCCAACTCCCCACGGCGGCGCGGCCGTCCATCTCCCGCAGCACATGAGTTCGCACACCACGAAGGCCCGGATCCTTGTTGGATCCGGGCCTTCGACTTCAGTAGCGGGGACAGGATTTGAACCTGCGACCTCTGGGTTATGAGCCCAGCGAGCTACCGAGCTGCTCCACCCCGCGCCGTTGTGCTGTAACCGTACCACGGTTCGGGGGGCGCTTGATCAACTGTCGCTGCCACCGCCGGACGCCGCCTTGTCGGCGGCATTGCCGGCGTTCTCGTCGGCCTTCTTGTCGGTGCTCTTGTCGGCGTTCTTGTCGCCGCCGGTCTTGCTCTGCGCGTCCCGGGCCCGCTCGAGCGCGTCCCGGAGGTCCTTCTGCGCCTCGGCGTAGGCGGACCAGTCCGGGCCGTCCAGCTGCTGCAATGCCTTCTGACCGGCCTCGAAGGCCTTCTGGGCGTCGTCCAGCGCCTGCCGGACCGTCGGATTGACCGATGACGGCGGCGGGTTGGTGGTGCCCGTGTCAGGGGGTGTGGTGGCCGGCCCCTGCTCGCCGAAGACCTTGTCGAGCGCCTCGCCGAGCGTGTTCTCGAACGCGGTCCTGCCCTCGTAGGTGACCAACACCTTGCGCAGCAACGGGTACTTGAGTCCGCCACCGCGTACGTAGACCGGCTCCACATAGAGCAGTCCGCCGTCCAGTGGCACCGTCAGCAGGTTGCCGTACTCGACCTCCGAATCACCGCCCTTGAGGAGCTTGATCGCGGCGGCGATGTCCTGTTCGGAGTTGAACTGGCTCTGGATCTGTTTCGGTCCGTCTACGGTCGTACTGGTCGGCAGTTTCAGGATTCTGATCTTGCCGTAGTCACTGCTGCCCGCCTCCGCGTCCACCGACATGAACGCGGCCAGGTTGTAACGTCCGTTGGGCGTGAACGTCGTCGAGAGCGAGAACGCCTGCTCGGCCTGGTCGGGCATCTTCATGCTCAGGTAGTACGGCGGCACCGCGTTGCCCGACTTGTTGGTCGGGTCGTCCGGCACCTGCCACACCCCGCTGCCGGTGAGGAACGTCTGCGCGTCCGTCACGTGGTAGCGGGTGAGCAGCTCGCGCTGGACCTTGAACAGATCCTGCGGGTAACGCAGATGGTCCATCAGGTCCGGGGAGATGGAACTCTTCGGCTGCACCGTGCCGGGGAAGGCCTTCATCCAGGTCTTCAGCACCGGGTCCTTGGTGTCCCACTCGAAGAGCTTGACGTCGCCGCTGTACGCGTCGACGGTCGCCTTCACCGAGTTGCGGATGTAGTTCACCTGGTTCTGCTGGGCCACCACCGCACGGGAGTTGTTCGTCGCGGTCAGCGAGTCGGCCGTCGTGTCACCGAGGGTCGTGCGGGAGGCGTACGGGTAGCCGTTGGTGGTCGTGTACGCGTCGACGATCCACTGGATACGGTGGTTCACCACAGCCGGGTAGGCGTCACCGTCGATGGTCAGCCAGGGGGCGACCGCCTCCACGCGCTCCTTGGGCGTGCGGTTGTACAGGATCCGCGATCCCTTGCCGATCGCGCCCGAGTACAGGATCTGCGGCTCGTTGAACGCCACCGCGTACGCGGCCCGGTTGACCGGGTTGTCGAGGTTGACCCCGCTCCTGCCCTGGTAGCTGGTGGTCTTGTCACCGTTGTCGTCGGAGTAGTCGATCTCCTTCTGCGGACCGCCGACGATGGAGTAGGTGGTGGTCTTCTCGCCGTAGTAGATCCGCTGCTGGTACGAGCCGAGGTCGCCCTTGGACGGCAGGTCGTACTCGGTGAAGACCGGCTCACCGTTGGCGTTGGCCTCGGTGCCCTTGGCGGCGACCGCGCCGTAGCCGTGCGTGTAGCGGAAGTGGTCGTTGATCCAGTTGTTCTTCGGGACGCCGTCCAGGTTCAGCTCGCGCAGGCCGAGGACGGTGTCCTGGTCCTTGCCGTCCTTGGTCGGGTACCGGTCGACGTCGAGGTTGGTCGGGAACCCGTAGTAGTTCTTCATCTGCTGAAGCTGCTGGAACGTCGGCGAGACGATGTTCGGGTCCATGATGCGGATGCCGGCCGCGTCGTTCACGTCGTCGCGGAGCTTGGTCTTGTCCGTGGCGGTGGACTTGCCCGGGTACTCGGTGACCTTGGTGTCGTCGATGCCGTAGGCCTCGCGGGTCGCCGTGAGGTTCTTCTGGACGTACGGCGCTTCCTTGGCCTGCTCGTTGGGCTGGACCTGGAACTTCTGCACGATCGCCGGGTACAGGCCGCCGATCAGGATCGCCGAGAGGACCATCAGGCCGAAGCCGATGACCGGCAGCTGCCAGGTGCGCCGCCACAGCGTGGCGAAGAACAGCAGCGCGCAGATGACGGCGATGCAGAACAGGATGGTCTTCGCCGGCAGGTAGGCGTTGGCGTCGACGTACCGCAGGCCCGTCCAGTTGTCGGTCGCCTTGAAGTCGCTCGACTTGACGGCCAGGCCGTACCGGTCGAGCCAGTAGGCGACCGCCTTCAGCGCCACGAAGATGCCGAGGAGCACCGACAGATGCCCGGTCGCGGCGGCCGTGGCGCGCGCGCCCGGGCTGGTGACCCGCAGCCCGCCGTACAGGTAGTGCGTGAGCGCTGCGGCGATCAGGCTCAGGATGGCCGCGGCGAAGCCGAAGCCCAGCAGGAAGCGGTACCAGGGCAGATCGAAGGCGTAGAAGGAGACGTCGAGGTGGAACTGCGGGTCCTTCTGGTGGAAGGGCACGCCGTTGACCCACATCAGCCAGGTCCGCCACTGGCCGGACGCCGAGGCGCCGGCGATCAGCCCCACGAGGGCGGTCACGGCGAGCAGCAGCCACTTCTTGTACGGCGCGATACCCATCCGGTACCGGTCGAGGCTCTGCTGCTCCATGGACATGGCGCTCAGCGGGGGCCGCAGCCGGTGCGCGAGCCAGATGTTGACGCCGACGGCGACCGCCATGAGCAGACCGAAGACGCAGAACAGCCCGATCTTGGTCCACAGTGTGGTGGTGAACACGGACGAGTAGTGCACCGACCGGTACCACAGCCAGTCCGTCCAGAAGCCCGCGAACATGGTGAACGCCATGCCGAGGACGGCCAGGACGCCCAGTGTCACGAGCAGGGTCCGGACGCGCCGGGACGGGCGGCCCGCTCTGATCCGCGGTCCCGTCGAGCCTCCGCCGCGGTCCGGCATCTGGAAAGCCAAGGTGCGCACCTCGATGTCGCTGTCGATCCGTCAGGCCCTCGTGTTCGCGGGCCCCCCGTGGCCCGCCGTGATCGCGGGCCCACACCTATGCAACTTACTCACGGTTTACTCGGTTCCCGATTCCGGCCGGGAACGAGGCAGGATTGTGACCATGTCCAACACTCCCATGGCAGCGAGCCCGCTCACCCGGGCCGTACTCGAGATCGACGAGTACGCCTCCGGCCTCGGCTGGGACCAGCCCGCCCGCCTCTTCGCCCTTGTCGACACCGCACGGCTGCGGGTTCAGGAACCCTCGCTCGCGGCCCAGCTGGGCCTCGGGGAAGAGTCCGAGACCGCCGGTCTCACCCCGATCGAGCAGGACGAGATCCCGTCCGGCAAGCCGCTGGACGAGTTCCTCGGCACCATCGCCTGGCCCGACGCCGTGGTCGGGTGCGCGCTCACCGTGGAGCGCATGATGCTGCCGCCGTCGGCCGAGGCGCAGGTCCCGCAGGGCCTGAGCGAGGCGAAGCTGACCAAGTGGGTGGCCGAGCACCCCGAGCGTCAGGAGGTCCGCATGACGGTCGCGGTGCTGCGTGACGGCGGCCGCGAGTCGGCGCTGCGGCTGCGCGAGAAGGACTCCTCCACGGAGGTCCTGACCGGGCCCGCCCTGGTGCCGGGCCTCGCGGAGGCACTGGCCGCCACGTTCGCGGACTGAGGCCTCTGCGGGTACGGCGATGGGGGCGCCCGGGATCCACGGGCGCCCCCAGCCGTGTCTCGGACCGCTCAGCCCTTGGCGGCGCACTCGGGCAGGGCCGCGGTGTTCCCGCTGCGGATGTCCTTCAGGGCGTCCAGCGCGTCGCGGATCGTCTTGACCTTGACCAGGGTGAGCCCGCTGGGGGTGTCCTTGGCCGCCGCCGCGCAGTTCGCGGCCGGCGTGAGGAAGTACTGGGCGCCCTTGTCGCGCGCGCCGACCGTCTTCATCTCGATGCCGCCGATCGGCCCGACGGTGCCCTCGTCGTCGATGGTCCCCGTGCCCGCGACGAACTTGCCGCCGGTGAGGTCGCCCGGGGTGAGCTTGTCGTAGATGCCGAGGGCGAACATCAGACCGGCGCTGGGCCCGCCGACGTCGGCGAGCTTGATGTCGATGGTGAACGGAAAGGTGTGGTCGGTCCCGGCGGAGATCCCGACGATGGCCCGCTTGGCGCCGCTGTCGGCCGACGTGACGGTCGTGATCTTCACGTCCCGGGTACCGGTGGCCGTCCTGTTCGCCTTCTCGGCGGCCGCCTGCTCCTTGGCGGGGACGACGGTGAAGACGACGTCCTGCCCCGCCTCGTGCTTGGTCACCAGCTTGGCCACGTCGGTCGGCTGCTTGACCGCCGTGCCGTCCACGGCCTTGATCACGTCACCGGCGTGCAGCTTGCCCTCCGCCGGGGAATCCTTGACGACGGTGGAGACGATCACCCACGACTTCACCGGGACGCCCAGCTCCTTCAGGGCGGCGACCTTGGCGCTCTCCTGGGACTGGCTGAACTCCTCGGCGTTCTCCTGAGTGGACTGCTGCTCCGTCTTGCCGTCCGGGTAGAGCGTGTCGTGCGGCACGATCTTGCTGTCGTGCGCCAGCCAGCCGTAGACCGCCTCCACCAGGTTCATCCGGAAGTCCGCGCTGGTCACCCGGACGGTCGTCATGTTCAGGTGGCCGTCCGCCGGGTAGGTCTTGTGCCCGGAGATCTGCAGCACCGGCTCGCCGTCGTGCTCCGCCAGCGTGTTCACGGTGGGGCCCGGAGACATCTCCGAATACGGCACGGGGATGAGTACCCCGGCGCACAGGAGCGCGATCAGCATCAGGGTGGAGGCGAGCATCGTCGCGGTGCGGCGTGGCATGCCAAGACAGTACGGGACGCCTCTGTCAGCGCACCGTCAGGGCGCCGGGATCACGCGCCGCGCGCACCGGAGTCGGTCTTCTCCATGGCCGCACGGAAGCGGGCGTACCCGTCCAGCTCCGGGCCGTCACCGCGCACCCTGCGGGTCCGGTTGGCCCAACCGCCCCACAGCCCGGCCGCTATCGCGGCCACCAGCGGAATCAGCAACCAGGCGAGCGCCGCCATGCCGACCTCCCAACCCCATGAGCGTCCGCAACTGACTGATCAGCAGATTAACCAGCCGCACTGACAACGCTCACGCGAGGGGTCCGGTTACGCAACCGGAGGGGCCGGTGTGCACTATGTGACCCTTTTGCCCGAATTTGCTCGACGGCCCCGCTCGCCGGGCTCAGCTCTGCTCGCCGGGGGCCAGGTCTGCTCGGGGCCGGCACTACTCGGGGCCGGCATTACTCGGGTCAGCTCTGCTCGGGGCCAGCTCTCCCCGCCGTGGGTCAACAGGCGCCGACCCACTCCTCCGTGCCGTCGGAGAACTTCTGGTGCTTCCAGATGGGCACCTCGTGCTTGAGGTCGTCGATCAGCTTCCGGCAGGCCGCGAAGGCCTCGGCCCGGTGCGGACAGGCGACGGCGACCACCACGGCGAGATCCCCGACCCGCAGGTCCCCGATCCGGTGGACGGCGGCCAGCGCGCGCACCGGGTGATCCGCGACGACCTTCTCGGCGATCCGGCGGATCTCGGCCTCGGCGCTGGGATGGCAGGAATAGCCGAGCCCGTCCACGTCGGCGCCCCCGTCGTGGTTCCGCACGGTGCCCACGAACAGCGCGATGCCCCCGGCCGCCGCGTCCCCGACCGCCTGGAACACCTCGTCCACGGAGAGCGCGGTCTCCCGGATGCCGATCAGCTTGATGGGATCCTGAGCCGCCTGCTCACCGGGGTGCTCGTTCGCGTGTGCCATACCCCCATCGTGCCGCACGCCTGCGACGCCGGGGAATACGAGATTCACCAGGCACGCGCGCGGGCGCGCTTGGAGCCTCCTACAGCACCCCCCGGCCGGCCGGTCCGCCGCCGGGCCCGCACGGCGGAGCCCCTGGCAGGGGTCCACGGGGTGCGGCTCGGGGTGCGGCTCGGCGGGATCCCAGGGGCGAAGCCCTGCGTCACACGCGCCGGCGAGCCTTCCGGGCCCGCCGTACGACAGCCGCCGCGCCCAGCAGTGCCACCGTCGCCCCCGCCGCCCCCGCGGCGGTCGCGTCCTTGCGCCCGAGCCGCCGGCCGGCCACCGTGTGCCGCCCGGAGACCTCCTCCAGCAGCTCCGCGAGCACCTCCTCGTTGGTCCACTTCGGACGCCACCCGGCGTCGTGCAGCCGGCTCCCGCTGACCACCCAGGGGTACATCGTGTAGGCGAGATCCCCCGCCGGGGACGGAGTGAGCCCGATCCGGTGCAGCCGCGCCGCCGCGCCGAGCGCCACCGCGGACGGCAGCTCCATCCGCCGGGTCCCGCTCAGCTCCTCGACCTCCTCCTGCTCCAGCCACCCGTCGCAGCCGACGGCCAGCTCCCCGTCGACCTTCTCGAGGACGGCGTACTCCAGAGCGCTGCAGAGATCCTCGACGTGGCAGAACTGCCACGCGGGCCGCGACCCGGCCACCACCAGCAGCCGGGGCGACTCGAAGTACCGGGTCAGTGCCGTGTCCGTGCCCCCGACCAGGACGGCCGGCCGCACGACGGTGACGTTCAGTCCCGGGTGGGCCCGCGGCGCCCGCCGGGCCAGCCGCTCGATCTCCAGCAGGTCCCCGACGCCCGTGGCCTCGGCCGTCGCCCGCAGCTCGGCGTCCTCCGACAGGGGCAGCTCGTTGTCCGGCAGGGCCCCGTAGACCATCGCCGAGGTGCACAGCACCACCCGGTGCACGCCGGCCGCCGCCGCTGCCGTCAGCACGGTCTGGGTTCCCCGGACGTTGTACGCCGTGCGGGCCGCCGCATCGCTCTCGAGATCGAGATCGAGCGCGAGGTGCACGACCACGTCCGCGCCCCGCAGCTTGTCCGCGATCGCCGGGTCGCGCACGTCGAGGATGTGCCACTGGGCGTCGGCGCACTCCCCGCGCCGCTCGTCGATGGCGATGACCTGCTTGATCTCCTCGGAAGCGGCGAGCCGCCCGGTGAGCAGGGCGCCGATACCGCCGGCGGCGCCGGTGACCGCGACGACGGGCCCGCGCAGGGCGGGAGGGGTTGAGGGGTTTCGCGCTGCGCGAACCTGTGGATCTGGGGAACTCACCGGGCGTCTCCAGCGGTTGTCTTCAGTACGAGCGCGTGTGACGCGTGCGTACCAGGTGTATCCATCCTGCCGCAGGCCTTCCGTGGGCGAAGCACCGAGCCCCGATCGGGTCCGGGTGTCTACGCTGGGTGGTGACGTCGGGCAGCCGCGCCGCCGGAGAGAACCGGTGGCCTTACCAGCCGAGGAATCCCGTGAGTGACACCCCATTCGGATTCGGCCTTCCGCCGGAGGAGCCGGAAGACGGCGACGAGGGCAAGAAGAAGGACCAGCAGAGCGGCGGTGAGCAGGGACCGGCCAATCCTTTCGGTTTCGGCGGCATGCCCGGAGCCGGAGGCTTTGGCGGCCCCGGCGCCGACAATCCGTTCGCAGCCATGTTCGGTTCCCTGAACCCAACGGACCTGGGCGCCGCGTTCCAGCAGCTGGGCCAGATGCTCTCCTACGAGGGCGGCCCGGTGAACTGGGACATGGCCAAGCAGATCGCCCGCCAGACGGTCGCCCAGGGCGCGCCGGACGGCACGAAGGACGCGAGCGTCGGCCCGGCCGAACGCAGGGCGGTCGAGGAGGCCGTCCGCCTGGCCGACCTGTGGCTGGACGACGCCACGTCCCTGCCGTCGGGCTCCGCGTCCGCGGTGGCCTGGTCCCGCGCGGAGTGGGTCGAGGCGACCCTGCCCGCGTGGCAGGAGCTGGTCGACCCGGTCGCCGAGCGGGTCGGCGCGGCCATGGGCGATGTCCTGCCGGAGGAGATGCAGGCCATGGCGGGCCCGCTGATCGGCATGATGCGCTCGATGGGCGGTGCCATGTTCGGCACGCAGATCGGGCAGGCCGTCGGGGTGCTCGCGGGCGAGGTCGTCGGCTCCACGGACGTCGGCCTGCCGCTGGGCCCGGCGGGCAAGGCCGCGCTGCTCCCGGCCAACGCCGAGGCCTTCGGCAAGGACCTCGGTGTCCCGCAGGAGGAGGTGCGGCTCTATCTGGCCCTGCGCGAGGCCGCGCACCAGCGCCTCTTCGCGCACGTGCCGTGGCTGCGCTCGCACCTGTTCGGCGCGGTCGAGGGTTACGCGCGCGGGATCAAGGTCGACACGGCCAAGCTGGAGGACGTGGTCGGCCAGTTCGACCCGCAGAACCCCGAGCAGTTGCAGGACGCCCTCCAGCAGGGCATGTTCCAGCCCGAGGACACGCCCGAGCAGAAGGCCGCGCTGGCCCGGCTCGAGACCGCCCTGGCGCTCGTCGAGGGCTGGGTGGACGCGGTGGTCCACGCGGCCGCGAAGCCGCGTCTGTCGTCCGCCGACGCCCTGCGCGAGACCCTGCGCCGTCGCCGCGCGACCGGCGGCCCGGCGGAGCAGACGTTCGCCACGCTGATCGGGCTGGAGCTGCGTCCCCGCCGGCTGCGCGACGCCTCCCGCCTGTGGGCCTCGCTCACGGACGCGCGCGGGGTCGACGGCCGGGACGCGCTGTGGCACCACCCGGACATGCTGCCGACCGCGAGCGACCTGGACGACCCGGACGGCTTCGTGCACCGCGAGCAGCTGGACTTCTCCGAGCTGGACAGGATGCTCGGCGAGGCCGCGGGCGGATCAGGGTCCGGCTCCGGCACCGGCACGGATTCCGGTGCCGGTTCCGAGGGCAGGCCCGACCTGCGCAAGAGGGACGACGGCGAGACAGAGGGCGACGACGCCGAGTGAGCCTGCACGACGACGCGGCCCTCGTCCTGAAGGAGTACGAGGGCCAGGAGGAGCTGCGCCAGGCCTACCTGAGCCATCTGGAGGCACACCCGGACGGCATGTGGAAGGCCTGCGCGGACGGTCACGTAACGGCGAGTGCCCTGGTGATCGATCCGGCGCGGGGCCGAGTGCTGCTCACCCTGCACAGGAAGCTGCGGATGTGGCTGCAGATGGGCGGCCACTGCGAGCCGGCCGACGCCACGCTGGCGGCGGCCGCGCTGCGCGAGGCGACGGAGGAGTCGGGCGTCGTGGGGCTGACCCTGCTGCCCGGTGGGCCGGTGCGCCTGGACCGCCATCGCACGCCGTGCGCCTGGCACCTCGACGTCCAGTACGCGGCGCTCGCCCCGGCCGGTGCCGTCGAGGCGATCAGCGACGAGTCCCTCGACCTGCGCTGGTTCGCCTACGACGAGGTGGCGGACGTGGCGGACGAGTCGGTCGTACGTCTGCTGGAAGCGACCCGCGCCCGGCTCTGAACGGCCTGCAGGCCCCCGGGGCAGGCACGGAAGCCACCGGGCGCAGGGGGCGGCCGGCTGAGGGGCGGCCGTCTGAGGGGCGAACGCGTGAGGGGCGAACGCCTCGGCGGTCGCCCCTCACGTCTGCTGTGCGGACGGTCAGCTCCAGACGTTGCCCTGGTTCTGTCCGCGCGCGCCCTGCTGCCCCATGCCGAACTGGGCGGCGAGGCCCTGCCCGACCTGCGCGTTCTGCGGCGGCAGCAGTTCGCTGGGCTGGACGAGCGCGAAACCCGAGCCCATGAAGCTCAGCTCCCAGCCCTCACCCGTGTTGCCGCGCCTGCGCCAGACACCGGAGGAGTGCGTCTGGGCCTGCATCTGCACGCGCAGCCCGGTGGACCAGGCGACGATCGCGTCCGCGTCGCAGTTGACGTACTTGTCGGGTGTGACCGGCATCAGCAGCGGCGCGCCCGAGGTCATCAGGGCGACCTTGCCGCGTCCGGTGATGTTCAGCTGGTACTTCCCGGAGCCGGAGATGCCGTAGAGGCTGTCGACGGCGACGACCTCGTGGTGCAGCGAGGAGTCCATGGCGAGGACGTAGGAGCTGTCGACGGTCAGCCCGTCCTGCTCGACGTCCATGACGTGCACGTGCTGCGCGAGGTTGGCGAGGTAGACCGTGCCCTGGCCGTGGCAGCGCATCAGGTCCAGGCCCTCGCCGGTGTACGCACGCGCGCGTGACTGGTTGTTGCTGCGGTACTCGGCGTCGAACTCGACCAGGCCCTGGTAGGCGACCATGGTGCCCTTGCGGGCGAGGATGTCGTCGTGACCCTCGAGGGTCACGCGGAGCATCTGCTTGTTCTGCAGGCTCCAGCGCTCCTGGGTCTGCAGGTCGTTGTGCGCGAAAAGCGGGCTCTGCATGGTGTTCTGGCTCCCCCTCAGCCCCGGACCCGGAGGCGGTCGGTGCTGTCCTCACTGGGCTGGACGACGACGATGCCCTGGCCGGAGAAGGCCATCTGGTAGGCCTCGCCGCTGCCCCGGCCGATCAGCGACTGTGCCTTGAAGCTGCGCTTGCCCTTCACCTTCAGGTTCGGGGACCAGGCGACGAGCGCGTCCGGGTCGACGTAGGTCTCGTCCTCGCCGCCACCGCAGTCCACGACGATCGGCTTGCCCCGGGAGGTCAGCGCGACCCAGCCCTGGCCGGAGATCTTCGTGTTCCACAGGCCCTGCCCGGCGAACTTCGCCAGGCCCTTGACCCGCTCCACACCCCAGCTGAGGTGGGCGTCGAAGGCGAGCAGGTTGGTGGCGTTGACGGAGATGCCGTCGCCGTTGAGGTTGATCACGACGACGTCGGCGCCGTAGTCGGCGAGGTAGAGCAGGCCGTCGCCGGAGCACTTCATCAGGGGCGCGCCCTCGCCGGTGATCCAGTCGCGGGCGATCTGGCGGACGGCCGGCGGGTTGGGCTCGTACTGGACGAAGCCCTCGTAGGCGACCATCGACCCCACGCGTGCGAGGAGGTCGCTCCCGGTCTGCATGGCGACCTTCAGCATGTGGTTGCCGTGGTTCTCCATGCGCGCGGTGACGGGTGCGGGGGCGTAGCCCGCGAGCGGCTGGTTCATGACGGGCTCCCTCAGACCTCGTACGGCTGGACGACGATGAAGTTGCCGGGTGCGCCCCGGAACTGGAGGTTGACGCTCTCCCCGGTGTCGCCCGGATAGGCGTTGCGGCGCATGCGGACCTGGCTGGAGACGATCACCTGGGAGGCCGCCGACCAGGCCACGACCGCGTTGCAGTCGGCGAAGGTGGTCGGCGTGACCGGCAGGACCACGGGCGTGCCGTGCGTCTTGACGACGATCGTGCCGGTGCCCTGGAACTGCATGGTGAACAGCGCACCGCCGGGAATGCCGTGGCCCTCGACGCGGCGGACCTCGTACTGCAGGCTCTCGTCGAAGGCGAGGACGCTCTCGGCGGAGACGCAGATGGCGTCGCCCTGCAGCTCGACCGGGTGCAGGTGGGCGGAGTTCTCGGCGAGGAACACCTGGCCCTGGCCCGTGCAGCGCATCAGCTGCATCTCCTGGCCGGTGGCGTTGCCGACGATCCGCCCGGCGAACCCGGCGCCCTTGTAGCCGAAGTCCACCTTGCCCTGGTAGAGCACCATGCTGCCCTGCCGGGCCAGCACGGGCTGCCCGCCGATGCCGAGGTCGACGCGGACGAGCTTCTTGTTCTGCTGGGTCCAGCGCTGCCCGGTCGGCGTCTCCTTGAACGCCTGGAGCGCGGCCGTCACTCCGGCACCGCCCTGCGGCGCGCCCTGCGGCACACCGTAGGGGGCGGCCTGCTGACCGGGTACCTGGCCGTAGCCCGGGGGCATGGGCGCGGTGGGCGGCCCGCCGTAGCCGGGCGGCTGCTGACCGTACCCCGGAGGCATCGGCGCGCTCGCCCCGCCGCCGTACGACGGCTGCTGGGGCGGCTGACCGTAGGGCGCCGGGGGCGGGGGCGGGACGTTGCCGCCGGACGGGGTGAGGGGGGCGATGATCGTCGGTGCGGCGTGCACGTTCGGCGCGGGAGCCGGGGGCGGTGTGTGGCCGGGCGGCGGCGCGAAACCCTGCGGGGCGGGCTGCGGTGCGGGTGCCGGAGCGGGCTGCGGCGCCGGGGCCGGAGCGGCGGGGGCGCCGAACGCGGGCGCAGCGGCGGCCTGGGCGGGCGGTGCGAAACCGGGTGCGGCGCCGGACTGCGGCTGCTGCGGAGCGGCGGGCGCCTCCTCCTCCAGCACCTCGCCGCCGAAGTTCTTCAGCAGCGCGTCCAGACCGCCGTCGAAGCCCTGCCCGACCGCGGCGAACCGCCAGCCGTCCTTGAAGTAGAAGTCACCGAGCATCACGGCCCGCTCGGTGGAGAACTCCGAGCCGTTGAACGAGTACCGGGCGACCTCCTCGCCACCCGCCACGATGCGCAGATGGCCGGGGGCGACCTGGGACATCTGGCCGGCGCCGTCGATGGTCGCCGTGAAGGAGAGCTTGCGGATCTGCGGCGGGATCCGGTCGAGCGTGATCCGGAAGGACTCCGTGTCGCCCGCCTGGGCACCCAGCAGCTGGATGGACTCCTCCGGGGACTTCGGCTGGTTGAAGAAGACGAAGTACCGGTCGTCCGACAGGCGCTCGTCCGCGTCCAGACCGAAGCAGCTGATGTCGAAGGTCAGTCCGGGGCCGGCGATCTGCACGCCTACGTACAGATCCGTGCCCGCCGTGAGGTCACTGATCCTGGCCTTGTGGCCGCGTTGGAATTCCCTGGCCATGCGTTACGACCGTCCCCCATCCCGAATGTGAGTGCGTCGCGCCAGGCTAACGGCAACGGCCGACATCGGCCCCGATCGGGCCCGGTCGGTACAGACCCGGTACACAACCGCACCCACCCGCGCACACGCGGGCGCCCGCGTGGAAGCTTATGCGCGGGCGCGGGCGCGGGCCGACGGCTCACGCGCGGACGCCGGCTAGTGGCTCGGGCACGGGCGGCCGACTGCTCACGCGCGGACGCCGGCCAGTGGCTCGGACACGGGCGGCCGACAACCGTGGCGCGGTCGGCGCATGGTTCAGGCGCGGGTGCCGGCCGGGGTGCTCACTCGCCACGCGCGCCCGGCGCGTGCGGCAGCCGTTCGGCCGCGACCACGCCCTCGAGGTAGCCGCGGGCGCGCTCCGTGCGTGGGTAGGACTCCAGCAGCCGCCAGAAGTCGGGACCGTGCCCGGGGACGAGCAGATGCGCCAGCTCGTGGCAGAGCACGTAGTCGACCACGTACTCCGGCATGCCCTGCAGACGGTGCGAGAGCCGGATGCTGCCCTCGGCCGGCGTGCACGATCCCCAGCGGGTGTTCTGGTTGGTGACCCAACGCACCGAGACGGGCCGGGCCCGGCCGCCGAAGTACTGGGCCGACAACCGCTCGGCGCGCTCGGCCAGCTCGGCGTCGCCCAGCAGCCGCTTGCTCTCCTGGGCGGCGAGTTTGTCGAGCATGACGGTCACCCAGCGCTGCTCCTCCGCCTTCGACATCCGGGCGGGGATGAGCACGACGGTGCGATCGCCCTCGCGGTACGCGGAGACCGTCCGGCGGCGCCGGGCACTCCTGCGGACCTCGATCGCGCTCGCCCTGGAGCCGCCGGGCGGCTGGCTCGTCGTGCTGCGCTGTGGCTTTCCGGCGCGGTGCAGTGGGTCGGCGGGCACGCCCCGACGTTACCCGCTGGGCACCGGCAAGTCCCGGCTGCGGGACGCTTCGATGCCGATCCCCCACCATGCGTTTGATTCGTACGACCGATCACAATGCCCGCTTTGCCGATTTTCATCCGGTCACTTGTCCGCATGATGGCGATTGATTTATACGACGAACACCCCCAGCCTGTGGATAACCTTCCGCACTCGACGCCCGGGGCGGGCATGCTGGCGGTCGTGGGCGGAGCGTGACCGGTTCCGTCGGTCGATGGTGTTCACGGACGTTCTGGGATGTTTCAACGGATACAGGGGCCAGTCATGCATCCGATGGTGAAGCCGGCGCTGCGGCGCGGCTGGCGTGATCTCGACACCGTGCAGTTCGGTATGACGCCGGCGCACGCGCTGACACTCGGACCGGTGGACGCGGCGACGGGCGGCTTCCTGGACCTGCTCAACGGCACCCGCGGGCTTCCGCTGCTGCGCGAGGAGGCCCGCCGCATGGCCCTGCCGGACGGCCATGCCGACGCGCTGGTGGGACGGCTGGGCCGCGCGGGCCTCCTCGACGACGCACGAGGCGGCGGACCGGCCGCGACCGTCCTGCGGGAGAAGGAGGACGTCCTTCGGCGGCTGCGCCCCGACCTCGCGTCACTGAGCCTGACCACCGGCGAACCGGGCGGCGCGCTCGCCCGGCTCGCCGCCCGCCGAGCCCTGCGGGTGCAGGTGCGCGGCGCCGGGCGGGTCGGCGCCGTGCTGGCGTCGGTGCTGTCGGCTGCCGGTGTCGGCGAGGTCGACGTGACGGACGAGGGCCGTGTGGAGCCCTGGGACGTGGCGCCGGGCGGGCTGCCCGCCGAGTCCCTCGGCGATCGCCGGGAGACGGCGGCGCGGGCCGCCGTCCGCCGCGCGGCCCCGGACAGCGCGCCGCGCCGCCGGCGCTCCCCCGGCTCCGGCACCCCGGACCCCGGCTTCTCCTTGGTGATTCTCGCGCCCCGGGACGACGTGGCCGTGCACGCACCGGATCCACTCCCCGCCGAGCCGCTCATGACGTCCGGCACACCCCACCTGTTCGCCGGGGTCGTGGAGGCCACCGGCGTGGTCGGCCCGCTCGTCCTGCCCGGCGAGACGGGCTGCGCCCGCTGTCTGCACGAGGACCGCACGGACCGGGACCCGGCCTGGCCCCGGCTGCTCTCCCAGTGGCGGTCCGGTCGCGCCCGCCCGGTCGGGGCCTGCGATCTGACACTGGCCACGGCGGTCGCCGGACTCGCCGCGGCGCACGCCCTGGCATTCCTCGACGGCGAGTCGCCAACAGGTGCCGGGGTCCGCTGGGAGCTGTCCCTACCCGGCCTGAACTGGGCTTCCCGACCGGTCCGGCCACATCCGGCATGCGGATGCGGCGCTGCGGAGAGAGGTAAGGGGAGGCACTCCGCAATCGGCGGCCACCGGCGCGCGACAATGGCGGTGCAACGGCCGTCGGCGCACCGACGACGCGAGGCAGGAGCGGCGCGGCCGACTGGGACCTGGAGGGCGCATGTCTGATCTTCCCCGGAAGGCGGTCACCCGTACCGCCAAGCTCGCCGCGCTCCCGCTCGGCTTCGCCGGCCGGGCCACGTGGGGGCTGGGCAAGCGGATCGTGGGTGAGTCGGCGGAGATCGTCGGCCGGGAGCTGCAACAGCGCACGGCGGAGCAACTGTTCAAGGTGCTCGGAGAGCTGAAGGGCGGCGCGATGAAGTTCGGGCAGGCCCTGTCCGTCTTCGAGTCGGCGCTGCCCGAGGAGGTCGCCGGCCCCTACCGGGCGGCACTGACCAAGCTCCAGGAGGCGGCACCGCCGATGCCGACCCGGACGGTGCACGCGGTCCTCGCGGAGCGGCTGGGGCCGGACTGGCGCGACCTCTTCGAGGAGTTCGAGGACAAGCCGGCGGCCGCGGCCTCCATCGGCCAGGTGCACCGGGCGGTGTGGCACGACGGCCGGGAGGTGGCCGTCAAGGTGCAGTACCCGGGTGCCGGTGAGGCCCTGCTGTCCGACCTCGGTCAGCTGAGCCGCTTCGCGCGGCTGCTCGGTCCGCTGATCCCGGGCATGGACATCAAGCCGCTCATCGCGGAGCTGCGGGACCGCGTCTCCGAGGAGCTGGACTACGGGCTGGAGGCCCAGGCCCAGAGCGCGCACGCGGAGGAGTTCGCGGACGACCCGGACGTGGTCGTCCCGGCGGTGGTGCACCAGTGCGAGCAGGTCCTGGTCACCGAGTGGATCGACGGCATCCCGCTGTCGGAGATCATCAACGACGGCACCCAGGAGCAGCGCGACCGGGCCGGCCAGCTGCTCGCCCGGTTCCTGTTCTCGGGCCCGGCCCGCACCGGACTGCTGCACGCCGACCCGCATCCGGGTAACTTCCGTCTGCTGCCCGGCGGCCCGGCCGGCGAGGAGGACTGGCGTCTGGGCGTCCTCGACTTCGGCACGGTCGACCGGCTCCCCGGAGGTCTGCCCCGGCCGATCGGTGTCTCGCTGCGGCTGACGCTGGACGGCGACGCCGAGTCGGTCTACGAACTCCTCTGCGAGGAGGGGTTCGTGAAGGAGTCCATAGAGCTGCATCCGGACGCCGTCCTGGACTACCTGCTGCCGATCATCGAGCCGGCCCGGGTCGAGGCGTTCACCTTCACCCGATCGTGGATGCGCGGCCAGGCCGCCCGTATCGCCGACCCGCGCTCCCCCGCCTATCAGCTGGGCAAGCGGCTCAACCTGCCGCCGGCCTATCTGCTGATCCACCGGGTCACGCTCAGTACGATCGGGGTGCTGTGCCAGCTGGGCGCCACGGTGCGGATGCGCGACGAACTCCAGGAGTGGCTGCCCGGCTTCCGCTCCGAAGCCGATCCGGCGGAGGAGGAGGCGGCGGGCGCGTGACGTGAGCGGCGGCGCCCCGCTGCGGCGGCGCGTGAGGCGGGCGCCCCGATGTCGGCGGCGCGTGAGCGGCGGGCGCCCCGATGTCGGCGGGATTCGGGGCCGGGCGGCAGTCCCGTCTCGCCGTCGCCGGCGTGGCCGTCGTTTGGCAGGCGGGTGCTCACCACCAGGAAGGGTCCAGCCGGCCCTCGATCGCCCGCAGGTTCTCCCTGGAGCAGTTCTCGCAGAAGTAGCGCCGGACGCCGTCCTCCACGGAGCAGGTCCAGGTGACCGGCTGGGGGTCGTCGGCGGGGGTGCCGCAGCGGGCGCAGAAAACACGACGGGGCTCCGCGGTGGAGCCGCCCTGATCACTGCCCCCGGGAAGACTCGTCACGCCGCGACGATAACCCCGCGGCCGTTGGATCGCCGTACGCAACGCACCGCGGGGGCCGGTCCGTTCGGCCGGACCGGCCCCCGCGAGGAAGTCTTCGCCTCCCTGGACCGGGAGGCCACCGCTTCTGTGGTGTGAGGGTTACTGCATGACGGCCATGGCGAGCGCGCGGCGGGCGCGCATCGAGGCGCGCTCGGCCCGGCGCTGCATCCGCTGGGCGACCGCCAGGCGCATGGCCCGGCGCTCGTCCGCGGCGTCACGGAGTTGCTCGTGCATATGCGCACGAGCCAGGGCTTCTTGCATGAGTTGCATTTCTCGGTTCCTGTCCTGGCGCGCTTCGGTCGCGCCGGTGGTGGTGAATTCCGGGATCGCGGAGCCTGCGGGCTCGCTGGTGGACGGCTTCATCGGGGCCTGCTTCTGGGGGTCGTGCGTGACGGGGCGATCGATCGTTCCTGCGGTGTTCATGCGGTGACCGGGTTCTTCCGCGGGCGACCACGCGGCCGCTTCCGGGCGACGACGACACCCTGGACGAAGAGCTCGCCTCCCCAGACGCCCCAGGGCTCACGTCGCTCCTTGGCGCCGGCGAGGCAGGCCTCCATCAGCGGGCAGGTGCGGCAGAGGGACTTGGCGTACTCCACGTCCGCGGGCGACTCGGCGAAGAAGACCTCCGGGTCGTAGGAGCGGCACGGGACGGGTACGCCGAGGTTCTCGATGGCGTCGTCGAGCGCGGTGAGCGCGGTGAGGGGGGTCAAGGTGGAGTCCTCCGTGAGACCGGGCGGGGGGAGCGTTTGTGAAGGCGGTACGGACGGGGCGTGCGCTTCGAGTTGCACGGTTCGGTTTCCTCGTCTGGTCGGTCCGGCCGGTTGACCGGTGGCGGCTTAGTACCGGGTTCGTTTCCTGTCCCGAGGCCCCTTCGCTCCGCTGCCCCGTTCGGGGCAAACAGAAGGGCCGCGGATCCCGGGTGGGGTTCCGCGGCCCTGAAGGCGCCGGCCTGATCGGCGATCAGGCTGGATCACTCCAGGGTTCTGGCCCACGGAAGGCCCACATCAGGTGGTGCTGCGTCGTCTGCTTCCGGAATCCGGCACCGGCCGCCGCAAAGGCATAGGCATGAGCCTGTGCCGCTACCGCTTCCAGTGCCTTGGTCGGTCGCTCATTGCGCTCGCGGACGGGAAGGCCCGCAAGGGACGCGGAGGACGCCGGACGGACGGCACGAATGCCGGACAGACCGGTGCCCTTGTTCGAGGCGCCGAGCATGCACGTGGAGACGGCCGAGCGATCGGTCAGTTTGGCCGCGCTGATGGTGCTGAAGTTGATGCTGATCACTGGACTCGCCTCCTCTCGGCGTCTCAGGGGCTGGGATGAACCAGCCCACTCGGGTATGCAAGTACAACACGAAGCTGCGGTCTTCGAGAAGGCCGCTGCTTCCGTGCCTAGAACCTATGGGGATTGCCTGGGCATGCGCAAACTATTTTTTCGACGAGTTCGCATCAGTCGCTCTCGCCGTCCCCGCCGGGTTCCTGGCCTGCGCAGATGGCCAGTACGTCGGCCCCGTGGCTGCGCAGCTTGCGGCTGAGGACACCTGGGATGCGGGAGAGTTCGGCAGGACTCTCCGGCCGTGCCTCGGCGATGGCCATCAAGGTCCGGTCTGTGAAGACGCAGAAGTCCGGCTGTCCGCTGCGCTCGGCCTGGACCGCCCGCCACTGCCTGAGCCGCTCGTAGAGTCCTTCGTCCATGTCCGACGGGCAGTCCTCGCAGCGCATCAGCTTCATCTCGCCCGCCTCGGTCAGCGTGCGGCCGCAGACCCTGCAGCGGGCCGGGACGCGCTGGGCGCGCCGGGGGGCGGCGACGGTGCTCCCGGTGATCCCGCGCTCGACGCCTCCATGGGCGGCGGAGCCGGGGCCCGTGCGGCCGACGGTGGCGGTGGTGCCGGGGCGCAGGCCGTCGAGGAAGCGGCTGGGCCGGCGGTTGGGGCGGCCACCGGGTGAGCGGGACAGCGCCCAGGAGACATGGAGTCGCTCCCGGGCTCGGGTCACGCCGACGTAGAGGAGCCGGCGTTCCTCCTCGATCTGCTCGTCGGTCTTGGCATAACTGATGGGCAGCATGCCCTCGGCGACCCCGACCAGGAAGACGGCGTCCCATTCGAGGCCCTTGGCGGCGTGCAGGGAGGCGAGGGTGACGCCCTGGACGGTCGGGGCGTGCTGGGCGTTCGCCCGCTCGTCCAGCTCGGCCGCGAAGTCGCCGAGGGTGGCGCCGGGCTTGGCGGCGGCCAGGGCGTGGGCGAGGCCGGCCAGCGCGGCGAGCGATTCCCAGCGCTCCCTGACCGCACCGGAGCCGGCCGGGGGTTCAGTGGTCCAGCCCTCGCCGGACAGCACCGCACGGACCTGCGAGGGCAGGTCGACGACGTCGTCCAGCAGGGAGTCGTTGGCACCGAAGCGGGCCGCGGCGCGCAGGGCGGCCCAGGCCTTGCGGACCTCGGGCCGGTCGAAGAACCGCTCGGCGCCGCGCAGCTGGTAGGGGACCCCTGCGTCGGCGAAGGCCTGCTCGTAGGTCTCCGACTGGGCGTTCGTACGGAACAGGACGGCGATCTCGGCGGGCGGGACGCCCGCGTCGATCAGCTCCCGGATGCGGCGGGCGGCGCCCTCGGCCTCGGCGGGCTCGTCGGTGTACTCCGTGTAGCCGGGCTCGGGGCCCGGGCCGCGCTGGGAGACCAGTTCCAGCCGGTGGTCGGCGGCCCGGCCGCGGGCCTGGGCGAGCAGCCCGTTGGCCAGACGGACGACCTGGGGGGTGGAGCGGTAGTCACGGACCAGCTTCACGACGGTGGCGCCGGGGTGCTTGGCGCGGAAGTCGAGGAGATGGTCGGGCGTTGCTCCCGTGAACGAGTAGATGGTCTGGCTGGCGTCGCCGACGACGCACAGGCTCTCGCGGTCGCCGAGCCACAGCTCCAGCAGCCGCTGCTGCAGCGGGCTGACGTCCTGGTACTCGTCGACGACGAAGTGCTGGTACTGCGCGCGGATCTGTTCGGCGATGTCGGTCCGGTCCTGGAGGACGGCGACGGTCAGCAGCAGGACGTCCTCGAAGTCGATCACCGAGCGGTCGCGCTTGAGGTCCTCGTAGGCCGCGTAGAGGTGGGCGATCTCGGCGGGGTCGCGCGGGCTGACGCGGCCGGCCTTCGCAGCCGCGTACGGATAATCGGCGGGGACCGTCTGGGTGACCTTGGACCACTCGATCTCGGCGGTGACGTCCCGCAGCTCGCCCCGGTCGAGCCTGGTGCGGCAGGCGGCGGCCGCGTCGGCGACGAGCTGGATCTTGCGGTCGATGAGCCGGGGCATGCCGCCACCGATCGCTTTCGGCCAGAAGTACTGCAGCTGACGCAGGGCCGCGGAGTGGAACGTGCGCGCCTGGACGCCGTGCGCGCCGAGCTGGCGGAGCCGGCCGCGCATCTCTCCGGCGGCGCGGTTGGTGAAGGTGACGGCGAGCACGCTGGACGGCTGCAGGATCCCGGCGCGCACCCCGAAGGCGATGCGGTGGGTGATCGCCCGCGTCTTGCCCGTGCCCGCGCCGGCCAGGACGCACACCGGCCCGTGCAGGGCGGTGGCCACCTCGCGCTGCTCGGGGTCGAGCCCTTCGAGCACCGCGTCGGCCGTGTCCGGTGCCTGCGGGAAGAGGGTGGAGTGCGTTGCTGCTGTCACACCGCCATGCTGCCAGGTCGCCGGAGACTGCTGTGCCGGTTGTCCACAGGCGCGCACCCGCAGTCGTACTAATGCGGCAGGTGTCACAGTCGGCGCCCGTGCCCCGGCCGCGCGGGGGTACCCCGGCGGGGAATGACCGGCCGATCCCCTACGTTCTAACCCCGGACGACTTTTCCGAGCTGCCTGAGGAGCGCGAAGACATGCAGGGCACCGTGACGATGTACAGCACGACTTGGTGTGGCTACTGCCGTCGGCTGAAGAGCCAGATGGAGCGGGAGGGCATCGCCTACACCGAGATCAACATCGAGCAGGACCCGGACTCGGCCGCGTTCGTGGAGAAGGCGAACGGCGGAAACCAGACGGTCCCGACCGTGCTCTTCGCCGACGGCAGCACGCTGACGAACCCCTCCCTCGCGCAGGTGAAGCAGAAGATCGCCGCGTGAGACTCCGCGGGTTCGCCGCGGTGACCGCACGGCAGGGCGGTCCCTGTTTGTCAGGGACCGCCCTGCCGTTTCTCGGCCCGGGCACCGGCCGGGCCGTGCGCCTGACCCCGGCGCCGGCCGCCGGGGCAGGGCTGTCAGACGAAGCTGCGGGTCGGCAGGGGCTTGCCGTACCACATCTCGATCAGGCGGGCCGCGATGGAGATGCCGTAGGGCGGCAGCACCTCGCCGGACTCGAAGGCCTCGTGCAAATCCTCGCGGGAGAACCAGCGGGCCTCGTGGATCTCGTCGCCGTCGACCTCGATCTCGGTGGACGTGGCGCGGGCCATGAAGCCGAGCATCAGGCTGGACGGGAAGGGCCAGGGCTGGCTGGCCACGTACTCCACGGTACCGACGCTGACACCGACCTCCTCGAACACCTCCCGGCGCACCGTCTGCTCGATGGACTCGCCGGGCTCGACGAAGCCGGCGAGCGTGGAGAAGCGGCCCTCCGGCCAGTGGACCTGGCGGCCGAGCAGAATGCGGTCGTCCTCGTCGGTCACAGCCATGATCACGGCCGGGTCGGTGCGCGGGTAGTGCTCCGCGCCGCAGGCCTGGCAGCGGCGGATGTGGCCGGCGGCGGCGATGACCGTGCGCTCACCGCAGCGGGAGCAGAAGCGGTGCGTGCGCTGCCAGTTCTCCAGGCCCACCGCGTGGACCATGAGCCCGGTGTCGCGCGGTGACAGCAGCAGCCCGGCCTCGCGCAGGCCCGCCGGGCGGGCGGACTGGTCTATACGGCCGGGAAGCGCGTCCTTCTGGAGCGCGAAGTAGCTGACGCCTTCCTCGTCGATGCCCAGGAAGTAGCGGTGCGCCTCGGTGAGCGGGGCCTCGAAGGACGGCGTCATGACGAGTTCGGTCCGGCCGTCCGGGGCCTCGTCGATGAGCACCTGGCCGCCGGAGACGACGAAGCAGCGGGTCGTGGGGTGGCTCCACGCCGCCGCGAGCCAGGCCTCGTCCAGCCGGTGGTGGGCGGCGCGGTCGATGCCGCTCGGGGCGGTCAGCGAGATGGGTCGGTCTGCTGTGTCGTCGGTCCAGGTGGTCACGGGTGCTTCCAACTCCCCCAGTGCAGCGGTTCGTATCGGCGGACGGTTCGGCAGGGCATGGGACGGGAGGGCACCGGGCCGGGCGGGGTGTGCGGGGCGGTTCCTCCAGTGTGCCCCGCGCACCGTGCCCTTCCGTACGGCGCCGGCCGGTCAGGGCGCGGGCCGCCAGGTGTCGGCCAGGTCCCCCCACAGGTAGGCACTGGTCTCGACGCCCTTGAGCAGCAGGTCCAGCTCGACCTTCTCGTTGGGGGCGTGCCAGCCGTCGGAGGGGACGGAGATGCCGAGGAAGAGCACGGGGGCCCCGAGGACTTCCTGGAGGTCCGCCGCGGGTCCTGAGCCACCCTCGCGGGTGAAGCGGACGGGTCCCTCGAAGGCGCGGCCCATGGCGCGGGCCACGGACTGCAGGGCCGGGTGGTCGAGCGGGGTCAGGCACGGGCGCGTGGCCGAACCGAAGTCGATCTCGTGCCGGATCCCGGCGGGCACCTGCTCGGCGGCCCAGGCGCGGACGGCCTTCTCGATGTGGTCCGGGTCCTGGCCGGCGACCAGCCGGAACGACAGCTTCACCAGCGCCGAGGACGGGATGATCGTCTTGCTGCCGGGGCCCTGGTAGCCGCCGCCGATGCCGTTGACCTCGGCGGTCGGACGGGCCCAGATGCGCTCCAGGGTGGTGTGGCCGGCCTCGCCGTGGGTGGCACGGGACTTGGCGGTGCGCAGCCAGCGCTCCTCGTCGAAGGGCAGCTCGGCGAACAGCTCGCGTTCGCGGTCGGTCAGCTCGACGATGCCGTCGTAGAAGCCGGGGATCGCCACGCGCGCGTCCTCGTCGTGGAGGGCGGCGACCAGGCGGGCGGCGGCGGTGGCCGGGTTGGGCACGGCACCGCCGAAGGAGCCGGAGTGGATGTCCTGGCCGGGGCCGTACAGACGGACCTCGCACTCGGCGAGGCCGCGCATGCCGGTGCACACGGTCGGGGTGTCCTCGGACCACATGCCGGTGTCGGAGACGATCACCGCGTCCGCGGCGAGCCGTCCCGCATGCTCCTCCACGAGGGCCCGGAAGTGCGGGGAGCCGGACTCCTCCTCGCCCTCGATCAGCAGCTTCAGGTTGACCGCGGGGGTGGTGCGGCCGGTGGCGGCGAGGTGGGCACGGACGCCGAGTGTGTGGAAGAACACCTGGCCCTTGTCGTCGGCCGCCCCGCGCGCGTAGAGGCGGTTCTCCCGGACGACCGGCTCGAAGGGGTCGCTGTCCCAGCCGTCCTCGGGGGCGGCGGGCTGTACGTCGTGGTGGCCGTAGACGAGCACGGTGGGTGCGTCGGGGTCGTCCGAGGGCCACTCGGCGAAGACGGCCGGTGCGCCCGGGGTCTGCCAGACCTCGGCCGTGGGGAAGCCCGTCCCCTTGAGCCGGGCGGCGAGCCAGTCGGCGCTGTGCCGTACATCGGGCGCGTGCTCGGGCTGGGCCGACACGGAGGGGATGCGCAGCCATGCGGTGAGGTCGTCGAGGAAGGCGGCGCGATGCTGCTCGATGTACATGCGGACAGCGCTGTCCGGGGTCTGGCTCATGCTCACGAGCCTATCCGCCCGCACCGACATCCTCGGCGGGCGGTTCGTCACACCGGCGCTGTCTCCCCCGTCACTCCGAGGCCGTCCCCCGCGCCGCCTCCGTCCCGCCCGTGAGCAGCCGCTCCAGGGCCTCCCGGTCCGGCAGTCCCCGGGGGCGCACGACCTCGCCGCTGCGCACGTACAGGAAGGCGACCGTGACGGATTCGGGCGGCACGCCCTGCTGCTCGGCCCAGCCCAGCCGGTACACGGCGAGCTGGAGCGGGTCCGCGGTGCGGGTGCGGCCGGTCTTCCAGTCGACGATCTCGTACGTCGCCTCGTCGCCGTCGCCCACCTTGTAGACGGCGTCGATGCGGCCGCGTACGACACGGCCGGCGAGCGTGATCTGGAAGGGTGCCTCGACCCGGTACGGCGTGCGGCGGGCGTACTCGGTGCTTTCGAAGGCCTCCTTCAGGGCTGCCAGGTCCTCTTCGTCGGCGATCTCGGCGTCGCCGCCGGGCAGCTCCTCCGGTTCGAGCAGGGGCAGCGTCAACTCCTCGAAGCGGGCCTCGACCCAGGCGTGGAACCGGGTGCCCCGGCGCGCGGCCGGTTGTGGAGGGCGCGGCATGGGGCGCGCGAGTTCCTGTGCGAGCCCGTCCGGGTCCTCGGCCAGCCGCAGCAGCTGGGACGCGGTGAGGGTGGTGGGCAGGGGGACGTCCGTGACGGTCCGCCGGGCGCGCAGCAGCTCCCCGGTGAGGGCGTCGAGGTCGCGGTCCCAGGAGGCGACGACGCGGGCTTCCTCGGGCGGCAGGGCGGGACGAGTCGGCGGTCCGGCCGGCCGGGGGCGGCCCTGCGGCGCGGATGCCTGGTGGGGGACCTTCGGCCGTCCGTCCCGCGTCGCCCCCCGTCGGGGCGGGCGCTCTTCGCCCGAAGGCTCCACAGGGCGCTCCCCGACGAAAGGCTCCTCGTACGTGTGCTCTGCGCCGAAAGGCTCCTCGTACGGGTGCTCCGTACCGAAAGGCTCCTCGTACAGGCTCTCGGCGCCGAGAGGGTCCTCGTACAGGCTCTCGGCGCCGAGAGGGTCCTCGTACGGGCGCTCGGCGCCGAAGGGGTCCTCGTCCTCGGGGAAGTCCTCCGCGTACGGATCCTCGCCCAGGGGGTCGTCGTCCGGTGCGGCGGGCCACTCCGGGTCGTCGTGGGCGGCGGGGGTGTGGGCGACCAGGGGGTGGCCGTCCATGGCTGCGAGGGCGTCCAGGTGGGCGAGAACGGTGTCGGCGGCCTCGCGGCGGCGGGCGAGGGCGTCGTCGTCCAGCGGAAGCGGCCACACCTGGTCGGCGGAGGCCGTGTGCAGGGCCGGGTTCTCCTCGTCCTCGGCGGGTTCGTCGGCCCAGGCCTCGATCTCGCCGTGCCCGGCGGCGCAGTGGTCGTACAGGGCCTGGAGGAAGTCGGAGGGGCCGCGCGGCTTCTTCTGGCTGGGGCCCCACCAGTGGCCGGAGCCGAGCAGCAGGGAGCGGGGGCGGGTGAAGGTGACGTAGCCGAGGCGTAGTTCCTCGGTGTGCTGGTGGTCCTTCATGGCCTCGTGGAAGGCCTTCATCCCGCGCGCGTCCCAGGAGCCGACGTCCGGGAGGGTGTCGGTGTCACCGCGCAGGGCGTGCGGCAGCACCTTGGCCTGCGCGGTCCACTTCTCGCGGCCCTGGGCGCTGGGGAAGGTGCCGCGGACGAGTCCCGGGACGGCCACGACGTCCCACTCCAGGCCCTTGGACTTGTGGGCGGTGAGCACCTTGACGGTGTTCTCGCCGCCCGGCAGGGCGTTGTCGAGGCCTTTCTCGTACTGGGCGGCGGTGCGCAGGAAGCCGAGGAAGGCGAGCAGGGTGGCCTCGCCGTCGCTCGCCGCGAAGGACGCGGCGACGTCGAGGAAGTTGGACAGGGTCTCCCGGCGGCGGGCGGCCAGGGCGTGCGGCGACGCCGACAGTTCCACCTCCAGACCGGTGACCGCGAGGACGCGGTGCAGGACGTCCATCAGCGGGTCGGCCAGGGAGCGGCGCAGGTCCCTCAGCTCCGCGGCCAGGCGGGCGAAGCGCACGCGTGCGTCCGGGGAGAACGGCAGCCCGTCGTCGGCACCTCCCTCGAAGTCCCGCGCCGTCGGCGATTCCAGGAAGGTGTCCAGGGCGTCCGCGAGCGAGGTCACCTCGGACGGGTCGACCCCTTCGACGGCCGCGGCGAGCCGCCGGTCCGGGTCGTCGGTGTCGTCCACGCGCGCGTGGGCCACCATCAGACGGGCGCGGCGGCCGAGGAGCGCGAGGTCCCGGGGGCCGATGCGCCAGCGCGGTCCGGTCAGCAGCCGTACCAGGGAGGCGTTGGCCCCGGGGTCCTGCAGGACCTCGCAGACGGCGACGAGGTCGGCGATCTCGGGCAGGTGCAGCAGCCCGGACAGGCCGACCACCTCGACGGGGATGTCGCGGGCCACGAGGGCGCCCTGGATCTCGGCGAAGTCGCCCGCGGTACGGCACAGGACGGCGATCTCGCCGGGGGCCGTGCCGGTGCGCACGAGGTGGGCGAGGGAGTCGGCGATCCAGTCGATCTCCTCGGCATGTGTGCGCAGCAGGGCGCAGCGGACCGTGCCGTCGTGTTCGGCGCCGGGGGCCGGGCGGAGTGCCTCCACGCCCGCGTGCATGGCGCGCAGGGGCTCGGCGAGGCCGTTGGCGAGGTCGAGGAGGCGGCCGCCGCTGCGCCGGTTCTCGCTGAGCGCCTGCCGGGTGGCGGGCCGGCCGTCGGCGTGGGCGAAGTGCGCGGGGAAGTCGTCCAGGTTGGCGACGGAGGCACCGCGCCAGCCGTAGATGGCCTGACAGGGGTCGCCGACGGCGGTCACCGGGTGGCCGGTGCCGTCGCCGAACAGTCCCGCGAGCAGGACGCGCTGGGCGACGGAGGTGTCCTGGTACTCGTCCAGGAGCACCACGCGGAACTCCTCGCGCAGCAGGCGGCCCACCTCGGGGACGCGGGCGAGGCGGGCGGACAGGGCGATCTGGTCGCCGAAGTCGAGCAGGTCCCGCTCGCGTTTGGCGGCCCGGTAGCGCTCGACGAGTTCGGTGAGCTCCCGGCGTGCCGCGGCCGCCTCGGGGACCTTGCGCAGGTCGGCGTTGGTGAGCTTGGCGCCCTGCAGGGTGTGCAGCAGGCCGGCGTCCCAGGCGCGCAGTTCCGCGGGGCCGACGAGGTGCTCGGCGAGCTCGGAGTCGAGGGTGAGCAGGTCGCTGACGAGGTCGGCGAAGGAGCGGGTGAGCGCCGGGTAGGGGCCGGGGGCCTCGCGCAGCACGCGCGCGGCGAGCTGGTATCGGGTGGCGTCGGCCAGCAGGCGGGAGGTGGGCTCCAGGCCCAGGCGCAGCCCGTGGTCGGTGAGCAGCCGGCCGGCGAAGGAGTGGTACGTCGAGATGACCGGCTCGCCGGGCGGGTTGTCCGGGTCCCACGCGGAGGGGTCGGGGTGCGGCGCTGCCGTCGGGGAACCGCGGTCGGGTGACGGGAGCGCGTCGGGGTCGGTGACGCCGGCCTTGACCAGCGCCTTGCGGACGCGTTCGGCCAGCTCGCCGGCGGCCTTGTTGGTGAAGGTCAGCCCGAGGACCTGTTCGGGGGAGACCTGACCGGTGCCCACCAGCCAGAGCACGCGGGCGGCCATCACGGTGGTCTTGCCGGACCCGGCTCCCGCCACGATCACCTGCGGGGCGGGCGGCGCGGTGATGCAGGCCGTCTGCTCCGGGGTGAACGGGATGCCGAGGAGCTCTTTGAGCTGCTCGGGGTCGGTGATTCGGGCGGGCATGTCGAAAGAGGCTAGCGGCGAGGACTGACAGCCGAGGACGGATCGACCCTCCGGAGCGGAAGAGACGCAGGTCAGCGCGTGGGGTGCCGTACGTCACCCCCTCCTGTCCGCAGCTCACTCGACCACGTGACGGCCCTCCGGACGGGCGCTGCACGAGGCACGGAACGCGCAGTGCGTGCAGTGCTGGCCGGTGCTCGGCGTGAACCGTTCGTCGAGGACCTTCCCGGCGGCGCCGGCCAGCAGTTCACCGACCCACTCCCCCGCCGGCGGCTCCTGGGTCTGCACCTTGGGCAGGCTCTCGCCGCCGTCGCGTCCCGCGGCGCCCTGCCGCAGGTGCACCAGTTCGGCGCCGCCCGGTTCGGGGCGGCGGCCGTCGAAGGCCGCGTCGACGGCGCCTTCGCGGACGGCGAGCTGGTAGACGGCGAGCTGGGGATGGCGGGACACCTCGGCGGCGCTCGGTGCCTGCTTGCCGGTCTTGAAGTCGACCACGTAGGCCCGGCCGTCCCCGTCCGTCTCCACGCGGTCCATCTGGCCGCGGATGCGGATCTCGTAGTCGCCCGCCTCCAGGGTGACGTCGAAGTCCTGCTCGCTGGCCACGGGGGTGCGGCCGGTGCGGTTCAGTACATGCCAGTTCAGGAACCGTTCGAGCGCCACGCGCGCGTTGTCCTTCTCCTGCCGCGACTTCCAGGGGGCGTCGAAGGCGAGCGCGTTCCACACCGAGTCCAGGCGTTCCATCAGGACGTCGAGGTCGGCCGGGGTGCGGCCGGAGGCGACCTCGTCGGCGAGGACGTGGACGACGTTGCCGAAGCCCTGCGCCGTGGTGGCGGGCGCGTCCGCCTTCACCTCGCGGCCCAGGAACCACTGCAGGGCGCAGGTGTTGGCGAGTTGGTCCAGGGCGCTGCCCGAGAGCACGACGGGCTGGTCGCGGTGGCGCAGCGGCACCTTGCTCTCGGTCGGCTCGAACATGCCCCACCAGCGGTAGGGGTGCGCGGACGACACCAGAGGGCGGCCGTCCTCGTCGGTGAGCGCGGCGAGCCGGGCCAGCCGGCGGGCGGCGGCCTCGCGCAGGGCGGCTGACGCGCGCGGGTCGACGGTGGTGGCGCGCAGCTCGGCGACGAGCGCGGCGACCGACAGCGGCCGGCGGGGGCGTCCGGTGACGTCCCTCGCCTCGACGCCCAGTTCCCTCAGGAAGCGGGAGGGCTGGTCGCCGTCGTCGGCGGGAGCCTTCACGGCGGTGACGACGAGGCGCTCCCGCGCGCGCGTGGCGGCCACATAGAAAAGGCGGCGCTCCTCGGCGAGCAGGGCGCCGGGGGTGAGCGGTTCGGCGAGTCCGTCGCGGCCGATGCGGTCGGCCTCCAGCAGTGAGCCCCTGCGGCGCAGGTCGGGCCAGAGCCCCTCCTGGACCCCGGCGACGACGACCAGCCGCCACTGCAGCCCCTTGGAGCGGTGCGCGGTCATCAGGCGTACGGCGTCCGGGCGTACCGCGCGGCCCGCGAGCGTGTCGGCGGCGATGTCCTCGGCCTCGATCTCCGCCAGGAAGTTCAGGGCGCCGCGGCCGCCGGTCCTTTCCTCCGCGCGCGCGGCGGTGGCGAACAGGGCGCACACGGCGTCCAGGTCCCGGTCGGCGTTGCGGCCGGCCGCGCCGCCGCGCCGGGCGGTCCGCTCCAGCCGCGTGGGCCACGGGGTGCCGTCCCACAGGTCCCACAGCGCCTCCTCGGCCGTGCCGCCGCCGGCGAGGCGCTCGCGGGCCTTGCAGAGCAGTGCGCCGAGGCGCTGCGCCCCGCGTGCGTAGGCCGGGTCGTGCACGGCCAGGCGCTCGGGTTCGGCGAGCGCCCGCGCGAGCAGTTCGCCGGACGGGGGCGGCAGCGGGTTCCCCGCGGTCCGCTCCTCCTCGCGCAGGGCTCGCCCGAGGCGGCGCAGGTCGGCGGTGTCCATGCCGGCGAGGGGGGAGGCGAGCAGGGCGAGAGCGGTCTCGGTGTCGAGCCAGTAGGTGTCCGGGGCCCGTTCCCCGAGGCCGTCGGCCGCGGCTTCCCCTACGGGGGGCTCCCCTTCCCCGGAGACCGCAACGGACTCGTCCCCGGGAGCCGTCATGGGCTCGTCCTCGGGAGCCGTCCCGCGCTCGTCGTGTGCGGGAACCGTCCCGGGCTCGTCGTGTGCGGAGGACGCCACGGACTCGTCGTGTGCGGAAGGCACCACGGGCTCGTCGTCCGCGGAGGGCACCGTGGGTTCGTGCTCACGGCGTCGGGCCTCTGCCGTGGTCCGTGCCTCGGCCGTGGCCACCGCCCGCAGGGCCGCCAGCAGCGGTGCCACCGCAGGCTCGTGCCGCAGGGGCAGGTCGTCGCCGTCGATGTCCACCGGGACGCCGGCCGCGGTGAGGGCGCGGCGCAGGGTCGGCAGGGCGCGGGCTCCGGCACGCACCAGTACGGCCATGTCGCTCCACGGGACGCCGTCCTCCAGGTGCGCGCGGCGCAGGATGTCCGCGATGTTGTCCACTTCCGTGCCGGGCGTCGGGTACGTGTAGACCTCGACGCGGCCGCCGTCGCGTACGGCGGACGGCTCGCGGTGGGCGCGCACCTTGTCGGCGGGCAGCCTGGGCAGCGGCATGCGCTGGGTGATCAGGCGGGTCGCGGCCAGCAGGCCGGCGCCGGACCGGCGGGCGGTTCGCAGCACCTCGACGGGGGCCGGGCGGCCGTCCGCGCGCGGGAACGCTCCGGGGAAGTCGAGGATGCCGTTGACGTCGGCGCCGCGGAAGGCGTAGATCGACTGGTCGGGGTCGCCGAAGGCGATCAGGGTGCGTCCGCCGCCGGCCAGCGCGTGCAGCAGCCTTACCTGGGCCGGGTCGGTGTCCTGGTACTCGTCGACGTACACGGCGTCGTACCGGGCGGTGAGCCGGGCGGCCGCCTCGGGGCGGCGGGCGAGCAGGACCGCGCGGTGGACGAGCTCGGCGTAGTCGATCACGCCCTGCATGTCGAGTACGTCGAGGT
Organism: Streptomyces sp. NPDC048514; assembly: GCF_043199955.1. Lineage (NCBI taxonomy): Bacteria > Bacillati > Actinomycetota > Actinomycetes > Kitasatosporales > Streptomycetaceae > Streptomyces > Streptomyces sp. NPDC048514. Next base: position 360,805 of record NZ_JBICWT010000005.1, on the reverse strand, counting down.
ACTCGGCGAGGAACGCGGCGGCAGCCCGCCAGTCGGGGCGGCCGATACGGCGGGCGAAGGCGTCCAGGGCGCCGGGGGCGAGGCCCAGCTCGCGGCTGCGGGCCAGCACCGCGCGGACCTCGTCGGCGAAGCCACGCGTGGTCAGGCAGGCGCGCAGCTCGTCCGGCCAGCGCACGTGGCTCAGCCCGAGCCGCTCCAGTCCCGGCTGGCCGGCGAGCAGCTCGCGGACGGTGACGTCCTGTTCGGGTCCGGAGAGCAGGCGCAGCGGCTCGGCGAACAGGTCGCTGTCCTGGTGGGCGCGCACCAGTGCGTAGCAGTACGAGTGGAACGTGGTCGCCCTGGGGGCGCGGGCCGCGCCTATCCGCAGGGCCATGCGATCGCGCAGGTCGACGGCGGCCTTGCGGCTGAAGGTCAGCACCAGGATGCGGTCCGGGTCGCCGCCCCGGGCGATCCGCGCGGCCACGGACTCGACCAGGGTGGTGGTCTTGCCGGTGCCCGGGCCCGCGAGGACGAGCAGCGGTCCGGAGCGGTGGTCAACCGCGGCGCGCTGCGCGGCGTCCAGTCGGGGGGGATCCACCGTGGCCGAAGGGGTACGGACCAGACGGTAAGCGCCACGGCTCCCCTGCCGCACCTGGGAGTGCGGCGGGCGCCTGGTGGAGGAAGAGGAGCTCACGTGGTTGGCCGGTCCTGGTGGTCGTGCTGGCGGGCGGTCGGGCGGTCGGGCGCGCGAGGCGGTGGCCGCGGGGTGAGGGTGACGCGCGCCGTCGACGCTACGCCGCCGCTCCGGACGGAAGCGCGGCTTCCGGTTCTTCCCTCGCGGCGCTCACGCCACGCGTGTCCCACACCTCACGAACGTACGTCATGCCACGGACGTCCCCTCTGTCACCCGTACGGATCACAGGCCGTCCCGGGCGGCCTCCGGTGGCGGAAGCTGTCAGGTGTGACCGTCCGCGCCCGCACCGCCGTCCCACCGGGCCCGTCGCATGTCGAGCCGCGGCAGGTGGCCCGCGGTGCTCCTGCCCGCCTCCTTCAGCGGTGTGCCCTCCGCGCGGTAGTGCGCGAGCGCGCGCAGCTCGTGGCCGGCCAGCAGCACACCGTCGGCGCGCACCACGCGCCACCAGGGGACGGCGCCGCCGTAGAGGGCCATCACCCGGCCGACCTGACGCGGCCCCCCTTCGGCCAGCCATTCGGCGACATCGCCGTACGACATGACCCTTCCCGGCGGAATCCGCTCGGCGACCTCGAGGACCCGCTCGGCGTACTCGGGCAGTGCGTCCGCGTACTCCTCGCGGGTCTCCCCGGCCGGCCTCTGCTCGCTCATCCGTCCCATCCTGCCGCACCGCACCGACATCCGGACGCCGGCCGCGCACACCGCTCCTCTCGCCCCCGGGCGGCGATTCCGGCAGACTGTGCGCCCGCGCACACACACCCTGATGGCCGCGTGTGTCGGTGGAGCATGCCACCATCGTGCGGGCGGTGACCGGTGATACGAGACCAAGAAGAGAAGATGAAGCAGCAGGGCGTGCACCCCGAAAGCGCGGCGGGCACCCCTGAGGGCACCGCACACTCCGAGTCCGCGCGCGCGGACTCGGGCGGCGACGACGCAGGCAAGGGGGCGCACGTGACGAAGAACCCGCCCCCCGGCCGCGCTCCCGACGACGGCCGCGGCCCCGGCGACGGCCCCGGTCCCGCCGACGGCCGCAGTCCCGGCGACGGCCCCGGTCCCGCCGACGGCCCCGGTGCCGGCGACGACCCCCACGCCGAGGAGGTCGAGGGAGACGAGCCGCTGCTCCCTGCGCGCGTGCACCGCCCCTCCGACCTCATGCGGCTCCTGGTGGGCGTGCTCGCCATCGCCGTGCTGCTCGCGATCGCCGCGTTCGCGCACGGCACCACCTCCGGCCTCGAGCAGGACATCAACAAGGGCACCGGGCAGGCCCCCGACCTCCTCATCAAGATCGCGGGGCTGGCGTCCAGCATCGCGATCCTCCTGGTCCCGGTCGCCTTCGCGATCGAACGGCTGATCAAACGGGACGGGCTGCGCATCGCCGACGGCGTCCTGGCGGCCGTCCTCGCCCACGGAGTGACGCTCACCACCGATCTGTGGGTCGCGCAGGCGGCGCCCGGCTCGATCCAGGAGGCGCTCACCCAGCCCTCGCCGGGCGACATCCACGCCCTGACCGACCCGGTGCACGGCTATCTGGCGCCCGTCATCGCCTACATGACGGCCGTCGGCATGTCCCGCCGCCCCAGATGGCGTGCGGTGCTGTGGATCGTGCTGCTGCTCGACGCGTTCTCGATGCTCGTCACCGGCTACACGACACCCTTCTCGATCATCCTGACGGTGCTGATCGGCTGGACCGTCGCCTACGGCACCCTGTACGCGGTCGGTTCCCCCAACGTCCGCCCCACCGGGCAGACGCTGATGGCGGGCCTGCGGCACGTCGGCTTCCACCCCGTCAGCACGTCTCGCGAGGAGGCCGCCGAGTCGGAGAACGGGGACCGCGGCCGGCGCTACTTCGTCACCCTGGAGGACGGCCCGCCGCTGGACGTCACGGTCGTCGACCGGGAACAGCAGGCACAGGGCTTCTTCTACCGCGCCTGGCGCAATCTGACGCTGCGGGGCTTCGCCACCCGCTCCAGCCTCCAGTCGCTGCGGCAGGCCCTGGAGCAGGAGGCCCTGCTGGCGTATGCGGCGATCGCGGCCGGCGCCAACGCGCCCAAACTGATCGCCACCTCCGAACTGGGACCCGACGCGGTCATGCTCGTCTACGAGCACACCGGCGGGCGCACGCTGGACTCGCTGGCCGACGAGGACATCACCGACGAGCTGCTGCGCAATACCTGGCAGCAGGTGCAGGCGCTGCAGTCGCGGCGCATCGCGCACCGCAGGCTGGCCGGAGACGCGATTCTGGTGGATCGTTCCGGCAGGGTGATCCTCACCGAGCTGCGCGGTGGCGAGATCGCGGCGGGCGACCTGCTGCTGCGCATGGACGTCGCCCAGTTGGTCACCACGCTCGCCCTGCGGGCCGGCGCCGAACGGGCGGTGGCCTCGGCGGTCGACGTGCTCGGGCCGGACGCGGTCGCCGACTGTCTGCCGATGCTCCAGCCGATCGCGCTGACGCGCTCCACGCGCGCGACACTGCGCCGACTGGCCCGGGAGCGGGCCCAGCGCGAACGCGAGGCCGTGCTGGAGGCCTCCCGGCAGGCCAAGCAGGCCCGCCTGGAGGAGGCGTCACAGACGGCCTCGCCCGTCATCGAGAAGCCGGACAAGAAGGCGGTCCGCGCCGAGCAGCGCGCGGAGCAGCGGGCCATCGACGAAGCCCTCGACGAGGCCCGCGAGGAGGATCTGCTCACCCAGATCAGGCACCAGGTGCTGCGGATCCGGCCGCAGGCGCCCGTGGAGCCGGCCCGGCTGGAGCGGGTGCGGCCGCGCACGCTCATAAGCTTCATCGCCGGTGCGATCGGCGCGTACTACCTGCTGACGCAGCTCACGCACATCGAGTTCGGCACGCTGTTCGCGCAGGCCCAATGGGGCTGGGTGGCCGCGGCGGTGCTGTTCTCCGCGCTCAGCTACGTGGCCGCGGCGATGGCCCTCCTGGGCTTCGTGCCGGAACGCGTTCCGTTCCTGAGGACGGTGGCGGCGCAGGTCGCCGGCTCGTTCGTGAAGATCGTGGCACCGGCCGCCGTCGGCGGTGTGGCGCTCAACACCCGCTTCCTGCAGCGCACCGGCGTACGTCCGGGACTCGCGGTGGCCAGCGTCGGGGCGTCACAGCTGTTCGGGCTCGGCTGTCACATCCTGATGCTGCTGTCCTTCGGCTATCTGACGGGTACCGAGAAGACGCCGTCCCTGTCGCCGTCCCGCACCGTCATCGCGGGCCTGCTGACCGTGGCGGTACTGGTCCTCGTGGTGACCTCGGTGCCGTTCCTGCGCAAGTTCGTCGTCACGCGCGTGCGGTCGCTGTTCGCCGGTGTCGTACCGCGCATGCTCGACGTGCTCCAGCGGCCGCAGAAACTCGTCACCGGCATCGGCGGCATGCTCCTGCTGACCGCGTGCTTCGTGATGTGCCTGGACGCCTCCGTCCGGGCGTTCGGCGACGGCACGACCTCGCTGAGCATCGCCAGCGTCGCGGTGGTCTTCCTCGCCGGCAACGCGCTCGGCTCCGCGGCCCCCACCCCGGGCGGCGTGGGCGCGGTGGAGGCCAGCCTCACGCTCGGTCTGATCGCCTTCGGCCTTCCGAAGGAGGTCGCGGCCCCGGCCGTCCTGCTGTTCCGGCTGCTGACCCTGTGGCTGCCGGTGCTGCCGGGCTGGCTGGCCTTCAACCACCTGACCCGCAAGGGCGCCCTCTAGCCGCGGTCCGGCCGGCGAGGCCTCGTGGGAGCACCACCGGGCCCGACGTGGCCTGCGCGGGGCGTACCTCGTACGGCCCGCGCCCCGCGCGCGCCTCGGCCCGCGCGCCCCCAGGATGGAGACATGGCGAACCCCTCCCGGCTGCGCGCCGCTGCCCTGACGACCACAGCCGTGCTGCTGTCCGCCCTGCTGGCCGGCTGCGGAGACAGCCCGAGGGACGGGGACGTCACGACGCAGAAGCTGGACTGGAAGGACTGTCCGGCGCCGTCCGAGGCGGAGGGCGGCGGCAGTGCCCCGTCCCCGCTGCCGAACGGGACCAAGTGGCAGTGCGCCACCATGAAGGCACCCCTGGACTGGGCGCACCCCAAGGGCGACACCATCGACATCGCTCTGATCCGGGCCAAGGCCAGCGGCCCGGCGAACAAGCGCATCGGCTCGCTCGTGTTCAACTTCGGCGGCCCCGGCGGCAGCGGCGTCAGCACACTCCCGGCGTTCGCCGCGGACTACGGCACCCTGCGCACCCGCTACGACCTGGTCAGCTTCGATCCGCGCGGGGTCGGTCGCAGCGCGCCGGTGGAGTGCGAGAACGACTCCCAGCTGGACGCGTACTTCCAGCAGGACGCGACGCCCGACGACAGCGCGGAGCGGGCCGAACTGCTGAAGCGCACCAAGCAGTTCAACGCGGCCTGCGAGAAGAACTCCAAGCCGGTCCTGCCGCACGTGCGCACCACGGACGTGGCACGCGACATGGACCTGATGCGCAAGGTCCTCGGCGACGACAAGCTCTACTACTTCGGCATCTCCTACGGCACCGAGCTGGGCGGCGTCTACGCCCACCTGTTCCCCCGGCACGTCGGCCGGGCCGTCCTCGACGGTGTGGTCGATCCCACGCAGGACCCGGAGCAGAGCGCGCTCGGACAGGCCAAGGGCTTCCAGCTCGCCCTCGACAACTTCGCCGAGGACTGCACGTCGAAGACCACGGAGTGCCCGATCGGGGACACCCCGCAGGATGTGAAGAACCGTATCGCCAAGCTGCTGAAGGACCTGGAGAAGAAGCCGATCCCCGGCATCTTCCCGCGCCAGCTCACCCAGACCGCCGCCACCAACGGCATCGCGCAGTCCCTGTACTCGAAGGACTTCTGGGAGTACCTGACCGAGGGTCTGGAGCAGGCGTACGACGGTGACGGCAAGGTCCTCATGCTGCTGTCCGACTCGATGAACGGCCGCTCGGAGAACGGGGAGTACAGCAATCTCACCGCGGCGAACATCGCGATCAACTGCGCCGACGAGAAGCCCCGCTACACGGCGGACTACGTGCAGAAGAAACTGCCCGACTTCCGCACCGCCTCACCGCTGTTCGGGGACTACCTCGCCTGGGGCATGGTCAGCTGCACCGACTGGGCCGTGCCGGGCGCCGCGGACCATCCCGACGTCAGCGCCTCCGGATCGGCGCCCATCCTCGTCGTCGGCAACACCGGTGATCCGGCGACGCCGTACGAGGGCGCGAAGAAGATGGTGGACGCGCTCGGCAAGGACGTCGCCGTACAGCTGACGTACAAGGGGCAGGGGCACGGGGCGTACGACAGCAAGAACAAGTGCGTGCAGGGCGCGGTGAACGGCTACCTGCTGGACGGGAAGGTGCCGAAGGCCGGCAAGGTCTGCTCCTGACACGAGGGCGGCCGGCACGAGGACGACCGACGCTGGCACGACCGACGCTGGGACGACCGGCACGAGGGTGACCGACGCTGGGTCGCGGCCGGCACGAGGACGATCGACGCTGGCACGACCGACGCTGGGAAGACCGGCACGAGGGTGACCGACGCTGGGTCGCGGCCGGCACGAGGACGACCGACGCTGGGACGACCGACGCTGGGACGACCGGCACGAGGGTGACCGACACTGGGCGCGGCCGGCCGGAAACGGCGCAAGTCGCAGTAGTAGCAGGTCAGAGGGTTATCCACAGGCCGCAACGGGATGAGGGCGCTGCGCCTACGATGGCGTGAACGCCCGGCGCGGCACGACGCGAAGGGCCTGTGAGGGGGTGCTCATGTGGCGATTCCTGCGCTGGACGGCCGCCGTGACCGCGGCGCTGCTGGTGGCCGGTTGCGGCGGTGGCTCGTCGGGCGGCGGCGGAACCGGGGGTGGGAGCGAGGGCAAAGAGGCGGACACGGCTCCCCCGTCGGCATCGGGCCCCAAGCCCTCGGGCGGCCTTCCGGCGTCCCTCACCGCCCAGCACCTCGACTGGCAGCGCTGCAAGGCCACCCGGGACTCCCCTGCGCCGGGCGGCGACTGGCGGTGCGCGACGCTCCAGGTGCCGCTGGACTGGTCGAAGCCGGACGGTGCGACGATCGGCCTCGCCCTCATCCGCGCACAGGCGGCCGGTGGTGACCGCATCGGCTCCCTGCTCTTCAACTTCGGTGGCCCGGGCGGCTCGGGCGTTTCGACGATGCCGTACTACGCGACGACGGCCGCCTCTCTCCGGGAGCGCTATGACCTGGTGAGCTGGGATCCGCGCGGGGTGGGCGGGAGCGAGGGCATCCGATGCCGGGCCGACCGGGAGATCGAGGCCGCCGAGGACGTGGACGCCACCCCGGACACCCCGGCCGAGCAGCAGGCGTTCTTCCAGGACGCCGCCGACTTCGGCAAGGGCTGCCGGAAGACCGCCGGCCGGCTGCTGGCCCACGTGTCCACCACCGACACCGCACGGGACATGGACCTGATGCGCCAAGTCCTCGGCGACACCCGGATGCACTACTTCGGCATCTCCTACGGCACCGAACTGGGCGGGGTGTACGCCCACTTGTTCCCGAAGCGGGTGGGACGGCTGATCCTCGACGCGGTGGTGGACCCGGCCGCGGACACGGTGGGCCATGCCGAGAACCAGGCGCGCGGTTTCCAGCGGGCGCTCGACGACTACCTGAAGTCCACGGGCCAGGACCCCGAGCGGGGGTCACGGGACATCGCGGACCTGCTCGAGCGGATCGACGCCGAACCCCTGCCGACGTCGTCCGGGCGGAAGCTGACCCAGACACTCGCGGTCACCGGGATCGTCCTGCCGCTGTACAGGGAGACCAGCTGGCCGGAGCTTACCGCCGCGCTCCGGGCGGCTCGGAAGGGCGACGGTTCGCGGCTGCTGAAGCTCGCCGACGACTACAACGAGCGGGACTCCGCGGGCCGCTACGGCACGACGTCCCACTCCCAGCGGGCCATATCGTGCCTGGACGACAGGCAACGGCCGACGGGTGCCGAGACCGAGCGACGGCTGGCCGGGTTCGAGCGGATCTCGCCGGTGTTCGGGGACTTCCTGGCCTGGGACACGGCCGGCTGGTGCCACGGCTGGCCGGTGCCCGGCCAGTTCGACACCCCGGAGGTCAGCGCTCAGGGCGCGGCGCCGGTCCTGCTCGTCGGCAACACCGGCGACCCGGCGACCCCGTACGAGGGCGCCCGCCGGATGGCCGACGAACTGGGCAGGGGGGTCGGTGTCGAACTGACCTGGAAGGGCGAGGGACACGGGGCGTACGGCAGCGGCAGCGACTGCGTCGACTCGGCGGTGAACGCCTATCTGCTGAAGGGGACGGTACCGAAGGACGGCACTGTCTGCTCCTGACGCGGCTGCTCCCGACGCGGAGCGGACGGGGGCCGGGCGCCTGCCGTGCCGGCGATGGCGTCATGGGCCCGGCAGGAGCGAACCCCGCAGACATGGCAGGAGCCACAGCCACAGCAGACGTTCACGACGGCGGTCACGGCAGAAGCCCGTGGCACCGAGGTGGTCGGTGCCACGGGCTTCCTGGCCCGCCGGCCGGCGGGAGGGCGGTCAGTAGACCGGCTTGTCCGGTTCGATCTGGTTGACCCAGCCGATGACGCCGCCGCCCACGTGGACGGCGTCGGAGAAGCCCGCGGACTTCAGGACCGCGAGGACTTCCGCACTGCGGACACCCGTCTTGCAGTGCAGGACGATCTTCTTGTCCTGCGGGAGGCCCTCCAGGGCGGTGCCCATGAGGAACTCGTTCTTCGGGATCAGCTTGGCGCCCGGGATGGAGACGATCTCGTACTCGTTCGGCTCGCGGACGTCGATGATCTCGATGCTCTCGCCGTCGTCGATCCACTCCTTGAGCTGCTTCGGAGTGATCGTCGAGCCGGCGGCGGCCTCCTGGGCCTCCTCGGAGACCACGCCGCAGAAGGCCTCGTAGTCGATGAGCTCGGTGACGGTCGGGTTGTCGCCGCACACCGCGCAGTCGGGGTCCTTGCGGACCTTGACCTGGCGGTACTGCATCTCCAGGGCGTCGTAGATCATCAGCCGGCCGACCAGCGGCTCACCGATGCCCGCGAGGAGCTTGATGGCCTCGTTGACCTGGATGGAGCCGATGGACGCGCACAGCACGCCGAGGACGCCGCCCTCGGCGCAGGAGGGGACCATGCCGGGGGGCGGGGGCTCCGGGTACAGGCAGCGGTAGCAGGGGCCGTGCTCGGACCAGAAGACGGAGGCCTGGCCGTCGAAGCGGTAGATCGAACCCCACACGTACGGCTTGTTCAGCAGCACGCACGCGTCGTTGACGAGGTAACGGGTCGCGAAGTTGTCCGTGCCGTCGACGATGAGGTCGTACTGGCTGAAGATGTCCATCACGTTGTCGGCTTCCAGCCGCTCCTCGTGAAGGACCACGTTCACGTAAGGGTTGATGCCCTTGACGCTGTCGCGCGCGGACTCGGCCTTGGAACGGCCGATGTCGGCCTGGCTGTGGATGATCTGGCGCTGCAGGTTGGACTCGTCGACCTCGTCGAACTCCACGATGCCGAGCGTGCCTACGCCCGCGGCGGCCAGGTACATCAGCGCCGGCGAGCCCAGGCCGCCGGCGCCCACGCAGAGCACCTTGGCGTTCTTCAGCCGCTTCTGCCCGTCCATCCCGACGTCCGGGATGATCAGGTGGCGGGAGTACCGGCGGACCTCGTCTACGGTGAGCTCAGGAGCTGGCTCGACCAGGGGTGGCAGCGACACGGGGACTCCGTTGATCGGTCGATCACTACAGTTGTTCTCCCCGTAACACTGCCACGGCCTTCTTCATTCCGAGACACCCGTTCCGACCCGCGAGACGATTTCGTCCCAGTAGCCGGGCATCGTCTCCCAGGGGTCCGCGCGGCCGCCCCCGTCGGTGCGGTCCGTGAAGTAGATCGTCGCCGCCCCTTGCCAGCGGGCTATGCGCAGGGCCTCGTCCAGATGGCCGAGGGGCACGCCGTGCACGAAGTGGCAGAAGCGGTCGGGCGGGTAGTCCGCGGTCCACTCGGCGACCTGCGACCAGCGGTAGTCGGACCAGGGGCCGCTGAAGGACACCAGCTGGTCGGCGTGCTCCGCGTAGCCCGGGTGCGGGTGGCTGCCGTGGCCGAGGACGATGTGGACGGAGTCGCCGATCCCGCGGAGCGTGGTGATCGCGCGCCGGACCTCGGGGAGCGCGGTGCGCCCCGTGGGGCAGCGGTCCAGCAGGAAGCCGCCGACCCGGTACCAGTCGAGGTAGCGGTGTGCGTCGGTGAGCAGGTCGGGGATGGTGCGGGCGCCGTAGGTGAGGTCCAGCCGGCCGAGGACGCGGACGCCCAGGGCACGCAGCCGGCCCGCGGACTCCAGGCAGTGCGGGTCGGGGCGGGTGCCGGGGCCTGAGGCCACATCGAGGACCACCCAGTCCAGCGGGGTGCCCGGGCGGGCGAGCTCGGCCCACTGGGCGGGGGCGACGAGCGGGTGGGCGTAACCGGGGATGCCGAGGGCGGTGCGTACGCCGGTGCGCGAAGCGCTCGCGGTGGTGCTGGTCAGATGCGACATGCCGCCTCCATCCAGATGTCCGCCAAGGATTCTTCGAGGTTGATCCGGGGCCGCCAGCCGAGCCGGTCGCGGGCGGTGCGCACGTCGGCCTGCTGCCAGCTGCCGCAGCCGTCGGGGTACGGGTACGCCATCGGGCCCGCGTGGTCGGATTCGGGGCGCGGGTGGCCGATGGCGGCGCGCAGGGGGCCGGGCGGGGCGTCGAGCTCGTGCAGCGCGCCGCCGTACCCGGCGACGCGCGCGAGGACCGCGGCGGCGTCGCGCAGCCGGACGGCACGCCCGGAACCGATGTTGATGACGCCCTGTGCGGCGGAGAGTGAGGCGGCGTGCACGGCGCGCGCGACGTCGCGTACGTCCACGAAGTCGCGCTGGACACCGAGCCCGCCGAGCTTGAGTTCGCCGTCGCCGGACTGCATGGCACGGCGCATGGCCTCGGCGAGCCTGCCCAGCGGGGAGCCGGCCGGGGTGCCCGGGCCCGCCGGCGAGAAGACGCGCAGGACGACGGCGTCGAGACCGGATCCGAGGACCAGTTCCGTCGCGGCGAGCTTGCTGACGCCGTAGGGGCCGCCGGGGCGCGGTACGGCGTCCTCGGCCGTAGAGGAGCCCGCCTGGCTGGGGCCGTACTCGGAACCACACCCGATCTGCACGAGACGGGCGCCGCAGCCGCTGCGCCGCAGGGCCTCGCAGATGGTGGCGACGGCGACGGTGTTGTGCCGGGTGAGGTCCCGGGCGCCGCCCCGGGTGGCGCCCGCGCAGTTGACGACGACCCCGGGGTGCACCGCGTCGAGGAAGCGGGTCAGCGCGCCCGGGCTGCCGGTGGCCAGGTCGAAGCGGACGTCGGCGTCGTCGCCCCGGCCGAGCGCGGTGAGCTGCACGGCCGGGTCGGCCAGCAGACGGTCGGCGACGAAGCGGCCGATGTATCCGTTGGCTCCGGTCAGCAGGACCCTCATCGTGCGGCTCCCGGGGTGTGCTCGCCGGCTGTACCGGACGGTGCGAGGGCTTCTGCGGCCGCTCCGGCGGTTCCGGTGGCCCCGGACGCTCCGGGTCGGGAGGTGGTCATCTGGTCGTCTCCTTCAAAGGGGTGGTGCGGATGCCTCCGGCCGTGAGCCGGGCGCCGCCGGCCGTCGCCCGGTGCAGTCAGGCGGACGGCCGGCGAGGTGGCCCCGGTCGGACCGGCGGCAAACGGTTCACTCGGGTGTTCCCGCGGGCGCGTGGGCCGAGGCCCGGGTGAGCGTGCGGGCGGCGTGCAGCAGCAGTGCCAGGGCCGCGGCGCCGCAGGCGAGGGTGGGGACGGCGGCCGCTCCCCAGGCGTTCACGAGGGTCTGCGCCGGGGCCGCGAGGACGGCGCACCCGGGCAGCCGGGCGGCCGGCGGCAGGGCCAGGACCACCGCCTCCGTGGCCGCCGCGGCGCCGAGCGCGAGGGCGGGGGCGTGCCGGTGGTGGTGGACGGTGAGCAGGCGGGCGAGCAGCAGCAGGCCGCCCAGGGCGAGCGCCTGCGGGCAGGCCGCGGGTTCGTGCAGGACGGCTCCGCACAGCGCAAGCAGGACCGTGAGCGTGCCGAAGAACAGCGTGAGGGTGCCGAGCAGCAGGGGTTTCACGGCCGACGTGAAGTCCGCCAGGCCCCGGCTGCCGGCCAGCCTGCGGCGCGCGCCGGCGCTGAGCAGGTGGGCGCTCCAGGCCGCCGGGGCGCAGGCCAGCGCGAGGGCGAGGACGGGCGCGGTGGCGGTGGGCCACGGGCCTTGCGGGGTTCCGGTGGGGAGGGCGCCGGGGCCGCCCCTCACGAGGGCGTCGAGCAGACCGTCGCCGAAGAGGGCGTAGCCCAGCAGCCAGAGCGTCCACGCGTGCGTGGCGAGTGCGGTGCGCCGGGCGTGCGTGCCGGGCGGCGCGGACAGGGGGCCGCGGCGCAGTGCCGCACGCGTGGCGAGACCGACGGCGAGCGTGCCGCCGAGGGCCACCAGCAGGCGGGGGTGCCCGTGAGTGAATCGCAGCGCGGCCACGGTGATCGCGCCGAGCACACCGGGCAGGAGGGTGAGCAGGACCCAGCCGGCGCGAACGCGGGGCACGGGCAGGGGCTCGGGTTCCGGGCGCGGATCGCCGTTGCGCGGCACGCGCGCGTACAGCTCCTCTGCGAGAGAGAACACGTCCCGGTGCCGGAAGCGGGCGGCGGTCCGGTCGGTGACCCCGTGCGCCTCCAGCCCGGCCGCGATCTCCAAGGGGTCGACGGCGCGCTCGCACAGCTCACGGTGCCGATGCAGCAGCGCCTTCACCGGGTCCCCGGCCCCGCGCCGGGGGGCGGAGGCCCGTCTCTCACCGCCCTGCGCATCCGCTACGACGGACGCGGTACGCGCCTCGGCGCCGTACCCGGGTACCGGTACCACACCACTCTCGGTGCCGGATGCCGGTGCCGCACCCGCCTCGCTGCCGAACCCGGATGCCGGTGCCGCACCCGCCTCGGTGCCGGACCCCGGTGCCGCACCCGCCTCGGTGCCGTACCCGGATGCCGGTGCCGCCACGGTGCCGGACCCCGGTGCCGCACCCGCCTCGGTGCCGTACCCGGATGCCGGTGCCGCCACGGTGCCGGACCCCGGTGACCTTCGCTGGGTCGGCGTCAAGGGGCTGACACCGCTTGCGGAAGCGGAACTTGTGGGAGCGGGACTTGTGGGAGCGGGACTTGTGGGAGGGGCCGAAGGAGGCGAGCCGTCGATGCCGATGTCGGCTTGGCGCCCCGCGTCGGCTTGGGGCCCCGCGCCGGCGTGAGGCTCGGCAGTGGCGACGACGTGAGGCCGGGCAGCGGCGTGAGGCTCGGCGTCGGCGTGGGGCCCCGCGTCGGCGGTCGTCGGCGTCGCGCCGCGCAACTCGCCTCGCAGCCACTCCACCGAGCGGGCGTCCCACGCATCGCCGCCGCTGGGCATCCCGGGCCGGTCCGGTGCGACGGGCCCACCCGGTACGTTCTCGAACGCGCTCATCACGCCCCCTCCGCGGCCGCCATCGGCGTCGCGCGTACCGGAGCGGCCGTGGCCCAGCCGGGCATGCGGCGGGGCAGCACGCGGGCCGTGGGTCCGGTCCAGCGGCCGGGTACGTGGGACTCGGCGGGCGCGGCGAACGGCAGGGGTTCACCCGCCTCGTCGAGGACGACGCGGCGGACCGGACAGTGCGACACGATCTCCAGGTAAATGCCGTGAAATGCCGCGACGTTCTGCTCGACGGTGAACAGTTCGAGCGCCCGGGCGCGCGCGGCGGCGCCGAGACGCGCACGGCGCTCGGGGTCGCGCAGCAGCGCCACGCACGCCTCGGCGAGCGCCCGTGGATTGCGCGGGGGCACGACGAGGCCCGTGCCGCCGATGACCTCCACGACCGCGCCGACGTCCGTGGACACCGTGGGCCGGCCGCAGAGCATGGCCTCGATGAGACTGATCGGGAAGCCCTCGACCACGCTGGACAGCACGACGACCGCGCCGGCCGCGTAGGCGTCGGACAGCACCGGGGCCTCGGGACCGCCGATCTCCGCGAAGGTGACCGGATTGTCGCCGACGGCGTGCACGCCCTCCGCCTCGTCCGGGAAGAGCTGCGCGGCGAGCGCCCGGCAGTGGCTCGAGTAGGCCTCGCCCTCGGGGCCGGAGGGAGCGCCGACGATCCGCAGGCGCGCCCCGGGCTCCTCCTTCCGGATCTCGGCGAAGGCGTGCAGGAGGGAGACCAGGTCCTTGGCGGGCTCGATCCGCCCGACCCAGACCAGGGTGCCCGGTTCGGAGCGGTCCGGGGACTCGCCGGCCTCGGCGAAGCGCGCGGCCTCCATGCCGGGGTGGACCGTGCGGATCCTGCTCCGGTCGGCGCCGCACCGTTCCTGCCAGCGGCGGGCGTGGGCGTTGCCCGGGGTGAGGATCTCGGCCCGGCGGTAGACCTCGGCGGCGAGCCGGCCGGTGAAGGCCGCGAGCAGCGCGCGCACGGCGGGGGCGGCGGCGCCGGAACCCGGTCTCAGGTAGTGCGAGCGGAGCTGTACGCCGTATTCGGTGACCAGCAGCGGCACGCCGGAGAAGTGGCGGGCGAGCAGCCCGGGCAGGGCGGCGGGGCCGCCGGCCGCGGCGTGGCAGAGGTCGGCGGCGCCGAGGCCCTCGTCGCCGTACCAGTCGAGGGACAGGGGGCGCAGGGCGCGTTCGAGGTGTGCGGCGACGGCGAGCAGATCCGGCACGCGCGCCTCGCGCGCCGTGCGCAGCGCGCCGGGAGTGCGGCAGGCCCGTTCCAGGGCGCGTACGGCGGTGTCGGAGCGCAGGGCGCCGACCAGTCCGCCCTCCTCGCGGGCGAGTTCGGCAAGTCCGTACAGCGCACTGCCGAAACGGTCCGCCACGTCATCGGGGCGATCGGATTCCGCGGATCCCGCGGATC